>JAAYNJ010000009.1 GCA_012520915.1 Oscillospiraceae bacterium
AAAGATTTCCTCTTAATGGATCTCTATTTGCCTGATTTTCTGTTTCTATGCCTAATAGGTATGAGGCCAAGCCGATTTCGGTAAAATAAATCTTTGGTGATTTAATTTGTCGTTTCGCAATATTAGAAAAATAGGTTTGTAACTTATAAACAATATAAGATGCTTCAAGCACGGATAGCCATTCAGACAAAGTTGTAGATGAAACTCCCACCTCTCCTGACAAAGCAGACAAGTTTACAACCTGTCCAACTCTGCCTGCAAGCAAGGTTAAGAATCTTAGAAATTTATCTAGGTTCTTAATTTCTAACATTTCTCGTAAATCTTTTTCTACATAGGTATTCAGATAATCCCGATAATAAACAATATGCTCTCGCGAGCCTTCCCTATATAATTCAGGCATAAAACCTTTAATTAATAATTTATCAGCAGACAATCCCTCTAAATGTCCTTCTTCTGCAAGTTCATTCATGCTTAAAGGAAGTAAAGTTAATATACTGGTTCTGCCTGCTAATGATTGTGCGATTCCTTTTTGTAGACTAGGCTGATGACTACCCGTAAGAATAAAACGCCCATTCTTCTCTCTATGCTCATCAACCATAACTTGTATAGCTGAAAGAAGCTCAGGTACTCGTTGAACTTCGTCTATGATTAGAGGTTCTTTATAGGTTGCGAAAAAGCCTCTGTAATCTTCTTTTGCTAACATTCTATTAATGGGATCTTCTAAGTTGACATAATTGTATTCCGGAAAACATTCCTTCACCAAGGTGGTTTTTCCAGACTGCCTAGGCCCAATTATGGTCACCACAGGCACTTGTTTTGCAACTTGTATTAGTTTTCTTGCTATTTTTCTTTCTATCATTTAATAGCCTCCTTATATAATTGTATTATAAAAACATACGGAGTTATTTTCAAGTTGCACTTTAAATAAACGCCCGTTTTCTATGATTGTTTATATTTTTACTTTCTTGTAGAGGACTTGAAACCCGGCCATCATCGTCACTATTTGCCGTTGTCATAATAATGACACGAGACCCTGAAAAGAAGTCATGGATAAAATGTCGTTTTAGCTGTTTTTTAAATTGTAAAACCCCGTGGAATCAAGCTTTTCTAAGTGCAGCATTTGTTTGATATCAGGGGTTATGGCGGATTCATGTTTTTAACTATTGCTAAAATCACATATGCTGCAAAGTGTCGGACATTTTTTTAACTCCATACTCAAAAATAAGACAAGTTGGAATTTGCTACTCTTTTATTTAAACAAATAGAATCCCCATATGCAGTTACTAAATTCACCCGCAACAAAACTATGAGATTCTCCATCAATATTCACAGTATACACCGGGAACTTGAACCTCTGATGATATATGGGGTCTTCTACCAAAACACTTTCACCGGTATTGTTCCATTCATATTCAAATATATTTATCCCAAATAGAATTACACTACCATCGATGCCGGAAACCTCAAACTGCCAAGTTTTTGATTTATATATTTTCATCCCCAATACCTTTTCTATCAAATTCTATTTTATCTATTTCAATTTGTTTTCATTTTCTTAAATTGTCGGTAGTGAATGAGTCATCCTGCGCACAAAACTTTTGTTTTTCAAAAGTTTTACGCATGATAGCCTTAATTCTATTCCTATTATAGAAGTTTGCGCCATGCAAATTCTGTATAATAGCCTGATTTTTTCGAATTTCGTACTTTGTTTAAAGTTCTGAAACCCTTTTGCTTGCTATATTTTCCCATTTTGAGTGGTATTTGTTTGCTTCAAAAAAGTTTTTAATTCTTCGAGACTTGCTTATCTGCCTCATCTGCAGTTCGCAAGTAATATCTGCCTGGAGCACTGCTAAAGTGGTGTTTAATTAATTATTTGAATTTGCATTCACCGGTATTATCGATTATATTTAAAGTGTATATAAATCGTTGTCATGGGACTTTGCGATAAGGGAGGTACATTACTATGGGAAAATATCAGGTTAAAACCACAAAGAATGGTTCCGGCTTCGTCTTTAATCTCAAAGCGACAAACGGCCAGGTAATCGCTACATCCGAGGTTTATAGCAATCTGGAATCTTGCAAAAACGGCATTAACAGCGTCAGCGTCAATGCCCCGGTAGCCAATCTTGAAGATCAGACGGTTCCCGGTTTCAAAGTGGAACCGAATCCGAAATTCGAGATTTATAAGGACAAAGCCGGCGAATTTCGTTTCCGTTTGAAGGCGAGAAACGGAGAGATTATAGCAGTCAGTGAGGGTTACACAGCTATGGCAGGTTGCCTCAACGGCGTAGAATCCGTACGTAAAAATGCAGTAGATCCGGAAATTGAGATGGAAGAATAATATCTACTTATTAAATTGACAAATAACCGGCTGAAAACAGCCGGTTATTTTTTACGAATTTATATAATCAGATTGTTTGATATGAATTACAATTTGATACCCGGCCTCTATCGCCATTATAAAACATTTATTTGGCAATGACAGAAATTATTTAAATATTTTATTTGACACTCTAGAGGCATTTGAGGCCTTGTTGTAGAAGCTTGCCTGCTTATAGCCTTATTGAATGTATGATATAAATCACATTTCTTCAAGATTCGCTATATGCTGTCTTTTCTCTATTTGTTTTTTCTATTCTCATAAATGTTCTCCCTTATCGTTTTTTGCCGTTAATTTATAATTCCTAAGAAAACATTGCCGTCACTTCAAAAAACTATCCAGCATGGTGTCCAGCTCACGGCAAAACTCTTCAGGGGAATCATAGTTAGGTGCATGTCCAAGACCGTCGAGCAAAACGAAATCCTTTTTCGGCGCAGAGATCATATTATAGTAGTCTTCTGCATATTTGACAGGCGTGAACCAATCTTCCGATCCGGAAATAAAACCGACAGGAACTTGATATTCCAATCCGTAATCGCGAACATCGGCTGTCGCAGAAAAATCAAACAGCTGTTGGTTGAGAGCAGTATATTTTTCAAGACTTGCGACCGGTTTAAAAAACCAGCGAACATCATTCAGCCACATATATGGAGATATAATGCCAAGCCATATCCTGTTTGCTTCGTTTTCTACCGGATGATACGGAAGCGTATGCGATCTTAGATGCATCAAAGTAGGCAATGTCAAATGTTCCGAAAAAGCACGATAAGCAGCTTCCATGTCTGTGGTATCATCACCTTGGGCTTTCGCTTTTTCAAGAGCATCTTCATAACTGTAGATCTCGCTTTCCGAGATTGCTACCGCTTGCCCTATACCGATATACGCCGCAACCTTATCCGGATGTGATAAAGTGTACCGGCTTCCAAGCACCGATCCGTAGGAGTGGCCCACAAGAATGACTTTTTCTTTATCGAAGCGATCTAAGACATAGTTTACCAATTCATCAAGATCGACTTGTGCTTGTTCAAAATTGGCCGTTTGATTATTCGGATCGATTTTACGATTTCTGAAATATGTCCTTCCGCATCCTCTTTGATCCCAGTTCACGAAGGTATATTGTCCGACAAGATATCTTTGAAACCGATAATTCATAAATGCGTCCGGACCGGAAGGTCCTCCATGAAGCCAAATGATGACCGGATTGTTGACATCTTCTCCGCGAATCAGCAAATATTGCTCCTGTCCGTCCAACGGAACATAGATGCTTTCATCAACACCGTTCGGGGTGGTAATGTGATTGGAAAAATATAGGATTCCGCGTATGATGAACACAAACAGGACTGCTGCAATGATGACTGACAGAAGGATGCGCTTGATGCCTTTTATAATACTGCCGAAACCAAATTTTTTCTTATTGTTTTTCTTTCGTCTATTCATAACGGTACTCTCCCCAAATCTGCCGTAAGGAACAGGCTCTTTTCAAATAATTCTTTAAGCACAACGCATCTTTTTTTCCATAGATTTTTTGTGCGAAAGCTTTAAATCCTCACTATATTCAGATTTTAGAGCTTATGTCGCTATTATGACATCTTACCAGAGAAGAAGTCATAAATAAAATGCTGCTTTTGCACATTCCGACCGGATAAGCCGATAGTCCCGCGTCAAAAAACAAAAAGCAGATAATCGTTTAGATTATCTGCCTTTAATATATTTTAATTCACTTTATTCAAAACTTAAATAAAGTCTGATTTTACTTGAACAATGTGAATTTTGTTATGATGGGAGCAAGTGTATTGGCAACGGTTGATATTGTTTTAATAAATATATCCAACGCAACGCCGACAACATCCTTTCGGGTATCGCCGACAGTATCTCCGGTTACCGAAGCTTTGTGGGCTTCCGAACCTTTGCCATGTCCCTCAATGTGCCCGGATTCAATGTATTTTTTTGCGTTGTCAAAAGCGCCGCCGGAATTACCCATAAACAGAGCCCTTGGTACCGCCACAATGGTTGCGCCGATTAAGATGCCTCCGACAAACTCGACGCCAAATAAAAATCCGCCTATTATGGGCACTAAGAGCGCCAAAATGGAGGGCAGAAGCATCTTCTGCAAAGCGTTTGAGGCTGCCATGGCGACAACTTTGTTGTAATCGGGTTTAGCTGTGCCTTCCATAACTCCGGGAAGAGAAAGCTGAGCATCTCCCTCGTCCGCCATAAGCCGGGCCGATTCAATGGTGTTATCTGTAAGAAGAGCGCAGAAGTATTCGATTAATCCGCCGCCGATTAAGCCGCCGGCAATAACTACAAATGAAGCAATGTTAAGAATGGGTTCACTGCCTATAGCGGTATAGTTGCCGACATAGGCGACAATCAATGAGACCGTAGCAAATGCGGCGGAGCCGATGGCAAAGCCTTTTCCGATTGCGGCGGTGGTGTTTCCCACCGAGTCAAGTCTATCCGTAATTGCGCGAACTTCTTCGCCCAGTCCGCAAGACTCTGCAAAACCGCCGGCATTGTCTGAAATCGGTCCGAAGGCATCGATTGAAACGGTAACGGCAACAAAAGACAACATTCCCAGTGAAGAGAGCGCTATGCCGTAGGTGCCTGAAATTTTACCCGACACAAAAAGAGCAATACCTATGACAAGAATCGGCAACAGAACCGAGCGCGAACCTATTGCATCGCCTTTTGTAACGACAAATGCATCACCTTCATGGGCGATTTCTGCCAGATTCCTGGTGGGTTTGTAGTCTGAACTTGTGTAATACTCTGTAATGGAGCCTATTGCCACACCGCTGATGACACCCAGAACACAGGCAACCCAAGGGCTTAACCAGCCAATGGAAAAGCTGTCATATAGCGGCACGTCTCTAAACACAAAATACGACAGAACCAAACCGCCGAGGATGGTTAAACCTGCCGACAACCAGGTGGCAAAATTTAGATCTTTTGCCGGGTCATCGCCCATTTTTCTGTTGATTGATATTATTACACCCAGCAAGCAACTTAGAAGGCCGACGCCTGCAAAGAGAAAGGGAAAAATACTTGTAGCCTGGAAAGTTGCATCTGTAATATTGCTGCCCGAGGCATTCAAAAAAAGTGTAACCGAAATCATAACAGTGGCTGAAATTGTAGCAACAAAGCTCTCCAACAGGTCGGAGGCATTGCCGGCGATATCATTGACATTGTCTCCGATAAAGTCCGCCACTACGTTGGGTATGCGGCTGTCGTCTTCGGGCATGTCATGACGGATTTTGGCCAGAATATCCGAGGATATGTCTGCAGCCTTGGTATAATTGCCGCCTGCCACACGATTAAACATTGCAACTACCGAGCACCCCAGAGAGTAACTGGAAATGCGCATGATATCCGGGTTTGTAACAAGACCTCCTATAAATCCGGTGCTTGTGACTTCGGGATCTATACCGCCGTTTAAAAGGAAAATAACAATCAGACCCAAAAGACCGAAAGCCTGTACGGCCAAACCGCTGATACTTCCGCCCCTGAGAGCAAGCTTGACTGTTTTTGCAATGGAAAGAGTTTCTTTCGCCTCATTTGCCGTGCGAACATTGGCATAAGTCGCGCTCCGCATTCCGATAATACAAGCGGCACTGCTCATAAACGCACCCAATATGAAGGTCAAACCGCTGCTTTTTTCCAAAAACAATGAAAGTAAAAAAGCCAGTATCAGGACAACTATTGCGACAACTTTGTACTCTGTTTTTAGGAATGTAGAAGCGCCGTCACGAATAATTTTAGCAAGCTCCTTCATTTCGTCGTTGCCCTCTTCCATTTTCTTAATTCGGAAGAAGTTGAAAAACAAATACACAATAGACAATAAAACCACGCAAAGTATTGCATACATTGCCATTTGAAAAACCTCCTTTAAAAAGCAATCATTTAAATTATATATATCCTGAAATGCTTTATCAAGAAAACTTTAAGAATCTTTACACAAACCGTATGCAGTATTGCACATTTGACTTTGACGCAACTATAAATTTCGAATATTTTTTTGCATGTCTTAAAAGCATATTATTTTTTGCCTTTAAACTATTCCGGTCGATAAAGGTAATCGTACCTGCGAACAAGAGAAGGGGAAAGCGGACAGTTTTTTGCTATGTCCGAAAAGTAATCAAAAAAATCGCACACTTCGGAGATTAATGCGATTAAAAACCTGCCTGAAATGTGCGATAAGACGAATTTATAAATAAATGGAATGAATAATCTCTATGCCGAGGTTTTTGGCAAAGTCCGATTATTGGAGTTTGAAGGGTGACCGATTATTTTGCGATTCGTATCACCGATTTTACAATATTAGCTTGGTCAACCAGACTCCTTTCCATAGCGGTCTGAACATCGTCAAAATCAAATTCGTTTGTCACTATACCTTTTAAGTCTATTTTGCCGTTTGCGACAGCCTCAATAGCCATCGGATAGATATGACGATACCTGAACACCGATGTAAAAGTCAGCTCTTTGTCAATAGCAAGACTTATCGGCAACGTCATCTCGCCACTCTTTGAGTAGCCGACCAACACTATGGTTGAACCCTTTTTCGCCACGTCTATGCACTGTCTTGTTGTAATTTCACTGCCGGCTGTTTCTATGGCAAGATCAATCCCTTTGCCTTCAGTCAGTCTGATGATTTCTTTTACCGCGTCGAACTCTTTGGCATTAATAACAGCGGTAGCTCCCAATTCAAGAGCCTTATCAAGGCGATTTTGCATAAGATCGACCACATATATAGTAGAAACACCCATGGCTTTTAAAGCTAACATTGAAACTAATCCTATACAGCCAGCTCCAAATACAACCGCTGTCTGGCCAGCATGAGCATGACCCTGCATAGCTGCATGGAAACCAACTGCCAGTGGCTCTATAAGTGCTCCTTCCATAGTGTCTACTTTCTCCGGTAACTTGAAGCACAAATCTGCAGGATGGGCAACGTATTCTTGAAAAACGCCGTCCACTGGCGGAGTGGCAAAAAAGATTACATCAGGACAGAGATTATAAACTCCCTTGCGGCAAAACTCACATTTTCCACAGGTTATCCCGGGTTCAAGGGCTACTCGGTCTCCTGTTTTTAAGTTCTTTACATTTTCTCCTACGGCAACTACCGTGCCGCTGGATTCATGCCCCAAAACAAATGGGGGCTCGACAATATAGTTACCTATTCTGCCTGTCTCAAAGTAATGTAAATCGCTGCCGCATATGCCGCAATACTCAACTTTAACCAAAACTTCATCGGCTGAGGGTTTAGGTATATCTCGTTCTGTGAACTCAATTTTTCCGATGCCGGTCATTATAGCCACTTTCATTTTTTTAGTCACTGTTATAGGCCTCCTAATATAATCTACATTAATCGAAAAATTTGCCAACTAAGAGTAGCCGTTAGATGACTCACCTACGGAATAATCAGTATTTTCCCTCTCTTGCGATAACCGTCATCGGTAAAAACTTTTATTGCATCATCCAAAGGTACTCGGTCTGTGATTACGGTATCCAAATTGATTTTCCCTGACGCCAGCAAATCTATCGAGCGCTGGGTAACCAAAGGATTTATAAAAGAAGATGTGATTATTAGTTCTTTTCTAAACACCTCTTCCAGTGGCTTTATACTCATCAGCGAGTTTGGCGGAGTGAGACCGAAAAGCAAGACGGTTGCACCGCGCGAGGCAATATCAACTGCCTGCTCCATAGTGGCCGGGTTGCCGACGCACTCAATGACTGTATCGACCGATACGATTTCGGCGTCAGAAATTGCCTTCTTTACATCCTGTGAGAGCGGGTCTATTAGATGGCTGGCTCCCAATTCTCTTGCAACTTTACGCTTTTCCGGAACAGGTTCAATTACAATGATACGGGCCGCACCCGAATACTTTGCAAGTTGCAACATAATAAGTCCAATCGACCCGGCGCCGATAATAGCTACTGTATCGCCCGGTTTTATGTTGGCCCTGTCAATTCCGTGTAGACAACATGCTACCGGCTCTACCAATGCGGCATGTTCCAGTGAAAGTGTATTCGGAATGTGATAGACTACTTTTTGTCTGACAACGCATTGTTCTGAAAAGCCGCCGTCCATTGACACTCCGTACGCCTCGGCATGGTCGCAAAACTGGACTTTTCCGCGCCTGCATTGATGGCACTCGCCGCACATAAGATTTGGATCGACAGTAACACGGTCGCCGGGCTTAAAATCCTTAACTTCCGAACCGGTTTTTAAAACGGTTCCCGAAAACTCATGACCCATTATCAACGGTAGGGTGCTTTTTCCGGCACCTTCTTCTCCGTGGAAAAGATGTAAGTCGGTTCCGCAAACCCCGCAGGCCGCCACATCAATCAGCACCTCGTCTACCTGTAATTCTTTACACTGTGCGCTTGTGACTTCGAGGGATCCCGCATCTGTCAAAAGTAACGCTTTCATAGTAACCTTAATCCTTTCTAAGAGGCGGCACCGCTGCTACAATGTCGTCCAGAGCCTCAAAGGTTTTTTGATACGTTCTGTTAATAAAAGCGTGCAACATTCCTTCATAAAGATGGAAATCCACGGGGACTCCGTTGTCCTCTAACTTAGCTGCATACATAAGGGCATGGTCTAAAATGGGATCGCATTCCGCCGAAATAAAGCAGGCGGGCGCCACACCCTCAAAATTAGTTTCAAGAAGGGGAGAGGCATAAGGGTTTTTTGCATCCTCATCGGGGCTAGGAAGGTAGGTATGGCCTAATTTTCTGTCCGTGCTGTCATATTTTAAGAAGTAATCTCCGCTTCCGTAACGCTCTTCCGAGTCGAGCTTTTTTTCAGTTGCAACAAAAGTTGTCAACGGATATATGAGAATCTGTTTGTGCATCTTCGGACCTTTGCGATCACGCGTCATAAGCGCCATTGCTGCACAAATATTACCGCCCGCAGAATCACCGCATACTGTTAGACTTGAAGGATCTCCTGAGAAACTGTCGGCGTTGGTGACCGACCATTCAAGCGCAGCATAACAATCCTCCAACCCGATTGGAAATTTATATTCCGGTGCTAGGCGATAGTCTACCGCAACAACCGCAACTCCGCCAAATCGTGCAAAATAGCGGGGCACATAGTCATATAGGTCTAGATTATTAAACATGAAGCCGCCACCATGCACAAAGAGCATTATGGGGAATGGACCATCGCCTTGCGGGTGATAGACTCGCAACAACACCTCTTCTCCGTCCGGGCGTTTTATACGCACATCATCTGTAATTGTTTCCATCAGAGCGTCATAGCAGTTGCAACGACGAATCAACATGGTCAAATCTGTCAGAGTTTCAAAATTGCTTTTTACACGCCATGCTTTTAAATTATCCATATCCGCCACCTGCGGAGGATCTATTTGGACCCAGGGGGCCACTTCACCGTATTTTGGCTCAAAATATTTTCTATACACTAGAATCATCTCCTTTATCAGTTTCTACAGACTTCACAGTTACCACTCCTTTATTATGTTGATAGCTGTCCAATAATACCGCTCCAAGGAAAATAAAACCGCGAACCACCCTCTGAACGTAGTCGTTAATATTCAATAGGGTCATTCCGTTTATCAGCATATTTATAAGAAATACACCTAAAAATGCCTTGAAGACCTTTCCTTCACCGCCCGCCATCGAAACACCGCCGATTACTACCGCGGCAAGCACATTCATCTCAATCTCACTTCCGGCTCCCGGTTGGCCCGAACCCAGGCGGCCATACTGTATAATTCCTGCAATGCCGCACAGAATCGCACAGATAGTGTAAGAAATGATGCGCACTCTCGTGGTATTAATACCTGCCAGCCTTGCAGCCTCGTCATTGCTTCCCGCCGCAAAGATTTTACGCCCCATGTAGGTCTTGCTAAATAAGAAGGCAGCTGCAGCAGCAACAATGACGAGTATTACGACCGGAACAGGAATTTTCCAAATAAAACCTTGACCGAGCACCTTAGACTCCTGCGGAATACCGAAAATAGGCAAGCCGCCGCAAATAATATAGGCAGTTCCGGAGAGGATCATTTGTATTGCAAGCGAGCCTATCATCGGGTTTATCCTACCCTTCACTATGATAAATCCCTGGATGGCACCGATTATCCCGCTTACAATCACTGCAAGAATCATGCCCACTACCCAGTTTTGACCCCAGTTCACGGTCCAGACAGCCACTAAAACCGTAACAATAGACAGTATCGAACCGACGGCAAGGTTAATGCCTCCCGCAATCATGCAGAACATTATGCCGATGCCGCAGATTCCCATAATGGCCGACTGTCTCATGATGGTTATAAAGTTGCTGAAAGTCAAAAATTTGGAATTGCCGATTGTAAAAACAGCGGCCAAAAGAAGCAGGACAAATAGAATGCTGTATTCCTTTACAAAATTCCTAATTCTAAAACTTTTCATTAGTTATACCCCTTTATTAGTGATGTCTCTCCGGATGCATACTGAAGAATCAGTTCCTGAGAATAGTCTTCTTTTTCCAGCGTGGTCATATAGCTGCCTTCATAGAGGATAATCATTCTGTCTGTAAGTCCGAGCATCTCCTCCATCTCGGAGGAAATCACTATGATTGCCTTACCCTCTTCCGCTAAGCCGTTGATCAGTTTGTAGATTTCATGTTTTGAGCCAACATCAATGCCTCTGGTCGGTTCGTCCAGAATGAGAATATCCGAGTCATTTGCCAGCCATTTGCCGAGCACTACCTTCTGTTGATTTCCACCCGACAAATTGCCTGTAAGCTGGTATGCGCTGGGAGTCTTTATGTCCAAATTATTAATTTGCTTGTTAATAACTTCTTTTTCTGTGCCTGAATCCACAACGGTCAGGCGGGAAAGCAGTTCTATTATTGGCAGGGAGATGTTGAAACCCACCGATTTGCGCAGGAGTAGCCCCTTGGATTTACGGTCTTCGCAGACAAGACCGATGCCATGCCTGATGGCGTCATGAGGGGATCTTATATCCGCTCTTTGACCGTCAACATATATTTCACCGGAATCCTTTCGAGCGGCACCGAAAATCATCTCTGCCAACTCCGTACGGCCTGCACCTACAAGGCCGCTAATTCCAAGTATCTCGCCTTTTTTCAATTTAAAGGAAACAGGACCGACACCGCCGCCAACGAGATCTTTGACCTCAAGTGCAATATCTCCGTAACTTTCCTTTCTTTCGGGGAAACGCTCACTCAATTCGCGCCCGACCATGTACTTTATAAGCTGCGGTTTATCAACCTCATCTATGTTTTTTGTGGTTATTATTTCCCCGTCCCGCATAACGGTAACACGATCCGAAACACGAAAAATTTCATCCAAACGATGTGATATATAAATAATCGTGATACCTTGAGCTTTCAACTCTTCGATTATTTTGAATAACTGATCAACTTCTTCGTCTGTAAGCGGTGCAGTCGGCTCATCCATAATAAGAAACTTTGAATTTTGCGCCAGACACTTACATATCTCAATCAGCTGTTTGTATGCAACACTTAAATTGCGCACCAACTGCCTGGGATTTATTGTAACACCAAGCCTCCCGATTATTTCTCCCGCCTTCTTGCACATCAATTTGTAGTCGCGGACAATACCCTCATTTACCTTTTGGCCTAAAAATATGTTTTCGGCGACACTAAGAGTCGGTGCGAGTGTAAATTCCTGATATACAGCACCTATACCCAAGCTGATGGCAAGATGGGGCGTTAAAGATGTATATTCTTGTTCCTCAAAAGTAATGATTCCAGAATCCGGAACATAGGCACCCGTAATTATTTTTATCAAGGTCGATTTTCCGGCTCCGTTTTCTCCGATTAGAGCGTGTACTTCTCCGCGCTTTACATCAAGAGACACATTCTTGAGCGCTCTAACACCGGGAAAACTTTTTTTTATATTTGAAAGTTTTAAGATAGTGTCTGCATTATTCATACTGATAGTAATCACCCCACCTGTTTTTATAGTAATGGGGGTATGAAAACACACCCCCCATTACAAAGGGTCAATACACTATGTTAAGTGTTTGTTTATTCCGGATCCTTGATGTAATACTCGGAATACTGGTCCAAGTCGGCAGCTGAGCCTGACTTCATATATGCCTCTACGTTGTCATTTGTTACAAACCAAAGACCGCCATAGTAGTAGTGTTCCGGATTGCCTTGTGCCATGTTTACACAGATGTCTATAAACTGAGGAGCGTAGTACACAAGACCGGTCAGAACGGTGCCGCGATATATGCTGTCCGGCTGTGTCATGGCATTTAGCGCATCGCTGACCGCATCGCCGGCGTAAATAGCGACTTTGTCTCCGCCATAACCGGCAGCGTTAAAGGCTTCATAAACACCGAGGCAGCCTGCGTCGTTGATACCTACCACCAGATTGATATCCACGCCCATCTGCAACCAGTTTTCCCCGGCCGTTACTCCGTTTGCTGTGGTACCGCCGACTGCTTCTCCTACCCAGTTAACCTTGTCTCCGCACAGCTCATTTATAGCGTCAATGTATCCCTGTTCACGAATTACAAGGAATTCATATGAGGGATAATTTGCCGATACCGCATTACAAACCTCGCCGTCTTTAAAGTTTTCATTGACCCAATTTGCTGCGGCAGCACCGATTGCATAGCCGTAATCGTAGTTGTCCCATCCGAAGAAGGCATCGCAGCCCTCGATAGCGGTGTCATAGGCGAAGAACTTTATGCCTTTCGACTGAGCAAATTCCATTGAGTCTTTGAGTGTCTCTGCTACACCGACATGAACAATAATGACATCGACACCCATCTCCACATAGTTCTCAATAGCCGAGATTTTAGCTGGGTCATCTTTACAAGGTGTGTTGAGGAAAGTAACTCCGATTTCGTCAGAGTACTTTTGCATTGCTTCGACTTGAGTAGCAAAGATTTCATTGGCCAAGTCGCCGCTGACATAGGCAATCTGAATATCAGACAGGGATTCTTCCGAGCCGGTATCTTCAGTAACTGTCTCTTCCGTAGGCTTATCCGCGACATCCGGATCTTTCTCTTCCGCACCTTTATTACAAGCCACCAGCAAAGAGAAAATCATAATGAGGACCAGAAAAATTGCCAATAGATTTTTGTGCTTCTTCATAATTTACCTCCAAAACTCTTTCCTTTTCCTTTCTTATGAATATTTGTGTTTCTATTCCAAAGGCATCCCACCTTCAAAATCCATTATGTATAATTTGACTGCTATAGAATATGTCTTATATTAACCGGAATAGTTTTATTCTATTAATTCGCGGAATAAAAGCGATTAGAGTCTGGGAATCGTTCTGATACACTCCTCTATCTCTTGATGTGTGGGCATGGCGGGAATTGCTCCGTACACACTTGTCGCTAACGAACCTGCGGCGTTCGAGTAGTCGCTTATCAGTCTTACATAAGCTTCCGACATCCCGTCGATTTCGTTTTCGACTTCAAGCAGTTTGTTGAGTGTCGCAGCGAAATATGCGTCGCCGGCGCCGGTTGTATCTACCTTTTGCAGATCGTATGTTCCGGCCTTATAGAATGTGTCCCTGTAAAGGACTATGCTTCCTTTGTCGCCTCGGGTGACTGCGAAATATGTAAATTCAAATCTGTTTTGGAGAAACCGCATCTTTTCTTCTATATCGTCTTTGGAGATGGCGTCTGTTAAAAAAAATAACTCCTCTTCAGACAACTTGAGAATATCCACAAATTCAAGAGAATTCATGATATTTAATCTGGCATCGTCCAAATTTGGCCAAAGAAAGCGACGTAAATTTA
>JAAYNJ010000010.1 GCA_012520915.1 Oscillospiraceae bacterium
TGGCCACCCGCCTACAGAGTGGGCAATCAAAGTAATTAAAATATTGCTGAAATGCGATGATCCGGTTGCGGTTATCGAAAGAGTAATTGAAGAAAGAGAAGAAAGAGAACGCAACAAAAAGGCGGTGGAATCGTGATAGACGAAAATAAATGCATAAATAATAAACAAAAGTTCATGTAGAAAGGAGCTAAAAAACATGACATTAGAAAAATTTGCAGAATACGAAAAACAGATGGCCGAGGCATTAGGAAAATATCACTTAGAACTGGAGAAATACGATAATCTCATTAAAGAGGCCGGTAAAAAAGCAGTAGAGATTGAACCGAGAATTGAAAAAGCAGAACGAGCCGGAGAGATTGACGATTACACTAAAGCAATCAAAGACAAGCAAGCTGCTATCTTTGCAGAACAGAATTTAAAGTATAAGCGGGAAACATTTGAGCGACAACCAATTATGACGCCTGGTGAATATGACAAGATAAAACAAGATATTTTAACAGATATGGAAAATGTATATACCGAGGCCGAGAAAAAAATAAAAGATTTAATTGCACAGACATATGAGATCTGCGAGGAAGTAGTAAGCCAAAACGAATATGCTAATAAAGTATTAAGAAGATTGCAGGTTGATATAGCGAAACGTCCTCCCGTTGCATATCTTTCAAACGGCAACACGGTAGAGCAGGAAAATCTAAAGTGGAAGTTTGAAAAACGAAACGGAATAGTCAACACTGTTTTTTATCGGTTAAACACATTTGAAAAAATTAAACAGATTATGGCAGAAGCTGAGGAGCGAAGGAAGAAGGTATAGGGATTATGGCGGATATTAAAAAATATTTAGATGAGCGTAACAGAATAGATTTACAGACATTGTTTGAAAACGCTGAACAGAATAAAAAAACAAGAGAAGCAGCAGAACTTGAAGCGTTCCATGATTATATAAATGAAATAGGAAAGCCCAACGAAAAGGTACAAGACCTATTAGAAAAAGCTGCAGCAAAAATAAAGGAAGATAAAGAGACCGAAGCGCAGCGCAGGATAAAGGAAGAACAGGAAAAGGCCAACGAAGAGATAGAAGAGCGCATAAGAAAAGAAACCGGAGTGCATAAAGAAAACGATCTAGATAGAGTATACAAGGCATTTCATAAAGTTTTATTTAATAAAGAATAAGCAAGTTACCGGCAAGTTAAACCGAGGGAAAGATCTGAAATAAATAAAGCCCCCCTGGATAACTTTTATTCAAAGATTTTGAAAGGGGGGTAACGATTATTAAAACTAATAAGAAAGGTAAAACACTATGGCAAAGAAGTTATATATCAAACTAAACAAAAAAGGTGTAGGAGAACTATTGAAGTCTCAAGAGGTGCAAGATCTATTAATGAAAGAAGCTTCTGCTACTATAGAGCGTTGCGGGGACTACGGGGAAGGATATAACCAAAAGGTAGTTGTAGGAAAAAACCGTGCAGTAGCTACAGTAAAAGCAGAAACTTATGAAGCTAAACGAGATAACTTAAAGAATAATACTTTACTGAAAGCGCTTAGAGGATAGCCAGAACCCAGTTATCCGGTGAAAAATATTTTATGATCCACACGGCAACGGCGCACCGGGGGCATACCTTCCCCCCCCGGCCGTTGCTCCGACCTTCGACCGTTCACTGTACATTTTTTCTCATGTTAAACTTATATATTTATACACACATATACACATACTTTTAAGGTAGGTAGTATTTATGGCAAGCTATGAGCGACAATGTGTTATCTGTAATAAACCCTTTACAGCGACAGCTGCAAGGGCTAAGTATTGCAGTGTTAAATGTAGAGCCATTGGCGCTGATAAAGCCCGTAAAGAGTGGGAAGCCAACAGCAATTACAAAGAAAAACAGCGCCAAAAAATGAGAGATAGAAGATCAGAGGAAATAGCAGAACTTAAAAGGATAAGGGAAGAAGAATGGGAAACCAGGGAAGCTAAGGAAAATAAAGAGTATGAAGCTCGAAAAAAAAGAGAACGAGCCGAAATGAAAAGAAAAGCTAAGGCCGGCGATAGAGAAGCAAAGATGTATATAGCAGAGGAAGAAGGCGACCTATTAGAATATTGGCGACTATTTAAGGAAGATTTTTTAGAGAATGAGAATAAATCAAAATATAAAGTGCTATATATAGTAGGGGGTATTGATATATATGAAGATGATTTTGAATACCTGGTAGTAGAACAGATAGAAAAAAGCGGGAATTATCCTAGCATAATAAGAAAAACGGAGCAAAAAAAGAATGTTTAAAGAAGATATAGCCCCCGAGCTTTTACTAAAAATACAGCAAGATTTTCAAAGATCAATAGAAGAAAATACGAGGATAAAAGAGTTATTCAAGCTGCTTAAATCACAAAAAGCAACCTATGCGGAAGCTAATGAATATGCAATTTTAATTGGTGAGAATTTAGCAGCAACATTTAAAAAACATATAACTTCTGATGTGCTACCAGATGGTAGAATGTATTACAACATTGCTGATAGGATCTTAAAAAACACATTAGAGAATAACCATAAATTAATAGCTGATTATTCTGCAGAAGTGCAAGCAGCATTAAATAAGCAAGCAGGTATAGGCATTAAAGCACTAAAACCGGAACTTAATATAGATCGTATAGAAGGCATCGTTAATCGTGTTGCAAGTGAAGAAAATTTTGATAATGTTTCATGGATCCTAGACGAACCGGTTGTTAATTACAGTCAATCAGTAGTAGATGCAGCTATCAAAATAAATGCAGCTTTTCATTTTAAGAGCGGATTATCTCCGAGAATTATTCGCACATCCACCGGCAAGTGTTGTGATTGGTGTAACAAGCTTGTAGGTGTATATGACTACCAATCTGTAAGGGATACTGGTAATGATGTCTTCCGGCGCCATAGATTTTGTAAATGTACAGTAGAATATGATCCAAGGGATAGCAAAAAAGTCAACGTACATACGCACAAAGAAAGCGGATCTAAAGAAGATAAAGAAGCTAGAATAAAATTATATGAGAAGCAAAGAAAACAACTTGAAAAAGAAGAAGAAAAACGAAGAAAACTAAGGATAGAAAAAGCAAAGTTTTTTGAAGAGGAACAAAAACAAGCCATTAAAGAACGAAGGGAGCGACTTATACATGGAGAATAAGGCGTTTGAAAGTGGCGATAGAGTAGCAAGCGACATATGCGGATACTATCACGGATTACCAGGCAAAATAATTAGACCAGCTCAAATACAATACGGATACGGTAGAATATATATAGTTGAACTGGATATAGGTATAACTATCTCGTTGCGGGAACAGCACATTAGAAGGCTAGAGCTAGAGCGGGAACTTACTCAAGACTAATAAAGAAATTTCTTAAGGAGAAAAAATGATACTCAAATTAAAAGAAAGTGAAATAGAAGCTCTTTTGAAAGAAAAAATTGAGTTTATCGAAAACAAAGATTTATCCGAAGACGAGGCATTTGCATTATCTGATTCAGTTCGTGATGTACAAGTTTATTATGCTCAAAACAATAATGTAAATCTTGCTGAAAAATATGCCAAAATAGCAGATGAAATTGATAGGCAGATAGATAATAATTAAAAATGCAAATCGTGAAGTTTCACTGGAGACTTTTTTTGTTGAACATTATTGATAACCTGATATACTGAATATAATAGGTGGCGGTTTTCGCCACTTACATGTTTATATGGAACGCTCACTGTGAAATTGGGATGAGTTTATGGGAAAAGAATATTTATATTTTTAAAGCAGATAATTATTTGAATATTGTAGGAGGGCATCATGAGCAACCAACGATCTAAGCTTTATTTATTAGATGAATATATAGCTCTTGATATAGAAACTACAGGATATTACCGTGATCTAGATGTAATCATTGAAATTGGAGCAGTAAGAATTAAAGATGGTATAGAACAAGAACGTTTCAACACACTTATATCAGATGCGGGATATTTGCCAGAAGAAATTACCGAGTTGACAGGCATCACAGAAGAAATGCTGTCAGAAGGAATTGAGACCGAAAAAGCAATCAGAGAGTTTTTGTCTTTTTGCGCTGATAATGTTTTGGTATGCCACAATGCTAGTTTTGACATTGGCTTTTTAACAAGAACGGCTGAGAATTATAGTTATTCTTTTGATAACGATTATGTTTGCACACTGAGGTTGTCTAGAAAACTATATCCAGACTTTCCGAGTCACAAACTAAAAACTGTGTCTTTTCACTTAGGTTTATCAAAAAGTCCTGAACATCGCTCTATATCAGACTGCCTTGTAACAGTAGAACTATATGAGCAAATAAAAAAGGAAGTTAAAAATAGAGGTGTTACGCTTGATGAATTATTCAGGCCAGCTTATAAACAAGATTTAAGGGAAATAACCGCGACAACAGAATACGATCCGAACAACCCATTCAACAGCTTAAATATCGTTTTTACTGGGACTCTTGAAAAGCATACTCGAGTTGAAGGGGCACAACTCGTTGCCAATTTAGGAGCAAAAATACAAAATAATGTTAACAAAGAAACGGATATGGTGATTATTGGATTTTATAAACCTCATCAAAACATCACGGTTAGCAACAAAGTTAAAAAAGCAATGGCATTAAACGCGAAAGGGAAAGACATCCAAATCATAGATTCAGATACTTTTTATGAATGGTTGGATGATTATACACAAAGAAACTAGGTGACTCAATGGAGAAGAAACAACTCAAGAAATAGCGGGATAGCCTTGAACCATAAAAGGATGAGCTATAAGTGCATTAGTGATAGAGAAAACAGCTGTATGATTGTGTGAATTTTCAATATTATGGTTTTAAGGATACTTGGAAATTAGATTTGTAGTTGGAATATTAAAAGTGTTATAAGAACAGGTTTTCTATGACAGCACAAGAGTATCTAAAAAAGTTAAATAGGATTAATGATAGGATCCGGGAAGCCGAAGTATCCTATATGTTGCTTGAAACACAAGCTACAAAAACCACCCGGCAGTATCCAAAAGCTGTATATCAAAAAGGATCTCCCGATTACCATAGAAGAGAAAAGGTTATAGCTGCTATGGCTGATATGGGTGTCGAGATTGATAATTCACGTCTTGAATTGATTGAATTAAAAAGAGAAGCTCGACAGCTGTTTATGTCGCTTGACGATTCGAGATATAGTTCATTATTAGAATTTCGTTATATTGACGGACTAAAATGGAAAGAAGTAGGCGAAATAATGAATTACAGTGAAAGGCATGTAAAAAGATTATATGCAGATGCCGTTAACGCATTAGACAAGAAACTGACAGAATTAAAAGCGCTATAATATTATTGATAGAGCGACAAACTAGCCTCCGGACATACTCTTACTTGAGGAGAAAAAATGAACTTACAAGAATATGAAGGTAAACAAGTTGTAATAAAAACAATAGACGATGAAATCTTTAGGGGGGTCGTTGGAGACTATATGTTTGCAGAAGACAACAATCCGCCCAAAGAAAGCATTATTATTGATGCGATTGGGTTTTCAAATCCAATCGAGATTTTTGCGGATGAGATAAAGAGCATTGAAATAGTGAAGTGATTTACAATGAAAATGGTCTAAAGTCCCTACTAATTCCCTACTACAAACTTGGAAAGATGAAAAAAAGCATAGAAAAAAGGCTCATTTTACCTATAAAAAGCAGTAAAAAGTAGCCATTAGAGGTGAGAAAGAGAAGTGGCAAATCCACCCGCTCCCACCAAAATCACCTAATATAATTAGGTGATTTTTGTTAATAATAAATACTTAAAAGATAACAATAAATTCCGAAGCAGGAAATAAACAACGACGCATAGAAAAGAGCAACGACAGGGATTTAGCGGATTGAGCCGCAAAAAAGATATTTGGGAGAATGAGACATGAAAAATTATCTTGATTATCTGGAAAAAAGAAGATCTTATTATGAATTGGACAATCAGGTAAAAGTCGATAACAAAGAGATCGAAGCGCTAATCGGGAAAGTCTTGGTCGCGACTCCAAGTGCATTTAATATGCAAAGCGCAAAACTGCTTCTTCTTTTTGATGAGAAGCATGTGGAATTCTGGAATAAAGTCAATGCAACTTTTGACAATTCGATAAATAAAACGAAGTTTAAGGGATTTGTCGAAGCAAAAGGAACGGTGCTATACTTTATTGACAGAAATATTGTCGGCAAAATGCAGGATAGATTTCCGAATTACAAGCAGAGTTTCGACATCTGGGCAAATCATGAGAACGCAATAGTGCAATCGAATATCTGGGTTGCTTTGAGAGGGGCAAATATAGGGGCGAGTTTGCAGCACTACAATCCGGTGATAGATAAATGGGTAACAGAGGAGTATGGTCTGGACAAAAACTTTGAGCTTTTAGCTCAAATGCCGTTTGGAAACATAATTTCCGAACCCGAACCGAAAGAAAAATTTCCGGCGAGCGAAAGAATAAAAATCATAGAATAACCGTATAATACGGTATATTAAGATATGATAGAGCGGATTCAGATGAATCCGCTTTATACTGCAGTCTTGTAGAATATTCGAGTACATTGTGATAACATTGAGTTGCCGGATTTTTGAAAGGGCTATTTGAGACAGCCGTTTCAAAAAAAGATAAAGTTAAAGATTTGTTTTCGGTGTTGTGGCAAACGGCCTCTTGTCGGACTGTCGGGCTTTCGGAAAATCCGATATTGAGGATTCAAAAAAAAGATTTCCGATATTTGTAGCGATTGCAGTTGTGGGAATGGGAATTAACAGTGCGATAATTCGGCTTTTTGAGGAACTGTTGGCAAAATCCGAAATTTTTGAAGGCATAATTGCTCCCGGCAACTATTACATGACCGGCAAGATCGCAGCAAGGGTTATAGTCTTTGTACGGAATTTTACATCGAGGAAGCTCCTGATATATAGGAGACCTAAAAAGGCGAAGATAATTAAAGGACAGCAAGCCGGATTTATTCATTTCATATGCCGGATGTCGGATATGTAAAATGAATAACGAGCTATATTTGAGATTTAGTTGTACTAATGGAATACGAAATAGACATATTGAACTCTTACATAAGGGATATACTCATAAACGCGGTTGATAAATACCCATTGTTTTTTTCATACTTTACCGCCCTATCGAGGTATATCCTCGTTTTTATTGCGCTGTTGATAGCAATAAGAACCACGAGATCTCTCTTTAAAAAATCGGAACCGGAAACTTGGGGCTATCTTGATCTCCCCAATGGGCTCCATATTCCGATTAACCACTGGGAAAATGTAATAGGGAGGGCCAGAAAATCGGATATAGTGCTTAATTTCAATACTGTATCGAGAACTCATGCCGCCCTTATTAGAAAAGAAGACGGATTATGGGAAATTATCGACCTGAATTCCAAGACGGGCGTTATGGTAAATGGGGAAAAGGTCGAGGGGAAAAGCACGGTTGACTATGGAGACAGTATTTCCTTCGGAGGTATCGAGACAAGGCTTTCGGCTCTTTCCAGTGTGGAACGCACCATTGAAGAAATAAGGACTCCCCCGGGAGTAGACATAAAACCTTCTTTTACTATTTATCTGATTACGATTTTTCAGATCCTTCTTTGTTTGCAGCTCTGTTTTGCGAATCCGAGCAGATTTGATGTTTCGCTTCCCGTCTGTTTTATACTGACCTCGACGGCGATGTGGGCCTATTTTATTATTTTTAGAATAATGAAGAACCGCGGATTTGAAGTTGAATCTATTGCGTTTTTCCTTTCTTCGGTTGGTTTAGGAGTTACCGCCGCGAGTGAGCCTTTTGAAATGTATAAGCATTTTCTGGCTTTTTTAATCGGATTGCTTTTCTTTATCATGTTGGGATGGTTGATAAGAGATGTAAAGCGAGCAAACTCTATGAGATGGTTTATGGGTGCGGCGGCAATAGGATTACTCATGTCAACGGCGGTTTTGGGAACGGTTGTAAACGGTGCAAAAAACTGGCTTTATATAGCGGGTTTTTCAATCCAACCGTCCGAAATAGCAAAAGTCTGTTTTGTTTTTGCGGGAACGGCTACACTGGACAGACTTTTTGCAAAGCGAAATTTGATAATGTATTTGCTTTTGACAGCTGTGTGTGGAGGGTTGTTGGCTTTTTCCGGTGATTTCGGGGCGGCTCTTATCTTTTTTGTTGTATTTTTAGTTGTTTCATTTATGAGAACCGGAGACATTGCCACACTTGCCCTGATTACATTTGCAACCGCATTTGGGGGAATGATAACGCTTAAGTTTAAACCTTACATTATGAACAGATTTTCCGTATGGGGAAAGGCATGGCAATTCCCGCACGACGGAGGATTTCAGCAGGCAAGAACGATGTCTGCGGCGGCAAGCGGCGGTTTGTTCGGCGTAGGCGCAGGAAACGGATGGCTGAATAGAGTAGTGGCGGCGGATACCGATCTTGTTTTCGGAGTAGTGAGCGAGGAGCTTGGTCTGCTCATCGGACTTGTCTGTATATATTTAATTTTGATGTTGGCTGTCTTTGCCGCCAAGTCAACAATGACGGGGAGGTCGACTTTCTATTCCATAATGGCGGTTGCGGCGACATCTATGCTCGTTTTTCAAATGATGCTTAATGTACTGGGATCGGTTGATATTCTGCCGCTGACCGGAGTGACTTTTCCTTTTGTGTCAAACGGGGGGTCAAGCATGGTATCCTGTTTCGGAATGATGGCATTCGTAAAAGCAGCGGATACCAGAAGAAACGCCAGCTTTGCGATAAAGAATGAGTCTATTTTTTTCAGGAGTAAAATAGAATGAAAGCGGTGACAAAGAGAATATACATATGCCTTATACTCGTCGTCGCCATGATCGCCGGCATGTTGGTTTACCTAACCAGATATTTTAAAGACGGAGATGAATGGGTGTCATTTCCTGTGAACAGACATGCTTATTCGGACGGCGTCATCGCATTGGGAGAGATAACGGACAGAAACGGAATTGTACTCGCGGAGATGTCACGCGACGGTATAACATACAATGAAAATCTTTTAATAAGAAAATCAACTCTTCACGCCGTCGGAGATGTTGAGGGCAATATAGGTACGGGAGCAAAAGAATACTTTGCAACGGAACTTATGGGTTACAATCCCGTTACGGGAGTCTATTCCGTTTCGGATAAGGGGAACCGAATAGAACTCACGCTGGACGCTGAAGTAAATTCCAAGGTTTTAGCCGCATTTGAAGGAAGAAAAGGCGCCGCTTTTCTGTACAATTATAAAAACGGAGAAGTGATCTGTATGGTAAGCTCACCTGCTTTTGATCCCGAAAATCCGCCTGAAACAGAGCAGCTGTCGGAAGAGAGATATGAGGGAGTCTATATCAACAGATGCATATCCTCTACTTTTACTCCCGGCTCGATATTTAAAACGGCGACCCTTGCCGCAGCGATATCAGAGATACCGGATTTGTTCGAAATCAGATTTAACTGCGAAGGCAGTATTGATGTTGACGGTGAAATAGTAAACTGCAACGGAGTTCACGGAGAGATAGGGATAGAAGAGGCGTTTGAAAAGTCCTGCAATGTCGCATTTGCAGAATTATCTCTTATGTTGGGGGAAAGTGTGATATCTCGGTCAGCTGAAAGAGCCGGTCTGACCAAAAGAATGTATATGAGCAAAATTCCTGTTGCCGTCGGTTCATATCAGATGCCAAAAGACAAAGGAGACCTCGCCTGGTCGGGTATAGGTCAATATAAGGATTTGGTAAATCCTATTGCAATGGCGAGATTTATGGGAGCCATTGCAAATAAAGGAAAGGCTGTCAATCCGAAAATAATCTCAAGTGTAAAATCAAATATTGGGGTTCCGCTTTATCCCGGATACTACTTTTCGAAATCAGAAAGGCTTTTGAACTCGAATGTGGCGGATGAGATTTTAAAGCTCATGATAAACAATGTAAAAACAGGGTATAAGAATTATTATGGATTCGGGAGTGTTGAGGGATTGGCCGCAAAATCCGGGACGGCGGAAACCTTGGACGGCGAACGACCGCACGCTTGGTTTACCGGGGTTATTGCCGATGACGATAATCCGTATGCGTTTGCAGTAATAGTTGAAAACGCAGGTTGGGGATTGGAACAGGCGGGGCGAGTGGCTTCAGTTATGATTGAGGCTGTAATTGAGTGAAAATCCTGTTGTTGGCAGAATAAAGATGTGATAAAATCGAACTTGTGTGGCGAAATATAAGCGGCAATATTGTTTGGAGGACGAATGCGGAAAATAGGGTTCGACAATGAAAAATACCTCAAACTTCAATCCGATAATATTAGAAAGAGAATATCGGAGTTTGACGGAAAACTGTATCTTGAGTTTGGCGGAAAACTCTTTGATGATTATCATGCCGTAAGGGTTCTTCCGGGATTTGAACCCGACAGTAAGATCAATATGCTTCTTGAAATGAAAGAAGATGTCGAAATAATTGTTGTAATTAATGCCGATGACATTGAAAAGAATAAAGTCAGGGGCGACCATGGAATAACCTACGACCTTGATGTACTCAGATTGATTGATGCATTCAGAGGAATCGGACTTATTGTTTGCGGTGTTGTGATAACCCAATATGCGTCACAACCTACGGCAGATGCCTTCAAAAACTACCTCGAGCAACTCGGTGTAAAAGTTTACAAACACTATCCGATAGAGGGATATCCCTCAAACGTAGAATTTATTGTTTCGGACGACGGATTTGGAAAAAATGAATATGTTGAGACTGAGAAACCGTTGGTTGTAGTAACCGCGCCCGGTCCCGCAAGCGGGAAAATGGCCGTTTGCCTATCTCAGCTGTATCATGAATACCGTATAAACAAGCCGGCCGGCTATGCAAAATTTGAAACTTTTCCGATATGGAATATGTCGATAAAACATCCTGTAAATCTTTCGTATGAAGCTGCAACGGCAAATCTGTCGGATGTAAATATGATAGATCCCTTCCACCTTGAAACATACGGGGAGATGGCTGTCAGCTATAATAGAGATGTTGAAATATTTCCCGTGCTGTCAGAGATGCTGACAAGGCTTTGGAACAAATGCACGTATAAATCCCCGACCGATATGGGAGTGAATATGGTCGGGTTTTGCATAACGGATAACGATGTGGTTGTCGAAGCTTCAAATCAGGAAATAGTGAGAAGATATTACTCTGCGCTTTGTAAACACAGAAAAGGCTTTGACGCTCAGGATGAAGTTTATCGAATAAAGCTCCTAATGAAACAGGCGAATCTGACTTCGGAAAACAGGGCGGTAGTTGCAGCTGCTTTGAAGAAAGAGGAGGAAACCGACGGACCTGCAGCGGCATTGGAATTGCGTGACGGGAGAATCATTACCGGAAAAACCTCTAAACTTCTCGGATCTTCATCGGCATTGTTGCTGAATTCTCTCAAAGCGCTTGCGGGAATAAGCGATGATATCCATCTGCTGTCACCAAACGTAATTGGACCGATACAGCATTTGAAGGTGGATCATTTGGGGGGAAACAATCCGAGACTTCACACCGACGAAGTTTTAGTAGCTCTTTCTATGGGGTCTGCGACAAATCCGACCGCGGAGCTTGCTTTGTCTAAACTAAAAGATCTGCACGGGTGCGAAGCGCATTCTACGGTTCTTCTTTCACATGTGGATGAGAATGTATTCAGAAAACTCGGGGTAAACCTAACCTGCGAACCGAAATATCAGACAAAAAAGCTTTATCACGGACAACGGTGAATAATTGAAAACTATTAACAAGTCGGTGAGCCGAATTTTCGGCTCACCGACTTGTTGTTTTTATTATATTAATTCGTTAAAACCGTTAAGATGAATATGTTTTTAAGGGCTGTACTATGCAAATAAGTTATATTTCTTTTGAAAACAAATTGCTGCCGGCTATTTTAAATAAACTTTTCAGAAGTGTTGAAATGACCTCTCTGTTTTCCTTGTCGTCTGAAGCGTAAGCTTTAATGATTGCGGCCGTGCTTTTTATCGGATTTTGGGAAAGATCGGACGTTTTTTTAAAATTTGCAGATGTGATGATGTCATATAAAATATCAATAAACTTTTGCCGTTCCTCCTGATTGATACCGCGAAGCCAGTCATCCAAAGTGGCGTCGAAATACCTGCTGAGTTTATCCACCTCTTCAACCCGCACTATTTCCTTTCCCGATACTTCCCATGAGAAAAGATCATGTTGCAGTAAACCTCTGTTGGAACTGCTTATTACAGAGTACTTGCCGCGGTTTTCAAGCATAAGACCGATTATTGAAGTCTGAGGTATAAGAGTTATGATTCTCTCTTCAATATTCAGATATTCTGTTGATTCCACGATTTCATTTGAGAAGCCGGGACCGTCGTTGTTATAAATCTTTTTAATTTTCTTTCGGATTTTGTTTTTACAAAAAGCACCGGCATATATGGCAATGTTTCCGCCTTTGGAATGCCCGCCGAGGTATATTTCGCTGATTTTATTTGAGACTTTATTTAAATATTTAACCCCCTCAATTTGAGAAGGAATGGGGCTGATAAAGTTCATATTAAAATCTTCTTTTAGCCCGACTAACGAATCATCCGTACCCCGGAAGGCAATAAATATACTGTTATTGAAGAAAAATGTTGTGGCGGAAAATTGTTGTTGCTTTTCCTCGTCGAATATACAGGTGAAAGAGATTATATCCAAATTATTAAATCGGATGCTCTCTGCAACCGAAGAGATGAAATGAAGTTCATTCAAATACTTTTCTTCTTTGTCTTTCTCTTCTTCGAATTCCTGACGGGCTGATTGCACTTTTTGAAGTGCGTCTTTCAGGCTGATGCTCCCTGAAAAATCAACACCTAAAACGTCTTCAAACGGAAGGTAGCTTAATCTACAGAAAATTAAATTGTCAACTTCGTTTATAGGGTCACTTTCAAATGAAAGGTCTCCGCGCCATTTTAAATAATCAAGCATTCCGCTCATTTTCACACCTTTTTCTCTTCTTTTCATCTGAAATCAGTTGTAGGTTGAATTCAAACTGACAGCGACCGCTGTAGCGCATAGTGTCTAAAATCAATCCGGTGTAAAAAGAGAAAACTGAAAATAAAGACAGAAACACACAAACTATCAAAGTTGGAAACTTTTCAACCAGCCCGGTTCTTAAAAACGGTATCAGAACACTCGGAATAAACATCGAAACGGCTAAAACGATCAGAATCAATGCGAGAATACCGAAAAAAAGAAATGGACGATGGTTTTTAAAAAGATTGAAAATCGTAGATAAAACCTTAACCCCGTCAATATACGTATTGAGTTTTGACTCGCTTCCCTCAGGCCTGTCCCGGTAATCCACAATAATATTTTCCACCTGCATGTTGTGGCTTATGGCGTGAATTGTCATTTCGGTCTCAATTTCAAAACCCTTCGAAATAACGGGGAAGGTCTTGACGAACTCATAGCTGAATGCTCTGAATCCGGTCATAATGTCCTTGATTTTGCTTGAAAACAGAAGGTTTATGCTTCCTCTGACAAGACGGTTTCCCATATTGTGAAATGCTCTTTTGTTCTCCGTAAAATAGCTTGAGGATAATCTGTCGCCTACCACCATATCCGCGCCTCTGTCAAGAACCTGAGATATCATTTCCGGGGCGCTTTCGAGGGGATATGTATCGTCGCCATCAAGCATGAGATAGCATTCGGCATCTATTTCCCGAAACATTCTGCGGATAACATTGCCTTTGCCTTGCTGCCTCTCGTATCTGATAATTGCTCCGGCTTTTTCGGCTTCGGAGACAGTGTTGTCACTTGAATTGTTGTCATAAACATATACGGATGCATCGGGAATTAATGTACGACAGTCTTTGACTACCTTAAAGATTGTTTTTTCTTCGTTGTAACATGGTATGAGAATGGCAATTTTATCCACGATAACGCTCCTTTATATTTAAGAAAGGAATTCAAATAGTGAGGAAACGGAATAGAACTTTTCAGGTTCGGTTTGAGAGAGTGTGTGTGTTATGTCAATAAAGGAAAGTGATAATTGATAGAGTATGCAAAGTATCAATGACAGTGTTAAAAAAGTCCTTATTACGGTTTTTGCGGTATGAGATTTTTCAGGACTGTTTGATATTTCCATTGCCGCTATTGAAGCGGAAAGAAGTATTAGCCAGGAAAAATCCGAAAAGTATCTCTGAAGTATGCCGGCCATCTGCGTATCCGCGATTATCAATATTAAAGCGGCAATAATTGAGGCAATGGCCAGTCGCTTTGGGGTTTTATCCGCAGACGGATTGTCGGATCTTATAAAGGTCAGCATGGATAACCAGCTGAAGGAGCTGATTGCAAAAAGTCCCCCGAATGTAGGCTCTTTAATTGTTACGCCCAGATATTTTGCGGTTACGGACGTCGGTTTGATATAGGGAAATAAAAAGTCCACATCTACCGGTTGAAGAAGATATGTAAACAGACCCAAAGGAATTCTGTTCGCCACAAATCCTCTGACGGTCATATCATTGCTGGTAAGATTATAGTTGGCGCCGAAATCAAGAACATTTCCGAAACGAATATAATTGTAATAACCTGCCGAAACAGCGACTAAGATAAATGGAAACAGAGAGGATAAAAGAAATGTCAGACTTCTCTTCGAAAAAAGATATCTCGGTATCAGTTTATCGTAAAAAATCGGCAAGAACAGGAAGGCGGAAATCAAAAATTGAGGTCGGCTCAACGCATTCAGCGCAATGAAGAATGAACCCAAAGCCGTAAAAAACAGCGAATGACCTTTTTTTGACGCTTTAGAGATAAGCCAGAAACACAACCCCCCGACGGTAAGGGCCATTGACAATGCAATCGGAAACGAATAAAAATCCGGTCTGTGGGCAATATATACGGCACCGGAAGAAAAAACAAAAATCAAGGTGATAAAAATATAAGTTACAAACGGGGTTTTATCAAAATATTCTTTAGCCAGGAGATAAAACAGTAAGAATGAAAAGAATGAAAAAACCGTCAGGCACAGGAATATCCCGAAATATGTAGGTGCATGATCACCTGAAATAAGATAAAAGGGTATATGGTAAACGAGCGCAGGAAGTACTCCGAAATATGAATAATATCTTCCCTCAAAAAAAACGTGATCCCAAAGCGCATTTTCTCCGTATTCAAGTTCAAGCTTTAATCTTGCGTTTGTGTCATAGGGATTTTGCATTCTTACAAGCCATTCGGGCGGGTCTTCTTTAAGGTCTGCCCGACCATCCAATATTGATTCGCTGAGTCTTTGATACTGATTGTCGTAATCCCTTGACGGATTGACCCAAAAGGAGTTGGAAGTGGTCAAAATTCTGAAGAAAACCGCAATCAGGACCGCTAATATGAAGACGGTTGATATTTTGATGAATTTATGTTTTTTATCCATCAATAAAAATTCATAAATTTTCGAATCAGGTCTGAAACAATAAGGAATGAACAATAAAAAATAAACGAAACAAAATCTGAAAATTGAGAAGTTAAACGGAACGGTCTGATTAAAGGATATTTCATCCAACGAGACTGTATCAAAGGGCTGATTTATTAAATTAATTGCAACTTCGCCGGCGATTCCCGAAAAATGAGTCCTGTGATAACGGGTTCTTTCAACACCCGGCACCACTCTCCTCACTTCCGTTTCAAACGGTTCGGAGTTTCCCTCGTCGACAAAAGATATAAAAAAGTCCATATAGCCTTTCGACAGGGAGGAAACACTTATTTTAATGTTTTTTACAAATCCGTTCGGTTTGAATAATATCCTGGAATTTCCGCTTTCGCCGACAATATAATTCCCGTCTTCCAGAGGGGTCATGCCTTGGATATCTGTCGCTTCTCCGGAGGATATCGGTAAAAAACCGAGTGATTCAAAATGTCTGAAATTAAAGAAAAAAACCTCAATAAGTATTGAGGCTATTAAAATCAAAAACGCCGCAGACGATAATCTTCTGTTTTTGATAAAACAGAAAATTCTTTTGAAACCGCAGCTGTTATTTGGGGAGGTCAAGGCGTTTATTCCTCCTTGTCGCTACTTGTTCGGATAGAATAGAGATAATACTGTCCGCTCTCTTTTATCAGCACATAATCCATATACTTTACAACAATTTGGGAGTCGGGGTCATTGACGACGCTGAACAGAGAGGTATCAATCTGCATATAGGCTATTTTGAGGGTTTTTGTATTTCCGCTTCGCTGGATTTCGACAATTTTAGGTATGAAAGACCCGGCTGCGCTTAGAGGGGGGATGATATATGCGTTCTTTTCAGGCAGATATATGTATCCGCTTGTATCCTCCAAATCCCCAAGTATAAGACCGGTCTGTCCAAAAGTCCCATGCTCAAGATAGTAGTTGGGTCCATACAATTTTGTTGCATACCTCTCTATATCCACTACGGGTAGAACTATTTGCCCCGTATCAGCGGTTCTTTCGTATTTATCGGTGTCTTCAAAAGCCAATGTGGTTTCTATGGCGGCTTGTTTGAGTACGTTTTTGTCTGCCTGTTCAATGCTGTCAAAGGCTATCGGATCCAGAGAAACGAGCTGAGCAAACAGATTTTCGTACTCCAGATACTCATCGCTGTCATCTAAAAGAAGAGTGACTTGTGCAACTGCTGCGGAAATAATGGAAACCGTTCCGACAACCGCAAGAAACAGAAATATCAAGCCAATCAGCTTTCTTCGAGTCCGTTTCCTGCGTTTAATTCTCTGTTCTTTTGTTAGTCGTGTCTTTGTCATTTAAGTACCTTTTTATCAATCGAAAGTTGACAAACTCAACGTATCTGGCCTTTACCCAATACAATAAACTTTGTCGTCGTGAGAGCATCGAGACCTATCGGACCTCTAACGTGCAGCTTGTCGGTTGATATTCCCATTTCGGCCGACATTCCGAATTCGCCCCCGTCCGTGAATCTGGTTGAGGCATTGAGATAGACGGCGGACGAATCAACATTTTCTAAGAAATATTCGGCATTTTTAACGTTTTCCGTCATTATTGCGTCACTGTGACGGGTTCCGCACCTGTTTATTATCTCACATGCTTCTTCGACGCAGGAAACTACTCCGACGGTGAGTATGTAATCATTGTATTCGGTATACCAGTCTTCGTCCGTTGCTGTTTTTATGCCTTTCAGGATAGTCGTAGCGGCTAAATCGCCGCGGAGCTCGACTTCGTGTGTGAAACCCTCCGCCATCATCTTAAGAAATCGCTCCGCAACTTTTTCGTGGACAAGAACAGTCTCTACCGCATTGCACACAGACGGGCGTTGAGTTTTTGCATTATTTACAACTATCGTCGACATTTCAAGATCGGCAAACTCGTCCACGTAAATGTGACAATTGCCTGCTCCGGTTTCAATTACGGGAACCTTAGCGTTTTTTACCGTTGCCTCGATTAATGCCTTGCCTCCCCTCGGGATTAAAAGATCAACATACCCCGAAAGCCCCATCAATTCTATGGACGAATCTCTTGATGTATCGGTTACCAAACCGACAATATCTTCGGAAAGACCGTTAGCGGACAATGCTTCTTTGATTATTCTTACGAGTTCAATATTTGAATTTATTGCTTCCTTTCCGCCCCGCAATATCACGGCATTGCCGGACTTGATGCAGAGCGAAGCCGAATCTACTGTGACATTGGGCCTGCTCTCGTAAATTAGTGCGACAACCCCGAGAGGAACCTGTTTTTTGGCTATTACAAGCCCGTTGGGTCTTGTGGAACCGTTGATGATTTTTCCGACCGGATCAGGCAACGAGGCCAATTCAATAAGTGAATTTGCCATGTCGCGGATTCTTTTGTCGTCTAAGGTCAAACGCTCTATCATGGCCTCGCTCAACGAGTTCTTTTTTGCAAACTCGATGTCGGTTCGGTTGGCGGATATTATTTTTTCGGAGTTATCTACCAAGCCCTTTGCTAAAGACAACAACACTCCATCTTTCGTTTTGCTGTCGGCATGGGCGATTTCGATAGAGGACTTCTTGGCAGCTATTGCCAAATCTAAAACTTTCACAATACTAACCCCCTTTAACGGTGTCGGTTTTTACTTGGGAAGAGTGTGCCCACAGGTTTTCCCGCCACAGCATCATACAGATTTTCCGGAGAGTTTCCGTTAATGATTATCATGTCAATACCCGCTTCCTGCATCAATGTTGCGGCGTGCAGTTTGGTAGTCATACCGCCTGTGCCCAATTCCGAAGCCCCTTCTGCAAAAGCTTTTACACTCTTCGGGTCTTCGACAACAGGAATAAGCTTTGCTCCTGAATTTTTTCGAGGATCGGAATCATACAAACCGTCGATGTCGCTGATGATTACAAGCAGGTCCGCATTCAGCAGTTTTGCAACCACCGCAGACAGGGCATCGTTCTCGCTGAAAACGCCAACTTCTATTTCCTGCACCGATACGGTGTCGTTTTCATTCACTATAGGTATGCAACCCAGCTCAATCAGTCGGAACAAGGTGTTTTCTACATTCTTACATCTTTTGGGATCCTTGATGTCGTCGTTGGTCAACAAAATTTGTGCCACTATCTGATTGTACTCTGAAAATTGCTTATCGTAAATATACATCAGCTCACATTGCCCGACTGCGGCTGTTGCCTGTTTTGTAGCCATGTCATGGGGTTTTTCACTGAAACCCAGTTTCCCCGAACCTATTGCGATTGCGCCCGAAGAAACGATAATCAACTCTATGCCGCTGCTCTTAATATCGGATAACACCTTAACCAAGTGTTCAGTCCTTCTTATATTTAAGTTGCCGGTTTTATGCGTGAGAGAAGAGGAACCGATTTTTACAACAACTCTTTTATAGTTTTTCATGAAGACCTCTTAAAATCATAAAAGCTGATTAGAGAATTATACAATTTAAAATTATAACACAGTGATATTGCTTATTACAAAGATGTTTATTGTGATAGAATGTGCCATATGCGTAGATATATACTATAATGTAAATAAATAAACAATCTTGATGCAGGATTTTGAATAGGAGTCTATAGAAAATGAAATATTGTATAAAATGTGTTATGCCCGATACGAGACCCGGAATATCCTTTGACAAGGATGGGGTTTGTTGTGCATGTAGTAACTACGAACACAGGAAGTCGATTAACTACGAAGAGAGATTTGAAGAACTCAAGAAACTTTGCGACAGGTATAGGGGGATGAACGGTCCCGGCGGTTATGATTGTGCAGTGGCGGTTTCAGGGGGAAAGGACAGCCATTATCAGGTTTATTTTATGAAAGAAGTCATGGGAATGAATCCTATACTTTTTTCGGTAGAGGACAATTTCCCTATGACCAAAGCGGGAAGATATAATCTTAAAAACATCAGTGAAGCATTCGGTTGTACAATAATCAGCTGCAAACCGAGCATAAAAACCCAGAAAGCTCTTATGAGGTATATGTTTGAGACATATGGAAAGCCGACCTGGATGCTGGACAGGCTTATCTATACATTTCCCCTTCACATGGCGGTAAAGTTTAATACGCCGCTCATCTGTTACGGAGAAAATGTCAGCTACGAATATGGGGGTGTGGGGGCCGAAGAAACTTATTCTGCCCGTGAACAGATAAACAATGGGGTGGCAATAGGAATGCCCATGGAAGAACTGCTTGTCGATGGAGTTACTGAAAAGGATTTGTCGCTTCTGGAAGCTCCGGCAAAAGAGGATATGGATAAACTCGATCCTTTCTACCTTAGTTACTTTATTGACTGGAATTCCTACAGAAATTACATTTTTTCAAAATCAAGGGGTTTCCATGATCTTGAGCACGAATGGGACAGGACGCACCATATAGAGAATTTCGATCAGATAGATTCCAGAGCATATCTCGTTCACAGCTGGTTAAAATATCCGAAATTCGGACATGCGGCTGCTACGGACTACGGCGCCAGGAGCATAAGATACGGAATGCTGACAAGGGAAGAGGCTGTCAAGCTTGTAAAGGAGCGGGACGGCAATTTGGATCCGCTTTGTGTCAGGGATTTCTGCGAATTTACGGGATACAGCGAGTCGGAATTCTGGAAAATTATCGATAAATTCTACAACAGAGAAATATTTTATAAAGACAGCCTGGGCAGATGGATGCTGAAAGACCCCATATGGGAACAATAATTGGGCAAGAGTCCGTTTTAGGACTATTACAAAACACCATCCGGTACCGGATGGTGTTTTGTATGCATAAATTATCCTTCGGATTTCAATGTCAAGAGAATGATTTCATAGGGGTTATTGATTCTTATCGGGAAAATACTGTCTCCCAAACCTCTGCTCACCACTATGCTGCAACTTTTTCTTTGATATATTCCTGAAGTGAGTTCCGGAAAAAGCCCCTGATTTGGCGAGTATACGGGACCTATCAACGGAAGATTCCATTGACCTCCGTGGGCATGACCCGAAAAGACGAGGTCAAAGCCGTTCCCGCAGTAGATGTGAAAGAATTCAGGCCGATGAGATAACAGCACTTCAAATGATTCGGGATTTCTGTCAACCACTCCCATCAAAAAAGAAACGACGTCCTCTTCACAGATAAATTCTTTCGAATTTCTGAAAAAGTGAGGATCGATAATTCCCGCAACACTTATAAATTCACGATTTCTTGTTATCTTTATCGTTTTATTCGTCAACAGTGTAACGCCGTGTTTTTCTAACAGCTTACAGTAATGTTTTCTGTTTTTTAAAACCGACTCGTGGTTGCCGAGCACATAATATATTTCCGCATGCTCCGAGATTTCCGCACACAACTCCACCGCATCGAAGATGTCCCCGTTGATGTTGTCGCTCATATCTCCCGTCATAAAGACAGCGTCAGGGGAAAGGCCTTTGACTGTTTCAGAGAGCTTGCTTTTTTTCGAAAGCCTTGAATTGTTATGAAAGTCTGAAAGATGAACAATTCTAAATCCGTCAAAATTTTTGGGGATGAGTCTGTGCTTGAAAACGAGTTGTCTGACCGTCAGATCGGTTTTAAGAACTTTTAAGATGGCATAGGAAGCTGTGGATAAGAATGCAAGAGATAAAAATAACTTTTTTAGATTGTTTTTCATAAAAAAATGCAACTCCTTTAAATTAAGCTGCATTTGTTCCGTTTATAATCCCGCTTTTTTTGCTATTAAAGATTTTTTTCTCGCAGCAGTGTTTTTGTGTATGACACCTTTACTTGCAGCCTTATCTATTGCACTGTAAGTTTCATTCACCAAAGCGGCTTTGTCGGCATTCTCATCAGCCAATAAAACATCCGCTCTCTTTAAAACGGTTCTGAGATTTGATTTGATTGCTTTGTTCTGAGTAGTTTTCTTTTTGTCGGTTCCTACCCTTTTGATTTGTGATTTAATGTTCGGAATACGAAACACCTCCAGTTGAATATATCAGTATTACTATACATATTTTTCGGTTTTATTCCAGGTGAAAAGTATGATATCATTAGGGACTGAAAAAATCAACTTTTCTATAAGTTATTAATATAATCGGTGCGATTTTACCGAAATATATACCATTATGTTATAATATACCGGATTGACTTAAGGGGTAAAATTGATGGCGGAACAGCGGAATTTTTGCATTATTGCACATATAGATCATGGTAAATCGACTCTGGCAGACCGAATTCTTGAGATGACTTCAGGGGTCGAAAAGAGAAACATGCAGAGCCAGTTTCTTGACAATATGGATTTGGAACAGGAGCGCGGCATTACTATTAAGGCGCATGCGGTTACTCTCGATTATGTGTCCAGAGACGGGGGGAAATATATCCTCAATCTTATAGACACTCCGGGCCATGTCGATTTTAACTATGAAGTGTCAAGATCTCTCGCCGCGTGTGAGGGAGCGGTGCTCATTGTCGATGCCACACAGGGAGTACAGGCACAAACTTTGGCGAATGCTTATCTCGCAATAGACCACGGACTCGAAATTGTGCCTGTCATCAATAAAATTGATTTGCCTTCCTCGGATATTGACAGGACAATACACGAAATTGAAGAAGTTCTCGCTATTCCCGCTGAAGATGCGCCGAGAATATCCGCAAAACAGGGCATAGGCATAGAAGAAGTGCTTGAAAAGATTATTGAAATTATTCCTCCGCCCGAAACCGATTCCAAGTCGCCGCTGAAAGCCCTTATTTTTGATAGCGTGTACGACAGCTATAAAGGTGTAATTATATATGTAAGGGTGTTTGAGGGAAGTATCGGGGTTGGAGACACAATAAAGATGATGCAGACCGGAAAGGAGTTTTCCGTTGTCGAACTGGGTTATCTGAGACCGATGGGACCCGAGCCCCGGGATGTCCTTTCTGCTGGAGAGGTCGGATATATAACCGCCTCAATAAAAAGCGTGAGAGACACTAAAGTCGGAGACACCATAACTTTAAAAGATCGACCGGCAGATGAGGCTTTGCCGGGATACAGAGAAGTTGTACCTATGGTGTTCTGTGGTCTTTATCCTGCAGACGGCGCGGAATATGTGGATTTGAGGGAGGCGTTGGAAAAGCTATATCTCAACGACGCATCGCTGCAGTTCGAACCGGAAAATTCAACTGCGCTCGGATTTGGGTTCAGATGCGGGTTTCTGGGTCTGCTGCACCTTGAAGTAGTGATAGAAAGACTTGAAAGGGAATTTGATATAGATCTTGTTACGACGGCGCCAAGCGTTGTCTATAGAATTACTACGACAAACGGAGAGACGGTGGATGTCAGCAATCCGACAAATTACCCCGACCCTGCACATATTTCATCCGCAGCCGAACCGTTTGTCATGGCGGATATATTCACGCCTACGGAGTATATCGGCGCCGTAATGGAATTATGTACCGAAAGGCGCGGGATTTTTATCGATATGAAGTATATCGACAGCGAGAGGGTTGAAATACGATACGAACTGCCGTTGGGAGAAATCGTCTATGATTTTTTCGATGCACTAAAAAGCAGGAGCCGCGGGTATGCGAGTTATGATTACGAAATGATCGGCTTTAAACCGAGCAAGCTCGTAAGACTTGATATTCTGCTTAACGGAGAGATGGTTGATGCGCTTTCGATGATCGTTTTTGCCGACAACGCATACAAGAGGGGAAGAAAAATAGCTGAACGACTTAAAGAACACATTCCGAGACAGATGTTTGAAGTCCCGATACAAGCGGCAATCGGAGGAAAAATCATTGCGAGAGAAACGGTTAGAGCTTTAAGAAAAGATGTTCTCGCAAAGTGCTATGGAGGGGATATTACCCGAAAGAAAAAACTGCTGGAAAAGCAGAAAGAAGGAAAAAAGAGGATGAGATCTTTCGGCAAGGTGGAGATTCCCAGTGAGGCATTTACCGCGGTGCTCAAACTCGATGATTAGTATTTCGTTATTTTAGATATGTTGGAAAATAAAAACAGCACAAAACTCTGGACTAAAAACTTCACTATCCTAACGTTGGGTACGGTAGTCTCAATGCTTGGAAACGCCCTTTCGGGGTTTGCCATAGGACTTCTGATATTGGACTACACGGGAAGCACATTTATGTTTGCGCTTTCCATGGTCATATACAATATTCCCAAGTTTATGATGCCGATAGTTGCAGGGCCCCTGTTGGATAAATTCTCCAGAAGAAAAACTATTTATGTTCTCGATTTTATCAGCGGGACGCTATATGCAATGCTGTCGTTCTTGATGTGGAAAGAATGGTTCAGCTATTCTGTTCTGATATTTTTTACACTTGCTTTAGGTTCGATAGACAGCAGTTATACGGTGGCGTATGAAAGCCTTTATCCCAACCTCGTGAGTGATGAAAATCTCTCGAAAGCAAACTCGATAACAAGTATTATCATGCCGCTGACGCAGGTCATGTCGCTTTTTTCGGCAATACTATACAACACCGTGGGCATAGCCCCGCTTTTTTTAATAAATGCTTTGTCGTTTTATATTGCGGCAATATTTGAAACGATGATTAAAGTCGATGAAAAACACATCAGATACGACAGAAAGTTAAAGGGAATAAAACCCTATCTTTCCGACCTTAAAGAAGGTATAGACTACATTAAAGGAGAAAAAGGGCTCTCGGCGATAACATTTTATTTCGGAATAACAATGTTTGCTTCTTCGTCCATGTCATCTTTGATGTTGCCGTTTTTCAGACGGTACAATGATTTTTTGAAATTTCCGTTTGAGAGTTTTATATTCAGCAAAGGTGAATACACTTTTATAGCTGTCATGGCATTTGCCGTTACCGGAAGGGTGGTAGGGGGGATTGTGCAGTATCGCACCAGATATCCTGCCGAAAAGAAATACCTGATAGCTGTCCTGGTCTATCTCACGATATGTATAGTTGAAGGAGTTATCCTTTTTTTGCCGGTCGCAGTTATAATGATTCTTAACTTTATGACCGGTGCCCTGGGGGTTACATCATACAACATCAGAATTACCGGCACGCAAAAATATGTCTCCGACGATAAACGAGCGAGGTTTAACGGAGTTTTCCTCATGACCAACAATATCGGTATGATTTTGGGAAATCTTATAGCCGGAACGCTGGCGGAATTCATGCCTATGAGAGCGGTCATAGCCCTTGCATTCGGCATAAACCTCATAGCCGTATTTTTTATTGTTCACAGGAGGCGTGCGGATATTAAGCCGATTTACAACATCGATGCGTGAAAACGACAGGTAATGCGATATTTAATTTTAAAACAAAAAGCAGCCTGAAAAACAGGCTGTTTTTAATGTCTCAAATTATATTATCGATGATATTATTCGGTTTGACAGCAGAAAACCTTCCAGGGTCAATGACAGATAATCCCCGTCATAATTTACTAACCCCATGTCTTTATATTCTTTTAACAGATATAGTTTTTCGGCTGAGAGAGTGTGTCCGAAAAGCTGATACAGACTTGACAGACTGATTCCCTCCGACAATCTCAACCCCATAATTATATAATCGGTAGAATCGACCCTTCCTTCCGGGGTGAGGGTTGACAGGGCAATTTCAAAAGGCATGGAATGCTTATAAGTCTCTTCAAACAATTTTATGCTTTTTGGAAAGCTGTAGCGCAATCCTGAAATTGATGAGTGCGCCGCGGGACCTAAGCCGATATAGTCCTGACATTTCCAATACTTTAAGTTGTGGCGACAGTGAAATCCGGGTTTTGAGAAGTTCGATATCTCGTAATGTTCATACGATAGAGACCGGAGTTTTTTTGATGTTTCCAAATAGATTTCCGCTTGTTTGTCATCATCGGATAAACCGCGCGGAATATCATTAAAAAAAATACTGCCTTCAGGAATGCTCAGCATATATGTTGAAAAATGAGGCAAGTCCATTTTAACCAGTTTTTCTATATTTTTGTTTACGTCGGATGAGCTTTCGCCGGGTAAACATAAAATCAAATCGGCGCTTATATTATCAAATCCGGCTTTTATTGCGTTTGCAACGGCGGTTTCGGATGTCAGAGAGTCATGTCTTCTGCCTATGGTCTTCAGCACACGGTCGGATAAACTCTGAATGCCCAGAGATATTCGATTTATTCCGATATATTTTAATTCTGTCAGATAGTTGAGATTTGCATCTTCCGGGTTGCATTCCAATGTTATTTCCGCATCTTCGGATATCCTCCCGACATCGGAGATTAATTCGATTACCCGTCCTATTTGCGCTGGACTCAAAACCGAAGGAGTTCCTCCCCCGAAAAATATTGAATCTATATTTCCCGAGACCATGGATTTAATCTGATTCGAAAGAGCTGAAATATACGAGCTTATTTCATTTGAGCCGCTTTTTACAGAATAAAAGTCGCAGTAATAGCACTTGGATACACAAAAAGGTACATGGATATAAATGCCGGCCATTTGACCTCCAAATAAGAACGGAACGGATATAAACGGAAGAACTGCATGTTCATTATATATGAAATTGCACACTTATACCTTATTAATAAATAAGGTATTTCAATAAGACCGTTCAAAAGGTATTGACAAATATTTAAAACATAGTATGATTATATCAGTTAGCACTCTATAGAGAAGAGTGCTAAAAGAGCACAAGGAAGTATAAATGGATATCAGTGAAAGAAAACGCATCATACTCAAGACTGTAGTGTCGCTGTATAGCGACTCAGGCGATCCTGTCGGTTCAAAAATTCTCAATCGGTTTTTGAGCGAGATATCGGTGTCCTCAGCTACAATCCGAAATGAGATGGCGGAACTCACTGCCCTGGGTCTGTTGACTCAACCGCATACTTCGGCAGGAAGAACACCGACTGCCATGGGAATGAGATATTATCTCGACAACCTTTTGCAGGAATATGCGATTACGCAAGAAGAAGAACGTAAAATCAGGGAAGATATAGAGTCGTTGGACTCCGATCCCGATAAGGCGGCCGAGATGTCTGCAAAAATATTGTCTGATATGTTCGGTTTGGCTACGGTGGTAATGACTCCGAAAAATGCAAATCCCCAGATAGTTCATTTTAGAACTATTCGTGTCGGTAAATATAATATAGCGGTTATAGGTGTTACAAATACCGGTTCGGTTTCAAGCCGTGTGTGCAGGGTATCCGAGAGATATTCGGCTGAACATGATGCGGCAACCATTGAAAATTTGCTGAACACACATCTTGTTTTTAAATCTTATCTTGACATCGGTTCAAATTTCTATGAGACGGTCAGGAGAGAACTGGGAGAGGACAGCGAGAGGTTTGTTCCGATAATATCCGCGGCAATCGCCCTGTTGGGTCAAATATCCGATGTCAGAGTGTATTTAGACGGGGTACACAACCTAATAAAGTATAAAGACATAGAAGATGAGATTGGAGAAGTATTGGAGTTTCTTTCGGACAGCGATTCGCTGATACCGCTCATGTCGAGACGCGAAAACCAAATAACGGTTTACATGGGCGGAGAAAAGCTTAATTATATTGACAATTTCGGACTCATAACAGGCCCGTACTTTGCGCGTGGACTTAAGGGCGGAATTGGAATTGCCGGACCGATTAGAATGAAGTATGCATATATTATTCCGCGGTTAAAGTATTTTTGTAAATTTTTGAGCAAAAATCTGAGCGGGTAAAATAGATCCTAAAAGGAGATAAAATGAAGGAAAAACAACTGGATGAAAAGAAAATAAACAGTGAAAGTCCGGAGGATTTGGAAGAAAAAAAAGAGAAAGCTTTAGAAACCGCCGACATATCGGAGGAGCCTTCCAAAAAAACAAAAAGAAAGAAAAAAACGGTAACTGAAATTAAAGATTCCGAATTGGACCTGCTGAACGAAAAGCTTCTTCGGATAGCGGCGGAATACGATAATTATCGAAAACGCAGCGAAAAAGAAAAAAGCGAATCTTTTTCAAACGGAAAGATATTTGTCGTTGAGAGACTGCTCCCGGTACTGGATACTCTTGAGATAGCGGCAGCGGCCGAAAGTTCGGATGCGGAATACAAAAAGGGAGTGGAACTGATAATTTCACTTTTTAAAGATACATTAGCTTCTTTGGATGTTGAAGAAATGGATGTCCTTGGAAAGGACTTTGACCCGAACACCTGTTGTGCCGTTTCCGTGGAAGAAAACGGCGAACAGGAGAGCGGCACTGTTTTGAGAGTGATGCAAAAAGGCTACACGATAGGAGATAGGGTGATAAGACCCGCAGCCGTATGTGTGTGCAATTGACATAAAAAACAGACAATAAATTAATTTATAAAAAACTGAAAGGAAAATATATTATGGCTAAAATAATAGGAATAGATCTTGGTACAACAAACTCTGTTGTTTCGGTGATAGAAGGCGGAGAGGCAGTCATCATTCCAAGCGCAGAGGGCTCGAGAACGACACCGTCGGTGGTGGCATTTTCAAAGTCCGGAGAGAGAATGGTCGGACAAGTTGCAAAACGTCAGGCTATAACAAATCCCGACAGAACCATAAGCTCAATAAAGAGAGATATGGGTTCAAACAAAAAGATTGAAATTGATGGGAAATCTTATACCCCCCAGGAAATATCCGCAATGATTATTCAAAAATTGAAAACGGATGCCGAAGCATATCTTGGCGAAAAGATTTCCGAAGCCGTCATCACGGTGCCTGCATACTTTAATGACGCGCAAAGACAAGCAACAAAAGACGCCGGAGTTATTGCGGGGCTGGAGGTCAAAAGAATAATAAACGAGCCGACAGCTGCTGCGCTGGCGTACGGAATCGACAAGGAAAATGACCAAAAAATACTGGTTTATGACCTTGGCGGAGGCACATTTGACGTTTCGATTATCGAAATGGGAGATGGGGTCCAAGAGGTGATAGCAACTGCGGGAAACAATAAACTCGGCGGCGATGATTTCGATGACAGAATTATAGATTACATTTCCGAGGAGTTTAAGAAAGAGTCCGGAATCGATCTGAGAAACGATAAAATAGCGATACAGCGGCTCAAAGAGGCTGCTGAAAAAGCTAAAATCGAGCTTTCGAGTATGGCGACGACAGCTATAAATCTGCCGTTTATCACAGCGGATGCAACGGGGCCAAAACACCTTGACATGAGTCTCACAAGAGCAAAATTTGATGAGCTTACCGCCGACCTTGTGGAAAAGACAATGGGACCGTTGAAACAGGCGATGAAGGATGCGGAGATGAATCCGTCCGATCTGGATAAGGTGCTTTTGGTGGGCGGTTCTACGAGGATTCCTGCAGTTCAGGATGCGGTTAAGAATTATATAGGAAAAGAGCCCTTTAAGGGTATAAATCCCGATGAATGTGTCGCTATGGGAGCGGCGATCCAAGGCGGAGTTTTAGGTGGAGACGTCAAAGGTCTGTTGCTTCTCGACGTTACCCCGCTGTCCCTTGGAATTGAAACGGAGGGCGGTATAAATACCAGGGTTATTGAAAGAAACACAACGATACCGACTAAAAAGAGCCAGATTTTCAGTACTGCCGCAGATGGACAGACATCGGTAGAGGTACATGTGCTGCAGGGTGAAAGAGATTTTGCCAGGGATAATAAGACTCTGGGAATGTTCAAACTTGACGGAATTGCTTCCGCACCCAGGGGAATTCCCCAGATTGAGGTGGAGTTTGACATAGATGCAAACGGAATAGTACATGTATCGGCAAAAGATCTGGGGACCGGAAAGCAGCAGAACATCACAATAACCGCTTCCTCAAACATGTCAAAAGAGGACATCGATAAAGCTATAAGAGAAGCGGAGCAATTTGCGGAAAGCGACAAAAAAGCCCGCGAGGAAGTGGAAAATAAAAATGCCGCGGACTCGGTTGCTTATCAGGCGGAAAAGATGGTAAAAGATCTTGATGACAAGCTTTCTGACGAAGATAAAGAACAGCTTACCGAAAAAGTTGCGGAGGTTAGAGCCGCAATAGCGGAAAACAACTTTGACAACATCAAGAGCAAGAGAGAGGAACTGGAAAATAAGATGTACGAAGTCAGTTCCAAATTGTACGAGAGGGCACAGGCTGAAGCCGCATCGGATGACAATAATGATATCGGACCGGAGTCTGATGACGGAGTTGTAGATGCGGATTTTACCGAAGTGGAATAAATTTAAAGGGGAGGGTGCTACCCTCCCCTGTATAAAGTGAAATGTAAAAGTTGAAAATTAATGGAATTTGTCGTATTTTATACGATGTCCGTTAAATAATATGGTTTGGAGTAAAAATGGCCGGTAAGAGAGATTATTATGAAGTCCTCGGTGTAAACAGAAATGCAACCGATGACGAAATAAAGTCACAATATCGAAAAAAAGCAAAGGCTTATCATCCTGACTTGAACCCTGATGACAAAACCGCCGAGGAAAAGTTTAAGGAAGTCGGCGAGGCCTATGAAGTTCTTTCCGATAAAGAGAAAAGAGCTAAATATGACCAGTTCGGACACGCGGGAGTAGATCCTTCCTATGGAGCCGGTCACGCATACGCGGGCGGTTTTGACATGGACCTCGGAGATCTTTTCGGGTCAATATTCGGCGGGTTCGGCGGATTTGGAAGACAAGCGGGCTACTCGACGAGATCGGGAGCCAACTCCCCCAGAAAGGGAAACGATATACATGTGAGTATACCGTTGAGTTTTATGGAAGCGGTTCACGGAACAAAGAAAACTATCAACATCACACCTAATGAAACATGTCCCGATTGCGGGGGAAGCGGCGCTTCGCCCGGATCCACACCCAGAACATGTCCCGACTGCAGAGGCAGCGGATATGTAACGGTTCAACAGCCGATGATGTTCGGAACGGTACAGAGTACAAGACCGTGTACGAAGTGTGTAGGAAAAGGAAAAATAATAGACAATCCGTGTGAGAAGTGTTCGGGACAGGGAAGAGTGAAGCAACGCAGAAGGATTGAGGTTTCAATACCTGCAGGGATAGATGACGGACAAAGCCTCTCAATTAAAGGAAAAGGGGATTCCGGACTGAACGGAGGTCCCTCCGGTGATGTGATTGCCATAATAAATGTGAGACCGGATACGCTTTTTGAGAGAGAACGGTATGATGTATACTTGACTGCACCGATAAGTTTTTCGCAGGCTGCACTCGGTTCTTCTATTGTCGTGCCCTCGATGGATGGTAAAGTGGAACTTAATATTCCTGCGGGAACGCAATCCGGAAGCACCTTTAGGCTTAAGGGCAAAGGAATTAAAAATATAAACGGACGCGGAAAAGGAGATCTCTATGTAATGGTGGAGGTCGAAATTCCGAAAAAACTGAGCAGAGAGCAGAAAAAAGAAATTGAAGATGTAGAAAAGTTGCTGTCGACTGAAAGAAATTATGAAAAGCGAAGGGTTTTCGAAGACAAAGTCAATAAGATGTACGGCGGGGAGAAGTAAAATGGAATGGATTGATATTGCCGTCAAAGTTCCCGCAAAACATCTGGAAACAGCATCGTCAATTATGACCGCCGTCTCCGGCGGTCTTTATATTGAGGATTATTCAGACCTTTTGGAAATGCTTCCCAAATTGGGAAGATATGACTACATTTCCGAAAAGCTGTTAAAGATGGATAAGAGTTTTTCAATAATTCATATTTATCTTTCAAAGGATGAAAATGCAGAAGCAATAAAGGACTACATCTCTAAGATGTTTCATAACAGCTCAATACCGTATACACTGGTATCGGATACTTTAAAAGAATCCGATTGGGAAAACAGTTGGAAAAAATACTATAAACTTCAGAGGATTGGAAAAAGACTGATAATAAGACCGTCCTGGATTAAATACGAAGCTAAAGAAGGAGAATATATAGTTACTCTGGATCCCGGGATGTCGTTCGGTACGGGGGAACATGAAACGACGAGACTGTGTCTTAAAATGCTGGAAAGAATCACCGACACAGGCCAAAGAGTCCTTGATATCGGGACAGGGAGCGGGATACTCGGAATTTCCGCATTGAAACTCGGAGCAAAAGAGGTTATGGCTGTCGACATAGACAGCTATGTTGTGGAGATTGCAAAATCGAACGCAATGGAGAACGGATTTTCAGACAATTTTTTAACACGTGTGGCAGATATCACGGATGGGGGATTTTCAAATACCATACCCGGGGAATTTGACGTCATATGTGCCAATATTGTTTCTGATGTGTTGATATCTTCAGCGGATAATATTTTTTCAAAGCTTTCCGACAAAGGTTATCTAATTGTCGGCGGAATAATCGAAAGCAGATGCAAGGATGTTATCGATACGTTTGTGGAATCGGGATTTATTCTGATTTCTACGGAGATGGAAAATGATTGGGTCTCACTTATGATGACAAAGTGAGACCCGAATTCATATAATATAAACCCGATTACCGATAAAGTTGGTTTGTCAGTCTGAAACCAACAGTTCTATCATTTTCATTGCGTAGTCTGCGGATATTTTAGTAAATCTATCAATACCGACGTCAAAATCATCTTCCGCATTTTCGTCGGCATGGTCCGAGATAACCTTCAGTGATGTGAAAGGTATCGAAAATGCTTTACAGGCCTGTGCTATGGCGGCAAGTTCCATTTCTATGCATTTACATCCGGTTTTTGCTATTATTGCGTCTTTTTTAATACTGTCGTCCACAAACACATCACCGGTAGCGCAAACCCCTGTTTTATGCTTGATTCCAAGTTGTAAAACTGCGTCCGAAGACAGTTTTAAAAGATCGATATCTGAATCAAATCCTTTATTCACATCATCATAAACTCTTTCGTCGAAGTCGTGAAAGAAAACTTTATTGACCAAAACGGCATCACCGGGCATAAGGTCGCTGTCACAGCTGCCTGCAAGCCCGGTGTTTAGTATTAAATCGCATTTGTATGTAGAAAGAAGAACGGATGCGGCAATTGATGCAAAAACTTTACCTATGCCGCTAACAGCAAGAAATACGGAATGCCCTTCGTAAATATATTCCGATATGCTGATTCCGCTATTAATCTTTTGTTCTTCCTTGCCAAGATACTGCCTCAACAGAGAGATTTCGTCCTCCATTGCGCAGACTATACCTATTCTCATATACCACCTCAACAATTATACTAATACGGAATTTTCACAAACCGCTAATATCATACATTAAATCTGAACAGAATTATATCTCCGTCCTTGATAACGTAATCCTTGCCCTCGCTTTTTACAAGCCCGCGCTCTTTTGCATTTTGCATGCTGTTACAGGCTTTCAGGTTGTCAAAAGAAATGACCTCTGCGCGAATAAAACCTCTTTCAATATCCGAATGAATTTTCCCTGCGGCTTTTTGTGCAATTGTGCCGTCTTTTACGGTCCATGCTTTCACCTCATCTTTTCCGACGGTCATAAATGATATCAGACCGAGAATACGATAGCTTTCTCTTATCAGTCTATTCAATCCGATTTCATCGAAATTCAACTCCGACATAAACATCTTTCTGTCTTCAATATCCATATCTGACAGTTCTTCTTCGCCCTTTGCGGAGATAATCAGGACTGTTGATGCGCTTTTTTCTGCCAGATTTTTAATTTTTTTATAGTATTCATTATCCTCCGGATTTCCGTCGAAATAATCGTCAATTGAAAAATTGGCTGCGTAAATTACAGGTTTATTTGATAAAAGAGGCAATTGGGATACAAAGACTTTATCTTCTTTATTCAACTCGATTTCCCTAACATTCCTTCCGGAGGACAGCCAATCTTTGAGCCTGTTTAAAAGGAGAAGGTCTTTGCTTGCTCCGGGGTCGCCTTTGACAAGTTTTTCCTGCTTTTCGATCCTTCTCTGTATTATATCCATATCTGAAAATATCAACTCAAGTTCGATAATTTCAATATCTCTCAACGGATCAACGGTGCCCTCCACCGATACTATGTCGTCTTGCTCAAAACACCTGACAACATGAAGCAACGCATCAACCTCTCGAATATTCGAAAGAAATTTGTTTCCCAACCCCTCTCCTTTTGAAGCTCCCCTTACGAGGCCTGCGACATCGACGAATTCGACGGATGCGGGGGTGTATTTTTTCGGACGATACATTTCAAATAAATAATCCAGCCTGTAGTCCGGTACGTTAACGACGCCTAAGTTGGGCTCGATTGTGCAGAACGGATAATTTTCTGCTGAAATATGCTGGCCGGCTAAAGCGTTAAAAATGGTGCTCTTGCCGACATTTGGAAGTCCTATTATTCCTATCTTCATAAATATCTCTCTTTTGTCATTTAATAGATAAAATTATATAATATAAGGGTAAGTTATAGATTGATGCAATCTTATGGCGTGCCGGCGATGTCATTAACAAAATTATTGACATTTGCGGTTTCCGGCTATGTGTAGTGCTTTATTAGCTTATCCGGTTATTTAGCCTACTGTATTGAGGGGGAACAGTCAATGAAGACTAAAAAAATTCTTGTTGTTGATGATGAAAAAAATATATGTGAATTGCTTAGACTGTACCTGGAAAAAGAAGGTTATGAGGTGATTATTTCTCTTGACGGCGAAGATGCAATAGAAAAACACAGGACCGAGGACCCGGATTTGATTCTTTTGGATATTATGCTTCCGCTGATAGATGGGTGGGAGGTTTGCAGACGCATAAGAGAACGCAGTGAAGTGCCGATAATTATGCTGACTGCAAAAGGCCAGACTTTTGATAAAGTAATGGGTCTTGAGCTTGGCGCAGATGATTATATCGTAAAACCGTTTGATATGAAAGAAGTGCTTGCACGCATAAGAGCTGTCCTCAGACGTTCGGGCAAGTTGGATGAAGGCGAGGTTGTTTACGACAAACTTTTGGTTAATATTGTAGATTATAAACTCAAGGTTGACGGGATGGTAATCGATACCCCCCCTAAAGAACTCGAACTTCTTTATCATCTTGCAAAGAACCCGAACAGAGTGTTTACAAGAGACCAGCTTCTGGATGAAGTTTGGGGCTTTGATTACTACGGAGACAGCAGAACGATAGATGTCCATATAAAGAGATTGAGAGAAAAACTTGAAGGTGTGTCAGACGAATGGTCTCTTAAAACCGTTTGGGGGGTCGGATACAAATTCGAAGTAAATTAGTTCAATAAAGCTGAGGCTCTCAAATATCGGCTTCAGCTGTTTTTGTTGAGAAAAGCGGAGAACATCAATTGGGCAAAAAAGGAAGCCTTTTCGGAAAATATTTTACCATTTATTCGTTGACATTAGCATTGTGCACGCTTTTTTTGGGTGCCATTTTGATATTTTTATCCTATCGCCAGTTTGGGAAGAGAAATACCGCGGCTTTGATGACGACCGCGGAAAAAGCTCAGGAAATAACTGCCGAGAACTACTATAGAAATATGCGATATGTCTCCGTGAGGGCTCTGGAAAAAGAGCTTTCCCTCATTGAGGCCGGTATGGGACCCTCGGTTATCTTTGCAGATACTGAGGGTAAAATTGTAGCCTGCTCTGAACCGGATTGTAACCACAGGACAATGATGCTTCCGAAAGCGTTTATAGAAAAAGTTGCCGAATCCGGATCGGCTTTCGAAGTTGGAGAGTTGGGTGGGGTTTTCAGGGATAACGGGAAATATACTTATGGAACAAATTTTGAGGTGGAAGGAGAGATAATAGGTTACATTCTTGTATCCACCCCGCTTGCGGAACGCGCCGACTACCTTTTGAGCTCAATTGGAACATTTGCTGCGGCGCTGATAATTACTATGATTTGTTCATCAATAATTATATTTTACTCAACGAAAATGTTGACAAAGCCGATAGAGGAAATTACCGACGCCGCGGAAAGATTTGGACACGGAGATCTTGATGTAAGGGTTAGTGAATCCGGAGATGATGAGATAGGTCATCTCGCCACGGTGTTCAACCGTATGGCGGAAACATTTTCGGAGTTGGAATTATCAAGAAGAAGCTTTGTGGCAAATGTCTCGCATGAACTCAGGACTCCTATGACTTCGATTGGCGGATATGTAGACGGTATTCTGGATGGAACGATATCGGAAAAACAGCAAAATGAATACCTCAAAGTTGTGTCTGATGAAATTAAGAGACTGTCTCGCTTGACGTCCTCCCTATTGGCGATTACAAGCATGGAAGCGAAAAAAAAGGACATCAACTTTATATCCGTAAATTCCTGGGATGTTATCCTCGAAATATTGTGGTCTATGGAGCAGAGGATTAATGCCGGCGGGATTGTACTGAAAGATTTGCAAATTGAGCGAATGCCTGTACTGTGCGATCCCGACTTGCTACATCTCATAATTTACAACCTGATAGACAATGCTATCAAATTCACTCCGAGGGACGGATTTATCTCGATAACAGTGAAAAGAGCTGCCGAATACACACGGATTTGTGTTTGCAACAGCAGTTTGGGAATACCTTCAGAGGATATCCCGCATTTATTTGAAAGGTTTTATAAAGGCGATAAGTCAAGAAGCATAGACAAAAGCGGAACCGGTCTGGGATTGTATATTGTAAAAACACTGGTTACAATGATGCACGGTGATATTTCACTGACCTGTGATAGAAACAATATCGTTAAATTTACAGTTTCCTTAAAGTCCAGGAATTTGACTGACCGCAGAGGAAATATTGACAAAAGGAACAATGGCAGGGTAAACGGGAAAAGACCCTAAAAGCTCGCATTAGATGATTAATACTGTTTTGTGTAAAATAAATGATATATAATGTCCGAAGAGAAAGAAAAGCGTTATGCATTTAATGTTTTCGGCGAGTTTTAATAAACATAATAAATTAATCCGGTTTTATATTAAGTTGTAATTGATTTAACGTAATTTATATTGTTGTAGAAGAAAAAACGGATGATTCTATCGGAGGGATAAAATGTTAATTATTGCACCGTCAATATTATCTAGTGATTTTTATGATTTGGGAAAAGACTGTGAAGATGTACTGAAGTGCGGAGCCGACTGGATACATTTTGATGTAATGGACGGTCACCTGGTGCCCAACATCAGTTTCGGAGTACCGATTCTGGAGTCTCTTTCAAAAAAAATAGATGCTTTCTACGATGTGCATCTGATGATAACCGATCCGCTTTTCTATGTGGACAGTTTTGCAAAAGCCGGAGCCGATATGATCACCTTCCATATAGAGTCGGAATCCGACCCGTATATGACCATAGAAGAAATAAAGTCCAGGGGACTAAAAGTGGGCATGACCTTGAAACCCGGTACCGATATAAAACATCTAATCCCGTTTGTTGAAATGATTGATATGGTATTGATAATGACTGTGGAACCCGGATTTGGCGGTCAGAGTTTCATGGGGGATATGCTGCCTAAAATCTCGGCGATAAGAAAACATGCAGATAGTTTGGGAATGAAGGACTTTCTTATTCAGGTCGATGGCGGTATAGACGAAAATACGGCGAAACTTGTCGTAAAAGAGGGAGCAAATGTTCTTGTGGCAGGCTCCTATGTTTTTAAATATGAAGATAGAAAGATTCCTATAAACAAGTTGAGGTCGGCAGAAACCGACCTGTAAATATAATCATTTCGCTTTGGAGATTTAAATGACTCAGGAGAATGAATTCTTCAACAAGGCTTTGAGGACGCATAAACTTTTTTTAGTTTCGATGTTGCCTTTGGTGGGAATGTCGGTTTATCTCTACGGCTTAAGACCGCTTTTTATCGTCTTAATAGCAGTTGTGATGGCGATTGTCGGCGACTTTTTGAACTCATTGATAACCGGAAAACAGTTCTCAATGAGCGTTTTATCGAGTATATATTATTCGGTTACGTTTACATTGCTTCTATCCGCTACAACAAGATATTGGATTGTAGTAACCGGAGTTGCTGCGACGCTGTTTATTAAAAATGTCTTCGGGGGCAGGAGCGCCATGACATTTCATCCGTCTGCATTCGGCCTTGCGCTTGTCGGCGTATGTTGGCCGGAAGAGATGATAAAATACCCGATTCCCTTTTCAAGTCTTAAGCTGTTCGGCAAGGTCGATAATATACTTTACGATTCACCCGCCTTTACCCTTAAGAATGGGGGAGTTCCGATAATTGATGAGATAAATCTAATCCTGGGGGATTTTCCCGGACCTATGGGCACCACATTCTTTGTCCTCCTTATAGGCATACTGCTTTTCCTTGTAATGATGAGAGCTGTATCGAAAAGGGTGACTGTTACCTTTTTCCTTACAATATTGGCTGTCTCAATAATGTTTCCGAGGATAAGCATAGGGGGATTGAAGCGCATACTGTTAGAAATTATTTCGGGATCGGTCATGTTCAGCGGAATATTTATCGTATCCGAACCGATAACATCCCCCAAAAGCCACAAGGGAAAGGTAGTTTACGGGATTATGGTGGGAATATTAACAATGCTGTTTAACAGGTACGGCGCTTTTCAGACGGGAGTTTGCTTTGCCGTGTTGCTTTCAAATCCGTTAGTATCAATCATTGACGGGTATTTTAACAGAAAAATCGGGTTGGAGGTAGTTAATGAGTAAACCGAAAAGACGCTCCAAACTCACAATTTCTGCTGAGGAAAGATTTGAACGTGATCTGATTTTTTTCAACAACCCCATTGCGGTCCACGGTTTAGCGCTGACACCGATTGTTGCTGTTGCAAATACTCTCCAAAAGTCTTTAATATTGATGTCGGTTTTTATACCTTTGCTGCTTATTACCAGAATACTGGCAAGCCTTTTTATCACTTTTATACCATCCAGGCTTAAAATCATGTTTTCCGCTCTGCTTTCGGGAGCTGTGCTTATTCCCGTTTTGGTTTTGGCTTCGCGGGTATTTGGCGAGGAAACCTTTAAATTAGGGATATATCTTCCGATGCTGGCAGTTGATACACTGATTCTTTCATCGTCCGAAATAAAAGAAGATGAAAAAAAGACAAAAATATTTATAAGTGCAATTAAATTGTCGTTAGGATACTCATTGGTTGTTTATTTTGTCGGTTTCGTAAGGGAGATTCTCGGATTAGGTTCAATTCTCGGGTATAAGCTTTTTAACTTTACCATACTTCCGGTTGCCAATACGACGGCCGGAGGGTTTATAATTACCGGAATACTTTTAGCGGTTTTCCAATCCTTGATTTTTGCAATGAAGCGGGTGATTATCGGCGAAAGGAGGCAGAGGAAAGATGCTTGAAAACGTTTTATCTCTTATTGCCAGATTTATTTTGCTTGCGATTGCGGCGATGACCGTTGAAAGTGCGGTGTTCTCCAAAGGTGTGGGGATAAGCAGGCTGTTGTTATTGGTTGAAAGCCCCGTTGATACCGCAGTGTTTACCGGACTGATGATTTCAACCACGGTTTTAAGCGGGATTATGTACTATTTTGTTATGAGATGGCTTGTCATTCCCGAACAAACAGTTCTATATATCAGAACTCTTATATTGATAGTTTGCATGTCTCTTGCCTTTTTAACGGTATTTATCTTTTCGATTAAACTTATACCGAGAAAGCGTGCAAAGAAGACAATAAGTACTCTGCCGCTTGCTACATTTAACAATATGGTATTGGGAGCCGTACTTATTAGCACCACATCAAAATTTAACTTGGCAGAGATGGTGATATTCAATATCGGAAGCGGACTCGGCTTTCTGTTTGCTGTTATTCTCGTAAAAGAAGGTTATAAAAAACAAAAAAGCAACGATATTCCCATTGCCTTTAGAGGTATTCCTATAACTTTGATTTATTTAGGTGCAGTTGCTCTTGCTCTTTACGGATTTACCGGTTTTGGCTTTAATATTTGAGCGGATTTACAGTAATAAAAACACCTGAAAACGGTTTCATTCTTTTTCGAGGATTTTTTAAAAGCTGTTTTTCCATATGGCAGCCCCCACATCAGAATGTGGGGGCTGCAGGTTTTTATGTTATTTGAGTTAAGTCAACTTTAAATTAATAGTTTTTAGCCTGGAGTTCAAAGTATGATCTGTCATGTGAACATACCGGACAGATGCTCGGGGCGTTTTTTGCTATGTGTATATGACCGCAGTTAATACATTTCCAATATACGACATCGTCTTTTTCAAACACGGTGCCGTCCTCGAGGTTTTTCAGTAGAGCGAGATAGCGCTCTTCGTGTTCTTTTTCAACCGCCGCTACACCCTCGAAGAGTTCGGCGATTTTTTCAAAACCTTCTTCCCTTGCGGTTGCTGCAAAACCGGCATACATTTCGGTCCACTCATAATTTTCACCGGCAGCGGCATCTTTTAAGTTTTCCGCGGTTGTTCCGATTCCGTGCGCAAGCTTAAACCAGATTTCCGCATGTTCCTTTTCATTAGCTGCGGTTTCGGTAAAAATGTTGGAGATTTGAACATAACCTTCTTTTTTTGCCTTGCTTGCATAATATGTGTACTTATTGCGTGCCTCAGATTCCCCTGAGAAAGCGGCGAGCAGATTGGCTTCCGTTTTAGACCCTTTTAATTCCATATTGTTAACTTCTCCTTTTTAAACGATTAAATAACAACCTATTCTAAAATCATATTGCAAATAGCATTTTTAGTCAAGGAAGCTCTTTTTGTAAATAGCCATATTGATATGAAGTCCTTCAAACGAATTTTGAATGGCAGAATCGTTTTTGCCGATAATCATATAAAAGAAATTGCCTTCGCTTGACGTTTTCCTTTACAATGATGAACAAAAAGTGTTAAACTGTAAACGATGTTAAAAGAGTGAGCTTCTGGTTACAAACGCCTAATTGAACCGAGCTCTTTTTGCGATTAAAAACAAATCTGGAGGTCATCTGATGGCAAGAAAAATGAAAACAATGGATGGCAACACAGCAGCTTCTCATGTGTCGTACGCTTTCACCGAAGTTGCGGCTATCTACCCGATTACCCCATCATCCGTAATGGCGGAAGTGGTGGATGAGTGGTCGGCAAACGGTCTCAAAAATATATTTGGAGATACCGTAAAGGTGGTTGAGATGCAATCCGAAGCAGGTGCGGCGGGAGCAGTGCACGGCTCACTGGCCGCGGGTGCTTTGACAACCACATATACTGCATCCCAGGGATTGTTGCTTATGATTCCCAACATGTACAAAATTGCCGGTGAATTTTTACCCTGCGTGATAAATGTTTCGGCACGTGCAGTAGCTTCACACGCCCTTTCCATATTCGGAGATCATTCCGACGTAATGGCCTGCAGACAAACCGGTTTTGCCATGATGGCGTCCGGAAATGTCCAGGAAGTCATGGACTTGAGTGCGGTTTCTCATCTTGCGACGATAAAGGGTTGTGTGCCTTTCCTGAACTTCTTCGACGGATTCAGGACATCTCACGAACTTCAAAAAATCGCCGTATGGGATTATGAGGATCTGGCGGAAATGGTGGATTGGGATGCGATAGATAATTTCAGAGCCAGAGCTTTGACACCGGAAAGACCTGTTCTGAAAGGTACGGCGCAGAATCCCGATATTTTCTTCCAGGCAAGAGAGGCGGGCAATAAATTCTATGACGAACTTCCCGCAATAGTTGAAAGCTATATGGAAAAAGTCAATGAAAAAATCGGCACCGACTACAAATTGTTCAACTATATAGGCGCACCCGACGCGGAAACAGTTATAATTGCAATGGGTTCGGTATGCGACACTATTGAAGAAACGCTCGACTATCTAAACGCATCGGGAGAAAAAGTCGGGTTGGTAAAGGTAAGACTTTATCGTCCGTTTGTATCCGAAAAATTAATTGAAGCCCTCCCCGACACGGTAAAAAATATAGCTGTTCTTGATAGAACAAAAGAACCCGGCGCTCCGTGTGAACCTCTCTGTCTCGATGTTATAGATGCGTTGAGGGGAACAAAGTTTGAGGGTGCAAGGGTGACATCGGGAAGATATGGACTTGGCTCAAAAGACACAACACCGGCACAAATAGTCGCTGTCTATAAAAATGCGGCTTCGGACGACGGAAAGCCGAAATTCACCATAGGCATCACTGATGATGTGACTTACCTTTCTCTCGAATCGAAAGAAGTCATTGACACCACCCCGAAAGGAACTACAAGCTGCAAGTTCTGGGGACTTGGTTCAGACGGTACGGTCGGAGCTAACAAAAACTCAATCAAGATAATCGGAGACAATACGGATTTATATGTCCAGGCATATTTTGACTATGACTCGAAAAAATCCGGCGGCGTCACCGTTTCACATCTTCGTTTCGGAAAATCTCCGATAAAGTCCACATACCTGATAAATCAGGCGGACTTTGTTGCATGCCATAACCCGGCATATATCGGTAAATTCGACATAGTCGAAGATTTGAAGCCGGGCGGCACATTCCTGATAAACTGTCAGTGGAAACCGGAAGAACTCGATGAGCATCTGCCGGCGAAAGACAAGAAGTTTATTGCCGAAAATAATATTAATCTTTATACAATTAATGCATTCGAAATTGATAAAAAGCTCGGCCTCAGAGGAAGGTATAATACTGTTCTCCAGTCCGCATTCTTCAGCCTTGCCAATATAATTGATAGGGAGGATGCGATAAAGCGCATGAAGGAGGCGGCGCTTAGGTCATATGGCAGCAAAGGCGATGAAGTTGTCCAGATGAACTATAATGCCATAGACAGCGGTTCGGATGCATATGTGAAAATTGATGTTCCGGAGAGCTGGAAAAATGCGGTCGGCGAAGAGTATAGCGCAGAATACACAGGCGACAGACCTGAACTGGTGGAATTTGTCGAAAAAATTCTTGATCCCGTTGGACGTCAGCAAGGAAATAAACTACCGGTATCCGCTTTTGTCGGAGCAGAGGACGGACATATGCCCCAGGGATCTGCTGCATACGAAAAACGCGGAATAGCGGTCAATGTACCTGAATGGCAACCGGAGAACTGCATTCAGTGCAACTTCTGTTCATATGTCTGCCCCCATGCGGTCATAAGACCTGTGGTGCTGACTGAGGAAGAACTTGAGAAAGCGCCTGAAGGAACAATAGCAGTTGACATGGTAGGAATGCCCGGCTTGAAATTCTCGATGACCGTTTCCGTACTTGACTGTACCGGATGCGGAAGCTGCGCAAACGTATGTCCGGGCAGACGCGGTGAAAAGGCGCTCATCATGAAGCCGATAGATACTCAAAGAGATAAGTGCGAATTCTTTGAATATTCACAGACGATTGACACTAAACCCGAAGTGCTGGCGAAGTTTGCGGAGAGCACCGTCAAGGGAAGCCAGTTCAAAAAGCCTCTGCTTGAGTTTTCCGGTGCCTGCGGCGGCTGTGGCGAAACACCCTATGCGAAACTGATCACTCAGTTGTTCGGCGACAGAATGTATATTGCCAATGCGACGGGCTGCTCGTCCATTTGGGGAGGAAGCGCGCCGAGCACCCCCTATACCGTCAACAGCGAAGGTAAGGGGCCTGCTTGGGCAAATTCCCTCTTTGAGGATAATGCGGAATTCGGATTGGGAATTCATCTGGCACAGAAGAAGCTGAGAGACAGACTTAAAATCAAAACTGAAGAATTGTTGAAGCTGGATTACTGTTATGCTCCGTTAGCCGATGCTGCAGGTGCGTGGCTCGAGAGTTTTGACAATTCCGATGAGAACGGCAAAGCGACAAAGGCATATATTGCAGCTCTCGAAGACGGTCTTGACGTCGATTTGACAGGGACGGAATGGGAGAAAGAATGGATGGAAAACGGCCGTGTCTGCAAATGCGAAGCTTGCGAAAGAGCCCGTGAAATTTTAAAACTCCGCGACTATCTGTCTAAAAAATCCGTCTGGGCGTTCGGTGGTGACGGCTGGGCGTATGATATCGGATTTGGCGGACTTGACCATGTCATCGCATCCGGAGAAGATATCAATATCATGGTATTTGATACCGAAGTATATTCGAACACCGGCGGACAATCGAGTAAAGCCACGCAGATAGGCGCCGTTGCCCAATTTGCCGCTGCCGGTAAGGAGATAAAGAAGAAGGATCTGGCAGCCATTGCAATGACTTACGGATATGTGTATGTTGCGCAGATAGGAATGGGTGCCGACTACAATCAAACCATTAAAGCTTTGAGAGAAGCCGAAAGCTATAACGGACCGTCTCTGATAATCGCCTATGCCCCATGCATAAATCACGGTATCAAGGGCGGATTGGTAAATGCTCAAGAAACCATTAAAAAAGCTGTAGCATCGGGATATTGGCACAACTTCAGGTATGACCCGAGAAGAGCTGACGAGGGTCTAAACCCCTTCCAGCTCGACAGCAAAGAACCGAGTCAGAGCTATGAAGATTTCATTAAAAACGAGGTGAGATATACTTCACTTGTTCGAAAATTCCCGGAAAAGGCGAAAGAACTTTTCGAAATAGCGAGCAAAAACGCAAAAGAAAAGTACGCGGAACTCGCAAAGAAAGCCGAATAATAAACAGCATAACTGCAAATCGGGACAACTTGGGTTGTCCCGATTTTTTATTTGAAAAAAATAAATGATAATTTATCTAAACACAGTGAAACATTTTGAAGCGGAGCTGGTTCCGGGACATTATTGATGGTTGTGTTTGCCCTGCTTTATGCTTATTGGCGTATCGCAAAGAGGCGATTAATGTGTCGAATAGAGTGTTCCCCCGTTTTCCATATGTGGTGTAACGACAACGAATATTTATGATGTGTTGTTGCGGGCAAAATGTGCTGATGATATAATCTATCGACAGACGGACTGAATGTACCAATCGTCTATAATATATTAATGATTAATGTGAATAATTAAATGCAATAACCCGGGAACTGTTTATATGGCTTTGATTTCAATTACGTTTGTAGTCTTTTTATTGGCAACTTCCACAATATATTTAAACCTGCCCCAAAGGTTTCAAAACCCGTTTTTACTGCTGTCGAGCTTTGTGTTTTACGCATTTTCCACACCTTCCTATCTTATAGTGCTTGTCGCAACGATAGTCTTGAACTTTTACGCAGCTATTTTGCTCGAGAAGACAGAAAAGCAAAAGACGAAGAAGTTTCTGATTGCCGCTTCAATAGTAACAAACCTGCTGATTCTGGTTATTTTTAAATATTATAATTTTTTTGGCGAAACCATCAGACCGTTGGTTGAAGCGTTGGGAATGAGATTTGTCAAATTGAGCTGGGCTGCCCCTTTGGGAATCAGCTACTACACGCTAATGATAATAGGATACCTTGTTGACATCTATCGCGGTGAAATCGAAAGTCAAAAAGGATTTAACGGCTTCTTCATTTTTGCGGTATATGTGAGTTTTTTCCCGCAGATACTTGCCGGACCGATAAACAGGGCAAAAAAGATGCTGCCTCAGTTTCTTGTGCGGCATACCTTCGATTACGGAAGAGTTGTAGAGGGGATGCAGAGGATTCTCGTCGGAACGTTTAAAAAAATAGTTTTGGGTGACGGAATCGGTATTATCACCGACATTGTCTTTTCAAATCTCGGATTTTCGGAAAACGGATACTACGGACCGATTCTGATAATTTCTCAGGGATTATATGTTATCAGAATGTTTGCCGATTTTTCCGGTTATTCGGATATTGCGATAGGAACGGCAAAAATTTTGGGAATTGAGATGATGGAAAACTTCAACGCCCCATATTTTGCTATATCGGTCAATGAATTTTGGAGAAGATGGCATATATCGCTTTCAAGCTGGCTTAGGGACTACATATACATACCTCTCGGAGGGAATCGAAAGGGAAAAATCAGGAAATATTTTAATTCCATGGTTGTTTATTTTGTATGCGGGCTGTGGCATGCGCCTTCGTGGAACTATGCGCTGTGGGGTGTGAGTCAAAGTTTGATGGTTATTCTTGAGGATAATCTTACGAAGAAAAATCTTCAACCTGCACCGTTCGGAGTGAAAGAAAAAATTATAAAAGCGCTGAAGAATATTTACACGCTTGCCTTTTTCTACATTACCCTTCTTTTTGTAAGTACTAAAGACATTGGAGATTTTGTTTATTTTATAAAAAACTGTTTCAGAAGTATAAGGATGGATGTTTTAAAAAACCAATTATTGGATCTGTCCAGCAACAAGATATCCGTCTCAAATCTTTATATGATGATATTCTGGGGAGGTCTCGTCCTAGCGTCAATTGTGGTTTTCTACCTTGAGCGCAAGACATACTTATCCGGCGAAGCGGGGAATACCGACTACAATCCGATTTCAAGCGTAAAGAAACGCTGTAGGTGGGGATTATACCTGCTTATGGGAATTACCATATTCTTTTTCATTATGATTACAGGTTCTTCCGAGTCTGCACCGATTTATCAAGGATTTTAATTATTTATGAAAAAACTGATAACCAAAACCTTATTATTTCTTATACCCTTTGCGATTATGTTTCTTTTGTTTTTTGTATTTGAAACATATGACTATTTCGGGTTGAAGGGAAATTCACATTATCTGTGCAATCCGCTCTCAAACATGCGGTATGCAATGAATAAAAAGCCTTCTAAAATAATTCTTGGCGATTCAAGGATGGCAAATTTGAATGCCGATTATATCCGGGAAGTAAGCGGTGAGGATTACGGTAAGCTGGCTTTTGGCGGGGCGCAGCTTGGAGAGAGCATAGATATGTTTTGGTGGGCAACAGAGTATTGCGAACTGGAAAAGGTGGTATTCGGGGTCAATTTTTATACTTCCAGCGGAACTCAAACGGGAGAAGACAAAGTTCCCTGGGTTGAAAGATCAAAAGCCGATGCCCTTTCCGTAGTCAAATATGCCACCGGAATGAATTATTGGCTGCAGGCAATGTCAAATGCAAAAAATTCGATAATGAATGCCGTTTATACTGCAATCGGGCGCGAGGATAAGATAGTTCTAAACGAAGACCCTTCAAGATTGGTTGAAGTTTTGCCCCCTCAGGAAATGGGTGAAAAATGGCGGCTCAATATGGAAAACTATGCCAGCAACGATATCTATCCGGCGATGTCGGGTTTTAACATACAACCCGAAACATATGCCGCATTAGAGGAGATAATCGATTACTGCGAGGAAAAGGATATCGACCTTATCTTCGTATTTCCTCCGGTGCACGAAGTTATATTTGAAAGGGTGATAATCCCCTTGGATCTCTTTGATGAACTGGCGGAGTTTAAACAGTTCTTCATTGACAGAGCGACGGTTTATGATATGGAAATCAGAAGTGAATTTACATCCGCACCCGACAGTTTTTATGACGGATTTCACATGTTGCTTGACGGGAAAATGTTGTTTGCCAGAATGCTCTTTACGGATACCGAAGAACATCCGGAGATGATAGAGAAACATATAAAAGATTCCGTAGCGATTATTCCCGAACATTTGAACTAAAGTTAACAATTTATTCATAAGCTGTTAACATATTTTATAATGTTGTTTGGTAAAATAATTTTGCATCAAGCTAAAAGCTTAGTGCGATATAGCTCCTTTCATAACTGTACCTGAAGAAAGAACCGCGACGTTTGTTGCGGTTCTTTTGGTATTTTAGCATTGCATTATTGAACAGCATATATGCATGTGCTAAAATATAGAACATACATTCACTGAGGGAGAGGCTATGGATAAAAAACAGCAGGTTTTCAGGTTTCTGGTTGAAAATAGCGGTGGAGTACCTCCGAGTGTGAGAGAAATATGTAAGGCGCTTTCGATTAAATCAACATCTACAGTACACGGAATTCTACATTCCCTCGAAGAAGACGGTCTTATTAGAATAGAAAAGGGGACGAGGAGGAATATCTCCATAGTGAACAGTTTGGAAACGGCAAAAGTACCTTTGCTCGGGACCGTTGTCGCCGGAGTCCCGATATTGGCTCAGGAAAATATCGAGGCGTATGTGTCCTGCGATGTAAAAGGCGACAAAGACGGTCTGTTTGCATTGCGTGTTAAAGGAGACAGCATGAAAGACGCAGGTATTATCGAGGGCGATATCATTGTTGCAAGGAGTGCCAGAACTTCCGATAACGGCGATATCGTAGTGGCGCTTTTGGGAGAAGAAGCAACAGTCAAGAGACTGTATAGAGAAAACGGAAAAATCGTGCTAAAAGCGGAAAACAGAGATTTTCCTTCAATATATTCCGATGAAGTGATGGTCCTCGGAAAAGTGATAGCCTGTATTAGAAATTATGATTGAGGAGGGCCCGATTATGGCGGAAGCATTGATTTATCCCGAGATTGTTGCCGTAGATAAAGAATTTATGATGCAGATGGCTTCAGGGAATGTCTATGATGATTTTGATATTCGTTTGGGAAAACGAAGGACTTATGCAAATAAAATAATATCCATTTACGCGAGCCTGTTCAAAGAGGGAAATAATGAAGAGGCAAGAGAGTCCTTAAAAAGACTTGTGAAAAGGGTTGGTGAAAGGGTTAATATAATTCCTCCGTTCTCCATGGAATTCGGTATGTTTGTAGAATTTGGAGATGATGTATTTATAAATCAGGACAGTATATTTTTAGATTGCGCTCCGGTCATAATCGGAAACAGGGTTATGATGGGACCGAGAGTTTGCTTTTTCACCTCCGACCACGACCTTGACCCGATTAAGAGAAACAAAGGCGATATAACAGCTAAACCCATTACAATAAATGATGATGTTTGGATAGGTGGAAATGTGACCTTTCTCGGGGGAGTTACTGTCGGAGAAGGTTCTACCATAGGCGCCGGCAGTGTCGTTATTTCAGACATTCCCGCAGGGGTTGTAGCTGTGGGAAATCCCTGCAGAGTTGTAAAAGTCCTTTAAGGAAATGAAAAAGGGGTTTGACATAAAACGTCAAACCCCTTTTTATATGATGTTTTATCAGTCATCCATGGCATTGAGTTTATCAACCCTTGTTTTATGCCTGCCGCCTACAAATTCGGTAGATATAAAAACTTCAACCAATTCCTCCGCAAGCCCCGCTCCCAGAACACGCCCGCCCAAACAGAGCACATTTGCGTCGTTGTGAAGTCTGGTATATTTTGCGCTGTAATAATCGCTGCAACATGCCGCCCGTATGCCTTTTTGTTTGTTTGCAGCCATTGAAATTCCTATTCCCGTTCCACAGCAAAAGATTCCAAGGGTAGCTTTGCCCTCTCTGATATCCTCACATGGTTTTATAACCATATCGGTGTAGTCGACCGAGTCTTTAGAGTAGGTGCCGTAATCATTGACCTCAATGTTGTTTTCCTGAAGATAAAGTTTAATGCTTTCTTTAAGATCAAATCCCCCATGGTCACTGGCTAATGCGATAATCATGATAAACCTCCGATATTATTTTGTTGCTTGTTCTTATTATATTCACGTTCTGCTTGTGATGGAAGCAGGTAATGTGGGTTAAAGAGCTCCGGCTCACAGAATATTCCTTCGGACAGCAGTTTAGCTGCTGTTACGGCTACGTGAGACGCCCTTAAAAAAGAATGACTGTCCGGAAGCGGGATTGTCGTTATCCCGTCAATCATTCCGCTGCTTTTAATGATACCGATATCACCGACAAATGAAACGGGTTTTTTATAAGACGTTACTATGTCGTAAAGCTCGGTTACTTTGAAAACGGAATCGGTTATCAGCTGACTTAATGTTCCTTCAGCATTTCGCAGATATACGGAGGAATATACCCTGCTCCTCCTCGCGTCTATAACCGGGACAATTAATGTGTCGGGGAATTGCGATATTTCAGCCATGGCTCTTAAGGTGGGTACCGAAATACACATTTTGCCGACGCCCATAGAAAGTCCTTTAATCGTGGAAATGCCTATCCTCAATCCGGTAAAAGAACCCGGTCCGGTAGTTGCAGAGAAGAAATCGATGTCGGAGGGAGTCATTTTCGATAATTCAAATGTTTTATCTATGACTACCATCAACATCTCCGAATGTGTGAGACCGGTATTTAGAAGTATTTCAGCAATAATATTGCCGTCGCTCATTATGGCTGCACCGGCTCTTTTGCCGCTACTGTCGACTGCGAGAATATTCAAATAACTACCTCTTTATCGTTATTTCACGGTTGTTGTTTTGTAGCTGTCTTATTGTAACTTCTATCACATTTTCCCCAAGTTCCGATCTCACGATATCCGGCCATTCGACTATGACTACAGCCTTTTCGATATAGTCAAAGAAACCGGCCATTTCAAGAGTCTCATTATCGCTGACCCTATACAAATCAAAATGAGCCGCTTGTCCTTTTTCGGTTTTATATTCATTTACTATCCCGAAGGTAGGACTTGAGACCGTCCCTTCCTTTCCCAAGCCGTTTATAAGTCCTCTTGCAAAAGCGGTTTTTCCTGCACCCAACTCCCCTTCGAGTGTAATGACTGCGGGGGACTTAATTTTATCTGCAAAATCGAAAGCTATCTTTTCCGTTTCAGATTGCGATGATGTTACAAAAGATTCTGTCAATGTTGTTTTTTTCATGATTTTGAACTGAAGGTAAAAAGTTTGTTTGTGTATTCCTCTCCCTTTGGTGCAATCTTGGTTAGCGTCAGATTGAAAATATCGGTAAATCTGCTTTCCTTCAAGGCAAGCTGCTCTGAAATTCCTCTGAGGTTTTTAATATCCAACAGGCTGTGTGAAATCGGTAGATTGGAAGATTTCTTGATTTTTGAAAGAAGCTCCTCGCCCTTTGGACCGATTGCCAATATCCTGATATAGGGAACGGAGGTGTAGTCCTTTTCCGTAATTCCTAAAAATGAAGTTAGAACACCCCTTTTAACACGAGACATGGTATAACGCTTCGTTTTAACTTTTCCATAAAGGTCTTCGAGCGAAGTAGCGTTTCCCACGGCATTGTAAATTCTGTCGCCCAGTCCCCCCGTAGAGTCGGGTATTAGTGAGAAATAATCCCTATCCTTATCTCTCAGCGTCATAAGTATAGCGGATTCTATGGCTTTGAGTCCACCACTTATTTTGTTGGAAATAGTCGCGTCCAATAAAGATATCTCGGATTCTCTCGGAACCAATCTTCCGAACGCCCCTCTATTGATTATCAACTCGCGGATTTTACTCGCCGAGGCTATGCCGTCTGTTATTTCATCACTGTGATATGAAGCGCCCGTTCTTTTTATTGTCATCGGTACAATTCTCTTTGAGGTGGCACGAAGCGCCTTGATATATTCGATAGCAAGAATATTATTAGGTGAAGTTACTACTTTTGCAAGTTCGGGATAGAAGACTTCAAGTGCTTTCATCCTTGCTAAAGGATAATTGTCTCCCATTTCTGTCAGCTGTTTTGTTCTCTTAACCACTCGTGAATCATCTATTGAATCCGCTGTTTTTTTGAGAAGCTCAATGTCGCCGGATTCGCTGCCGAATGAAAGAAAATCCACGCAATTAAGCGCCTCGAAAATAGAGACCGAACCCATCGCGAATCTTTCGGCAGAAGCTGTCGACCAGATTGTAGGGAGTTCCAAAACAAGGTCAATACCGCACCTCACCGCAACAGCAGCTCGATCAAATTTATTTAAAATGGCGGTGTCCGCTCTTTGGACATAGTTTCCGGACATTACTGCAATGGTATGAGTTATATCGGACTTGACTGTTTCGGAGAGATGATAGGAATGTCCGAGATGAAAAGGATTGTATTCCGCAACGATACCGGCTACTTTCAATTTGAAACCTCCTGAAATATGCAGCAACTCAATATCTAAGGGTTGAGTAAAAAATCAAAATGTTATAATATTGGGGTTATAAAACACATTATATCATTTTTCAAAATGAAGGGACCAATATGGTGCGAATATGAAGATTTTAGTAATTAATGCCGGAAGCAGTAGCTTGAAATACCAATTGTTCGACATGGACAAAAAAGAAGTAATGGCAAAGGGTATCTGCGAGAGAATCGGGATAGACGGAAGCATCAGACATACAGGCAACGAGGTTGAGATAGAAAGAAATACCCTCTTTCCCACTCACAAAGAAGCATTTTTATCGGTCGTAAATATGATGACATCGGGTGAGGGGAAAGTCATTGATTCGGTGAAGGATATATATGCAGTCGGACACAGAGCGCTGCATGGCGGGGAAATCTACAAAGAACCGACAATTATAAACGAAGATGTTATCAAAACGATGATGGATTTGGCGGAACTCGGCCCGCTGCACAACCCTCCTCAAGCTCTTGCAATGAAAGCGTGTCGGGAAGTTTTTGGTGATGATATGCCGATGGTCGCGGTTTTTGATACCGCATTCCATCAGACCATGCCAAGACACGCATATATTTTCCCGGTGCCGTATGAATATTATGAAAAATATTCAATAAGAAGATATGGGTTTCACGGTACTTCCCATAAATACATAACGCAGAGATATCTTGAGATTATGGATAAAGCAGGGAAGCCTGAGGGCACAAAGATTATAATTTGTCACCTCGGGAACGGAAGCTCTCTTACCGCTGTAAAAGACGGGAAGGTTATCGATACAACAATGGGATTGACACCGCTTGACGGATTTATAATGGGTACCCGTTGTGGTGCCATAGATCCCTCTGTTGTGACCTTCATAGCCAATAAGGAAGGGAAAACTCCCGATGAGATGTCGGATTTGATGAACAAAAAATCAGGTCTTTTGGGTGTGAGCGGTGTGAGCAGTGATATGAGAGATGTCCAGGCAGCTGCACGAACGGGAAATATGAGGGCGGCACTCGCGATAGATATACTGGTTTATCAACTAAAGAAACTCATTGGCGGATATGTAGCCGCAATGAACGGCTGTGACTGTGTTATATTTACCGGAGGTATAGGTGAAAATGACACGCTGTTAAGATGGCGGGTATGCGAAAATATGCAGTCGATCGGCTTATATGTTGATTTTGCTTTAAACGAAAAGGTGAAAGGAAGAGAGATGGAGTTCTCTCTGCCCGATTCAAAAGTAAAAGCAATGGTTATTCCGACGAATGAGGAAATAATGATAGCCGGTGAGACTTTGGAGCTGGTGGGAAAATAAATCTATAAATATAAAGGGCAGTACTCATTTGAGTACTGCCCTTTTTTAGTAAGGTTAATATCAATAAAACAGCCTTTTTCTCAGCTCCTCTTTTAATTCAACTTTTCTGTCTATGACGAGAAGGATTGATGAAAATACGAGTAGCGGGGAAACTACGAATACCGACCAATGAACAGGGGAGGAAGAACCTAAATGGAAATTTATTACAAGGTCGACAGATACCGAAACAAGACCGATTATTGCAAAAATTGCAGCTGCTTTCTTCAGGGAAGAAGTTGATGAGGCAGTGATTATCATAGACAGAAGAACGCCTAATGCAACTGAAATAATTATCGGAAGAGCCAAACTGAAATACCATCCTCGGCTACCGGAGGATGAGTATATGAGAAAGACATAACCCGCGACGCTGAGAGTGTCCAGCAACCAAAAAAGATATTTATTGGGTCTTTTAAACATCAATGGGAGTGGGACGAATACAAAAAGACAAAACAACGCACCCAAGACATAACGCGACCAGGTAATGCCGCCGGCAATAAAGAGATCGGTAAGCATGGGGATGATTGCGGGAATTATTAAAGAAATTGAAATGATTATCACCGTAAACTTGGTATCTACATTTTTTTTGATAAGGGTTTCAACCCTTTTCGGGTATGGCCTCTCAGCCGGTTCCGTCCAGGGGTTTAGAGGGTTGATAACGAAGACGTCACAAAGGGGACATTGTTGCTCGCTCGGTGCAAGTCTAACGCCGCAGTTTACACAAAATGACAAATCAATACCTCCGATTACTTTCTACTTCTACGGGTATATCAAGATTGACAAGCTTTCTGAAAAAAATCCTTTCAAGCTCAGCTTCAACTATATTCCGTGAAAATGTCAAACACAAATTATTGTTATATGAAATGCAGCCACAGGAAACGCTGTTGTATTTGGGTACCCCCAGAACGAAATCCATCCTTGTCACATATTTGTTCATAGGACTTGGAAGCATCTGATTTCCCATGTTGCTCAAAGTTGTCGACGAAGTTCTGTCCCCGATACTTCTGTAAGCAATCTTGAGTACCGAATTCTTGATAAACAGAGGAGCCAGCCGTATAAAGATGTTCTGTTCGGAAACAACATTCGCCGACATTCGGGCGTTCAACATTTTTTCCGTTCCTTCAAGACCCAAAAAATGCTTAACCGCCGATATCGTCTCCTCAAGCGAGTATTCGCCGTATATCGGTTGAATTCCGGGATTGATAAAAGAAGAAAAATTACGCAGTGTCTTGGTCGGATAAAATTTCCGAAGATTTATCGGGATGCTCACTTTTATAGGCCTGTTTCGTTTTCTGAGGTTAATCTCTTTCTGTTGTATCTGTCGGACAGAAAGAATGAGCAGTGCCGTAAGAAATTCCGTAATGCTGCAGTTGTACTTTTTGGACACTTTCCTTAAAACATCAACCGGAATCTGTCCGGTGATGATGTTGATGGTATTTGTTCTTTCCGGAGTGCCTGTTATTTTATATGAAGCATCTTCAACCCTTGAGGCGGTGGCCTTTCTGCTATAGCGGAGAAAACTGTCCTCAAGCTCGAGCGGATCGGGCGGACTTGAAACATCGAATATTTCATTATCTCTGGGTATCTCAACCCCATACTTCAATGTAAGATATTCAGCAACCAGTGTTTTTAAAAATATCAAACCTCCGGTTCCGTCTGTAAGCACATGGAATATTTCCACGGCAATCCTCCTGCCGAAGTACCTGACCCGGAACATATATCCGCCGTTTTCGTTTAACCTCATTCTTAAACAAGGGTTGGATACATCCTTTTGGACAACCGGATCAGCGGTTATCTGTTCAAGAAAATTCCAAAAAAATCCGCTGCGAAGGCGATACCCGAAACTGGGGAATCGCTTCAACGTTATCTTTAAAGCACGGTTGAGAATATCGGGATCGACATTTTCCGTCAGCGTCGCTGAAAGACGAAAAATTGATGCCCAGCTGCGGGACATCGCAGCCGGATATATTTTGGCCGCATTGTCCAGTTTTATCCATTTGCTTTTTGTTTTGAAAAATCTTCCCATAAGTAAATTAATCCTGTTTGATTTTTCTGTCTATGAAATCCTTGATTTTTTCCTGTGCCTCCATAGCCTCCGGCATACCGTATATGCAGTAGACATGCCACATTTCTTTTGCTACGAGCATTTCAGTATCAACACCGCTTTCTTTTAATTTGATACCCATCTGCAAAGAATCGTCCAGCAGAATTTCATCGGTTCCGACAATAATGAAGGTGGGAGGCAAACCCGTTAAATCACCGAGAATTGGTGAAATCATAGGGTTTTCATAATCTCCGCTGCTGTACATTTTTGCGCTTTCCCTAAGAGATTCTTCAAAGAGGCATGGGTCAACGTCTCTTTTTTCTTCATAGGATTTATTAACGCATCTCAAATCGGACCAGGGAGACATCGACACTATGCAACCCGGAAGCGGCATTCCCTCCTCCTTGAGTCTGAGTGCAAATGAAAAACACAGACCGCCCCCCGCCGATTCACCAACCAGGGCAATCCTATTATGATTGAATCTCTTGAGGAGATATTTATAAGAGACAAGAATATCTTCTATTGCTGCAGGATAAGGATATTCAGGTGCCAGACGATAGCCGACACAGAGTGTATTTGCACCTGTGAGATCTGCCAGCACACCTCCGAACGCCTGAGCGTATTCCAGATCTCCCGAAGTATAACTTCCACCGTGAAGATACAGTATTATGTAATCGTCAATAGGGCTTTCCGGCCTCGCCCATGATGCAGAAAAATTTTCAAATTTTACATTAGAGAAATCTACTTTGTTTGACATAACCCTCATCCCGAGCTCCCCTATTGCATTTTGAATTTTTCTCTCACCTTCAAGGTCCAACCTCTTCAATATAGGTCGTACCAATTTTATCTGTCCCCTTAATATATTACTTTGTAGTGAAGGCATCGCATTTACCCGTAATTTTTTATTTAACCAGGCAATTATATCATATTGCCGTATTAAATCTAACACGATTATTTATATACCGGTCGGTTATCCGATTTATTTACTTTATATTCACAATTGTTATATAATCTTCGTTGAACTGTGTATTAGCCAATATATCGGTTTATGGAGGTGAAATTATGGATGCGATATTAAAATTGTTGGGTGAAAATGCGAGGTATTCTTTGGAGGAGCTTTCCGTGCTGACCGGATTGACTATCGATGAAGTTGCGGAAAAACTCGATAACTATGAGAATACCGGAATAATTTTGGGATACAAGGCCGTCATCGATTGGGAGAAAGCCGGAAGTGAAATGGTGGCAAGTGTAATTGAAGTAAAAATTACACCCAAGTACAGCCACGGTTTTGACGAATTCGCAGAAACGGTATCAAAATTCCCCGAGGTTATGAGCGTATACCTCATGTCGGGAGGGTATGATATATTAATTGAAGTTCTCGCAAAAAACTTTAAAGAACTGGCCATGTTTGTGGCAAAAAGACTGTCTCCGATGGAGTCCGTGCTTTCGACGGCGACTCATTTTATCTTGAAAAGATACAAGGAGAAGGGCGTTATCTATGATAACGGGCATAAGGATGAAAGGGGTTTTATTATATAGTGATTAAGCACGACAAGCTGTTATCCGATGTTGTGAAATCTCTTAAACCCTCCGGTATAAGACGTTTTTTCGACATTGCGGAAAGCATAGAGGGCTGCATATCCCTGGGGGTAGGCGAACCGGATTTTGTTACTCCTTGGATAATAAGACAGGCAGGCATAGAATCCCTCGAAAAGGGAAGAACCTGGTATACGTCAAATAGCGGACTATCCGAGCTCAGGGAAGAGATTAGCAGGTATCAGCTGAGAAAATACGGTTTAAACTATTCTGCCGCTGAGGAAATAGTGGTTACTGTCGGTGGCAGCGAAGCGATAGATATTTGCTGTAGAGCTTTGATAAATCCCGGAGACGAAGTTATCATACCGACTCCTTGTTTCGTTGCGTACGATGCGGTTGCCACGCTGAGCGGTGCAGAAGTTGTACCGATTGCGACAAAACCTGAAGACGGATTCAGACTTAATCCGGAAGATTTGAAAAAGGCAATTACGAAAAAGACAAAGCTTTTGATTTTTCCCTTTCCAAACAATCCGACGGGAGCCGTTATGAGAAGGGAACATCTCGAGGAAATTGCTGAAATCCTAAAGGGTACCGACATTATGGTTATGTCCGACGAGATTTATTCCGAGCTGACATACGGAGATGAAAAGCATATCTCGATTGCTTCCATCAGCGAGGATATGCACAGACGCACAGTGCTTATAAGCGGTTTTTCGAAGGCGTTTGCGATGACGGGCTGGAGAATAGGATATACCTGCGGACCTAAAACGGTGATGGAACAGATTCTCAAGATACACCAATACGCGATAATGTGCGCCCCCACGACGGCTCAGTATGCAGCCGTTGTCGCCATGAGGGATTGTGATGATGTGGTAAACGAAATGGTGACGGAATATGCCATGAGGAGAAGATACGTAGTCGATAATCTGAATAGAATCGGCCTCAAATGTTTTGAACCCATGGGAGCATTTTACGTATTTCCTTCGATAGAATTAACCGGCATGAAATCTCAGGAATTCTGTGAAAAACTGCTTGAGAGGAAAAAAGTTGCGATAGTTCCGGGTGATGCCTTCGGGGCGAGCGGAGAGGGATATGTGAGGATTGCCTATGCTCAATCGATATCCAAACTTTCCGAGGCTATGGGCAGAATAGAAGAATTTGTCGATGAACTGAAGGTAAACGGATAAAATGAGCAGGATGAACGCGGCAAACAGGGATTACGCAAGCAGATTGCAGGAAATAGTCGCAGTCAAGAAGGTGGGAGACTACGAAAAAAGTTCCGTTTCCGATGCAATCGAAGAGATATTTTCGTGTTGCCAAGCGAATGAAATTTCTTTCAAGTCCTCCCGTGTGGTTATTAAGCCTAATCTTGTAATGAAATCGAAACCGGAAGAAGCGGTCGTTACCGATCCTTCGATAATTTCCGCAATAATCGATTACTTAATAAAAAAAGAAGTAAAAAGCATTGTTATTTGTGACAGTCCCGGAGGACTGTATAATCGAAACCGGCTTAAATCCATCTATGAGGCTGCCGGTTATTTAAAATTCGAAAATGAAATTGTAAAGCTCAACTATGATACCGAAAGTGAAGAAATCCCTTCCCCCAGCAGTAAGGTAAGCTGCTTTGACATTATCAAGCCGATACTTGAAGCGGATATTTTTATAAATGTTGCAAAACTGAAAACACATGCGATGGCGGGACTGACAGCTGCGGTTAAAAACAACTTCGGCACTGTACCGGGATTGCGAAAATCCGAGTTTCACTGCACTTTTCCCAAACGCATCGATTTCTGCGACATGTTGGTTGAACTATGCACCTTGGTATCCCCTGAAATCTCAATTGTAGACGGTGTTTTGGGGATGGAGGGAAACGGACCGTCCGGCGGTATACCGAGAAAATTCGGAATAATAGCGGGAAGCAGAAATCCGTTTTTGCTCGACAGAGTACTTTGTGAGTATATGGGTATGAATGTCAAAGATGCCCTTACCGTCAAATCATCGATAGGAGCGGGTTTTTGCCCGAGAGAGGTTAAAGAAATAAATATAGAAGGGGATATTCGTTTTCCCGGCAAATTCGTAAAAGATTTGATTATACCGGAAAGTGTAGAGTCGGACTTTTCCGTGAGGGTGCCGAAACCGTTTAGAAGTATTGCAAAAAAAGTACTTGATTCATTGGCGGCCCGTCCGATAATTGACAGCAAAAAGTGCATTGGTTGCAGGATGTGTCATGAAATCTGCCCTGCGAAAGTAATTTCAATGGTTGACAAAAAGGCGGTAATTGATAAAAAAGAGTGTATTCGCTGTTTTTGCTGTCATGAAGTTTGCCCTGAAAGAGCTATAGATATAAAACGAAGCTTCTTTTGGAGGATTTGATGAATACCATAGAGGTCAAATGTCGCGCAAAACTTAACCTTTCTCTTGATATAATCGGTATAAGGGAAGACGGATATCATCTCATGGATATGGTCATGCAGTCCGTTGATTTGGCGGATACGTTGTTTTTTAAAAAAACTGACAAAAACGAAATTGAGATAGTTTCCGCCACAGGTGATGTTCCTGAGAATGAGGATAACCTTGTATACAGAGCAGCGAAACTTCTCAAAGAGAGATATAAAATAGCCGACGGAGTAAAAATTGAAATCCAAAAGAGGATCCCTCTAAACTCGGGATTGGGCGGAGGGTCGGCTGATGCTGCAGGGACAATTGTTTCTTTGGCAAAACTTTGGGAAATAGATGTTCAAGAAGATGTTCTCTTTGAGATCGGACTAATGCTTGGAGCGGATATTCCTTTTTGTATGCGGGGAGGAACGGCCAGAGTCGGCGGCATAGGAGAAAGAATTAATAATTTGAAACCGCTGGTAAATATCCCGACCGTCATCTTGATGCCGTCAACCGGCATATCCACACGGGAAGCATTTAAACGCATTGACCGCTTGAGAGACTATGACAGACCGAATACGGAAATTCTTATTTCGGCAATTGAATCGAAAAATATTAAGGTAATTTCAAATAACCTCATTAATGTTTTTAAAACTTCCGGACTGTCTCCGCAGTCTGACAGACCGATAGAGCTTTTAATAAACCACGGAGCAATGGGTGCTTCAATGAGCGGTTCGGGATCCGCGGTTTTCGGGATTTTTGATTCGAAAGAATCTGCATTATCTGCACTGAGACGGGTAGAGGACAAGTATGTGGGTTTTTTGACTCGCTTTGTGGACTCGGGACTTTCGCTGAAGATTAAATGAGCATAGATATAAAAAGGATGCGGGGAAAGCACCCCGCATCCTTTTTTATTCAACAAATAATATAAAATACCGTATTTTATTACACTGTTTCACTGTACAAACAAAGGGACACCCTCTTGTGTAGTATTGTATTGACACTGATAGTAATTTCATAACGAAATACATAGTTATGCAGGAAGGAAAAAATGAAAAAGCATAAATGGATTATGGTTTTGATATCGGTCTTGACCGGAGTCAATGAGATTGATTTTCATTTGGACTATGGGGATGAAGGCTACGACGATTATTTTTGGGACACACCTGACGGCTATAAGGAAAAAGTGAAATGTATTCCTTATAAAAAAGTTATCGACAGAGATGCCGTGTGATTATTTTGTTTCCACATAGCTTTTAGCAACAGCCGAAATTGCGTTTAAAAATTCGTCCGATAAACTTTTAGGTTCCAGTATCTTTGCCTTATCCCCCAGCATAAATATCCAGCCGAAGAATGCCGGACTTACTTCGATGTCTATCGAGATAATAAAGTGTTCATCTCCCTCCGGATAGATGAAAACATCAGATCCGAACCTGTCAATGACAAGTGTTGAAAGCGAGTTGTCAAACTCGATTTTGACATTTTGCACATCCCCGGCGAACATTGAAAACTGAGATTTCTGATGTATTGCCGGATCAAAATTTGAAGTTTCGTCATTTGATATTCTGTCTTCGTTCGAAAGACTCACCCCGCTCATTCTATCGACACGATAGTTTACAATCATACTTCTTCTGTCGCAAAAAGCGGTAAGATAATAGTTTTCGTCCGAGTAAATTAACGCCAAAGGACTGACGGAATATGTTTCGCCCTTCCTTCTAAAAACCTTTTTTCTTTCTCTGTCATATTCAAAATATTTAAAGTTCAGCTTTTTGTTTTTAGCGATAGCAGTGTGAATGGAATCGACGTTGTAGTAAATGCTTTCGTTCATCGTCTTGACTCTCTTTTCGACATACACCTGTCTCCGCAGTTCTCTCGCTTCATATTTGCTTGTAAGTTTTTCGAGTTTGGATATCAAGTCCAAACTCTTTTTTCTTGTTATAAATTTACTCGAACTGACCGAATCAACCAGAAGTTTAAGCTCAGGAAGCTGAAATTCCCTCGAAACAAGTTTATATGTGGTTTTTGTTCCTTTCTCGGTTATGATATCCATACCGAAATCGCGAAGGAGTGCAATGTCCGAATATATAGACTTTCTTTCTGCGGGAATGCCTTTTTTTGCAAGATATTCGATTATCTGTTTGAGCTCAACACCGTTTTGCTCGTCGGTTAATTTTTCAAACATCTCTTTAAGGACTAAAAGTTTCAGTCTATGTGATGAATATCTCGCCATATATTCCTCCTGATATTTTTAAAAGATATATTAATGATATTAATTCAGTGACAGTCATTAATCAAATAAAATGACAATGTCTGCGATACCTTGTTGATAAATCAAAAGGTATTTGATATATTTACTTAACAAAATTAAATATTTTCGAAATTTTACTTTAAGGAGTTTTAATGAGTAACGAGGGCAACCGTTCCGACGAGAAGGATAAAAAAATTATTTTTCGTGCGGAACAAGGGGATGAAAAAACCTTAGACAATAAAAAAGCCGAGTCAAGGCAAATAGAAAAGAAACCTAAAAGAGATTCGCATCAAACCGGACGAAAAAACAGGAAGAAAAAGAAAAGAAGAAGGAGCAGGGGCATAATTGCGGTTCTGCTGATAGCTTTGTTTCTTCTTTTGTCTGTTGCAGGTGTTTTTGTAGCGTATATGTATGGTACATACAACTACTTTTTAGAATCCGATGAGCTGCTTAAAAATACCGTATCTAACAGTTATGAAGTGGGAGATGAGGAAAAACTCGTTGAGTATCTGAAACATCCGGCTCTGCGAGAGGGAGACACAATCAAAGTCACTTCTCATCTGAATGTGGATGTCGAAGATAAGCTTGGCGGATTTTTGTCGATGGGTCTCATAAACTTTGACTGTTCTTCCGGAAGCTTAACTTTGAGCGGCGGAACAGTGATTATGGCAAGCGGCAGAGATGAAGAAATCACGATGGATGGAGTCTCTATTGATAATGTTAATTTGTATATAGAGGCGCCTTTCGTTGATTTAATGTGGAATACCGCACCCGCGTCGGACAATATTAATGTAAGAACTCTGAACGGAAGCAGCCATCTCAATCAATTATCAATTCCCGCTGTAGGAGCGAAAATGAAGCTCCCCATGACGCTGCAGAATATCAGCGGTTCCGTTCAGAAAGACATTCAGGTTAAGTTGATGTCGCCGAGCTTTTTGTTTGTAGACGGGGACAGTATTACGGTTTCGCTTGAAGCGGGGGAATCTAAAGCTTATGAATTTGATGTAATCGCAATAGAAGGCGGTCGCGTCAATGCGTATGCTGTAGGTCTTGACTCCAACGGCAATGAAGTTGTTAACGGAAAGAGCGATTATCTTGATATATTGGGCGGCGGATTTTATTCAGGTGATCCGCACACGCATACAGTAGAGAGCTTTACTCCGAGATACAATGAATCATCGGTTGAAAAAAATGTCCAGTTCGCATCGCAAAAAGGACACAGTTTCATTTTTAGCGTCGAGAATGACGATTATGGAAAAAAACTTGATCAAAGCGAAGTAGACGCAATAACAGGAAGCCCGGGCACTTTTCTCCAGCTTTCCGCATTGGAAGTTGGAGGGAAAAAGAGCGACTTGAGACATCTTCTTGCATTTAATTACTATGGAGAGATACCCGACTCGCATTACTATGTCGATCCTTTCGGCTCGAGACTCGTTTCGGATTCGCTTTACGAGATTGTATTCAATGAAGTAAATCCGGGAGAGGCGTTTGTCTATGTTCCACACCCCTTCGGTTTAGGTGTCCCCATGGAGTCCGCAATCAAAAACGTAACATCTCTGAACTATGTGCAGGGAATGGAAATATTGGAATCAAGTACTTATAGTGATTGGACCGAATACGATGTCGGAAGAATCATTTGGGACAGTCTCAACACCGGAAACAGAAACGGAAGAGCCGTAGGCTTTGACGGAAGATTCAATAAAATTTTCGGAATCGGAGCAAGCAACAATCTTGACAGCGAACATGCCGGATCAAGGTATACAAAAGGTTATATGGACTATCTTTCCGAAGACAATATTTACAGTATGCTCAGAGATACGGGCAATATGTTTATCAGCAATGGTCCCGAACTCAGATTTACGCTTGGGAATATTCCGATGGGCGGTGATTTAAGAGTAAATCCGGGAGAAGAGATCAATGCAGAGATTTACGTGCATTCTGAAAACCCGATAACCGAAATCAAACTCATGAGATATGAGATTAACGGTAAAGTGGAAAAACAGAATCCTTTTATGGATTTGGAAGAATACTTTGAAGGACAGAATGTATATTCATTCCACGCTGTAATTCCCATAGTCCCCGCAGTTGATGAAAGCGGAGCGGTTATTGATCAGTTTTACCGTGTCGAAGTATATACCGAAAGCGCATATTATTATGACGGGGAAAGAGTCGGAGAGAATAGAGAGATAGTTGACAGAGGAATAGCCCTGTCAAACCCGATTTGGGTTGCAGGAACCGATATGGGAAGCAACGATACATCGATTATTGATATCGGATACGAAGAGAGTCCTCCTGTCGGTATTTTCGGCTTGGATATTGATCTTTCGTTTTTGAACGATTACGTGAAGGATGCAACGGAGTCATTTTTTGACAAAGAGATCTTTGTAGCGAAGTTGTCTGAATCCGATAACGGAAGCATATATGTAGAAAAGGGCGATGCCTTTGCAATAAAGGGATTAAAGGTAGAGGTAAAGGACAACCAAATCTACACGATAAATTACCATAAATATAACTCCGAAGTGATGGCGGATAAAATTACCATATCGGTGACATCGGATAACAGATCAAAGACATTCACAGAAACGATATATATCGTTAGTTAATAGTTCCATGTAAAAAAGCGTCGGTTTTTTTAGACCGACGCTTTTTTTATTTAAAAATTAAATAGCCTGCAGGCGTTTTCCGCTGCAATATCTACTATTTGTTTTGGAGAATAGTCACCTCTAATCTCTGCAATTTTTTCCGCCGCAACGGATATCATGTCGGATGTGCATATCCTGCCCCTCAAATTGTATGGAGGAAGATATGGAGCGTCTGTCTCCAACAACAAGTATTCTATTGGTATGGACTTAACCGATTCAATTTCGTTTTTAGAATCCGGATAGGTTACGGCGCAACCGAAACCGAGATATACTCCCAAATCAGTGAGTTTCCGGGCGAGCTCGGCGTCTCCGGAATACCTGTGAACTACTGCTTTAGGTTTGAATATTTCCAACGCTTTAAGTATATCTTCATGGGCATCTCTGTCATGGACTACCAGCGGCAGAGAATGATTCAAAGAAAGTCTTATCTGTTCGTAAAAGACTTCAAGCTGTATTTCGCGCGGACTGTTGTCGTAAAAATAGTCCAGACCCGTTTCTCCGACCGCAACTACTTTAGGTGTTTTCAGAAGATCTTCCAGTGAGTCCCGCCAGCCGTCAGATAGGTTATCGGCATCATGCGGATGCACCCCGACCGCTGCGAACACGAAATCATATATTTGTGACAATTCTACTGAAAAATACGAAGATTCGACAGAACTTGAACAGTTGACAATGCCCCTGACACCGAGGGCTTCGAGTGAACTCAGTGTGGCATGGCGAATGAAGTCAAACTTTTCGTCATCGTAATGTGCATGAGTATCTATAATTCCTTCTATCATTAAAATCTCCGAAAATCGATAGATGTTTGATTTTATCTAATCCTGGAACCTTCGCTTACCTTGTCATCCAAAAAGAGAAGGACGGCTTTTTCGTTGTCGTCGCTTGAAAGCAGCATACCTTCACTGACGATACCCCGTATTTTTGTCGGTCTCAGGTTTAATACGGCGGCTATCTTTTTGCCTACGAGTTCATCGGGTGAATACCACTCGGCAATACCGGACACAATCGTTCTTTCCCGTTCCCCGTCAAAAACTCTGAATTCCAGAAGCTTATCAGCATTTTTAACCTTTTTGCATTCAACTACCTTGACAGCCCTCAGTTCGATTCCCATGAATTGATCATAGTCGATTTCTGGCAAACGCTCGGAAACGCATTTCTCGGGCTCTCCGGTTAAAATCTCTTCAAGCGCCTTAAGCTCTTCTTCAACATCTATCCTCGGAAACAGGACTTTGGTGGGGGATACAGTTGTGTTTTGAGACAACAAACCGAAATCCGAAAGGGAATCAAAAGAAGTCATACCTTCCGAGGCGCCTATTGCCTTTAAAATTTTGGGCGCGGTGTTGGGCATAAAAGGTGTCAGCATAACGGCGATAATTCTAAGAGTTTCGGAAAGATTATACAATACGCTCGCGAGTCGGGGAGCTTTCTCGTCTTCTTTTGCCAATATCCACGGTTTGGTTTCATCTATATACTTGTTAGCTCTTGAAACGACTTTAAAAATCTCTATCAAAGCCTGAGGCAGTTGAAGGGAATCGACACAACTTTTGACTTTTTCGAACAATCCTGTCGAAAGTTCAATCAACTCGTCATCGATGCTGTCGGTCTCTCTGACTGACGGAAGAGTACCGTCAAAATATTTAGTTATCATTGAAACGGTTCTTGAAAGAAGATTTCCCAAATCATTTGCCAAATCCGAGTTGATTCTGCTTATGAGCCCCTCATTGGTAAAGTTCCCGTCACTTCCGAACTGAATATCACGAATAAGGTAATAGCGCAGCGAGTCAACGCCGTATCTTTCACAAAGTGTCAGGGGATCTATGACATTTCCGACGCTTTTGCTCATTTTTCCGCCGCCGAACAACAGCCAACCATGACCGAAAACCTTCTTAGGCAGTGGAAGTTCAAGAGCCATGAGAAGAGAAGGCCAGATAATTGAGTGAAATCTGACAATTTCCTTCGCCATAAGCTGGAGGTCCGCAGGCCAATAGTTATCCATATCGCTATAATTGTTATTCTCATAACCCAACGCGGTTATGTAATTCGACAAAGCATCCACCCAGACATAAACGACATGACCCGGGTCAAAATCGACAGGAACACCCCACTTTAAAGAAGTTCTCGACACGCAGAGGTCTTCCAAACCCTGGTTGATAAAGCTGATCATCTCGTTCTTCCTGGAAACCGGCAGGAGGAAATCGGGATGTTCTTCATAGTAATCAAGCAATTTTTCGGCATAGGTGCTCATTCTGAAAAAATACGCTTCTTCAGACGTTTCAGTAAGTTCCCTGCCGCAGTCCGGACAAAGATTGTCTTTTGTCTGACTATCGGTCCAAAAACTTTCACAAGGCTTACAATAAAGTCCGCTGTAAAAGCCTTTGTATATATCTCCTTTTTCGTACAGCTTCCTGAAGATTCTTTGTACCGATTTGATGTGGTAGTCATCGGTGGTTCTGATAAAGCGGTCATAGTCGATATTCATGGTTTCCCATAGATTAAATATACCTGCAACAATTTTATCCACATACTCTTTCGGACTAACTCCGGCGGATTTTGCGGCATCTTCAATTTTTTGCCCATGCTCATCCGTACCTGTTAGAAACATTACATCAAAACCTTGCATTCGTTTAAAACGGGCTATTATGTCCGCTGCCACGGTTGTGTAACAATGCCCTATATGAAGATCGGCGGAAGGGTAATAAATCGGTGTCGTAATATAAAATTTTTCTTTCATTTTTTCCTCCATCTACAAATAACAAATGCAAGCGTAGCAATTATAACATACCGCTCGATTATGTTCACAGAACTATAAAAATATTATTAAATAACAGAAAATATATATTGACTATCGATAAAAAATGTAATATTATTTCAAAACATGAAGTTATATATTTAAAATATGGAGGTTAAAATGCAGTCTGAAAACCTGATTCCGGAGAAATCCGCCGTAAAAGTCAAAATCTTAAAAGCTATTATCTACTGCACAATGGTGCTTACGGTTGCAATTTTTACTATCTTTTCCCTTTTTATCGGAGATTATCTCAGAGATTACAGAGGGATAGAGAATCAAATGTTGAAGTATTTTCTAATAGGATATTTTTTTGTTTCAATATTACCGTTTTTATTTGCGCTTATGAGATCTGCGGATATATGCAACATTATTGCCAAAGGGGAAGCTTTTTCAGAGACAACCTTAGAGAAATTGTCCGGAATAACATATGCATGCTATGCGGAAGCCGGTGTGAACGCCATGTTTGGTTTACTGGTTTATTTTGCGTTTGAATTCAATATGCTCATTTCGAGCTTTTTTGCGGTGGCGTTATGTGGCGTAATAGCGGTTTTCGTAACGGTGCTCAAAGAACTTGTAAAATCCGCAAAGTGGTTAAAAGACGAAAATATGCTGACAATTTAACGGGGGAAAAATGATTGTTATTAATTTGGATGTGGTTATGGCAAAGAGAAAGATTGGTTTGACCCAGCTATCGGAAGAAGTCGGTATTACAATGGCGAACCTCTCAATTCTGAAAAACAACAAGGCGAAAGCAATACGGTTTTCAACTTTGAATGAAATATGCAGAGTGCTCAATTGCCAACCGGGGGATATCCTGGAATATACAGACGATGAATACGGGGGAGTATTAATAGAGCCGGATAACGGAGTATAAATCCGGTGGACGGGAGATCATAAACTATGCATTCAGACAAGAGAAAATTCAGAATAATTTTGATATCCATATTGGCAAACTCAATATTCTTTACCGATACTTTTCTGTTTCGGTCGGGTTTCGGGATTTTTTTCTCCCTTTCCTGTTTATTGTTGCTGATAACTTATGTTTTTATTTCCGAGAACAAAAGCGCCGATAGAGCTTACCTGATATTTTTGGTGCCTTCATTACTGACAGCCTTTTCCTTTTTTCTTTATAGATCTTATGAACAGTATCTGCTTCGGGTTGCTATGTCTCTTTTGATGCTCACTCTGTCCTGTATCGTAATTTCAGGAAAAGCAGGGCTGATAACAGAGGGCAGTGACCTGAAACTGTTAGGCGAAATATTCATAAAGCCTGTTATAAATATGGTTTTACTTTTCAGGATATTAAAACCGAACCCGCATAAAACGGAAAAAAACAAAAAGGCGCTCCCTTTGCTGATGGGAGTTTTGGCTTCTTTGCCGATATTATTGTTATTGACTGCACTTTTTTCAGCTGCGGACAAAAGATTCGAAGGCTTGTTTTTAAAGATACTTGAAGCCTTCAACTTTGAAAACACATTCAGGCTGATATTTGACATTGTTTTGGGAACAATTCTTGCACTCTGCACTGGAAGTTTTGCGGTTTACAATACGGTGAAATCTTCAGAAGAATCGGTGGAAAGCAAGGCGGATGAAAACTACGGGAAAAAGGTGAAATTTGCTATAGGATTTCTATCAGCTATTACTTTTTTAGTATCGATTTTTGCTTTTCTTCAACTTGAATATTTATTTTTCGGACGCCTGCCCGATGAAATTTCGGCGTCAAAGATTGCCAGAGAAGGATTTTTTGAAATGGCTTTGGCGACGGCGGTAGTGTTTTTCTCCGGTTATATATCAGTAGGAATAGTCGGGAAGAATAAACGTGACCTTCCTACTCCGATAAAGATATGTAATATCGGGCTTTGTGTACTTGATTCCGCAATTGTTTTCTCTGCAGCTAAAAAGATGCTTGCTTATATTGGAATATTCGGTCTGAGCATAAAGAGAGTATTCACACTTTTTATTATTTTTTCCGTTTTAATAATGCTGTCCATTCTTTTTATAAGATGCCTTTTACACAGGATAAATTTGGTTTTTGTGACAGCTGCTGCAATTTCGATTCTATTTTCGATGTATTCCTTGGTAGACAAGGATATGGCTGTTTCGGTATATAACGCATCAAAATACATTTCAGGCGGAATAGAACCTGATATCTGTTATTTTTATGAACTTTCGGACAGTTCAATTCCGTCGCTTGTCAATATGAGTAACAATTCGGATGAAGGAACTCCGCTGGCTGATTATAAAGACAGCATCAATACCGTAATCGAAGACAAAATCGCAGATTATGGCAAGCCGGCTCTGTTCGATCAATCCCTTACGGATATTATAATTAATAGAAATATCTCGAATTATATAAATGCGAAAAACAGCACGGTTATCGAATAAATCAAAGCTTGCTATATGTGGTAAACAACATTTCTTCGTGATATAATCACTTATAATCATTTTATATGGATTAGAGGTAGTTATGAATAAATATATGATATTTACGGAATCTACGACAGATCTGGGTAACGATATGATAAAGAGCCTGGGTATTCAGGTTGTTCCTCTCACATTCACAATAGGGGGCGTTGACCACAAGGAGATGGCGGAAGAAGGTGAAATGACCTATTCCAAGTTCTACGAGAGATTGAGGAACGGAGAAATGTCATCAACAAGCCAGGTGAACGTATCCGAATTTGAGGATGCTTTTTCACCTTTTTTGGAAGACGGATATGACATTCTGCACCTTGCATTTTCCTCAGGTCTTTCCGGAACATGTGATTCCGCGAAGGCGGCGGCGGAAAAACTGGGTAAAAAATATCCGGAACGAAAAATTATTGTTGTTGATACTTTAGCCGCAAGTCTGGGACAAGGGTTGCTTGTGTGGCATGCGGTTCAGATGAAGAATGAGGGCTCTGCAATTGAAAAAACAGCTGACTGGCTGGAGAAAAACAAATTAAATCTCGCCCATTGGTTCACGGTTGACGACCTGGTGTTCTTAAAGAGGGGCGGGAGACTTTCCGGAGCGGTGGCGTTGATAGGCACGGTTCTCGGGATAAAGCCCGTACTTCATGTGGATAATGACGGACATCTGATAAATGTGTCAAAAATCAGAGGCAGAAAGAACAGCTTGAATGCACTGGTGAACAAGTTGGGAGAAACAGGTATAAAGCCTAAAAACCAAATGATCTTTGTGTCTCACGGCGACTGCATTGAAGATGCCGAGTATGTGGCAAAGGAAATCAGGCGTAAATACGGGACATCAAAATTTTATATCAACTTTATAGGACCTGTAATCGGAAGCCATTCAGGCCCCGGAACGGTTGCTCTGTTTTTCCTGGCTGAAAAACGCTGATTGAATTGAAAGTTTCCGGTTAGATTAAAAAGAAAACTCTTCTTAATCTAACCGTTTTAAATGCGATATTTTCTTGAAAAACAGGGATTGGGAAGTTATAATTTTAAGGACAGACCAAAATCAGATTAGGAGATGAAATAATGAACAAATTAAATAAAATGACGGTTGAAGATCTCGAAGTATCAGGGAAAAAGGTGCTGGTTCGTTGTGATTTCAATGTTCCTATGTCTAACGGTGAGATAACCGATGACAAAAGAATTGTCGAAAGTCTGAAGACTGTTAAATATCTCATTGACAAAGATGCTAAAGTTATCCTCTGCTCTCATTTGGGAAGACCGAAAGGAGAGTTTAACAATGAATTCTCCCTGAAAGCAGTAGCTGAAAGACTCTCCGAACTTCTCGAAATAAAAGTAATTATGACTGAGGACGTTGTGGGGGATGATGCGGTAGAGAAGGCGTCAAATCTTAAGAATGGTGAGGTTTTGCTTTTAGAAAATGTGCGTTTTCATGCAGAAGAGGAAAAGAACGATGCGGATTTTGCAAAAAAATTGGCTTCGCTTGCCGAACTCTATGTGAATGATGCTTTCGGCACCTCGCACAGAGCACACGCTTCGACTGCCGGCGTTGCGGATTATCTTCCGTCCGCAGTCGGTTATTTGATTCAAAAAGAAATTAATTTTATGGGAAAAGCGCTGGAAGACCCGAAGCGTCCTTTTGTTGCCATTCTTGGGGGAGCAAAAGTGTCGGATAAAATCGGAGTTATCAACAACCTCCTCACAAAGGTGGACAAACTCCTGATAGGTGGTGCTATGGGATATACTTTTCTCAAAGCGGAGGGTGTGCCCGTCGGAAATTCAAGAGTTGAGGAAGATAGATTGGAAGAGGCTAAAAAGATGCTTTCCGATGCGAAGGCAGCGGGGGTTGAGATGCTGATTCCGGTTGACTCCGTATGCGGAAACAAATTTTCAGAAGACAGTGAAGCCGTGGTTTATGACGAAGTTCCCGACGGATGGATGGGGCTTGATATCGGCCCGAAGACCGTTGAATTGTTCTCCGAAGCGATTAAAAATGCCGGAACTGTTGTTTGGAACGGACCTATGGGTGTTTTTGAGTGGGCCAACTTTGCTAACGGAACGAAAGAAGTGGCAAAGGCCATTGCCGAAAGCGGAGCGATTAGCATAATTGGCGGCGGAGATTCCGCTGCTGCAGTCGAACAACTCGGATTTGCAGAAAAAATGTCTCACATAAGCACCGGCGGAGGAGCGTCTCTTGAGTTTTTGGAAGGCATTGAGCTTCCCGGAATAGCCGCAATTAATGATAAATAGACGACAGTCAGGATTTAAATTTGAATATCTATAGGCAGACAAACAAATTTTGAGGTGATGTTATGAATGGTAGTAAAAGAAAAAAGGTTATTGCCGGCAACTGGAAAATGAACAAGACGGCAGCAGAGGCCGCCATGTTGATTGAGAATCTGATACCTGCCGTCAAAGATGCTGAGTGCGAAGTTGTAATTTTAGTTCCGTTTTTGAATATCAGCACCGCTATTAAGATGTGCGAAGGAACAAATATCAGAGTAGGAGCACAAAACTGCCATTTTGCTGAGAGCGGTGCTTTTACAGGAGAAATTTCCGTGCCCATGCTGATAGAAGCCGGTGTGGAATTTGTAGTAGTCGGACACAGTGAAAGAAGACAATACTTCGGGGAAACGGATGATTCGGTAAACAAAAAAGCAAAAGCCGTTATTGAAAACGGTTTGTACGCCATAGTTTGCGTCGGCGAATCTTTAGAAGAACGCGAAGCCGGAGATACCGAAAAAGTCGTTGGTAAACAAGTAAAAGCGGCGCTGTTTGATGTTTCTTCGGAACATATAGGCAAATTAATAATTGCATATGAGCCGATTTGGGCCATCGGAACAGGAAGAACAGCTACACCTGAGCAGGCACAGGAAGTGTGTAAATTTATACGCGAAACGGTGAAAAACCTGTATTCGGATGAAATTGCCGAGAATATGGTGATTCAGTACGGCGGTTCCATGAACCCCGGTAATGCGGAAGAACTGCTTGCGCTTGAAGATGTGGATGGCGGACTTATAGGCGGAGCATCACTAAAAGCCGACGACTTTAAAGCAATAGTTGATGCCGCAAATGTTAAATAATACGTCTCTGCTATAGGAGAATAAAACAATCCATTTTGAGGTGAAGATGAAACCGATTGTTCTGATAATTATGGACGGCTATGGCGCTTCCTCCGAGAGCTACGGGAATGCTATTTTAAAGGCCGAAAAACCGAATATCGACAAATTCTACAAAGACTGGAGCCACACCGTAATAGGCTCATCCGGCATGGATGTCGGTTTGCCCGACGGACAAATGGGGAATTCGGAGGTAGGACATACAAACATCGGCGCCGGCAGGATAGTTTATCAAGACCTGACGAGGATAACAAAATCTATAAATGACGGAGATTTTTTCGAAAATCCCGCTTTAATCGGAGCTGCAAAGAATGCGGCGGATAATAACACGGCGCTTCACCTGATGGGATTATTGTCGGACGGAGGTGTTCACAGCCATAATGAACACCTCTATTCCCTTGTCAGGCTGGCAAAGGCTGCAGGTGTGAAGAAGCTGTATGTCCACTGTATATTGGACGGCAGAGATGTGCCGCCCCGTTCCGGAAAAGAATATGTTGAACAGCTGGAAGAAGAGCTGAAAAAAATCGGACTGGGAAGCATCGCAACGGTTATGGGCAGATATTATGCCATGGACAGAGACAATCGGTGGGAAAGGGTCGAAAAGGCGTACGCCGCATACGTTTATGGAGAAGGGATAAAAAACAAAGACGCAGCGTCTGCGGTTCAGGACAGCTATGACGATGATATAACGGATGAGTTTGTTTTACCTATTGTTTGTCTGGATGATGCGACGGTTAAAGAAAATGACAGCATAATTTTCTTTAACTTCCGTCCCGACCGCGCCAGAGAAATAACCCGCACATTCGTTGATGAAGAATTTACAGGCTTCGAGAGAAGAAACGGATATTTCCCCGTAAACTATGTATGTATGACGGAATACGATGCCTCAATGCCGAATGTTGAAATAGCATATCCTCCTCAAGTTCTTACAAACACTTTTGGTGAATATATCAGCGAACTCGGAAAGAAACAGCTGAGAATAGCCGAGACCGAGAAATATGCTCATGTTACCTTTTTCTTCAATGGCGGCGCGGAAGAACCGTATTACGGTGAAGACAGGGTTTTGGTTGACTCTCCGAAAGTGGAAACCTATGATCTTATGCCGGAAATGAGTGCTTATAAAGTAGCCGATGAAATGGTAAAGTGTGTGGAAAAAAACATCTACGACGTAATAATCCTGAATTTTGCAAACGGAGACATGGTAGGACACACGGGGGATTTTGAGGCAGCGGTAAAGGCGATTGAAGCTGTGGACGAATGTGTAGGAAAAGTGGTAGATTCAGTTCTGAAGTTGGGGGGAGTTTGTCTTCTCACCGCTGATCACGGAAATGCCGAGAAGATGTATGAACCGGACGGCAGTCCGTTTACCGCGCACACCACGAATCCCGTACCCCTTTTGTTGATAGGGAGTAATTTTAAACTGAAAAGCGGGGGGATACTCTCCGACCTCACGCCTACAATGCTCGATTTAATGGAGATTGAAATACCAAAAGAAATGACGGGTAAAAGTCTTATCGAAAGAAATTAATAATTATGATTTTGCAAGTGAAAAATTATTTGTAATTTTCAGTTGATTACTGATATAATTATGTAGCTGTAAGAGTTCTAATAGATAACTATCATATTTAAGCCTAAATGGAGGGATAAGCATGAAGAAAAGCACATTGATTGCTATTATTGTTGGATTAATTACATTCATCGGCGCGGCGGTGGCAACCCTTTGTTATTTGAAAAGAAAGGGTATTCTGTTTGTAGACGAAGATGAGTTTGATTATGACCTCGAAGATGATTTTGAGGAAGGTATTGAAGTCCTGGATGAAGCTTCTGAATGTGTTGTCGACGACATAGATGATGAAATTTCCGAAGCAAAAGATAACCTGGAAGAAAAAGTTGACGATTTAAAGGACCGTTTCGGTTTTTAATATTTTAGTTGACAAAATATGAAAGAACGGCGGACTGAACGCCGTTCTTTTTTGCGTTATTAATGAATAAAAACTAAGAATATTATAAAAAAATACACTCGATATACTGATTTGCAGAACAGTTATGAATCACTTGCTTACGGCCGCGCAGATTGACTAAGTGTGATTGCAAAGTGTATAATTTCATGTATTGTTTTCTTCCGCAATACCATGCAAATACAAAGATTGGAATGATAAACTATGAGCATTGAACTCCCTAAACTCGGGAATGATGAAAAACTGTCTTTGAAACTTAGAAGGACTTTTGAACTGAACGGATATCTTCTTTTTAGGGTCGGAAGTTTTGAGGAATACGATATTTATCTCCAAAACAAGTCGTTTCTGGCCGGTGAAGATGTGATTACATTTACCGGGGCAAACGGAAAATTGATGGCCTTAAAACCGGATGTTACCTTGTCCATAGCGAGAAGTATACCTAACGATGCCGAGAGAAAACTTTATTACAGTGAAAATGTTTTCAGAAGAAACAAACAAACAGGTGAATACAGCGAGATAAGACAAATAGGTATTGAAAGGATTGGAAATATTGGATTTGAAGAAGAAGCTGAAATTCTGAATCTTGCGGTACAAAGTTTGGACATGATCGGGAAAAGCTCCCTGCAGATATCGCATATGGGAATCGTCGAGGTTCTGTTACAATATTTTGATTCCCCGTACCACAGAAAAAAAGCTGTTGAGTTTTTAAAGGCAAAGAGCATTCATTCGTTGCAGGAGCTGACAAAAGAGGCCGGATTGACGGATGAAGTTGCCGACGATATATTGAGTTTTTCCCAATTGAGGGGACGGTTTTCCGAGGTTTGTGAAGGATTAAAAGAAATTTGGATGAAAAGAGGGTTTTCCGACGAACCCCTGATTCAGTTGTATGAGTTAGGAAAACGGTTGGCGGGAATGAATATTCTCGAAAGGATATATCTGGATTTCTCAATCATCAATAACATTGACTATTATAACGGACTCGTGTTTCAGGGTTATGTTGACGGAATCCCCCATTCGGTATTGTCCGGAGGGAGATATGATAACTTGATGAAAAAGTTTAAAAAGTCTCAAGGCGCGGTTGGGTTTGCAATTTATCTTGACGAGATTGAAAACATCGGCAAAAAGAGTGAAGATGATACAGACGAAACATGGCTTAATATTGCTTTACCGAAAGGGAGAATGGGTTCGGATGTTTTAGAGCTTTTAGAAATGGCAGATGTAGTTCTTGAGGGAATAGAAGAAGACAGCAGAAAATTGATTTTTGAAGATAAATCGAAAAGAATACGGTGTTTTCTTGTAAAACCGTCTGATGTTGGGAGTTATGTGGAACACGGTGCGGCGGATATCGGTGTTGTGGGAAAGGATATACTGTTAGAAAACTCCCATGCAATACTTGAGTTGTATGATACGGGAATAGGAAAATGCAGGATAGTTGTAGCCGGAAAAGAAGGCTTTTGTGATTTTGATAATAAAACCCTCAAGGTAGCCAGCAAATTCCCCAATATAGCGCGAAGCTATTTTGCATCTAAAGGAAGAGTGGTAGAAGTTATTGAACTGCAAGGCTCAATAGAACTGGCTCCTCTGGTGGGACTTTCCGATGTGATAGTGGATATTACTGAGAGTGGTTCTACCTTGAGAGACAATAATCTTGAGATAATCTCAATTATATCCGAGTCTTCGGCCAGGCTGATTGCCAATAAATCAGCTTATATTTTTAAAGGCGAGAGAATTAATAGGCTTATTGACGTTTTTAAAGGGGAATTTAATGAAAATTATTAAGGCTGAAGATTTTAATTTTACGGAATATGCAAAATTCAGAAAATCGGATGAACGCAAATATGATTCAACGGTTTTTGAGATTATCGAAAATGTTAAAAAAAGAGGAGATTCCGCTCTTTTTGAATATACGGAAAAATTTGATGGAGTTATTCTGGATGATTTCAGGGTAACAAAGGAAGAAATGGAATCGGCTCTTTCAACGGTGGGAAAAGATTTGTTGAAAGTTTTTGAGGAAGCCAGTGAAAATATTACATTCTTTCATGAAAATCAAAAGAGAAAAGGATTTAGATTAGAAAAAGAAAAAGGGGTATATATGGGTCAAAGAATAATACCCCTTGAGACGGTAGGCATCTATTCTCCCGGCGGAACGGCCGCGTACCCCAGCAGTTTGATTATGAATGTCGTACCCGCAAAGATAGCAGGGGTCGACAGAGTTATTGTTTTGACGCCTCCGGATAAAAAAGGCAGTGTAAATCCGGGAATTCTGGCAGCTGCCCATATTTCAGGAATTGATGAGATATATAAAGTTGGCGGTGCCCAAGCAATTGCCGCTATGGCTTATGGAACCGAAACCGTTCCCATGGTAGATAAGATAGTGGGTCCCGGAAATATTTTTGTCGCAACAGCAAAGAGAATGGTATACGGTGTCGTGGACATAGATATGATTGCAGGTCCCAGTGATGTTCTCATAATTGCTGACGATACGGCAGTTTCCGAGTATGTTGCTGTAGACTTGCTGGCTCAGGCGGAACACGACGAGAATTCCGCCTCGATACTTATAACTACATCGCAAAAGCTTGCTACGGAAGTGAAGGATATAGTTGATGAGCTGTTATCGGGTTCGAAAAGGGAGGAAATAGCCTCAAAATCGATTGAGAAAAACGGTATGATTATAGTTGTCGACAGCATAGATGATGCGATTATACTGTCAAACAAAATAGCCCCCGAACACCTTGAGATATGCACTGCAGACCCGGATGCCGTGATGGAAAAGGCAAGGAATGCAGGCAGTATTTTCCTTGGAAATTTCACACCGGAAGCATTGGGGGATTATTTTGCCGGGCCGAATCACACCATACCCACATCGGGGACGGCAAGATTTTTCTCTCCTCTTTCCGTAGACGATTTTATTAAGAAAAGCAGTTATTTACATTATTCGGAAGATGCTCTGAAGGAACATTCGTCAAAGGTTATAAGATTTGCTGAGAGTGAAGGACTGTATTTTCATTCCGAAAGTGTAAATGCCAGATTGCGAAAGAGGTAATATGTCCAGATTTGCCGATTACAATATAAACAAAATCACGCCGTATGTACCGGGCGAACAGCCGAGGGTACAAAAGTATATAAAACTAAATACAAATGAAAATCCCTACCCGCCTTCTCCGAAAGCGATAGCCGCAGCTGTTTCGGAAACGAATAAATATAATCTGTATCCCGATCCGGAATGCAGAGAACTCACTGAAAAACTTGCAGAGGAATTCTCTGTCGGGATTGAAAATATTTTTGTAGGAAACGGGAGCGATGAAGTACTGGCATTCATTTTCCAAGGTTTCTGCGAAGGCGGAGTGGCATTTCCCGACATCACCTACGGGTTTTATAAGGTATATTCAGAAATTTACAATAGAACAGCTGAGATAATCCCCTTGAAGGATGACCTCTCAATTGATTATAACGACTACCTTAATGTAGATAAAACGGTTGTAATAGCAAACCCCAACGCCCCCACGGGAATGGTTTTGGAAATTGAGGATATTGAAAAAATACTTCAATGCAATAAAAACAATCTGGTAGTCATTGACGAAGCATATGTGGATTTTGGTTCGATGTCGTCAGTTCGTTTGATTAAAGAATATGACAATCTTGTTGTGGTCGGCACTTTTTCAAAATCAAGGTCTTTAGCGGGAGCGAGGATCGGTTACGCTGTTTCAAATAAGTATGTTATTGACGATTTAAATAAAATAAAATTCAGCTTTAATCCGTACAGCCTCAACCGCGCCACTCTTGCCGCAGCTTCAGCGTCAATTTCCGACAGGGAATATTTCGAGGAGTGCATTTCGAAAATAATTTCCACGAGAGAGAAGTTTAAGCTGAAGTTAAAAGAGATGGGTTATTTGCAAACAGACAGCAAAGCGAATTTTGTTTTTGTAAAACACCCGTACCTTTCAGGAGAAGATGTTTTTGAGAAACTGAAAGACAGTGGGATACTGGTGAGACATTTTAAAAAAGAGAGGATTAGCGACTATCTCAGAATTACAATAGGAAGTGAAGAAGATATGGAAGTTGTAATAAAAGAACTTTCTAAACTTGTAGATGACAGGGGGAATTTATGAGAGAGGCAAGATTAAAAAGAAGAACAAATGAAACCGATATTGAAATTTTCTTGAAAATTGACGGTGAAGGATTATTGACCGGAAAAACCGGCTGCGGTTTTTTTGACCATATGCTTAATTCTCTCTGCAGGCACGGAGGATTCGATATCGACATAAAGTGTAAAGGGGACTTTGAAGTCGACTATCATCATACGGTTGAAGATGTAGGAATCACACTTGGGAGCTGCTTCTTTGAAGCCTTAAGAGATTGTGCCGGAATAACGAGATTTGCGAATGCCTCTATACCGATGGATGAAGCGGTAGTAATGTCCTCAATAGACGTAGGAGGAAGAGGCGGGTATTACAGCTCGGTCAAAATCCCGACGGAAAAAATCGGAGAGTTTGATACGGAGCTGGTCAACGAATTTTTCACTGCATTCTGTAAAAATTCCGGAATTACGTTGCATTTAAACTCACTCTGCGGAACAAATTCACACCACATAGTGGAGGCGGCATTTAAAGCTTTTGCGGTGGCATTGAAAGGCGCAGTAAAGAAAGATGAAAGATTCGGAGACCGCATACCCTCTACAAAGGGAACTTTAAAGTAATTTGGATGTCGGTTGACACATCGGAGTCTGTATGGTTTTTGAAATTTACAGGTTTATTTAGTCAAGGGGGATAAAATGTTTATTTTTCCGGCCATAGATTTGATTGAGGGTCAGGTCGTCAGATTATATCAAGGCGATTATGATAAGAAGAAAGTGTATTCCGACGACCCTTTATCCTGTGTAAAGCGGTTCTACGACGACTCGGCACGATGCCTGCATATGATAGATCTTGACGGGGCAAAAATGGGTAAACAGAGGAACTTTGATGTTGTCCGCGGTATAGCCGAGACGTATCCGGATATGTTGATAGAACTCGGTGGGGGAATAAGGAATATCGATACGGTTGAACAGTGCCTTGAAGCTGGTGTAAAAAGGGTGATACTCGGCACATCGGCGCTTAAAGACATTGAGTTTACATCGAAGATGTTGCGGGAAAAAAGTGAACAGGTCGCAATAGGCGTTGATGCGAGAGATAACAAAGTGGCTGTAGAGGGGTGGACAGAAACATCGGATCAGGACAGCATCGATTTTTGCTTTAGAATGAGAGATCTCGGAGCTAAATACATAATTTATACTGATATTTCCAAAGACGGCGCCGGAAAAGGGACGAATCTGGATATATACGAGAGGCTCTCCCGTATCGAAGGACTCGAGATAACGGCATCGGGCGGCGTTACGACGCTGGAAGAGATATCCATACTCAGAGAAATGGGAATATATGCCGCAATAATAGGTAAAGCATTGTATACAGGCGATATTATTCTGAAAGACGCACTTTTGGAGGCGAGAAAATAATGGCTACAAAGAGAATTATTCCATGTCTTGATGTCAGAGACGGGCGTGTTGTAAAAGGCAAACGATTCAGTGAAGTTCGCGAAGTCGATGATCCCATAGAACTTGCGAAGTTCTATAATGAAAGCGGAGCCGATGAACTGGTGCTATATGACATTGCCGCGTCACTTGAAGGAAGATCGATTTTTACTAAACTCCTTTCTGAAGTTGCAGAGAAAGTATCTATTCTGCTGACAGTAGGCGGTGGAATATCTCATATAGAGGATTTTGAGAGAGTTTTAAATGCCGGTGCGGATAAAGTAAGTATCAATTCGGCAGTGATATCAAATCCGAAAATTATCGGACAGGCAGCAAAAGTGTTCGGAAGTCGGCGAATAGTTTTTTCGATGGATGTGAAAAAAGTCGGAGATAACTACAGGGTTTATTCAAAAGGCGGTTCTGAAGATACCGGAATCGATGCAATAGAATGGGCGAAATTCGGGGAACAGGAGGGTGCGGGCGAACTCGTCGTAAACAGTATCGACACCGATGGTGTAAAAGGGGGGTTTGACATGCCGTTGCTCAATATAATTGCATCGGAGACGTCAATTCCGATAATTGCATCCGGAGGTGCAGGAAGTATGCAGCACTTTCTCGAGCTTTTTTCCAATCCCAAGTTAAATGCCGGACTCGCCGCTTCGATATTCCATTACAAAAAAGTTATGATACCCGAGCTAAAAAGATTTCTTGCCGACAACGGTATAGAGGTAAATTTATGACGAATTCGAGCAGCTTTAATATCGAAAAACTGAAATTCAACTCAGAAAATTTGATACCCGCAATCATTCAGGATTATAAATCCGGGAAGGTTCTTATGATGGCATATATGAACCCGGAAAGCCTGAAAAAGTCTATCGACACCGGACTCACATGTTTTTGGTCGAGAAGCAGAAAATGCTACTGGACAAAGGGTGAGGAGAGCGGGAATCTACAACATATAGTCTCCATTTCCTGCGACTGTGATGCCGACACCCTTTTAATAAAGGTAAATAAAGACGGACCTGCCTGCCATACGGGGGAGGAAAGCTGTTTTTTCAATAGAATTGTTGATTTTGAAACTGAAAAAAAAGAGTTTTCTATTAATGCGCTTTACGAGCTTATAACTGAAAGAAAAGTAAACCCTCCCGAAAACAGTTATACTTCATATCTTTTCTCATCCGGCAGAGAAAAGATTCAAAAGAAAATCGGAGAGGAAAGCGCGGAAGTGATAATTGCCTCAGGAAAGGACAGTGTTGTCGAAACTGTGTATGAAATTGCGGATTTCTGCTACCATACTCTTGTTCTTATGGCAGATATGGAAATAACGCCTGAAGATATAACTAACGAATTGAAGAAGCGGTTTAACAAGTAAGCTTGGAGTAAACGGATTGAAATTATTGTCTAACTGCCACACCCATTCCGATTTCTGCGACGGAAAAGACTCTCCTTATGAAATAGCCCGGTATGCGGTAACGCTGGGAATGTCCGATTTGGGGTTTTCCTCCCACTCTTACATTCCGTTCGATGATGAATGCCATGGGATTTTAAATGAAGCTGAATATATCTCCGAAATTGGCAGATTAAAGGAAATCTTTTCCGAAAATCTTTATATATCATGCGGAATAGAGCTTGACTCGATGTCAAGTTCTGTTTCAAGTATGGATAAAAAATACGATTATATTATTCAATCCGTTCATTATCTCTGCAACAGCAGCGGAATTCCCGTTTCAATTGACAACACTATCGGAGAACTCGAAGGGTTGATATATGAAAGATACGACGGAAAATTCGACAATTTAGCCGAGGACTATTTTCAGGCTGTACTCGATTCCGTAATTTCCTCCAAGGCGGATATTGTCGCCCATTACGATCTGATAACAAAGTTTGAAAAAGAGTGTACTCTGATTGATGAAAACTCAAAAAGATACAGGAATGCCGCTATAGATGTTTTGGATACAATTGTGGATTTTATTTCGAGTTATGGCGGAATGTTCGAAGTTAATACCGGAGCGATGGCAAGGGGATATAAAACAAACCCGTATCCCTCCGACTTTATATTAAAAAGGTTATGTGAGCGGGATGCGAGAGTGATAATAACATCCGACAGCCACAGCAAGGAAAATTTGTTATACGGATTTGATCCGGCGCATGATTATTTGTTGAATGCCGGATTTAAAAGTATGGCGGTTTTTAAAAAAGGAAGATTTGTAGAGGTATCTATTTAAATTGAATTGCATGATGAAAGAAGTGAATATAAAAAGCATATTTTCGGTTTCTAAGATTAAGGTATTAACTGCATTAATTTTAGCTTTCTTTTTAATGCTTCTCTTCGGAGAAAATAACCTTCCCCCTGAAATTATTTCCATATCCTCCTCAAAACAGGATAATGAAGGAATAGTCAATATTTTCGTTTCGGCGGAAAATAAAGGAGATAACAAATACTACGACACCTGGTGTATTGTCTCGGAAGATACCGACATACCCGAAATTTCGGATAGCCGTTGGCAGAAAATGGAAAAAGGGAACTGCAGCTTTCCGGTAACGGAGGGAACCTACCACGTATTTGTAAAAGACGGTAACGGCAACGTTACACGGGGGGAAAGTCAACAAATTAAGGTGGATAGAGTAGTTTCCGTAAATCTTCAGAGTGACAAATTGTTTCTTGCGCCGGGTGCTGCAAGACAATTGTCCGCGGAGGTTATTAAGATCGGAGAAACGAACTTTCCTCTTGAATGGAAAAGTTCTGATGCAAATGTAGTTGAAGTGTCTCAGGAAGGGAATATAAAAGCTGTTGGTATAGGAACCGCAACAATAACTGCGAAAACCGCTACAGGGATAGGTGATGAAGTAGATGTGACAGTTACGGATCTGATAATACTTCCCAGCAATGAATATAAAGCGTTTATCCCCGCCTACTATTATTCGACGGAAGAAGCAAGACTGATGGATGAAATTTTGTTCAGCAGGGTCAAAGAGGCCGGAGGATACGGAACGCGAGGAGGGGTTTTAGCTGCGGCAAGGTTTATCACCCTTGAAATGCCTTATATGATTCCTTATTTTTATGAAAACGGGAGAATGAAGCCTCATCCGGGAAGACCGATATGTGACGGCGAAGGCAGATATTATCATGTAGGATTGTACCTGTCTGAAGAAAAATATAAAGATATAAAAGTAAGTGTTGCCGGACCGGCTTTTTGGGGAGCACCTTTAACAAATTTTCAAAATGAGGGATTTTTCACAAGAGGAAACAGGTATCCGAACGGTCTCAGCTGTAGCGGATTTGTAAGTTGGGCAATGCTCAACGGCGGTATAGAAACAGGTGATATTGGAGCAGGCGATTACCCGCATATAGATTATGAATTTTCCGACATGGGAGTAAGACAAAGGCTTACGAGAGAGTTGATAAGATCGGGTGAGATAAAACCCGGAGATCTTATAGGAAAAGACGGACATATTGCGATAATTGTGGGAATAGACGATACTTATATAAGTATTGCGGAATCCTACTTCAGAGGTGTTCAGACAGTGGTATTCACAATAGACAGCGGAATGCTGGGCTGTGAAGAATACGATTATGTGATTAATTTAGACCATATCTATGACGGAGAGTATAACGGACAGGGAGTATATGAGGATGTCTGGTACGACTATTTGAATTTTGATCCTCAAGATTTGTCTGTGAGTTGGTAATGATTATTCGCCTTTAAATTTATTTGTTGATTGCTGGAGATAATATGGACTTTAGTGCATTTCTTACCGACAGATATGACATACTGGCTTTGATAGCCGTACTGATAATTACTGCAATAGGTATCGGAACATATTTTTTTATGAAGAAGTATCAAACCGATATCAGACCGAAAAAACTTGCGGAAAAAGAGTCTGACAAAAAAGCGCAAGAAGCCTTGAAAACCGAATTTAATTCGTATATAAGAAGAAATGAGGGTAAGGCGCTTTACGATTGGAGTACAAAATCGGACGGATATTATCCAAACGGAATTCTTATCGGAAACTTCGGGGTTTTTGCATCGGTCGGCTGTGATTTGTCAGGGGAACTGTATACGGATGAAAAATCGCCTACAATCACGAAAATCGTTTTAGATGATAAGGATACTTATCCCAACCCGTTTCAGGAGTTAAGGAATATAGAGCGTGGTATAATAGATATATTGAGAAATAATAAGATTTACAGAACCCCGGTTTTTACTGCCGTCTTTTTCAGCAACAAGAACGCGAAAATTAATATTCCCAGGTCGAGTTACTACCTGACACCGAAAACATTAAGAAAAGAGCTCAGAAAGGATCAGTTTGTCGAAGATAAGGGCGTCGATATAGACGTCGTGTTCGAAGCCCTTTCGAACGGGAGGTGATTTACCTGAAAAAGCTTAGAGTACTGATTGTTATGTTGATGTTGTTTTTGTTGACAACGGGATGCAAGGCAAAGTATGAGGGAGAAGCCAAGTTCGATTTTAGAAACGCCAACTGGGGTATGAGTAAATCTAAGGTATCAAAGTCGGAAGAAACGGAATATGTGTTCGGTTCGGACGATATTCTCCTGTATCAGGTTGTGGAGGATGGAGATATTAAAGATATCTATTACTACTTCGAAGACGACAAGCTCGTATCTGTGGATGTCCTATATAAAATGTCGGATAAAACAACTGCGAAAGTGGTTAATGACATGATAGACAGCTACATGAAAACAAGGGAGAGATTTATTGAACTCTACGGTCCTCCCGTAAGCGACGAGTACAAATTCTGGTTGGATCCGGATCCCGACTTTATAAATGACGCGGACATACTGAATATATACTACGGGAGACTGATGTATAAGCAGGAGTGGGATACGGAGAGGACCTATATTTCCCTGACGTTCAGTTACAAAAACACCCTTGTCGAGTACACTTGCTCGGCAAAAAGCAATCAATAAAATATATGATTTCAGCGGAAAAAATCGGCTGAAATCATTTTTTAAAGGTGGAAAATGTTAAGAATAGTTTCAGGCAGAGCCTCATCCGGCAAAAGCGATTTCACGCTAAATGAGTTGAAGTTGCTGTCGGACAGGGGTGGAAAGGGTTTATTGATTGTACCCGAACAGACAACTTTTTCTATGGAGAAAAAGCTTTTATTGTGTTGCGAAGGTGCATTTAAAGGATCTTTGGAAGTCAGGAGTTTTAAAAGACTTTCGGAAGACTTGATTGAAATCTATGGCGGCGGTGCAAGAAAACGGCTGAGTGATGCGATGCGGCTGTCGCTTATGCGAAAAGCGGTTATTTCGGTCGATAAAAATCTTAAATTTTTTAAAACAAACTTGAAAGACAGCGGATTTTATTCATCGATGGCGGAATTGATAGATGAAATGAAAAAATCCGACATATCGCCGGAGAGATTATCGGAAATCTCCAAAGACGCGGAATCGGTGATATTGTCGGAAAAAATGCACGACCTGTTTCTCATATATGATAGATACAGTCATTTGCTCTCAGAGGGATACCGAGATGAAAATGATGTAATTTCCGAGGCTGCATCGAGAGTTTCAAAAGAAAAATATTTTGCCGAAACCGAAGTGTTTCTAGACGGATTCACAGGATTTACCGAACCGGAATATAAACTCATTGAATTGATTTTAAAACAGGCACCGTCCATGACAGTGACATTGCTGTCTTCGGGTGAAAGGGCGTATCCGGTTTTTTCGCAGGTAGATGAAACAGCAAACCGACTCAAGGAGATGGCGCATTCACATTCGATTAAGGTGATAGAAAAACGACTTCCCGCCTATACCGACAGAGCGCCCGCCGGATTATTGGCACTGGAAAAGCTATTGGTTGAGGAGGAAATTCCGGAATCAACAGAAGGTGTCCGCTTAATTGAGGCAAAAGATATCTATGATGAGATTGAATCGGTAGCGTCCGAAATACTGGAGCTTGTCAGAATAGGCTACAGATTTTCGGATATAGCTGTTATCGCGAGAGATCTGACGGATTATAAAACGATTATAAGAAGAGTATTCAGAATTTTTTCAATTCCGTTTTTTGCGGATTGGAAAGAAAATGAGAGTTATTCTCAAATTGCGGTTTTTGTAAAATATATTTTTGCACTATCTATGGACTTTAATTCTTCCAACCTGATTGCTGTTATAAAGAGCGGTTTATTCGATTTGACGGACGAAGAAATATTCAGATTTGAAAACTACCTTTATGTCTGGGAATTGGACCGCGAAGGACTTTGCGAGGAATTCACGGGCAATCCTGAAGGATTTACGGAAAGAACCGACAGGCAGTCGGAAATTCTGTTGTCTCAAGTTGAAAAAACGAGAAAAAAGGTCGTCGAGACGATTTTGCCGTATATCGACAGAATTTCTAAAAGCAGAGGGAATGTTGCTGTAAGAGAAATATATAATCTTTTAAAGGAATGCGGTGCGTTTAAAAGGTTTTATTCAATCGAAGATGCAAACAATGCCGTCGTTGCACTGGAAGAACTGTATGATGTTTTGTCCGATGATGAGATGCCTCTCTCCGATATGGCGGATTTGGCGAATACGCTGTTTTCCAAGAGGTTTGTCGGAGAGATCCCCGAGACTCTTGATCAGGTTCAGGTCGGAAGCGCTGACAGGATAAGAACCGTAAATCCGAAGGCGGTTTTTGTAATCGGAATGAATAAGGATGTTTTTCCAAAGGAAGAGTTCAGCGACGGACTGTTGAATTTTTCCGAAAGGGATTACCTTAAGGGAGAGGGAATCGATCTCCCCATGTCGTTTGTCAGGCAAATTGAAATGGAAAGTCTTTATTTCTACAATGCTTTGACAACTGCAAAAGAATTGGTCTATCTCTGCTTTCCGCTGAAGAATCATAAGTTCAGCGATTTAAAGAAGAATGATTTACTTGAAAAGATCTGCTCGCAATGCAAAATGGAGGAACCTCTATTTACAAAAAGCAACTATCCGAAAGTGTATAACAAAAAATCTGCGGAAAGAGCGTATCTGTCGGATGATATAACAGGTAAAAAGATTAAAGAAAGCAAAATTTTCGATTTTTGTGACAGGTTTGATGCTGCCACGAAGGAGCCGGTATTTGAGCTCAATGATGACAAACTCCTCGAATATCTGAAGGAAAACATAAACGAGATAAGCCCTACAGCTGTCGAGAATTTCGGCAATTGTGCGTTTTCGTATTTTCTTGACAACATTCTTAAAATTAAAAAAATCAGGAAAGCGGAAATATCCGGACTTGAAGTGGGCAATTACATACACAAAATGCTGGACGAAATTATAAGAGACTATAATTTGGAGTTTCACAATCTGACGGAAACGGAAATTGTGGACATTGTCGAAAGCTACTCTTTGAACTATGAAAATAGCGTGCTTAAAGAAGCAAGAAAGTCGGCGAGAATGACCTACATCCTTTCAAGGCTTAAAGCGCAAACAAATGAACTGCTCAATCATCTGAAAGGCGAACGCGTACAATCGAAGTTTTTACCCTGTGACTTTGAGGCCAAAGTGTCAAAGGATTCCGAAATTAAACCGAAAGAAATGGAAGTAATGGGGAAAAAGGTAAGTATTATAGGAAAGATTGACAGAGTGGATTGTTGCGAGATAGGCGATAATTTTTATGTCAGGGTAATTGATTATAAAACCGGGAATATCGGTTTTGACCTGGGTCATGTCTACTACGGACTTAGGCTTCAGATGTTGCTATATCTCTTTTCCCTTACTTCTCAAAGTGAAGGAAGATACTCAGGTTGTGAGCCGGCAGGTGTACTGTATGTTCCGAGCGATCCCAACGTTTCGGAAGAAGATGTAAAAAAACCATCGGACAAGTATAAAATGGAAGGTATTGTAATTGATATTCCGGAAGTTATAAGAAGTATGGAAGACCCTCCTGAAGAAAAGTTTTTACCTGCGTATTTAGATAAATCCGGAGAACCTAAAGGGAAAATTGTTTCGAGGGAGCTGCTTAAAAAAATTGAAAGGCATACCGAAAGAATAATAACCGAAATGTTCAAATCGATATGGTCGGGCAAATTGGATGCGGTTCCCGCAATATCTGAAAGTACATATAAAGGGATAGATGCATGTAAGTATTGTGATTATAAGTCGATTTGTCGTCGCGACAGAATAGAAAAGCAGAGAACAATAGGCACGATTAAAGATTTAAACGAAGCGCTTGGGGAGTTACAGTGATTAATTGGACAGATAATCAAAAAACTGCAATTGAAAGCAGAGAGAAACAGATTCTCGTAGGGGCTGCCGCCGGTTCGGGTAAAACGGCGGTCTTGGTTGAGAGAGTTTTGAGCATATTGACTGATGAAGAAAATAAGGTTCCTGCGGAAAGAATAGTGGTAGTTACTTTTACCCGAGCCGCCGCTGCTGAGATGAAGGACAGGCTTGCGGTTCGACTGCTGGAGATAAAAAAACAAAAGCCTGACAATGTGTGGATTAGAGAACAATACGCCGCATTGCCGAAGCTCAACATGTCCACCGTACACTCGTTTTGTCTGAAATTGTTAGGCGAGTTTTTCGGATATCTTGAACTTCCGTCAAAATTAAGGGTAATGAGTGATGTGGAAGCTGACGAAATTTTTAACAAAGCACTCGATATCACTCTTGAACAGCTCTACAGTGAAGAAAGCTATGAGTTTGATAAGTTCAGCGATTTGTTCGGCCGGGCAAAGGACGATGAAACCGCCGTAAAAGTTTTGATCGATTTCCACAGATTTATTACTTCATTGCCCGATGCCGAAAAATGGAAGGAAAGTTTTTTAGACGGTCTTACGGACTCCGAAGGAACATTCGTATCCGGAGCTATCCGGATACTTTCCGACTATGCGAAGTCTGCTGTGGAATACGCCACTGAAACGATACAAGAGGCTAAATCAATATGTCTCAAAGATGAAATCTTAAAGATAAAATCTATTCCCGCGCTAGATGATGATTTGTCCTTTTTTCAAAAGGTTTTGGAGTTGCTGGAACAGGGAAAGTGGAACGAATGTGTTAAGTATGCAGAAAACTTTAAACATATAAGGTTTAATCAAATAAGAGGTAATATCCCTGAACAAAAAGATTATGTTTACGGTTTGCGTGATGGTATCAAAGATGTTGTGAAAGATCTTAAGAGAAAATGTTTTATTGCAACGGAGAAAGAGTTTGAGAGTGAGAATGAAATAATTTATGAAACCTCAAAAAGACTGTTCTCCGCTGTGAACCTTCTTGATAAGAATCTTGCGGAACTCAAGATAAAAAAAAGAGTTTTGAATTATGACGACATTGAGCGTTATACCGTAAAGCTGCTTTCGCTAAACGGTGAGGAGGGGGAAAAAGTCAGATCTGAAATCGCGTCAAGGTATGATTATATACTGGTAGACGAGTTTCAGGACACCAACCTTTTGCAGGAGAGAATTTTTTCGCTGATATCGGAAGACAAGGGCAGTTTTTTTGCAGTGGGTGACGTAAAGCAGAGCATATTCCGATTCAGAAAAGCCGAACCTGATGTTTTTGTGCAAAAACAGAAGGCTGCCCAAAATGACGATTCGGGAATCTCAGAGTTTATACCGTTAAGCCACAACTTCAGAAGCGAGAGAAACATCATTGATGTTCTTAACTTGATTTTTAAAAGGATAATGAGCGAAAAGATAGGGGGAGTCGATTATAAAAATCAAGAAGAAATGACGTCGTTAAAAGAAGAAGTTTCAAAGGAACCCGGCCTTGAACTGCATTTGATTGAAAACTCGGAAAATGATAAAGCTGATGAGGTAAATTATGTGGCCGGACTCATAAAATCAATGATTGACAGCGGATATGAAGTTTCGGAGGATGATGTAAAACGAAAATGCCGGGCCGGAGATTTCTGTATATTGATGAGAAAAAAAGAAAATATGGCCTTATATGAAGAGCAACTTTCCGGATTGGGAATTAAAACCAATTCGATAGACCAAAGTTCTTTTGTGGAGTCATCCGAAATTTCCACTATATTGGCTTTGCTGGGTGTAGTGGCAAACCCTACGAACGACATAGATATGTCGGCAACCATGTTATCCCCTCTCTTCGGGTTCACTCCTGACGATCTTTTAAGACTGAGAATTACTGAAAAAAGAGGCAGTCTTTACAGAGCAATGCTGCGCTCTAAGGATGCTAAAGTAATCGGCTTTTTGGAGCAACTGAATGAGTGGAGGCAGATAGCCGTCAGGCAACCGCTGGATATTCTCATAGAAGAGATTATGTTTGAAACTTCTGCCGAAGAGATATTGTCTTCGGGAAGGGATTCCGAAAAGAGAAGCAGGAATCTGAGGCTGCTTTTGAATATGGCTTCGGATATGTCAAAAAACAATGTTGATTTGAGCGGATTTTTAAGGATGCTGAGAAGCGGCAAAAGAGATTATAAACAAGAGTTTGACAATTCCCGTTCCGAGGATAAACTAACGATATCGACAATACACTCCGCCAAGGGTCTTGAGTGGCCTATTGTATTTGTCGTGGAAACAAACGGAAGTATAAATCTTCAGGACAGCTGGAAACTCCCGATGCTTTTTGACAGGGAATACGGTATCGGCCTAAAGTATGTAAAAGGAAGATTGGACGGAAGTGATATATCCGTCAATGTAAAAACGCCTCAGTATAAAGCCCTCTCGTTGAATTCCGAGTTGCAGGCCAAAAGTGAAGAGATGCGACTTCTCTATGTTGCGCTGACGCGGGCAAAACAGAAAATAATCGCCACAGCTGCATACAAGAACAGAAAGGCGCCTGTAAAGAGACCGACCGGATCGGAACATTTAAATCCGACAGCTGTGCAAGATGAGAATAATTTCATGAGTTGGATGCTTATGGCAGTCTCAAAAGACAGATCATCGATGTCGGAGGACGAAAGAAAAAGAGAAAACAGCTTATATTCAATAAAATATATTGATAAAATTCCCGAAATTTCGCCTGAAACTGAAACAGGCGATATAGAAAAAGTGAAAGTCGATAAAGAAGAGTTGTTGAAGATTCTGGAATTCGACTACCCGGCATCCGGTCTCATAGACATGAAATCAAAATATACCGTATCGGAATTGACAGAAAAAGAATATGTTTCGGATTTCGTGCGCACGCCGTCCTTTGCTGAAAAAACAGGTGCGACAGCTGCCGAAAAAGGCACCGCAATTCACTCGTTCCTGCAACATGCGGATTATTTTAAGGCGAACAGGTCTCTCGAAGATGAGATTAAAAGATTGGTGGATTCGGAATTTATCACTTCCCAAACTGCCGAACTGCTTGACAGAGAGAAACTGATAAAATTCTTTGAGAGTGAGATTTTTCCGCTTGTCACCGACAGTGATTCAATAAGGGAAATCAGACTTACCGATTTTGTTTATGCACATGAATTGAATCCCGACCTGCCGGACGAATTTTCTGACGAAATAGTAGTTGTCGAGGGAAAAGCGGATTGTGTTGTTGTAAAAAACAACGGAGTGACACTTATAGACTACAAAACCGACAGAATCTCGGATCCCAAGGTACTTGTAGAAAGATATGCCACTCAACTGAAATTATATAAACGTGCAGTTGAACGAAAGTTCAATAAACCTGTAGTAAAAATGTATATCTATTCTTTTTATCAGAATGCGGTAATAGAAGCATAGAAATGGAGAAAAAATGAATTCGGAAGTAACCCCTGAAGCGACTCCTGTGGAAGTTACGGGAATTATTGAAAAAGTTAAGAATTATCTTGATACAAACGGAACGAGCCTTTTGTACACGCTGTTTATCTTTTTAGTTGGATTGATAATTATAAAACTGCTTAGCAAACTGATTGATAAAGCTTTTATCAAATCCAAAATAACGCCTTCACTTCGCACCTTTGTAGTCAGAGCGACTAAGATCATCCTTTTCTTGGTTCTGATTGTAGTAATTGCCGGAAGATTGGGTCTTTCAACAAGCTCCTTTGTAGCCGTTATCAGTGCCGCAGGTTTGGCAATTTCGCTTTCGCTTCAAGACGGCATGTCTAATATTATCAATGGAATATTCCTGATTGTCTCAAAACCCTTCAAGCTGGACAGTGTTGTGAATATCGATGGAATTGACGGTGTTGTCGAGGAAATCGGAACAATTTACACAAAACTCAAAACAATTGATAAACAGGTGCTGATACCGAATTCGGATGTTGCCTCAGCCAAGATTATAGACCTGTCTGCGTATGATTATAGAAGAACGGATATCAGGTTTTTAATAGGATATGAGGAAGATATAGAAAAGGTTCGTGATATAGTATTGACGGTATCAAAGGAGACCGGACTTGTCGTTGAAGATCCCGTTCCGACAGTGGCAGTAATTGGCTTTGGTGAACTGGGAATCCAGATGTCAGGGAGGTTTTGGGTTAAGGTGGAAGACTACTGGCCTTTTGTGAATGAAATTTATGAACTGATAAGAAATTCACTCAATGAAAACGGAATTTTAATGCCGTACAGTTCGCTCGGTATTGAAAACAAAACGTTTTTAAAAAACAGTATGGGGTTGGATAATATCGTAGATATCAAATAGAAAAAATGAGTGCATATTCAAATTAAAAAGACAGCTTCGCTAAAAGCTGTCTTTTTCGTTTTAAACTTTAACGGGATAATAAGATACTGTTTTTGACTTTGCCCTTATTCCGGATTGTATTCGCCTCTTATGGCTTTTCGGATTATTTTACCGGAGTTTGTCTTTGGAAGACTATCCACAAATTTTACTACTCTGGGATATTTATAAGGAGCGGTGTTTTGTTTTACATAATTCTGAAGTTCCAAAATGAGTTCTTGACTCGGAGAATAGCCTTCATCAAGCACTATTGTTGCCTGAACCACTTGGCCTCTCACGGGATCGGGAGCTCCTGTGATGGCGCATTCCCTAACGGAAGGATGAGTCATGAGAACACTTTCAATTTCAAAAGGACCGATTCGGTAGGCAGAACATTTAATGATATCATCATTTCTTCCCACGAACCAATAATACCCATCCTCATCCCGATAAGCTATATCACCGGTATGGTATTCAAAATCCGACCCGTATGCATATTCTATCTTGCCGTTGCGGAAATATCCCTGAATCAAACCTTCGGGCAAACCGTACTGGAGGCTTCTGACGACAATCTCACCCTCGGTATTTGGGGGACATATTCTGCCGTTTCTGTCTTCCAGGACTATATTGAAAAGAGGTGCGGGTTTGCCCATTGAGCCGGCTCTTGCTTCAAACCAGGGGAAATTTGCAATCATGACATTGCTTTCGGACTGACCGTAACCTTCATGAATTGTAAGTCCCGTAATATCATGAAAATCTTTTATAATTATGGGTGACAGCGGCTCGCCTGCGGTACAACAATGTCTGACCGATTCAAAATCTTCTTTCGTCAATCCTTCCTTCATGAGGAGTCTGTATATCGTACCCGGAACACAGACGGTTGTCGGCTTATATCTCTTTATTACCTCGAGGTGTAATTTCGGGTCGAATCTATTGGCCGCATCGAACGCAAGCACCGCACTGCCGCAAAGCCACTGACCGTAAAAACTGCCCCATGCAAATTTCGCCCATCCGCTGTCTGCTGCGGTAAAGTGCAGACCGCCGTCCACTACACATTGCCAATAACCGGCAGTTACAATGTGGCCTAAAGGATATGTGTAGGAATGGGTTGCGAGTTTTGGCGGACCGTTTGTTCCCGAAGTAAAATATATTAAAAAATGATCATCAAATGTTATGGAAGGATCCGCAACAAATTTTTCTTTAGTGTTGCTCTCTCCCTTCGAGAAATCAATCCATCCATCCCTCTGTTTTCTAATCAAAGCAAAATACTTGACTTCGGGACAATCATCCTTTGCCCTTTCAACCTGATTGATTATGTAATCGTCATCTGCAACGATTATCATCTTAACCTGTGCCGCATTTGCCCTGAATGAGATATCACTTGATGTCAACTGAAACGAAGCGGGAATGAGGATTGCTCCAATCCTGTGTAGCGCAATAGCAATCATATAATATTCCCACCGTCTCCTGAGAATAAGCATGACACGGTCTCCCTTTTCTATACCAAGGGATTTTAAATAATATGCAACACGTTGAGACCTTTCGGAAACTTCGGTAAAAGTAAAAGATCTCGCATTATTACCTGTTTCGTCACAGTAAATAATAGCCAGACGCTGCGGTTCCTTTGCAGCATATGAGTCGACGACATCTGTTGCAAAATTGAAGTTATCATCATACATCAGATAATAATTTCTTAAAAAGTCCTCATATGAATCAAACTCTGTCTTAACAAGATATTTTGATGCCCTCATTCTTTTTCCTTTCGAATAACCAACGCCCTTTGGATATTATCCAAAGGGCGCATAAAAACGCGGTACCACCTCTGTTTGCAAAATAAATCTGCACTCTCATACGGAACAATAACAAGTTCCGATCGCAGATAACGCCTGCGGCGCGTCGTAATCTACTTAGGTTAATTCCCGTTCAATACGCAACTCAAAGGCGACTTCACCGACATCCAAAATAGCACTTCCACCATCGGCTACTCTCTGTATTTGGAGAATTCGGATACTATTCCTCATCAAAGTCTTTATGGCTTTTGCATCAAAAGTGACACAAAATTTTTCGGTTATAATTGATTTTTAAAATGTAAACGGTTTACTTCAGTATTTTAATTTTTCCTATTAAGGGAATTTCTTTCTCTTTTCCGCTTGCGGCATTTACGATTCCCATTATTGCAAGCACCAACAGGAAAATCCAGGCTGCGGCAAATATCAGGTTTATGATAAGTGCGACAATAGGAGCTCTCCACAGCAAAGACGCAGTGACGGCGGTAATTATTGAATTGACTATCGATAAGGCGACCGAGAATATCAATAAAACGAGTCCCTGGTTTGCATGGAATCTTGCAAATTTAGAATTTTTAGCTGCAAAAATCGGTACTAAGACCAACAGACCGAAATATGCGAGTATCGCCATGACCTTATTGTCTGCAATGTCCTGATTCGGATCCTGATAGGCACCCTGGCCTGCATAGGGCTGCTGATAACCTTGCTGGGGCTGCTGATAGCCTTGCTGGGGCTGCTGATAACCTTGCTGGGGCTGCTGATAGCCTTGCTGGGGCTGCTGGTAGCCTTGTTGGGGTTGCTGATAGCCTTGCTGCGGCTGCTGGTAACCTTGCTGAGGCTGTTGATAGCTTTGTTGCGGCTGCTGATAACCTTGTTGCGGCTGCTGGTAGCTTTGTTGCGGGGCTTGGTATACGGGCTGCTGGGGTTGTTGATAAACAGGTTGAGGAGGTGTTTCAACAGGAACAGGCGGAACAGCCGGCTGTTCCGAAACGGGAGCCTGTACGGGTGCTACGACTGGGGTTCCGCATTTGTCGCAGAAATTTACCCCTTCGGGAATCTGGTTTCCACAGTTACTACAATTTATCATATTTTCTCCTTCTTTCATAACCGACTCTAAAAATATATAGTCAATATCGTGAAAATTGCTTTTATAGGGAAAGTTTACATCAATAAGCTCCAAAACGCAAGATTAGCTATTGATATCTCTATAATTAAATATTAAACCGATAAGTAGATAATTTAATAATAAGTAAAACAGGTAATAGTTTAACGGAATAAAATCTTAAAAATTTTCAAGATGACTGCAAAGCATGTTGAGCAGTTTTTCTCCGTCTCCTTTGTATGCTATATAGGTTGGATTCTCAGGGACGGCAAAAGGTCTGTTGTCTACTATCAAAGCACCGTCGGCAAAGTTTCCCCCTATATCGATGTCGCATTTTTGATGTCTTACATCTGTTAAAACAGACGGGTCGATTACTGCACAAACAGCAAGAACATCATGAAGAGCACTTTTCTCAACTACTCGCGTTCCGATTTTGTTGGCGGATGAGATTCGATGACGCAACATGTTTGCAGCAAATACGGCGGCGGGGTTGCCTATTTTTTCCATTTTGTCGGCATCATCATAACCAAACCAGGAACTGTGCGTTGCATCCAGTGTGACTATCGTTACTTTAACTCCGCTGTTTATAACAATCTTTGCCGCCTCGGGATCATTATAAAAGTTGATTTCTGCGAGTGGAGTTATATTGTGCACATATACACCACCGCCCATGCAAACTATCTCTTCTATATTGTCAGCTACTGAAGGATCCATTCTAAGTACGGTAGCAAGATTTGTAAGAGGCCCTACCGGGATGACGGTTACCTTTTCCTTGGACTTTTTTATAGTTCTTAACATCCAGCTGACACCGTGTTCTTCCATTGCCTTCTTGGTTTTTGCAGGGGGAAGATAGGAGAAGCTTTTTTCATGAACTTCAACTTCTTTACCGTCCACCACTCCACCGGCTTCTTTGACCAGGGTATTCATTCTTCTTCCCGGCGTTAAATCTTGTGCGATGGGAACCCCAAAGCCTGCAAATACAGGGATATCGGAATTTAAAAGCTCCATAACCTGAAGTGTATTGGGGACGGTATATTTCAAAGGTTGGTTTCCGAAAGAACACACAATGCCCAAAACATCAAATTCGCCTGACAACACAGCGGAAATTATTGCTACCGCATCATCGCTCCCGGTGTCTACATCGAGAATTATTTTTTTCTTAGCCATTTAAAACTCCTCTCCCCTTTATGATTACAAATGGTCATGTGTCAATATATTATCTGAAATAATACTCAACATATTTTATCATGTAAATGTCAACTCGACAATTTATGAATGTAATTAATACAGTATCGTCGATTAAAGAGATATTTTGTCGTTGATGGAGCATATTGGAATGATGTATACTCTATCAGAAAGAACGCTAAATAAGTATCAAATAAATGAAATTTAACCGAATATTAATAATCTGGGGGGATAAACATATGGATAAAGTATTGTTTTATGCAATGACCGGGGAAAAGATGTGCTTTTTGCATATACTTCTAAATGCAATTAGTCTTAACGAAAATGGAGTGGAAACAAAAATAATTTTTGAAGGTGCTTCCGTAAAGCTCGTTTCGGTATTTGAGGAGGAAAAAAATCCCTTGTATTTAAAAGCGAAAGGTTTAGGTTTGATAGCCGGAATCTGTTTTGCCTGCTCGAAAACTCTCGGAGTGTTTGAAAAGAACAACAGTTACGGTATTAAAATGCTGGATGACATGTCGGGGCATGCGGGAATGCTGGATTATTCTTTGGAAGGATATAAAATAATCAGCATATAAATTACCATATTTGGTATAAGAAAACACCCGCACCGCTTTGAAGCGGTGCGGGTGTTGGATTTTATGTAAAAAAAGAATTTTATTTTTCGATTATAAAAATCAACTCCACGGCATTCTGATAAATTAAAGATTGAATTGAGTTAATTGAGTGGTAAATATAATTATGAACTTGAGGTAGAGGCGATTACCGCGGCTGTCTGTTGAGCCACGATTATATTTGTAATTACAACCGAAAGCGCCGTGGACAACAATTTGTTTTTTTCATCGTTTGCGCGGTCAAAAGAAACGAGTGCCGAAGAAATAATAAGCATCTCCTGTTTTGAAACAGAGTAGGACCCCAATCTTTTTTTGGTTCTCAATATCTTGTATGTTTTTTCAACCTCGTCAACCAAAGTATCGGAGTTTTCTGAAAGGAGGGATAGAATACCGAGCAGGGGCAATGTGTACCTTTTGTCCATTTTCATTCCGCTCTTTCGAAACTTCGAGGAGAGTTCAAGTACAATGTCTCTTCCTTTGTCGCAATCTCCGCTCAGAACGAGGATTTGAGATAGAATCTTAACGCTATCGCCGATTTTAAATTCAGGTTTAAAAAACCTGTACAATTCTTCCATTCGGAATAGTCCCTGCTCAATGTCAGTGTCTGAAAGAGCCAACATTGCCGCAATTATATAATCATTCTGACCTGTAATGAATCGATGCTGTTCTTTCATTCCGTCATAGAATGCCTTTGCCCTGTCTATGGTTTCGGCGTATTTCTCTTCATTTGTATGAGTTGCTATTTGATATGCGGCTAAAACGAGAAAATCACATGGCCAAAACTTCTTTTCCTTCATCATTTCGTATACTTTTATTGAGTTGGTTAACTGTCTTTCCCTGTCATTTATCAAAGATAACATTGTGAACACGGTCATTGCACTGTTGCCTCTGAAATTAGACAACACGCCGGTGTTTTCTTTTATAAGGTCATAACTCTCTTGGAGAGCCTTTGTATCTACTTGTCTACTATTTCCGGCATAAATAAGGGCAGATAATCTCTTGAGTATGGCATTCTGCCATTTGAATTTTTTCTTGAGGGCATGTATGTTATCTCCAAACAGCCCAACTTTTAGCTTAAGACTTTCTCTCACTGCTAACCTCGCTTTCGCTTTTAAATATCAGCGTTTTATTATTTTAATCGGAATAAATTTTTTGATTGCGATTCCTTATGAATTAATATTGTCAAACATTAACCGGTTTTATCTTAAAGCATCTAAAACAATTATAATCGACAGCGGTAAAACTGCATTATTAATTATATTGCTACATGGAATTACATGTCGAAATTAAAAACTTACCGGCGGCATTGAAAACGGCAGCGAATTCCGCATTGTTAAAACATTTTTGTTAATGAAGATTGCATCTTAATTAATGTTAGATTAGTTATGTAAACTTTTCGTTTATAAAAGTTTAATAAAAACAGATTAACCTCTTGATTGCTGATTGTTTAGTTGAGAAACCGATAGAGTTTACATAAATTTAAGAAATAATTAAAAAACGAAGTAAATTATGAATATTATTTCATGTTGTTATATACCTGAATTATAATATTATGAACTAAAATATGGTAAGATTGTTTTTGGGGTATTGCATTAACAATTGTACGAAGATTCGGTGTTTTTTGAAGTAAATTCCGTATTAATAATGTGGAGGACAGCATGGGAAAAATCATTGTAGAGGTATGTGTAGGTACCCATTGCACCATGATGGGTGCAATGAATATTATCGACTCCATCCACTCTTTGGAGGAAATTCAAAGAGAGCTTGATGAAGATTTTTGCGAGGTGGAAGTGCGCGCAACTCCATGCAGAAAACTGTGTGGCGGGGAAGTCAATGGACCGTTTGTCAAGATTGATGGAGAAGAAATACAAAGTGCCGAGAACGAAGGGGTAATGGCGGCAATTATGTCGCGATGCCGATCAAAAAATCTGTGATTGATTTTGTGGAAGGGTATTTTGACTATAACGGAATAGGTCTCTTTAGATAAAGGAGGGATTATATGAGAGGTCTGTTTACCCCTGTGACCAAGATCAGGCGGCAGGTATTTACGGAAGTGGCAAAGTTCGCTTTTGAAAGACCGCTTGACGGAGAAGATTTTGCATATTTTTATGAAAGTTCTTACAGAATTATACCGGGAGAGGTCGCCAAATATCGCGACAGTGTATTCAAAGAAAGGGCGATAATTCGCGAGAGAACCCGTTTGGCGATGGGGCTTGACATGAGACCTGTCGGCAGACATAAAAACTTGACTGATGAAATGTCAAGAGCCGCAACAGGTGAAAAAGTTCTCAATCTGCCGCTTATAAATGTCATACCTTTTGCTTGTGAAGCCTGCCCTACGGATAAATTTGAAGTTACGGACAACTGCCGAAAATGCTTAGCCCATCCCTGCACAACCGTTTGTCCGGTAAATGCGATATCCATGGGCAAAACAGCTGCGGTGATTGATCACAGTAAATGTATAAAATGCAACAGGTGTTTAAATGCCTGTCCCTATCATGCCATTGTCCGTTATGGAAGACCTTGTGCAGAAGCCTGTGGAGCGAATGCGATTGGTAGCGATGAACTCGGGCGTGCAGAAATCGATCAGGAAAAGTGTGTGTCCTGCGGTCTCTGTATAACCAGCTGCCCCTTTGCTGCGATAGCCGACAAGAGTGAAATATTTCAGCTTGTAACCGCGATACGCAAAAAAGAGGAGGTGTTTGCAGCTGTTGCACCATCTTTTGTTGGACAGTTTGGACCTCTTGCCACGCCGGGTAAAATTTTGGCCGGAATCAGGGCGCTCGGTATAAGCAAAGTCATTGAAGTCGGTTGGGGAGCAGATGTGGGATCACTCCACGAGGCTGAAGAATTTTTGGAGCAGGTTCCCGAACACAGGGATTTTCTGGGTACAAGTTGCTGCCCGTCATGGGCGATGTTTGCGGAAAAAAACTTTCCTGAGATATCCGAAAACATTGCAAAAACACATACCCCTATGGTGGCTGCGGCGAAAAGAATAAAAAAGGAAAGACCTAATGCAAAGGTGGTTTTCATCGGACCCTGTGTGTCAAAAAAAATAGAGGCTTTAAATGATGAGATTCGACCGTATGTCGACTATGTGATTACATTTGAAGAGCTGATGGGATTGTTTAGTGCAAAAAGGATTGAATTGAATGAACTTGAAGAGGAAGAATTTGAATCACAGTCTTCAAGAGACGGCAGAAACTATGCAATGGCAGGCGGAGTTGCCGATGCGGTTGTAAATGTCGCTAAATCCATAGCTCCGGAACGGGAAGTGCAGGTGATGAGAGCCGACACGCTGAAAGAATGCAGAAAAATATTAACTCTGGCTAAAGCGGGAAAGGCTAAAGGGTGTCTGCTGGAGGGAATGGCATGTCCCGGAGGGTGTGTTGGAGGACCGGGCACCTTGTTACAGATTGCACGGGCGGAAAAAGAGGTTAAGGCTTTCGCAGATACTTCACCATATATGACAGCTACTGATAACCCCTTGGAAGGATTGACATAAAGCATATAAATTTTGTTTTCAGGGATAGATAACCTATGCTATCAGAGAAATTGCCATTTCACTGTAAATGTGTTTTAATATGCTTGATTTTTACTATACGGAATCCAAGATATGTCTTAAACAAAACGAAATAATAGTTATTCTTTTGTAAGTCGGTTGTTCTTTTAAAAATTCTTGGAGGATTTTTTTGGCTGACACTATTTCGGTAGTGGTTTTACACTACCTGCAGAATAAAACTTGGAAAGATACGTTGCGGTCAATACTTTCTCAGGATTATCCGTCTGTTGAATTGGTTTTCATGGATGATTGTTCTCCCGGATTCGATATTAATGAAGTGGGAGATTTTATCAGAAATAATTCAAAAGGAAATCTTGTAGGTTTTGAACTCTACCGTCAGCCGGAAAATGTCGGGACGGTAGAAAATTTTCGTCAGGCTCATGACTTTTGCACGGGGAAATATCTCACCCATATTGCGGCTGACGATGCCTATATCTCAAACTCTGTGCTATCCTCATATGTCGAGTGCCTTTCAAAAAAACAGGAAGATGTTTTAGGGGTTTATGGCCAAAGTTACTTATGCAACAGAGATCTTGTTAGATTAGGAGACACATATTTTGAGCAGGAAAATGCAATGAAGCTCAACACAAGTGATTCAAAAGAGCAGTTTTTTGAGTTGTCTTTGAGGTGTTGCATTCCAATGGGGGCAACTGCGTTTATTCGTGAAGAGTACATCCATCATGAGGTTTCAAACAATTATCGGTTGGTTGAAGATTGGCCGTTTTTTATTAATGCCACCCGAAAAGGAAAAAGATTTTTTTACGGAGAATTTGATGCTCTTTTATACCGTGACGGAGGAATATCAAGAAATATTTCGACTTCCCCAACGCTAATACAGTGTTTTAGTGATACGCTAAATCTTTACGAGAATGATGTTTTTCCATACATTTCCGTTCACTCCATTTGCAGGCAGATGCGGATATATTATGAATACAATCAATATCGTATCGTTGCCTCCAATCATGCCGGAGAGTTGTCTTCTAAGAGCAGAATCATGCTTTTAAGAAGGCATCCGAAGTTAATGTTGTCTTTGTTGTTTGAGCGAATCAAATCTGCAAAACTAATATCATTATTTATACTTACTTGGTTAGTGGGAACTATTGTCCTGATTTCATTGAAGACCGCTTTTCTGTCACAAATATGTTTTACTGCCGCAACATTCTGTTGTTATTCATTGGTCGGTTTTGTGAGATCAATTGGAAAGATTTTCACCTTTCTTACCTCTAAAAGGAAATCATAAGGGGGCCTTAATGATAATAAATACCAGAGTGATTGAATTTAGCTGCCATTCCGATGAATACGGTTCGCTGGTTGCATTGGAGAGCAACAGAGATATACCTTTTTCAACCAAAAGAGTTTACTACATCTATGAAGTTGATGAATTAATGCGAAGAGGATTTCACTCCCATAATGACCTTGAGCAAGTAATGATTTGCGTTCACGGAAGTGTCAAGATTCTCTTAAAGACTCCGTTTGAGGAGGAGGTCATCACGCTTAATGACCCGACGCAGGGACTCTATGTAGGGCCAATGGTGTGGCGGGAAATGTTTGACTGGCAACAGGATGCAGTTCTTTTGGTGCTTGCCAGTGAGTACTATGACGAGAATGATTATATTAGAAATTATGAAGAATATGAAATTATGGCAAGAAAGCATTTTAGGGGAAGTGGTGTATGAGAATGATGCAGGTACCGTTTGCCAAGTTTGATAAAATGCATGGTGACATCAGAGAAGAGATGATTCTAAAATTTGCGGAAGTCTATGATAAGGGTTGGTTTATTCAAGGGGAGGAATGTGAAGCTTTTGAAAAAGAGTTTGCGGAATGGAACGATGTTGCTTACTGCGTCGGTGTCGCAACCGGTCTGGATGCTCTCTCTCTTTCCCTTAAAGCGCTTGAAATCGGAATTGGCGATGAAGTTCTTGTCCCATCAAATACCTTTATCGCAACTGCTCTTGCGGTCACGGCTGTGGGAGCTTCGGTTGTGTTGGTCGACCCTGATGAGGTGACATACAACATGAGCGGAAAGGGGCTGGAAGAAACTCTCTCGCCGAATACCAAGGCGATTATTCCCGTCCATCTTTACGGTCAGGCGGCTGAGATGGATGAGATTATGGATTTTGCAGAAAAACACAATCTATATGTGGTTGAAGATTGTGCCCAGGCTCACGGTGCACTTTATAAAGGTCGTAAAATCGGCACCTTTGGCGATGTGGGATGCTTTTCGTTCTATCCCGGCAAGAACTTGGGGGCGCTGGGCGACGGCGGTGCGGTCACGACAGATAATAAAGAGCTGGCTGACATAATCAGGAGACTTGGGAACTATGGCAGTACAAAAAAATACCACCATAAATACCTCGGTACAAACAGTCGGCTCGATGAAATTCAGGCGGGGCTTTTGCGCGTGAAACTACGTCATCTGCAAGAATATAACATTCAGCGCAACGAATATGCCAAACGCTATCTGGAGGGCATTAAGAATCCCCGTATTAAGCTTCCTGCAGTCGGCGCCGACCGGACTCATGTTTGGCATATATTTGCCGTTATGTGTGAAGATAGGGAGCGTCTTAAACAGTATCTTGAGGATAGGGGTATAGGCACTGTTTGCCATTATCCGATAGCCATTGCGGATCAGGAATGTTATGAGGGATATGGGTTGCCTCGTTTGCCGTTTGCAAAGTATATTGCTGCAAACGAACTTAGCCTTCCGATGTATGTAGGTATGACGGATGAAGATATAGAGTATGTCATCGATGCTGTAAATAAGTTTTAGAGAGGAAATGATTATGTCTATAGCAAAGACGGCGCTTATAGGGGAAGGGGTAACAATAAGAGAAGGAGTTATCATTGAAGATAATGTTATTATCGGCGACGGGAGCTATATAGATTATGGAGTGGTTATCAGGGAGAATGTGACTCTCGGAAAAAACAGTTTCGTTGGAGCTCAAAGCATTTTAGGAGAATTTCTTTTTGATTTCCATTCCGACAATACCAATAAAAATCATCCGCTGATTATCGGCGACAATGCCCTGCTTAGGAGCGGGACCGTAATATATGGGGATTGTGTCATCGGCGACAATTTCAGTTGCGGACATAAAGTTACCATAAGAGAATGTACTAATATTGGCAATAATGTAAGCGTTGGAACCCTTGGAGATATTCAAGGCAGATGTGAATTAGGGAACTATACTCGCCTTCACAGTAATGTTTTTATAGGGGAACACAGCAAAATCGGCAACTTCGTATGGATTTTTCCTCATGTTGTATTTACCAATGATCCCACACCTCCTTCGGAAACGCTTAAAGGTATTGTTGTAGATGATTTTGCCTGCATCTGTGCTCGTAGCTTGGTAATGCCCGGCGTACATATAGGAAAGGACGCTTTGATTGGTGCGTGCGCAAATGTTACCAGAGATATCGAAGCCGAAATGGTAGCAATCGGAAATCCAGCCCGTGTTGTCAAAAATGTCAGAGAAGTTAAGGATGAAAACGGACAAACTCACTATCCATGGAGATACTATTTCGACAGGGGAATGCCCTGGCAGGGAATAGGTTATGAGAATTGGATAAAAAAAGATATGTAAACAACAGTATTTGCTTTTGAGAAAGCAAATGAATATTAAAGCAGTTAGAATTTTAGGGATCAATGGGAAAGAATATTGAAGCCGTTTTGCTTCTTTGTTTATATTGTTAGCTGCTAGGAGCAGCTAGGGAGTTTTCTATGAAAGAACAAAATCTACAGCCTCTGTTTACGGTTGCGGTTGTCACGTTTGAACAACGGCATTTTTTAAAAGATTGCCTGAAGTCAATTTTTGATCAATCCTATAACAATATCGAGCTGATTATATGTGATGACAGCAGCTGCGATTTTGATGTAAAGGAAGTTGAAGAGTACATAAAAAAAGAAAAAAGCGAAAATATCAGAAATGTTGTTGTCTATAAACAGAGTGAAAATGTCGGAACCGTAAGGAACTGTCAAACGGCGGTAGAGCTTTCGAACGGAGATTTCTTTAAGCTTCATGCAGGTGATGATATGCTGTTTGATAATACTGTGTTGCATGAAATCGCCGAATACTTTAATAATAGTCCGAATACAAATCTTATCGCGGCAAGGTCGGTTGCATGTGAAAGAGATGGAAAGATAACAGAAAACAAATACCCCTCTAAACTCGACTTTCACGGAGCTGCAAACGCAAAAACAGCTGAACAGCAATTTGTTTTATATGCAACGAGACCGTGGGAAGCGTATATAAGTCCACCTGCGGTATTTTGGCGCAAAGCTCTTTTCTCAAGGATAGGCGGTTTTGACCAAAGCTACAAATATTCCGAAAGCTGGCCAACATGGCTCAGACTGACGCAGAGAGGAGAAAAGCTCACATATTTGGATAGGGTTACGACAATTATTAGATACGGTGGCGCCTTTAATCCCCGACAGTTGGAAAACTACTATGAGGTGTTGAAGCGCAACGAAGAGAGCAAACGTTTGCTTAGGGAAATATGCATGCCGCGTTTAAAGCAAATGCATTCCAAAAGTTCTCAGCTAAGGTGCTGGTATTCCATCAAAAGTATTGAAATGCGGGAAATGAAGGAAATTAGATGGTATAACATGCTTGACCGCAGCAGAATATTATGGAAGATTAAGATGTTTCCCGCTTTCTTTTTAAAGTCTTTGTTTGAATTGAGGAAGGGCGGTTTCTCAAGACTAATTCGGAGAAAGTTAAATAAGTACGCCAGAACAATTTTCATAGTCGCGTTTATAAAATGGATGATTCCACAGTTTACGCTGATTAAATCAACACTCTTTGTGAAAATAGCTGAAGCGGTTTCTTCTTTAATTCTTTGTATCGCTTTGATAGCTGTAATCTTGAGATTGTTACAGTGGTGTGGAGCAAAGTTGTTTCATGTGTTAATGAATTACCGCATGGCGATAAGGAGGGGTGACGAATGAGTGATGAGAATGTTGTGAGCGTCGCTATTGCTTGTTATCGAAACTACGAACACCTCTTTGAAGCAATAAATTCTGTGCTTATCCAGGATTATCCATATATTGAATTGATAGTCAGTGACGACGGTTCCGCGGATTTTCCTAAAGAGATATTTGAAGCTTATATTTCAGAGAATAAAAGCGATAATATTGTCAATACTGTTGTCAGGACCGAAACTAAAAATGTAGGAACGGTAAAACACTTTAATCATCTAATAGATTGTTGTTCCGGGCATTACCTCGTGTTTTTGGCAGCGGATGATTGCCTGTATGATTCGGGGGTTATTTCTAAATATGTCGAGGGAATTCAAACTGCCGGAGAAGATGCCTTAATTGTGATGGCACAGACCGGAATGTATGATGTGACCATGACCGATTTGGATTATTATTTTCTCCGTCCGCATGTCAGGTCTTTGCTGGAACAGAAAAAAAGTAAGGAATTGTATGAATCTCTTTTACTCTACCCGTTTCTTCCAACAACGAGCACTTTTTTTAAACGTGAATTCTTTGATGTATTGGGAAAGTTTGATGAAAACTATCTTCTTATCGAAGACGTCCCTTTGCATTTTGAGATTACAAAGCATGGGCTGCCGATTCATTATGAGAATTTTGTTGCAACGAAACATCGCCATGGCGGTATAAGCCACGGCCAGAAAAAAACATTGAGCAAAAGCAAGGCAAATTATCTTCGAGATTGTGTAAATATATCAAAAGACAAGATGGCGGAAGCTAAACATCTGTCTCTTGAGATACCGAAATCGCTTAGAGAGAAAGCTTATATTGAGAACTGTTGGCGCGAGCATTCCCTTGCCTTTGAGATTGAGAACGCAAAGCTTTCGCATAAGATTATCGCAATACTCAAACACCCATATTATATAATTGTCAACAGATGGCTTAGAAGCAGGTCTGTTAGTTTTAATCGGCTTTTTAAATTGTTCTTTACGGTAGGTCTGGCACTTGTGATTGGTGCAAATTTGTTAGCGAGTTCATTTGATCCTGTTTTTATGCCGGTATTACTCCTATTAAACAAACTATCCATCGGAATCTGTTTACTGGCCGGGATACTATACATTGTATTCCTAATTTGTAAAATTTTTGAATCAATTTCGAACTTTGACGATACAAGACTTGACTTTTAAGATTCATGAAAGGCAATGCTTGGGGGAATAGAAAAGAATAGCAATATAAAACGAATCAAATCGTTTGATAGAGTTGAGTTGTTGTTATTTTTTTGCTTTATGAAAACATCTTTTTGTTTTATTGGTTTTATATATTAGAATTTTCCAAGCGTTGGTAACCTCTTCATAAATAAGATATTCTTTATTATTCTTGAATGTTTTAAGCAAAAGCCCCTCTTGTTTAAAAAGAGGGGCTTTTTAAATGGTGCCGGTGGCCGGACTCGAACCGGCACGCCCGTTGGGCACATGATTTTGAGTCAAGCACGTCTGCCAATTCCATCACACCGGCAAATGTAATTCCTGAAGTATTATATATAAAAAGCAATTCCTTTGCAATGAGTCACAATCATAAAAGGGAATATTTTCCGTTTTTTGTGCGATGTTTTGTACGATGTCCCATAACACCTTGACAAAAATGAGTTCCGAGACTATATTATTATGCGTATACACTTGGTTTAGTTGGTTGGATTTGAACTCTATTCTTTGCATGGAACACAGAAATAAACTGGTGAAGGATGCTGTAGAAGCCCTTTCGCCATATATTGAAAAGAAAGCTCGAAGATTTTCCTTCGTCGGTTTAACTCGTGAAGATATTTTTCAGGAAGGTCTTATCGGGCTTGTTTTTGCTGTGCAAGGGTATAAAAAAGAGAATGGTGCTCCGTTTAATGCATACGCAATGAGATGTATAGATAATAATATTAATTCCGCTATACGAAACCACTTTAAAAGCGGAAACAGATGTCTGAGTGACTATTATGAACTTTCGGAGGGTGACACTCCTATTGAACTGAAGGACACCCCTGAAGAAATATTCATTTCGCGGGAAAGAATAGATGATTTAATGAGGAAAATCAAAGACAACCTGTCCACACTTGAAAAAAATGTACTCGCATTGCATGTAGATGGTTACAGCTATTCTGCTATATCCAAACGCATTAATATAAATAAAAAAGCCGTGGATAATGCTCTGCAAAGAGCAAGAAAAAAATTGAGAGGCAATTAATAAAAATTATATATGCCCTTTGTAGCTTAATGGCAGAGCGTTTGTTTCAACAAAGGTGATGGTTCAATTCCGTCCGTGGGCAAATATTATTTACCCTATAGAAAAGAGGAGAGCAAAAGCATGTACGAAGACAAGACCCTAGTATGTAAAGATTGTGGAAAAGAATTTGTTTTCACAACCGGTGAACAGGAATTCTACGCATCCCGCGGATTTGAAAATGAGCCGCAAAGGTGTAAAGAGTGCCGTGACGCGAGAAAGAGCGCAAACCGTGCCCCGAGAGAAATGTTTACTGCAGTTTGTGCGGGGTGTGGCGGAGAGGCGAAAGTGCCCTTCCAGCCGAGAGAAGATAGACCTGTATATTGTAGCGATTGTTTCGCACAGAGAAGAGGTTAAATCTTGAATGAAAAACCTGTGTCGTAAGGCACAGGTTTTTTTCTGTCTGTAAGGCAGTATTGAAAATAACCCTATCATAAAATATAATTAATAAGAAAAAATAATTAGGAGAATTAATATGGTTGTTACAAAAGATACTATTATTGGAGACGTCCTTGATTTTAACATCGAAACTGCAAAATTTTTCTTTGATTTGGGGATGCACTGCCTGGGTTGTCCTGCATCGCGCGGGGAGTCGATAGGTGAAGCGGCTGAAGTGCACGGACAGGATGCGGATGAGCTCGTAAAGAAAATAAATGAATTTCTTGCAGGATAAGTCGAAGATTTCACTTTCAAAAAGACTGAAGTTTACTGCCGCCGCTGTCCGTGATGGGAGCAGGGCGGCAGATGTTGGTTGTGACCATGGATATTTGTCTGCCCATTTAATTTTGAGCGGTAAATGTCCTTTGATATATGCGACGGATATCAGTGAAAAATCATTAAAAAAAGCAAAACGCCTTTTTGTAGAAAAGGGTATAGAAGAAAAAGTGGTAGCCTGTCTTGCTGACGGATTAGATGGTATTTCTCCCGATTCGGTAGATGACGTGGTTATAGCCGGCTTGGGAGGGGACAGTATTTTTGGAATAGTGTCACGACACAGCTGGTTAAAAGATTCGGATAAACATCTTGTGCTGGTGCCGTCGTCACGTCATGCAAAACTCAGAAGATATCTCTACAAAGAAGGTTTTGCCATTTTGAGCGAGACGGCTGTCTGGGATAAAAGGAGAGCCTATACCGTTATGTCGGCAAAATATGAAGGTAATGAAAAGATTACTACAACCATATTTGAAGAATTCGGAAAAATTTTGAGCTCTGACGGAGATAACAAAGAGTATATAACTGTCGTTAAGAGAAGATATGATAGAGTATTGAGAGAAATAGGAAAAGCGGACAAAATTGATGTTAACATAGTGAAAAGAGCAAGAGAAATTTTGACATATATTGAAAACTTGGAGGTTTGAATATGGTTTCAGCGGGAGATGTTTATCGCATTATTGATTATCTGGCTCCGTTCGATGCAGCGGAGGAATTCGATAATGTCGGTATTCTGGTAGATACCGGAAATAAAACTGAAAATATTCTCTTTGCTTTAGATGCGACGGATGAAGTGATAGATGAGGCCATAGAAAAAAACTGTGGAATAATAGTAAGCCATCATCCGGTAATATTTGAAGGAATAAAGAGAATTAACAAAAAGACTCCGGCATACAAAGCGGCGTTTAACGACATTTCCATTATTTCTGCACACACATCTCTCGATATTGCGGAAGGCGGAATAAATGATGTATTGGCGGAAACCCTCGGACTGATTGTGGAAGGAAGATATTGCGACGGCATAGGCAGATTCGGACATTTCAGGACTGAAAAGCAACCCCTGGAATTTGTGGAATTGGTTAAAACACGACTCAAAACCGGTGAGATTAACTGCGTGCTGGGAAATAGGAGTATTAAGAGGGTTGCCGTCGGTGGCGGATCCTATAAATTTGTCAAGGCTGCCATAGCGATTGGCGTTGATGCTGTTGTAACAGGTGAAATAAAGTACGATGCCGCATTAGAGGCTAAGAGTGACGGCATGACAGCCATAGCTGCGGGACACTACCATACGGAAGTTATCGGAATGGTCGATTTGATGGGTAGGGTCCAAAACCTGCTATCAAATAAAGCCAAGTGTTTTTTTACGGAAACAAAAGAAAACCCATTCGAGTTATTGTAGGAACAGCGGTAAAAAATGGCTCTCGATTCGGTGATGATAAGAATAATTGCAGACGAACTCCTCGGTTGCGTTTTAGGTTCAAGGATTGACAGAATTACCATGCCCAGACGCGATGCGGTGTTGTTGTCTCTTAGAAATAAACACTCCCAAAACAAACTTTTTATTTCGGCACGATCGGGAGCAGCGAGAATAAATCTGACGGAAAGAGAATTTGAAAATCCCAAAACCCCTCCGGGATTTTGTATGTTGCTGAGGAAATATTTGGGCTCCGGTAGAATATCTGACATCGAAACTATTGAAGGCGAGAGGATAATTCTGTTTTATATCGATGCAATCAATGAAATTGGCGACAGAACGCGCCTGACACTTTCGGTTGAACTCATGGGAAGATACTCCAATATTGTGCTTGTAAATGAGGAAAATGTGATTATTGATGCTTTGAAGCATATTGATTCTCAAGATAGAGATAAAAGAACGATATTGCCGGGACATCCTTTCACCTATCCTCCAAAAATAAATAAGACTCCGCTGTCAGACGAAACTTCCGAAATAGTTGATAAAATCCGAAAGAGCAAGGGGACAATTTCCAAGGCTGTGCTGGATACGATTCTCGGAATAGGACCTGTAGTGGCGAGGGAGATTGCCTGGAGGACCGACAAATTTGATGGCGAAGCTGCGGGTATGGATGAAGAAACCGCAGAGAAGCTTTTCACATCCGTAGATGAAGTGAAGCTTGCGGCCGCGGGTAAAAACAGGTTGTTGTCAATAGTCTATTATGAAGGCAGGCCTGTAGAATATTCCTTTCTGCCATTGACACAATACGAAGATTTGGAATTTGTGCCATTTGAATCGGTATCCGAGTTGCTGGACAGTTATTGGAAGGAACGGGAAGACGAAGAACTTAAAAAGGCGCGATCCCATGATTTGATGTCAAAAATAAATGCGCTTTTAGAAAAAGTGGCAAAGAGAAAAAAGGTCAGAGAAGAAGACTTGAAAGATACATCACGAAGCGAAGAACTGAAACTGTTCGGAGATTTGATAACGTCGAATATACACAATATTGAAAAGGGAAAAGAATCTGTCAATTTATACGATTATTACAATGATTGTATCATTGATATTCCCCTTGACCCGAGAATGTCGCCTCCTCAAAATGCACAAAATTACTATAAACGCTATAGAAAACTGACAAACGCAGCGAAAGTGTTGACCGAGCTGATTTATGAAGACAGTGAGGAACAAAAGTACCTTGAATCTGTGAAATACTATATAGAAAATGCGGTTTCGGTCCAAGAATATGCCGAGTTGAGGGAAGAGTTGGAAAACGCCGGTTATTTCAAGAAGTCATCCGCTAAAAAAACATCGGAAAAGAAATCGGATTTTATTCGTTACCGAACCTCCGACGGTCATAATGTAACAGTGGGAAAAAACAATAAATCGAATGAAAGATTGACCTTTAGTGCTGCGAGAAAAAGTGACTACTGGTTTCATGTTAAGGGAGCTCCCGGAAGTCACGTTATATTGACTGTTAGGGACGAGATGCCATCAGACACGGCACTCGGTGAAGCTGCAATGATTGCGGCGTATCACAGCTCTCAATCGGGCGGAGAACTCGTTCCCGTAGACTATACCGAAGTTAAAAACCTTAAAAAAATAAAAGGCAAAAGAGTAGGAATGGTCAGCTACTCAAACTACAAGACGGCCTTCGTTACTCCTGACAACAAGATTGAAGAAATGAGAATAGATGGATAAGGGTATCTCCACAAAAAACAAGAAAATTTATCTCGACAATGCTGCTACAACCAAGATTTCCAAAGAAAGTCTAAGAGCAATGAGAGAGGTCTCTGAGGAGTATTATGCAAACCCCTCATCGCTCTATGCTTCAGGGATTAATTCCCGAAAGTTGATAGAAAATTCTCGAAAAACAGTTGCAGAAGCATTGGGTTGTGAGCCGGATGAATTTGTCTTTACATCATCGGGAACCGAATCGAATAATATTGCGGTTTTAGGATCATATTTAGCGAGGAAAAATTTCGGGGAGAACATAGTAGTAACCGGATACGAGCATCCAAGTGTATATGAAACAATGCGGTTTCTCGAAAAAGAAGGTGTGGAAATAAGGTGGATAAACCCGGACAGTTCAGGAACCGTCAATGTGAACTCGATTTTAGAATCGGTAGACAAAAAAACCGCTCTCGTTTCCGCGATGCACACAAATAATGAAATTGGCTCTGTGCTTGATGTCGAAAAGATTGCAAAAAGGGTAAAATCTATCAATTCGAGAACGGCGGTTCACTGTGATTTCGTTCAGGGTTTTTTAAAACAAAGCATCGAAATAAAGTATTTGGATATTGTTTCAATAAGCGGACATAAAGTACACGGACCAAAGAATGTCGGGGGTCTATATAAAAAGAAAAACCTCAATTTTTTCAGCACCGTTTTTGGAGGAAGTCAGGAAGGCGGAGTAAGAAGCGGAACGGAGAATCTGATTCTGATTCCCGCATTTTCCGCGGCGGTAAGTTGCTATGATACTGAAAAAAATGCAATACATGCACGCTTGTTGAATGATGAACTCAGAAAGGGATTGAGAGAGCTCGGTGGAATTGTAATTAATTCACCTGAAGATGCATCGCCTTTTATTTTAAATTTTTCCGTACCGGGTTATAACTCCGAAACGTTGATGCGGTATTTGGATGAAAACGGAATTGAGATATCTGCCGGTTCCGCCTGTTCAGGCATAAAGGACAGCAGTACGTTAACCGCTATGGGACTGCACAGAGATATTATCAAATCATCTTTAAGAGCAGGGTTTTCTTTGGAAAACAGTACGGAAGATATTGAGTATCTGCTAAGTTTGATTGAAGGGGCAAGAAAGAAACTTACCCCGAGTAGGAGAGGTAGATGAAAGAAGTTATGCTTGCGAAATACGGAGAATTGGCTCTGAAGGGAAAGAATAAGAGCCAGTTTGAAGGATTGCTTCTTAAAAGCATAAGGAAGAGACTTTTGAAATTCGGAGATTTCGATATAAAAAAAGCACAGTCGACAATATATGTCATACCTGCAAGTGAGGGCTTCGACATCGATGCCGCAACATCTGCGCTTACGAGAGTATTCGGGATATCTTCCGTTAACAGAGCTGCCGTTGTAGAAAAGGATATAAATGCCATATCAAAAGTTTCAGCAGAGTATCTGCGTGATGAACTTGCGTCTGCGGACACATTTAAGGTTGAGGCGAAAAGATCGGACAAAAGTTTTTACCTTGACTCCATGCAGATCGCCTCACAGATAGGTTCAGAAATACTGTCAAAATTTAAAAATCTTAAGGTCGATGTTAAGGAGCCTGATGTAAGAGTTGTCATAGAGATAAGGGATTACGGCGCTTACATTCACAGCGGAAATATAAGGGGGGCAGGCGGTATGCCGCAGGGAAGCGGCGGCAGGGGACTGGTTCTTCTTTCCGGAGGAATAGATTCGCCTGTTGCATTGCATATGGCTGCAAAGCGGGGGTTGGATGTTGTGGCCGTTCACTTTATGTCGCCTCCTTATACGAGTCCGATGGCGCAGGAAAAAATTCGCAAAATTTCAGAAAAACTGTGCGACTGGGTTGGCAGGCTTCCCGTTCTGTTTGTGAGTTTTACCGAAATTCAAGAAAGAATAGCGAAGTACTGTCCGGACAACCTGTCTACTGTTTTAATGAGAAGAAGTATGATGAGGATTGCAGAAAAGATTTCCGCAAAGGAAAGATGTGGTGCGATAATCACGGGTGAGAGCTTAGGTCAAGTAGCTTCACAGACTCTCGAGGCGCTTATCTGTACCGATGATGCGACATCATTGCCGGTTTTAAGACCGCTCATATGTTTGGATAAATCGGAAACGATTCTAAGGGCGAGACAAATAGGAACTTTTGAACCTTCGATATTGCCGTATGAAGATTGTTGCACCGTTTTTACACCCAAAAATCCGAAGACAAAGCCCAATTTGAGGGAAGTAATATTTGCGGAAGAAAAAGGGAACTATTTGGAGATTGAATCTGAAGTGGCGGATAATTATCAGGTAGAAATATTTAGATATTAAAGTCACGGGGAGTATTGATGAAAGCAGAAATAATATCAGTAGGAGATGAAGTTTTAAGAGGTGATGTTGAAAATGTAGACACATCATATCTTTCAATGCGCCTAATCGATCTTGGATTCAGTGTAGAACGTCACACTTCGGTCGGAGATAATGAAACCGATATAAAGTTTGCCGTAACCTCTGCTTTGGAAAGGAGCCGGGTTATTGTTATAACCGGCGGACTCGGGCCGACAATAGACGATATGACAAGAAAATCGGTTGCAAAAGCCGTAGACAGAAAACTCATCTTCAACAAGGATATAGCCGATAATCTCGAAAAGTGGTTTTCAAACAGAGGATACAAAATAACGGAAAACAACTTCAGACAAGCCATGGTTATTGAGGGTGCCGAATTATTGAGTAATGAGAACGGAACTGCACCCGGACTTTATCTTAATTATGAAAAATCTACGATAATCCTTCTTCCCGGACCACCGCGGGAACTGATACCCATGTTCGAAAATGAAGTCGTTCCAAAACTGGAACTGCTGACCGACTCGGACAGCTATTTGATAACGATGAATACCTTCGGCATAGGGGAATCGGCACTGGAAGAGGAGCTGAAGGATCTTCTATACGCAGAGAACCCTTCTGCAGCACTCTATGCGAAAACCGGGGAAGTTCAGATTAGGATCACTGCCAGGGAAAGCGATGCTCAGAATGCGATGATTAAGGCTAATGAACTGGAGTCAAAAATAAAACACAGATTGGGAAGCTTTTTATACAGCGAGGGCAAAAAAAGTCTTCCGGATGTTGTAGTTGACTTACTGAGAATGAGCGGTGCTAAAGTCGCGGTTGCAGAGAGTTGCACCGGAGGTATGGTATCTCAAATGCTCACGGATATACCCGGTTCTTCGGAAGTGTTTGATTACGGAATCGTATCATATGGTGATTGGATTAAAGAAAAGAAACTCTTTGTCAACAAAAAATCGATAAAAAAGTATTCCTCTGTCAGCGGTAAAGTAGCCGAAGAGATGGCAAAAGGAGTTATGAAAGAGGGAAAAGCCGACTACGGGATTGCCGTAACCGGGATTGCAGGGCCCGGAAGGGGAGATTACGACTCTGATGAGGTGGGACTTGTATACATTGCAGTAGCGGATAAAAACGGTACCTATGTAAAGGAGTTCCATTTCGGCGATAGGGGCAGAGAGTTTATTAGAATAATTTCGGCGAAAAATGCATTTGACATGTTGAGAAGGCTCATTCTCGGTCTGGAAATTATTGGCATCAACACCGAAAGCTCGAAGAATATAAAAAGCAATAAAAAGATAGACAGGGAGATAAAGTCAAACAAAAAGTCATTATTTGTTCTTCTTGTGCTGACTTTAGTTCTGGCTTCTTTTTCAACGGCATATTTTTATAAAAGAAATAATTTTGATTTTACCGACGATACCGATATGAAAATAAAGACCTTGTCAGATCGGTCCGGCAGCTCTTTGTCCGATAACCCTTCGCTTAGAGACTTGCTGGCAATGAACCCTGATACCGTGGGATGGCTCGAACTGCCGAAAATTTTTGGTCATGCTGTCGTAAGGTGGAACGGCGAGAATAAGCAGAATCTTATGTTGGATGAAAGGATAGACCTATCGGATGAGTGTTACAACATAGTTATTTATGAAGAAGTCCTTGATACGGAACAAAGCGATTTTTCTCGCTATCTTGAACTTGAGTTTTTAAATAATAATAAAACATTGTCGTTCGAAAGCATTTTATTTAAAAAAAGAGAGTATGTTGTCGTTTCTGTATATGAATCCTCAAAAAACAAGTATCATGGCGAATACCCCGAACTGTTTGATAAAACGGAATTTGAAGACACGACTGAATTAAGGGATTTTATTATCGATCTGAAACTCAGGTCGCGTTTTGAAACGAATGTCGACATTGTGACCGGAGACAGGTTTTTAACTTTGATTTCACAAGGAGAAAATGAAGATAATGATAGGACGGTCATCATCCTCCGTGAATTGAGAAGAAATGAAATTGCATCTTTTGATGATGCAATTGTAAGTGATGGAATTTCAAATACAGGTGCATGGTATGATGAAAATAAAAAACTTAAATCAGAGGTTGAAGCTGAAATTAAAGCATGGAATGATTGGCTAACCGACAACAACAGCAGACTCTTCAACCTTGATTTAGACGGCTTAAACGATATTGTCAGAGAGTTGACCGGCGGTGAAAAGCCGGCTATTGGTGAGACGGGATCGGAGGAAAACTTAATTGACGGAAGCGCTCAGACGGTTCCCGGGACTGAAAAACCGACATCTAATTCTACAACTACTTCTCCGCCTGAAACCGGAGGGACATCACCTCCCTCCACCCCCAATCTCCCGGATACACCTCCAACGGCGGGCGAAGAAATTACCGTGACAAGTTATAGCACAGGTAGGAAAATATCCGGTACGCCGACGGATATTGTGAGTATGATTGTTGAAGCTGAAGTGGGTCCGTCTTTCAATCCGGAAGCGATTAAAGCTCAGGCGGTAGCGGTAATCACATATCTCAAATATTCCTACAGAACCGATTCCGCTCCGAAAATGCCCCTTCTTTCGGCATCTCCAACAGTAAAAAATCTTGTATCCGAGGTAATAGATACGGCTATGTACTATAACGGTTCTGTAATATTCTCCCCATATTGCTCATCAATGGCGGGCAGAAGCAATGGAAGCGGAGAGGTTTGGTCACAAAGTCTACCCTATCTTGTATCGGTTGAGAGCGTTCATGACAGCAAACTAAGCAATTACAATGTGAAATATACCTATTCAAAAGAAGAAATGAAGAAAACATTGGAAGATTATTATGAAATTCAGCTTTCGGATACCCCGGAAAATTGGATAGGGATTTTAGATTACACGTCGGGAGGATACGTAGGAAACATGTCGATAGACGGTCAATATCAAACGACCGGTTCCAGATTCAGATCCAACTGCATGCATATAAGGTCAGCGGCATTTACCTGTGAATATAACGCGGAAACGGGCATGTTCACAATTATCACCAGCGGTTACGGACACGGTGTAGGCATGAGCCAGTACGGCGCAAATTTTTATGCCAAATATGACGGTTGGGATTATAAGACAATACTCAGACACTATTATCGGGGAGTTGAGTTTAAAGAATCCGGTTGGTAGAGTAGTGGATAATTTCAAAATCGAAAATATCACTCGCTTACTGATTTTCTTTATGAAAATCAGTAAAGACAATAGAAGATTGGTCCTTGAGGAATTGAAACTTATATATAAAAAATGACCTTCTCTTGAGAAAAGGTCATTTTATTTTTTCGTGTCCTATTCCAAAACGAATAACTACATCGACTCCGGTGCTGAAATCTTCAATAAATCAAGACAATTTCTTAAAACTTGTCTGGTGGCAAGACAAACCGCCAATCTGGGATACATGATCTCTTCGGGTTCTCCCTTGACACGACAATTTGTGTAGAATCTGTGAAAAAGAGTAGAGAGTTCTATTACATATTTTGTCAGCCCGGATGGTGACTGGCCGCTTGCGGCTGTAACGATTTCCATAGGAAGCCGCGACATATATTTTATGAGTTCTTTTTCAGTAGGGTCGTCCAAGACCGATAAATCGTGTTGAAGGACAATATTTTTAAGTTCGTCTTCGCCGAGTGAAAATGATTTCAATATACTGCATATCCTGGCGTGAGCATACTGTACATAATAGACGGGGTTGTCACTGTTCTGTTTTGCAGCCAAATCCAGATCGAACTCAAATTGACTTCTCGGGTCTCGCAAATTGAAGAAAAACCTTGCGGCATCAACAGGTATCTCTTCGAGCAGTGTCGCCAAAGTAATCGCCTTTCCGGTTCTTTTGCTCATTCGAACCGGCTCGCCGTCTCTCACAAGCCTAACCAATTGAGTTAAGAGAATCTGGAGTCGATCTCCGCCTACTCCGATAGCATCCATTGCGCCTTTGAGTCTTGAAACATGTCCGTGATGATCCGCTCCCCAGACATTTATTACGACATCGAACCCCCTCACTACGAATTTGTTGTAGTGGTATGCAATATCAACGGCAAAGTATGTCGGTATATTGTTCGCCCTGATGACAACTTCATCCTTTTCGCATCCGAAATCGGTCGCTCTATACCATGTAGCTCCATCCTTCTCATAAAGACAGCCGTTCTCATTCAATATATTCATGACCTTTTCGAGCGTGCCGTCCTGATATAATGAGCTTTCTAAAAACCAACGATCATATATGATTCGATATTTTTCAAGATCTGATTTTAAATTCGAAATATTTTTAGCTAATGCAAACTCAACCAAAGCCTCTTTTCTGGTTTCGGGAGGGAAGTTTATGTAAGAGTCGCCGTGAATTTCGGCAAACTCGGCTGCCCTTTCGATTATGTCATCTCCCTTATATCCGTCCTCTGGAAAGACGACATCATCACAAAACAACTGCAGATACCTTGCATCAAGAGATTCGGAAAACTTTATTATCTGATTTCCGGAATCGTTGACATAAAACTCTCTGGATACTTCATAGCCTGCCGCGTCTAAAACGCTTGCAAGACAATCTCCGACAGCGCCTCCATGAGCGTTTCCAAGGTGCATCGGTCCTGTGGGGTTGGCGGAAACAAATTCGACCATGTATTTCTTGCCTTTTCCAAAATCGGATCTTCCGTATTCAGCGCCGTTGTTGAGAATCCCCGAAAGAACGGAAGTGAAAAACTTTTGATTGAGAAAAAAGTTTAAAAATCCCGGCCCTGCGCTTTCAATTTTGCAAAAATAACTTTCGCTCAAATTGACTTCTTTCGCTATTATGTCGGCAATAACTTTTGGAGATTTCGAAAAAACTCTGGCAGTTACAAGGGCAACATTAACAGCTAAATCCCCATTTGCGCTGTCTTTCGGTATTTCCACAGCAAATTCGGGAAGTTCGGAATTCCTTTTCAAAAGACCTTTCGCTTCTGCGGATTCAATCGCTTTTGAGATTATTGTCCTGATCTCATTTTCCAATTCTATTGAGGGATTGAACATTATTTACTCCTTATAGAGTTATTCACATTAAACGAACATTGATGTTGAGCTCGTTAGTAGTAAGATCCATAGAGTTTATGTCAAGAGTATAGCGCAACTTTAGCTGTCCGCCGTTGTCATTGAGCTGATTTTCTATTTTGTCAGCTCTTATGCCTAATCTGATATCACCGAAATCGGTAGTATAGTATGACATGTGGCGGATTCCTTTTTCTATAACCATATGTGTATTGCTTACACCGGTTCGATTTACCGTGACCATCCTGTCGGAATCGATAACAAGGCTCGTCACATCTCCTTCAAATCCTGTAGCAGCGGATTCTTCATATGTAATATAGTAAACATTGTCTTTTTTATAGAAGCTTCCGAATGTGGAAAGGGACACTCTATCTTCTTCATCCTCACCGACTTGTGTCCCGTCAATTGTGATGAGAAATTTTTTATCTTCCATTATCAAGACCTAACCTTTGCGGTTTACTCGGCGGAATAGGGGGGGAAACCTTCTATATCCACCTGTTCTGAAATAAAGTTGTTTTCATCTCCTAAAAACATAGATGCAATCGAATGAAATCTCATGGGGAGGTCTGAAGTATATACTCTCAAGCTGCCATTCCCGAAACATCCGCCAACGATATGGTTTGCAATTGATTTTGCAGCTTCGGCACCGGAATCTATGAGATTTACATTGGGACCCATCACATAGCCGATAATATCCGATATGAGCGGATAGTGGGTACATCCAAGTATTAATGTGTCAATGCCCGAGCTTTTGAGTTGCCGGAGATAGTCTTCGGCAATTGAGGTTGTGGCGATGTTTCCCCGACGAATATATCCGTTTTCTATAAGGGGCACGAAAAGCGGTGTTGCCACCTGAAAAACTTCATAATCTCCGAGATATTGCAGTTCTCTCTTAAATGAGCCGCTCGCCAGTGTCGCCTCTGTAGAGATCACACCTATTTTACCGTTTTGAGTTGTCGAGGTTGCCGCCTTTGCGGCCGGACGAATAACATCAAAGTACGGAACGGGTAAAGATGCAGTATATGCAGGCTCTAAAACCGACCCTGCCGTTGCACAGGCAGCAAGCACGAGGTCCACATTTTTTTCCAACAGAAACGAAATATCCTGTTTTGCATACTTCATAATAGTACTGCTGCTTCTGCTTCCGTATGGCACTCGAGCAGTGTCGCCGAAATAAATCAAATCCGCACCGGGCAAAAGTTCAATAAGATTTTTTACGGAGGTCAGCCCGCCGAGACCTGAGTCAAAAACGCCTATCTTAACATTTCTCATAAATTCCGTTCCCTATCTCGGGCAATCGCCAGATCGATTAGTTGCGATAAGAGTTCACTGTATTTTATCCCGGAAGCCTCCATCATCCTGGGATACATACTTATCGATGTAAATCCGGGGATTGTATTCACTTCATTGAAGTGGAGGGTGTCTGTGGACACTTCATACAGAAAATCAACTCTGGCCATACCGTGACAACCCAGCATTGAAAAAATTTTTTTTGCATTCTCCTGCACACGACATGAGAGTTCGTCGGAAATGTTTGCAGGCACTTCGGTTATACTCGGCAGGTCGTATTTGGATTCGTAATCGTAAAATTCGTTTCGGGGGAAAATTTCACTTACCACGGAAGCGAATGGGGAATGGGTTTCTCCAAAAACAGCACATTCCAATTCTTTTCCGACAATTCCTCTCTCAACGACTACTTTGCTGTCATGTGATAATGCAAGCATTAACGCATCAAAAAGAGAATTCCGATTCTTTACTTTGCTGATACCTACTGATGAACCTGCGCAGGCGGGCTTGACAAACATGGGGTATCCGATTTTATTTTCAAGCTTTTCATATAAAAGCGCTTTATCGGATAAATCATTTGACGTAAGAACGAGCCAGTCCGGTTGATTAATACCCGCATATCCGACAAGGGAATTTGCAACGGATTTATCCATGCAAACAGCGGAAGAAAGGCATCCGCTGCCGACGAATGGAATACCCGAGAGTTCGAGCAAACCCTGGACGGTACCATCTTCTCCGTTTTTTCCATGAAGGGCGGGAAATACTACATCCAAATTGACGAACTCGACATGGTTTGAATTGTCAATAGTTATCAGATTACCCAGCGCCAAATTTGGAGAGATGGAAACACGCAGATTGTCCTTATCGTTAATCCATTGGCCTGTCTCGATTTTTTCGGTGTCGCCTTTAAACAGCAACCAATGATTCTGTTTTGATATTCCAATGGGAAGTATATTGTAGAGTTCCTTATTCAAATTATCGATTATTGACTTTGCGGTCAAACAGGACACTTCATGTTCGCTTGAATTACCGCCGAAAATGACAGCGATTGTGAGTTTGTTCATCAAAAATCTCCGAGATTTCAACTGGCTTTTTTACTTTTCAAAATATTCTATCACACGGTGTTGAACACGGCAAGAAATGAAGCCGAAAATATGGTGCGATTTATTCGATAAAAAAGATTAAGGACTTGACACTGCATATAATTTGATATATATTTATCTAACCTCTTGACGCAGGTTTATTTTTTTGTGCAATGATTATTATATTCCAAATGTGCGGGAGGGAGGCAAGGAGGTGCCGTATGAGAGTAAAAATTACATTAGCGTGTAACGAATGCAAACAACGCAATTATGACACAAAAAAGAATAAAAAGAACACACCTGATCGAATAGAACTTAGCAGATACTGCAGATTTTGCAGAAAACACACTGCGCATCGCGAAACAAGATAAGGCGGAAGTTATGTCTGGAAAAAAGGCGATTTCAACCCGTGAGAAAAAAAAGAAGTCTCCAAAGAATACCGGAAAGTTTTTCCGTGATACAAGAGGAGAATTTAAAAAAATTTCCTGGCCGTCAAAAAAACAGGTCTGGAACAATGTTCTGGTCGTGTTGGTAACCGTAGCAGTCTTCGCCGTACTTGTATGGGGTCTGGATTACATACTGGCGGTTTTGCGTGATTTGATAGTAGGACTGTTTAATAAACCTGCTGTCTGATAGGACGGCAAGGCGGATTCTAGGAGGAATGCTTAATGTCTAAAGCCATGTGGTATGTTGTCCACACATATTCCGGATATGAGAATAAGGTGGCGGCTAACCTCGAAAAGATGGTGGAAAACAGACGGATTCAGGATTTAGTAGAGGAAATTAGGGTTCCCACCGAAACGGTTGTCGAAATTAAAGACAACAAGAGAAAAGAAACGGAACGAAAACTATTTCCCGGGTATGTCCTTGTGAAGATGGTCATGACCGATGAAAGCTGGTATATAGTTAGAAATATCAGGGGCGTCACCGGTTTTGTAGGTACATCGTCAAGACCGATTCCGCTGACGCAGGAAGAAGTTGACTCGCTTGGAGTTGAGAAAAAAGAGATAAGAGTCGATTATTCCGTTGGAGATAGTGTAAAAGTAGTTGAAGGACCGTTGGCAGGATTTATTGCAACGGTTGAAGAGATTGACTCTGAAGGACAAAAAGTAAGAGTGAAGGTGAGTATGTTCGGAAGAGAAACATTAGCTGAACTTGAACTTGCAGAGGTGACACCGATATAAGTAACCTTGGCGGTTTTATGTTAAATAAATCTTTTTAGACTGTAATACAGTCGGGTTTTCCCAGTGGGAGGTGTGTAAATTTTTGATGCACACCGTGAAACCACATATGGAGGTAAAGAAATGGCGCAAAGGATTGAAGCTTACATCAAACTTCAAATTCCCGCCGGTAAAGCAACACCGGCACCACCTGTTGGTCCTGCTCTTGGACAACACGGACTTAATATTATGAACTTTACAAAAGAGTTCAACGAAAGAACAAAGAATGACATAGGGATGATTATTCCGGTTGTTATAACCGTATATGCAGACCGGTCGTTCACATTTGTCACAAAAACTCCCCCGGCATCCATATTGATTAAGAAGGAATGCGGCATCGATAAGGCGTCGGGAGTACCGAACAAAACAAAAGTTGCAAAGATTTCGAGAGAGTCGATAAGAAAAATCGCGGAAATAAAGAAAGTTGACCTCAATGCAGCGGATGTTGAAGCGGCGATGAAGATGATAGAAGGCACCGCTCGCAGCATGGGTGTAACTGTAGAGGAGGACAACTGATGAAACGCGGAAAGAAATATATAGAGAACTTAAAAAAGGTTGATAGATTAAAGCTTTATGAGACCGATGAGGCCCTGAAGCTTTGTGTTGAAACCGCATCTGCAAATTTTGACGAAACAGTTGAAATGCACATTAGATTGGGTGTTGATTCAAGACATGCCGATCAGCAGGTGAGAGGTGCGGTCATACTCCCGAACGGTACCGGTAAAGATGTGAGGGTTGCGGTTTTTGCAAGGGATGCGATGGCAGACTTGGCAAAAGAAGCCGGTGCAGACGTTGTCGGAGCTGAAGACCTGGCGGAGAAGATAACAAAAGAAAACTTTATGGACTTTGATGTTGCGATAGCAACACCCGATATGATGTCGGTAGTGGGAAGATTGGGAAAAATTCTCGGACCGAGAGGACTCATGCCGAGCCCCAAAGCCGGAACGGTGACCCCCGATGTCGCAAGAGCGGTTGAGGAAGCGAAAGCCGGAAAGATAGAATACAGACTTGATAAGAGCAATATTATTCACTGCCCGATAGGAAAGGCTTCCTTTGGACATGAAAAGCTTGTAGAGAACTTTGAAGCACTGCTGAATGCTGTTATTAAGGCAAAACCGGCGGCTTCAAAGGGACAGTACATACGTTCCTGTGTTGTTGCTACAACGATGGGACCCGGAATAAAGGTAGCGACACAGAGATATATGACAGGCGGCATGCCGTCTCCGCAGTAATAGTTTGACTTTTTTTGAATCGGTAGTATAATTACCTCATCATTTTATATGCCAATCCTAAGACAGCAGGTACAACTGTGTAAGTGTGAAAACACGCCTGCCGAGGAGTGTGGTGGAATTCTGCCCCTCCGTTCTTCGGAGGGGTTTCGGTTTATTAAATATAACTAAGGAGGTGAATGAAATTTGCCCAGCGAAAAAATTCTTGAAAATAAAAAACGAATGGTTGAAGATATTTCCGAGAAATTAAAGGACGCCGCTGCAATAATCCTGGTGGATTATAAAGGAATAAATGTCTCAAATGATACTGCCCTGCGTTCTGAAATGAGAGAGTCAGGTGTTGAATACTTTGTAGCAAAGAATTCTATAATGAAGTATGTATGCGAAAGCATAGGTTTGGAAGAATTTATACCGTCCCTGGAAGGAACGACATCCATAGCCGTCTCAAAAGATGATGCCATTGCACCCGCGAGAATAATTCAGAAATATACTGATAAGTTAAGGGGTAAGGGGATATTTAAATCTAAAATCGGATATATCGACGGGAAATATGCAGATCCCGACCAGATAAGAGTGATTGCCAAATTGCCGTCGAGAGAAGTTTTGGTTGCACAGGTCGCAGGTTCACTTAACGGTATTATCGCATCCCTGGCAAGAGCAATTTCCGAAGTAGCAAATAAACAATCAGCATAAACTTTTATAATAATTGTAGTAAGGAGTTAAAAATGGCAGACATTGCTAAGATAATTGATGAAATTAAAGGCATGACCGTTCTTGAGCTGAATGAACTGGTTAAAGCCATAGAAGAAGAATTCGGAGTTTCGGCTGCAGCGACAGCAGTAGCGGTTGCAGGACCCGCCGGTGACGCTGCCGGAGACGAAGGCGCAGAGAAGGATTCCTATACCGTAGTTCTTGCCGAGATAGGCCCGAGCAAGATGAACGTTATTAAGGCTGTAAAAGAAATTACCGGACTCAGCCTAAAGGAATCTAAAGAAATAGTTGATGCCGCGCCCAAGACTTTAAAGGAAGACGCTTCTCAATCTGAAGCCGAAGAAATTCAAAAAGTGTTGAAGGAAGCCGGTGCAACAGTCGAACTGAAGTAAAGATTTTTGTGAAAAAGGTCTGTCAGATTTCTGAGTGCAGACCTTTTTTGTTTTTCTTTTTTGAATAACGGTTTTAATCCCGAATATACAATGTGTTATAATTGTATTTGTTACATTTATTCAGTTATGTTGTAGAAAGGAAACGGTATGCGCTACACGGGTGTAACTGCAAGGGGCATAGTGACTCCGATATTTCAAGAGGGTGATGACCTTGTAAACGAAATTGTAAACAGCATATTAAAAGCGTCTTCGGCTGAGGGATTTTCATTAAACGATGGTGATATTGTTGCCGTCACGGAGGCGGTGGTTGGAAGAACTCAAGGGAATTACGCAACATGCGAACAGATATCCTTGGAAATAAAAGAAAAATTTTTTGGAGAAGATATGGGAATAGTCTTTCCTATCCTGTCCAGAAACAGATTTTCCATGCTGCTAAAAGCAATTTCTATGGGCACAAAGAAACTATATGTACAACTGAGTTATCCTGCCGATGAGGTGGGCAATGAGCTTCTGAATAGAGATGACATGGATGCAAAAGGCGTAAACCCCTGTTTGGACAACTTTAACGAAAGTGAGTTTAAAGGGGTTTTCGGTAAGGGAGCGGTGCACAAATTTACGGGGATTGATTATATCGAGCACTACAAAAGCATTGGCGATAATATTGAAATACTGTTGTCAAACGAACCTAAATATATTTTAAATTATACAAATAATGTACTCTGCTGTGATATACACTCGAGATTCAGAACCCACAGAATCCTCAAAAATGAGGGTGCCAATACCTACAGACTTGACGAAATAATGAATAAAAGCATTAATGGAAGCGGATATAATCCAAAATACGGACTGCTCGGCTCAAATGTTGCAGGTGAAGATAAAGTTAAACTTTTTCCCATAAAAACAGATGAGTTTGTACTGGAGCTGCAATCTGCACTTAAAGAAAAGACAGGTAAGCACATGGAGTGCATGGTTTATGGAGATGGCGGTTTTAAAGATCCTGTAGGAGGGATATGGGAACTCGCCGATCCCGTCATATCTCCGTCTTATACATCAGGACTTGCCGGGACTCCGAATGAAATTAAGATAAAATATATTGCGGATGATGAATTTGGTGAAATGTCGGGCGAAGAGTTGATAGATGCAATCAAGTCGAGAATTCGTGAAAAGGACAAAACTGCCGGCGATATAAATAAGGAATCGGTGGGAACAACACCAAGGCAGATACCGGATTTGGTTGGGAGTCTGTCAGATTTGGTAAGCGGTAGCGGAGATAGAGGAACTCCCGTAGTGCTAATACAAAACTACTTCTCAAACTATGCCGCATACTGATTTACGACAATAACTAAACCCGGACGCCTATAAGCGTCCGGGTTTAGTTATTGTCGGTATTATGTCGGCAACCGCTATGAATGAAACGACTGTAAGTTTATTGGGGCAAATCAGGATTCAGAAGGATTAATTATTAAGCGGGTTTAAAGTGCTCATAAATCTTGTAAGAAATTCTGAAGTCCTCTTATTCTTAGGTGTTGAAAAAATTATCTCGGGGACATCTTCTTCCGCCACAACACCCTCATCCATAAAGACGACCTTATTTGAAACATCTCTCGCAAAGGCCATTTCATGAGTTACGATGAGCATAGTAGAACCCGACTTTGCCAGACTTCTCATTACTTCAAGAACGATTTTTTACATACTTTTTATCTATAAAGTTTATCAAAATGAATTATAGTATCAACAATGCGATTTAGTCAATTGATAAGGGTGCAACTGTAATATTTTACTGACCGAACATGAAAGAAGATTAAGGTTGTCAAAACTTGTTTTTATTGAAAAAGAGAAAAATTCTGATATAATTATTAGGAATTGTTTTCATTAAATTAGTTTTTTATCCGAATATTCGAAATTAATTGATAAAGGAGATAAAATGCAAGAAGTAAAGTTTTTCAGATGTAATAAATGTGGAAATTTTGTGGGTATGATTCACGACGGCGGTGCCAAAATGATGTGCTGTGGCGAACCTATGGAGCTTGTTGTTCCGGGAAAAGTTGATGCATCACAAGAAAAGCATGTTCCGGTAATTTCCGTCGACGGCGATTTGTTTACTGTAAAGGTTGGAAGCGAAGTCCATCCGATGCTTAGCAACCACTTTATTGAGTGGATTTATATTGCTACCGAGAAAGGCGGACAGAGAAAGCGACTCAACCCTGGTGATGAGCCGGTTGCTTCATTCAAACTGACCGAAGATGACAAGCTGCTGGCTGCGTATGAGTATTGCAATCTGCATGGGCTCTGGATGGCAAATGCATAATAACTAACGAAACGCCAAAAAGCTTTTTACAGCTTTTTGGCGTTTTTGTTTTGTAAAGGCTTTTTTAATAACTAATATCAAAGAAAAACTAAAGAAAACATAATAATTTTATTTTTATGCTACATGAGAACCGGATACAAATGATATTGCAGAAACAGTCGGGATAATGGTAAACTCTAACGAGCATTCCGTATAACCGAAAAACGGCAGTATTAACAAATTATATTATTTTAGTCAAATATTAGAAGGGAACCGTGGTATGAACTACCAAGAAGCTATCGATTATATCCACTCTGCCAGCTGGCTTGGAATGAAACTTGGACTCGAGAGAATCAGAGAACTCCTGTTGCTCATGGGAAATCCTCAGGATAAACTGAAAATAGTTCATGTTGCAGGAACAAACGGCAAGGGGTCGACCTGTGAAATGTTATCCAGAACTCTGGAGGAGTCTGGGTTTAAGACCGGTCTGTTTGTGTCTCCCTTTATAAGAACGTTTAATGAAAGGATGCAGATAAATCACCGCCTGATAAGCGACGAAGAACTTGCATCAACAGCGACATATGTAAAGAATTTTACCGATATAATGAAATGTCAGCCTTCCGAGTTTGAAATTGTTACCGCTATTGCATTTGAATATTTCTATAGAAACAAATGTGATTATGTGGTTATGGAGGTTGGTCTGGGAGGCAGACTGGATGCGACCAATATAATAAAAAAACCGGTTCTCTCGGTGATTACAACTATTGATTATGATCATATGCAACAGCTGGGCAACAGTCTTTCCGAGATTGCTGCAGAAAAGGCAGGTATAATTAAGGGCGCCGATGTTGTTTCATATCACCAAGAGAAAGAGGTTATTGAAGTTTTCGAAAGAGTTTCGGAAGAAAAAAGATCGAAGCTGATTGTTGCAGACTTCGATGAAATTCGATATTTCGGGCACGATGACAAATTTCAGTTTTTCAGCTACAAAAACGGGACAAAGTATGCCCTTTCACTTATGGGAGAACACCAGTTAAAAAACGCATCTGTCGTATTGGAGTCGGTTGATGTACTGAGAAATTCAGGAATCCGCATACCCGAAGAAGCCGTTAAATCCGCCTTTAAAAAGTCTTTTTGGCCGGGAAGATTTGAAATAATCTCAAAAGATCCGTTGTTTATTGTAGACGGTTCGCACAACCCCCAAGGTGCGAGGGCAATGGTTGATGCAGTAAAACGCTACTATCCTGAAAGACAGACAGTCACTATGATCGGTATATCAAGCAACAAGGATATTGAGAAAATAATAGAAATATTCGATGAAATAACAAAATGCTATGTTTCTATTGAAGCTGATACTTACAGGGCTATCGATAAAGAAGAACTTGCGGTTATTTTGCGAAAAACGGGTAAGCCCGTTTACATTTCCGATACGATAGTAGACGGAATAGAAAAAACAATATCCCTGGCGGAGGATGACGAGATTGCAATATCGGTCGGCTCGCTTTTTACGGTAGCCGAAGTCAGGGAGTATTTCTGCAGATATTGATTTATATGAAAAAGTAAAATCTTTAATAAACCTGCGGAATATCGAATAAAACCAAATTAATAATCCCCCTCAAATTTAATTATTTGAGGGGGATTATATTAGCGATTGAGTTTCTCAAGAGCTGCAGAAATTCTTTTTAAACTTTCTTCTTTGCCGAGCACGACTGCGAGCTCTATTCCTCCTCCCGGTGTGGATGGTAAACCGGAAAGAGCTACCCTAAGCGGCCACATAATGTAGCCGGTTTTTGCATTCTTGTCTTTTATTAATGTAAAAACCGCAGAATGAACAGCCTCCGAACTGAAGCTTTGAACATTGCTTAAAACTTCATGAAGCTCGGTCAGTGTTTCTATAGAATTTACCTTGTCGGTTTTGTTCTTTTTGTTGACAAAGAGATCCGTGGAGTAATCCGGAAGTTCATTGATAAAGCTCACCAATTCAGGAATGTCATTAAATACCTCAATTCTCGTGTGAAGCAAGGAGGAAAGCAACTTGAAATTTACATCACAATTTTCTATTGAGGAGTGGAGATACGGAAGCGAAAAACTTTCAAACTCATCCGAAGACAGTTTTTTGATATGCTCGGAGTTTATATATTTCATTTTTTCAACATCAAGAATTGCAGATGACTTGCTTATACCGGAAATCTCGAATTCGTCAACAAGCTCTCGGAGTGTAAAGATCTCCTGCTCACTTTTAGGAGACCACCCGAGAAGTGCGATATAGTTAATAATTGCCTGAGGCAAAAAACCTTTATCTATAAAATCATGATAGGATGCATCGCCGTCTCTTTTGCTAAGCTTGTGTGTTGCATCTCTCATAACCTGCGGACAATGAATGTATTCGGGAGATTCCCATCCGAAAGCATCATATAAAAGAGTGTACTTTGGAGTCGATGAAAGGTATTCGTTTCCCCTTATCACATGACTGATTCCCATCAAGTGATCATCAATTACGTTGGCAAAATTGTATGTAGGCATTTTATCGGATTTTATAAGTATCTGGTCCTCCAGCTCTTCATTTGACACTTCTATTGTTCCATAGACCAAGTCATTAAATACTGTTTTTCCCGTCTTCGGCATTTTTTGTCGAATTACATATTCTTTGCCTTCTTTTAGATATTCTGACACGGTTTCCTCTGACAGACCGCTGCAAAACCCGTCATATCCCTGTGAATAATCGGATTTGACGGAAATTCTGTTCTCAATATCTTCTTTTTTACAGAAACAGTAGTATGCCTTGCCGTCTTTTACGAGTTTTTCCGCATATTCAAGGTAGTTGTCCTTGCGTTCGCTTTGGATATATGGACCGTAGTTGCCGCCTATGTCCGGGCCTTCATCCCAATTGAGTCCGGAATCCTTGAGAGTGGAGTAAATAACATCAAGAGCTCCTTCAACCTGCCTGGATTTGTCGGTATCCTCTATTCTCAAAACAAAAGTGCCGTTATTCTTCTTTGCAACAAGATATGCGTATAACGCCGTACGCAGATTACCGACATGCATATATCCGGTTGGGCTTGGAGCAAAGCGTGTTCTAACATTTTTCATAGATACCTCAATAACATATGTGACAATTAGTAACCGATATAAAATATATATTGACCGTGGTGTTTTGTCAATTGACCTTTGCCGACACAAAACCTATAATTAATTAGTTATTTAAGTACAGTTGTTATTTGACGATGATCAGTCTTATCGGGAGTTAAAATGGATTATAATTTTTCTAAAAAAATAAGCGGGATTAGGCCTTCGGCTATAAGAGAAATACTGAAGTTGTCGTCAGACCCTTCAGTAATACCTTTTTCGGCGGGAAATCCGTCAAGTGACAGTTTCCCCTTCGAGGATCTCAAGAGATATTCGGAAGAAATCCTGTCAAACACACCGACGCTTGCTCTGCAATATGGTGTAACCGAGGGGTACCTGCCGTTGAGGAATGTCTTTAAAGACAGATGTAAAGAGATTTACGGAGCTTTCGGAGAAAACGATGAGCTGATAGTTACCACAGGTGCACAACAGGTGTTTGATTTGTTGACAAAAACCCTTTGTGACGAAGGCGATACCGTTATTTCGGAAGGACCTGCGTTTGTCGGAGCACTGACCTCCTTTAAGTCAAACGGGGCTAATGTGGTTCAGGTAGATGTCAAGGAAGACGGGATGGATATTGATGAGCTGACGAAGGCGATTGAAACTTCAAATAACCCCAGATTCATCTACTGTATTCCGAATTTCCAAAACCCGACCGGATTGACGACAAGTGCCGCAAAGAGAAGGGAAATTCTCGAGGTTGCAAAGAAATATGACCTGATGGTGCTGGAAGACAATGCTTATGCGGATTTGAGGTTCAGCGGAGAAGAGGTTCCGTCAATCAAGAGCTTTGACACCGATGGAAGGGTTGTCTATGCGGGCTCTATGAGCAAACTGCTTTCTCCCGGGTTGAGGGTGGGCTTTGCCTCGGGCCCCTCGGATGTCATTGCGAAAATGACAGTTGCAAAACAGGTTTCCGATGTGCATACGGCAATGTTCAACCAGATGATTTGCCATATGTTTTTCACAAAAACCGATTTAACCGAACACATATCCAAAATCCGAAAGATTTACAGAGAAAAAGCGAAACTGATGCTCGATATTCTTGACAAAGAATCGGGAGGAACATTCAGATATACGAGACCGGAGGGAGGGTTATTTATCTGGTGCAATCTTACTAATAACTCCGATGCCATGGACTTTACAAAAGAGGTGATTAAGGAAAAGGTTGCGATAGTTCCCGGAAATGCGTTTTATGCAGACGATTCCGTTGTCAGAAACAGCTTCAGACTGAATTTCTCAAGTCCTACGGAAGAGCAAATTACTGTGGGAACCGAGATTTTGTGCAGAACTGCAAAGTCATACAGTAAATCTTAAAACAAGCGTTCGAGGTGATGCAATTGAGTTCAGATATTAAAAAACCTATAGTTTTCAGCGGAATACAGCCGACGGGAGGTTTTCAGTTGGGAAATCTCCTGGGAGCTTTAAAAAACTGGGAACTTTTGCAGCGAGAAAACTTTTGTATATACAGCATTGTCGATTTACATTCAATAACCGTGAGAAACGACCCGGAGGAACTAAAATTAAAAATAACTGAAGCGGCGGCAATGCTTCTTGCACTCGGAGTAAGTCCCGAAAAATCGATTCTTTTTATTCAAAGCCAAGTATCCAGCCATGCAGAGCTTAGCTGGATACTCTCCTGTTATACTCAGTTTGGCGAACTTTCGAGAATGACACAGTTCAAGGACAAATCGAGCAAAAATCCTGAAAATGTAAATGCCGGACTATTTACCTACCCTGTTTTAATGGCTGCGGATATTCTGCTATACAATACCGACCTTGTACCCGTAGGCGATGATCAAAGACAGCATATTGAAATAACGAGGGTAATTGCAAACAGGTTTAACAATATCTACGGGGATGTGTTCAAGATTCCTGAGGGAGTTTATCCGAAGGTGGCATCGAGAGTCATGTCCCTCGCAGATCCTAAAGCTAAAATGTCAAAATCCGATCCCAACAAAAATGCAAGAATTATGATGACGGATGAGAATGACGCAATCAGAAAAAAGGTCCGGCGCGCAGTTACCGACTCAGACAATCAAATCAGGCGCGGAATCGGGAAAGAAGGAATTGAAAATCTGATGGAAATCTATTCTGCATGTACGAATAAATCTCTTGATTGTATTGAATCTGAGTTTGCAGGAAAGAATTACGGAGAGTTTAAAAACCAAGTTGCAGATGCACTGATATCTCTGATAGAACCGCTCAGAGAAAAATACAAAGAACTCATGAAAGATAAAAAATATGTTTTTTCGGTACTGAAAACCGGAAAAGAAAAGGCCATGGAAATTTCTGAAGTTATGATGAAGCGGGTAAATGAGGCGATAGGCCTGGGCCTGTAGATTTATCCTGATAATTTGAAATTTATTTTAGGAGGATTTTATGCATTCTTTTGAGTATTATTCACCGACAAAAATTGTCTTCGGAAAAGATGCGGAACAGAGAGTTTCGGAAGGAGTCAGGGAATTTGGCGGAAACAGGGTGCTTATAGTCTGCTACGGTGACCCGAACAATTCCACAGAAGCCAAGGTGCTGACACGAATAAAGAAAAACTTTAAAGACAATGGTATCGAATACGAGATTTTTGACGGAGTGGTGCCGAATCCGACGTTATCACATGTCGTTAAAGGCGTAAAAAAAGCATCGGATTTCGGGGCCGACTTCTTTCTTGCAGTAGGTGGGGGGAGTGTAATTGATACCGCAAAGTCGATAGCGGTCGGTGCAGCGAACCCGGAAACGGATATTTGGAAGTTTTTTTCTTATGAAGAAAAACTGGAAAAAACCCTTCCCGTCGGGGTAATTTTGACAATAGCGGCTTCCGGGAGCGAAACAAGCGGAGCCGCGATACTCACAAGAGAAGAAGATCAAGACAAAAAAGGCCTCTACACGGATGTGATAAGACCCAAAATAGCCTACATGAATCCCGAACTGACCTACACGCTGCCAAAGCGGCAAATAAGCTATGGGATTGCAGACATAATGATGCATACTATGGATAGGTACTTCACCTGTCAGCTTGGAAATGAACTGACGGATGAATTCGCCGAAGCGGTTTTAAGAGTAATGATAAAGAACGGACCGATTATGCTCGAGAATCCGACCGATTATTCCGCTGCAAGTGAAATAATGTGGTGCGGAACAATGTCGCATAACGGGATAACGGGGTTGGGAGGACTGAATGATTTTGCGCCTCACCTGTTGGGCGCACCTCTTTCCGGCGTATACAATATTCCCCATGCCCCGACTCTGACGGCTGTGTGGGGTGATTGGGCGAAATATGTATTTGAAGAAAACCCCTCAAGATTTGCACAATTTGGCAGAAATGTATTTGGTGATACCAATAACTACGATTCGGATATTGATGCGGCAAAAGCGGCTATAAATATTACGGTTGACTTTTTTAAAGATCTGGGAATGCCGACTTGCTTCTCCGAACTTGGAATCGGAGTTATAAGCGAGGAAGAACTTCAGGTTTTGACATCGCTTTGTCCCGAGTCGGGAGAACCGACTATGGGCACATTTAAAGTGCTGGACAAGAATGATATCTATAATATTTTTAAAATGGCAAACAGGTAGAAGTTATTTCGGTTTGACTTTAACAACAACCCTTGCGGGAAGACATACTGCAGTGTCGTTTATTTCAGACGGAATCAACCCGTAGCTTTCACATATGTGATCGGGACAGACCGAATTTATAAACTGTATCCTGCCGCCTGTTACCCTTAGAGTAACCGGCAACTTGCCGTCTATGTGATAGATTCCTTCGTTCGACAGGTCAATGGTCATTATTGTTTCGCCTTCAAATATAACTTCAGCTATGTATCCCGTTTCGCTTCGGTTAATCATGTCGGAAAGATTTATCCGATAACAGATGATGGAAACTATCGACACTAAGACGATAGCGGCAATTATGACAAATTCTATTCTGTTTTCTTTGGAAGATAATATTTTGTTTAATTTTGACATAAATCAATTATATTTTACATAGTGAAAAAATCAAATTACTTCAAAGGTATGGAGGGTTAAATGACACCGAAACAATATATCGATATAAACAGAGAACGGATAATAGAAGATATAAAATACCTCGTCAATATAAAATCGGTAAAAGATGAGCCGGGTGCCAAAGCTCCGTATGGAGAAGGCATAAGAAAGGCTCAGCTTGCGGCGATGGATTTGTGTAAAAAATACGGATTTGATGTTTATGATGCAAACGGGCATATAGCTTGGGCGCATTTCGGACCTGAAGACAAATTCATCTGCATTATGGCGCATCTTGATGTGGTGCCCGAGGGTGACGGATGGGACAGTAATCCGTATGAATGTATAGAAAAGGAAGGCTATCTTGTCGGTAGAGGAACCGGAGATGATAAAGGGCCGTTTGTAATGGGTCTTTGGGCGGCGAGGTATTTGATTGAGAATGTAAAACCTTTGAAGTACGGAATCAGACTCCTTCTCGGACTCGATGAAGAAAGCGGAATGGAAGATATCGAGTATTATATTAAAAATTTTACAAAACCGGTCTTTTCATTTACCCCCGACGCAAACTTTCCGGTATGCAACGGGGAAAAAGGGATATGTCATGTGAAGATGACTTCGCCCGATCTTGGTGTCTCCACTCTGCTGGAATTTTCCGGAGGACTTGCACCGAATGTCGTTCCCGATGAAGCTTACGTATCGGTTTCCTCTGATCTCTTCGGAGATTTGTCTGAACTTGCCGAAAGCAATGAAGACATAGTCGTTTTAAAAGACAAGGTGACAAAGATTAAAGCAAAAGGAATATCCGCACATGCAGGTTCACCCTATGATGGAAAAAGCGCAATACATTCACTTTCCTCATTTCTTTTAAGCGGAGATGCAATAAACAAGGTTGAAAGAGAAGCTCTTTTGCTGATAGAAAAGTTGTCCGGAGATTTTTCCGGGAAATCGGTCGGCATAGATAGGGATTGTGAGATATTTACTCCTCTTACCGTAAACCTTGGCTTGATATCTATGAAAGAGAATAAATTCGAAGTCGTTTTGGACATTAGATATCCGATATCCGTAGCACCTGAAGAAATAGAAAAAATGCTTTCCGAATTGGCTCGCGAATACGGATATGAGATTATCGACATCAGCAATAAACCGCCTTTTTATATAAATCCCGAATCTCCGGTCATAGAAACACTGACCCGTACCTTTGAAGAGGCGTATGGTGAAAAACATGAGCCCTATGTGATGTCCGGAGGAACTTATGCGAGGAAAATGGACAATGCCGTTGCATTCGGCCCCGGTTTTCCGAACAGAAAAAAACCGGATTGGGCAGGTGACGCACATATGAAAAATGAGGCCTTGTCCATTGAAGACACTTTTAAAGCGACCGAAATTTACTGTGAATCGTTGATTGCATTGCAAGAACTGGATTTTTAAATTTACCGGGTGATTGAAATTTCTGAACTGTTCGTACTAACAATTAAATTTTTAGCTACTTTGGCAGTCGCCGCATTTGCCGGATATCTGACAAGTAAAATCGGTGTGCCTGTGGGATGGATGATTGGGGCCATGTTTGCTGTAGCAGTAATGAACATCCTGACGGATTGGACCTATTTTCCCTATTTATTCAAATATGCCATTCAGGTCGTTACCGGAGCTATGATTGCCAGCAGAGTGGGTAAAAATGAAATCAGCGGAATGAGACGGATTGTTCTCCCTATTGCGATTGTTGTTTTAGGTATGATGCTGCTTAATATTACTTTTGCATATCTGATTGTGATGTTCAGCGATCTTGACATTGCTACGGCATTATTTGCCGTAACTCCGGGAGGAATTTCCGATATGGCGATGATATCGTCGGAGCTGGGAGCGAACTACGCGATTGTTGCAATACTTCAGGTGTTCAGATTGTTTTTTCTGCTGTCCACCATGCCGCCGATTTTTAAATCTATTGCAAAAAAAATAAAACACAACCCCGAGCCTGTGGTTATAAATAGGACAGATGATCCCCTAACGGATAGATCCCAATTGTCGACGGAAGATTTCAAATATGGGAAAAAAGATATAATAAGACTTGCAGGATTGTTTTTATCGGCTGCCTTGGGAGGACTAATACTTCACTCATTGAATATACCTGCAGGTTTTGTGATAGGCTCCATGTCTTTCGGGATAGTTTTTTCCTGTATTTTCGGGAAATCGGTTTATCCGAAAAAAATAATACCGTTTCAGCAAATACTTTCCGGTATTTTTATTGGTATAGGCATAGATAAAGAAATAGTTTCGTCTTTAGAAGAATTAATTGTTCCCATATTGGTAATGATGATCGGAATAGTTTTCTTTACATTTATCATTGCCTTTTTACTGTATAAGCTTACGAAGCTCGACCTTATGACTGCTCTTTTGTCTTCGACACCGGGAGGCATTACTGAAATGTCGATTTTATCGGAGGAGTTCGGAGCCGATACTCCTAAAATAGCAATGATACAAACTGCCCGGCTTATAGCGGTCATTGCACTTTTTCCTCAGATGATAAAATTTATACTCGCTTTGGTAAAATAATGGGAGTTAGCTGTATTTAAATCAACAATCTGATAAAAATTAACTATTTATATCTGATTTCTAAAGCTGTCAGTAAGAATTACATTTTTTATAGTGAGGAGGAGAAAATGATAAAAAAAGTTCTGATTGATTGCGATCCCGGGATGGATGATTCGATGGCAATAGTAATGGCATGCAAATCCGACAATCTTGAAGTGGTCGGAATAACCGCAGTTAACGGAAACTACCCTCTTGATGTGACTGAGAAAAATGCAAGAAAGACCCTTGAAATGATAGGGAGAAAGGATATACCCGTGTCAAAGGGTATGAAGAAACCGATAATCAGAGAAATACCGAAAGATCCGTTTTCTCATGGAGCTGACGGACAGGCGGAGGCTTTTCTTCCGGAACCCACGATGCCGATAAGCGACATACATGCTGTGGATTTGATTATCGAAACCGTCAGGAAATACCCGGGCGAGGTTTACATAGCCGCACTTGCCCCCTTGAGCAATATTGCCATGGCAATGATAAAGGACCCCGAAATAATCGGGATGATTCCCGGAATTGTGGCAATTTCAGGAGCGTTCGGATTAAATGAATATTCATATCTGAATGCGACCGGCGACTCTCCTCAAAGCGAGTGGAATGTTTTTGTAGATCCCGAAGCGGCAAAGACGGTTTATGAATCGGGAGTAAATCTGATTGCCATAGGCCTTGACATTGCGACCCATTTTGGAGTGGATTTTGATGAGAACGATTTGGATAAGCTGAGTCGGAGTGAAAACAAAGAAGCTTGGTTTTTAAACAACGCAATTAAATTTGTAAGGAACAGGGGCTTTGACGCATACTGCACCGTTATCGACTGTATGGCAATAGGTTATTTAATAGATCCGACACTTATAAAGACGAGAGTCGCAAAAGTCGGTGTTGAAACAAAAGATGGATTGACGCTCGGAATGACTGTCAGGGATGACAGGCACCATCATGTTTGGGAGCACCTTCCGGAGATAAATATAGGGATAGATGCAGATTACGAGAGGTTCTTAAAGCTGATAATTGATTTAGTCCTTAAATAATATTAGCCTATTGTGAACTGGTCCCCGATTTCCAATATTGTATATTCAACCCCCGCATTGGCGAAGTGTTTGTCTATGTATGCATAATCAACTTCAAATGCGGGGTTGTCCATGTGCGTCAAAATGACAACCTTTGCCCCGGTTTCTTTGGAAAAGAGTGATGCTTCATATGCCGACATTGTAACACCGTGACCGGTTACCGGTATACATATGACATCGGTTTTGATATCAGTCGGAAAACAGATGGTGTCGCTGGTTATATAAATGGTCTTTTTACCGTCGGAGAGGGTATATCCGATATTTTCGTATACCTCATTTCCCCTCATCTTAGGCTGATAACCGTGGATGGCTTTAACCGCTGTGACCGTTGCATTACCTATCTGAACGGTATCTCCTTCCGAAATTGTTTTGAGATTACTTAATTCCGGATAAGCGCCCGCAACTTCAGATGTTGAAAAGACGGCAATTTCTTTTTTGAGCGATGATATGAGTTCAACATTGCAGTGATCTGAATGTTTATGTGTAACAAAAACAGCATCACAAGAATTGAACACATCAAAATATTCATCTTTGTATTTCAGAATGCCGGGATCAAATAAAATCTTTTTGATTCCGGTATCGACCAAAATGCAAGACTGGGGATATTTTGTGATTTTCATAAAAACACCTCCTTTTGCAGTTATTATATATTAAAAGCGGGAGCAAATCTGCTCCCGCTTTGTTTGTGAAACATATACAGACTGGATTTTTAAAAATGTAACCGGGACCCTTTTTCCAAATCTTCGTCCATGAATTCTAATTTTAACGTGCTGTTCTCGGGATATGCTATGTAGCGGTGAAATTAGAGCATCCGGTGATTACTTTAGGACTGAAAATATCGGCTTTTCTCATTTGAGTCTTTGCAAGAACACAGACTTTAGAGATGCCAACGAATAAAAATAATTCACACAAGCGGTATCACTTTCTGCTTCGAGACATCAACAAGCCCTAAATTTGTCAACCTGACATAAGGCAATACTGCCAGCGACAGGGTTGCAATCTGCATTATTGGCGCGCCTCTAAAGCCCAGGGATTTTATTGTCGTCTTTGTATGGTTTATTTCGGGAATAAGCTCCTCCGCCGATTTGGAAGCCATTATTCCTCCGATAGGGAGCTCAATAACGGATAGAATTCTCTTGTCCGCAGATACCGCAACACCGCCCCCGCACTCAATTAATGTATTTGCGGAAATAACCATATCATCGATGCTTTTGCCTATTACGACTAAATTGTGGCAGTCATGAGAAATGGTTGAAGCCACCGCTCCGTGTGAAATTCCGGAGTTTCTCAACAGGCAAAGAGAAGATGTTTTGTCTATATTGTGCCGTTCAAAAACTGCCAAGTATACAAGGTCGGTATCGTTTATATCGACATAACCGTCTAAAACATCGACATCTATAGTTTCGAGTGTTGTAAGGTAAGTGACATCGGGGTCTATCGACATTATCTTCATTTTATAATTGCCGTCCGGTAAATCAAAAGCGAAGTTTGACTTATCCAGTTTATCCAGACGCATTGAGTTTGTCTTTTCGAATTCCAAATCGAATGAAGTCGCCGGGGAAATCATTTTGCCGCCCTTGGCAACAAGATTGCCCAAAACAAATACTTCGTCAACATTGAACTTTTCAAAATCATCAATTAGGACAATATCCGCCCTCAATCCGGGGCTTATTGCCCCTCTATCGTGCAATCTTAACCATGATGCCGCGTTAAGAGTTATCATCTTCAATGTTTCAATGGGAGGTATTCCGTTTAATACGGCGCTTCTGGCTACCTGATCAAGATGGCCTTCAACCAGGAGGTCTCCGGCATCCCTATCATCCGTGCAGAGTGTTGCGTTAGGTGGAAATCCGCATTGAATTACCGCTTTTGCAAGTTCGGGGATATTCTTTGCCCCCGAGCTTTCACGGCACTCCAATACGACTCCGAGTCTCAATTTTTCCATCGCCTCTTCATAAGTTCTGACTTCATGGTCGCTTCTCGCACCCGAGGAAATATAGGCTGAAAGACGGCTGCCCGATAGAAGCGGTGCATGTCCTTGGATGAATACATTCTTCTTATGCGCTTCCTCGACTATTTCCATCATTCTCGAATCACCCGATACAACGCCCGGATAATCCATCAGCTCTGCGATGCCGATAACACCGTCCATTTCAAGAATCTCTTTAATTTCCTTGCCGCCAAAAGAAGCTCCGGCGGTTTCCACCCCCACAGCTGACGGAACACAGGACGGGGCGACATATAATAAATCCATCGGAGTGGATTTTGAATTTTCTATCATGTATTCTATGCCTTTTATGCCTGCGACGTTTGCAATTTCATGCGGATCACAGACTGCGGTTGTTGTGCCGTGAGGGAGCGCAACATTAGCAAAGTTTACAGGGTTCATCATGCTGCTTTCAATATGCATATGAGTATCAATAAATCCCGGAGCGGCAATCTTTCCTTTTCCGTCATAGTACCTGGAGGAAGCGGGAAGCTCGGAAGAACTGTCGAAATCCACATGAGATATAAAACCGTTTTTTATACATATGTAGCCGTTCAAAAGTTCTTTTGTGTACACATTGGCAATTTTTACATTAAATATTGTCAGGTCATAATCAGCGTTTTTTGATGCGGCATTAATTACACTTTTAGAAGACATTTAAAACCTCATATCTCTGATTTTTAATTTATGCAATTATATAATTAAATAATTCAACTGTCCATAAGCTTAATAGTACCAATTCTCAATAATTTATGTTATAATACATTTAAATTCTTAAGTTGAATTTAAAATATCTTTTTTGGAGGTTAAAATGGAAAACAATATATACAAAATGCCGCTTTTAGGAGAAAAGGCTCCTTCGTTCACAGCAAACACGACACAGGGATTGATCAATTTCCCTGAAGACTATTCAGGGAAATGGGTAATTCTATTTTCCCATCCTGCAGACTTTACACCGGTTTGCACAACCGAATTCATGACTTTCGGATCAATGACGGAAGAATTTGAAGAGCTTAACTGTAAACTGGTCGGTCTGTCAATCGACTCTATCAATTCCCATATAGCCTGGCTAAGAAATATCAAGACGATAGAGTGGGGAGACAAAAAGAATATTGATGTCACGTTTCCCGTAATAGACGACCTCAAAATGGAGGTCGCCAAGAAATATGGAATGGTGCAGCCCGGAGAATCAACCACAGCAGCTGTGCGCGCGGTTTTCTTTGTAGACCCGGAAGGCAAAATAAGGACTATTCTGTACTATCCTCTCTCTCTTGGGAGAAACTTTGATGAAATAAAGAGAATTCTTCAAGGTCTTCAAAAAGCGGATTCTGCAAAATGTGCAACTCCGGCCGACTGGAGACCGGGAGATGATGTAATTATTCCATCTGTAAGCACGCTTGAGAAGGCAAATAAAAGGCTGGATGCGTTAAACGAGGGTGAATATTGCCTCGAGTGGTATCTCTGTTTTAAGAAGGACAGATAAACTTTTGTTTTTAAAGCGAGGCGGGATTGATATTCCGCCTCGCTTTAAATATTGCAGTTTAAGACCTATAATATAAATGTATATAATTATTAAATTCCGAAAGGAGCTCAAATATTAATCTCAAACTTGTAGTGAGTGATGTTGACGGTACGCTTTTTCACCCGGGAGACATCGGTATTAGCGTAAGAACAATTGAAATGATAAAGAAGCTCGGAGAATACGGCATACTGTTTTGTGCCGCAAGCGGAAGACAGCACTATAATCTTCAAAATCTTTTCAGAGAAGTGAAGAATAATATTTCCTATATATGTGAAAATGGTGCCGTTGCTTACCATAAAGGTATTCAAATATATAAAAGTCCGATAGAAAAGGATATTGCTTTTGAAATCATAGAAGAACTGCTGTCAGGTGGAAGATACGACCTTATGATATCCACTGTCGACACATCATTTTTGATGACGCAAAGAGATGAGTTTGAATCATTTGTAAGACATGATGTGAAAAACCATGCCGTACGAATTGACGAAGCTAATGAAATTGACGATGACATACTAAAAATTTCAGCTTTTAAAAAGAATTCCGCTGAAGAAATGATGGCTGAATTAGGCGGCAGATGGGGAAATATTTCTATTAAATCCGCTATCTCCGGGGCATCATGGCTTGATTTCAACTGCGCTGACAAGGGGCGGGCACTTGAAGAAATTAAGTTGTCCATGGGAATAAAAAAAGATCAAATAATCGTCTTTGGGGACAATTATAATGATCTTCAAATGTTTGATGCTGCAGGTACTGCATATGCGATGTCGAGCTCGAAAGATGAGATTAAGAAAAAGGCGGATTTTGTAACAGATAGCGTTGAAGATGTAATTGATCAAATTTTTGAAATTTATTATAACAATTAAAATAAACCGTATAGTTTGAGTCTCTCAATATGAGACCTATATTTCGGATATGTCGTATATCACTATCTCGTCATTTTCGAAAAATACAGATGCGCCTACTGCGGCATCAAGTCTAAAACCGGGATTTGTGAGTTCATAGACAATTACATAATCCACCCCCCTGTCCCTAAGCAGGTATGTAAAAGATGGATCTTCGAGCTTAAATAATCTCTCGATAATGGCTTCGCGCTGAAATTTTTCAAATCTATTGGAGTTTGAATCCTCCATCGTCACATATCCCCATCCCTCGAGGAAAAATCTCCGCTCTGCAAAAGCGGTGCCGTAGAAAAACTTGTTGTTGAAAAGATGCCGACCTTCCGCAATTATGCAATCTTGATTGGTATTGTCTCTTAAGTAGATGAGGCCTTCGTATTCAGCCGGAGACAATGAGTTGTTGCGCTTTGAATCGGTTGTCATAGTATTATCGTAATCCAAGGAATATATTGAATTGTATGCACACTCCTTCAGGTTTGATTTTGTTTTTTCGATAACCTCGAAGAATGACGGTTTAAAAACCAGAATAAGGATTATGGCAATCAGAGATCCGGCAACGGCCTTTTTTTTAGATGACATGACCGACAGGATTTCACTTATCGCATAAACGATTATTATCGATGAAAGCGGGATTGAGGCATATGAAAAATATACTTCACTGCTGCCCATCTGGGAAAAAATATTTGTCAACAAAATTCCGATTATTGTAGCTCCCAAAGTGCATTCCGCAACAATCGAACGCCTGCGATAACGACCCAGCATGTAAATAAGCGCTGCGAAAAAACCGACTACGGTAAATCTGTGAAAATCCAATGTATAAATCACATTTGAAAGAAAGCGCTTTAACGGTTCCGAAAAATTTTCGGGGATGATTTCATAATAATCACCTCTCAGGGATCCCGGTATCAAGCTTCGGAGCATCATACTCTCCGGACCTTGCCTGTAGAGGAGAAAATAGGCGGCAAAAAAAGGTATGGCGAAGACCATGCCTTTTTTTAATACGGAAACAAACTTATTGCCCCTGAACAGCGATATGAGCAGCGAAAACGATAATGCAAACACCGTAGTGACACCAATGGGACCTTTTGCGCCCACCGAACAGACAACAAAAACTGAGGAAAGTATGAGATATCTGTCTACATTGGGAGAGGACTCTTCACTTTTAAGAAACAATAATACAGCTAATACGGAATATGCCAGGCCCAGAGAAAATCCGAGGAGATCTATACATACATAATATATCATCGGATGGGATAAGAGGAACATACCAATCACCGATATTGCCGCATAATACTTCTTTGAAAAGACTTTGAAAGACAGTGCGGTAAAGGAAGAAACGAAAAGAGGTGCAATGGTAATAAGTGAATACTTTGTTCCGATGGAAAAAGAACTGAAACCCAAAGTAAGCTTCATCACCGCACAGTAGCTGTAAAAGAAGGGGTGGTAATAATGAGGGGTGTGAGACATTTGAAGAAATTCCATTGGAAATCCGAAGCTTGCGGAAGTGATCAAACCCACACCATTGGTCAGGTCGTGATAATAGCTTTTGAGTCCAACCAAATCGGGAGTTAGATTGGATGCGGAGAGGAGAAAGAAGGTGAGCAGAGCGGCTAAAACGGAGAAAGAAAAACCGAATATGCTAAAACCCTCGTCCTTTGCTTTCTTTTCAAAGGTTTTTACTTTGCTGTAAAAAAGATAGATTAAAGAAGAAATTGATAAAATGATTACCGAGTACGGTATAAAGCCGGTCATTTTAAATGGTGCAAATATGAAATAAACAAGGATATTTAAAGCTATACCCGACGCATATCCAATTGAGAACTTCTCGAGATTTGATAGATTAAGTTTAAAAATCTTAACTAATGCAACTCCCGGAGATAGTACGGCAAATGTTTGAAATAGTAAAAACAGGAACATTTCTGACCAAGGGGTTGCCAAAAAAATGATATACGCAGTTGAAAAAATTAAAATTACTGCAGAAACCGACAACACGGGATAGTAGGTGCGGAAAAAGCTTCTTAGCATGTTAGGACCTCAAACCTAAAATAAAAAACATTGACAATATAATGGTACTATTAAGAGAATCGATTCGGCAATGGGAAGTCAAATCCAAATATCGCATATCGGATTGTTCTTTTCAACTACTACTTTATTATATTTTACCTGAATATCCGTTTTGGGGAAACAGTGTTTTTTTCGGTCTATAAAAACGACATTTAGAAAAAATTATCCGCGGCTCAAATTACATAATTTTTTATCGAAAAAACCGGTTATAGAAGTATAGGAACAATTTCTTTAACTATCAATGCACCTTGTTCAAATCAATCGAAACGATGAACGGCATATAAATAGTTCGGAAGGAGCAGCATGAGCGAAAAAAAGAAATATTGACACTGTAGGGAATATTTGATAATATACTTTCTACAACAAAGAAGTTTTGTACTCACCTTGTGTGCTTTGTGCACGGGTTAATATGATTTACGACGATGTCGTATTTTGAGGTGCGAAACGAGAACGCGCCTTTTTATTTTGTTGTGTTGGATTGTTGTTCTTCGATAGTTGTGAAATCAGGGGGTGTATTGCAATAAGTTCAAAAGAACATGTATTGAACGAGAGAATAAAAGCTACTGAAGTAAGGCTTATCGGCCCGGATAATAATCAAATGGGAATTATGCATTTGTCCGAAGCTCAGAAATTTGCGAACGAGAGTGAAATGGATTTGGTGTTAATTGCACCGCAAGCCACTCCTCCCGTGGTCAAAATAATGGATTACGGAAAGTATAAGTTTGATCAGCAAAAGCGGGAAAAAGAAGCGAGAAAAAGCCAGAAAGTAGTTGAGCTGAAAGAAATTCGACTTTCAGTTAACATCGGAGATCACGATTTCAATACAAAAATTGGTCATGCTCAAAAATTTCTTGAAGAAGGAAATAAAGTTAAGGCGAGTATAAGATTTAGGGGAAGAGAAATGGTTCATGCTTCTCTCGGAAGAGAAGTTATGGAACGATTTGCCGATGCGGTTTCGGAATATGGCAGCGTTGACAAGCTTCCGAAACTGGAAGGGCGCTCTATGCAGATGATAATAATGCCAAATAAATAGAAAGAGGAGGCAAAAATGCCAAAGATTAAGACACACAGCGGTGCAAAAAAACGCTTCAATGTAACAAAGAGCGGAAAAATAAAGCGTGCCTTTGCATACAAATCCCACATTCTAAACAAAAAAACGACCAAAAGGAAGAGAAGGCTGCGCAAAACCGGGTATGTTGACGAATCAAACGCACCAAACATCAGATTGCTCATACCTTATAAATAATGTGAAATATTTTGAATAAACGGAGGACGTAAATATGGCTCGTGTGAAACGTGCTGTTTCGACAAGGAAAAGAAGAAAAAAAGTAGTAAAGCTTGCGAGAGGATATTACGGAAGCAAGGGTAAGCTTTTCAGGACGGCTAAACAAGCTGTAATGAAATCCGGACAATATGCATATGTCGGAAGAAGGCTTAAAAAGCGAGATTTTAGAAAACTTTGGATTACAAGAATATCTGCAGGGTGCAGAAAAAACGGAATAAACTACAGTACTTTTATGAATGGACTTAAGAAAAGCGGAATAAGCTTGAACAGAAAGATGCTGTCAGAAATCGCAATAAGCGATGAAAAAGCATTTGCCGAACTGGTGTCGGCGGCCAAGGCGGCCCTTTAACTTAAACGATGCCCGGAGAGCATGAGCTTCCGGGCTTTGTCAATTGAGAATGTATTATTGAGGAAATTATGGAGTTTATTGAGATTTCTTCAACAGCAAACCATAATATAAAATTTCTGACGACTCTTGTGAAAAATCGAAAAGAAAGACACTCAAGTAAGAAATTTGTTATAGAAGGGGAAAAGCTTGCTATGGAAGCATTTTCAAACTTCTATGAGATTGAAGGGGCCTATTTCACGAAAAGCGCTATTGAGAAACACGGGATGTCTTTGAAACCTGTAATTGAAGCCTCAAAAAACAATTATTTCATAAGTGAAAGAGTTGCAGAAAAAATCTCTGATTTAAAGACATCTCAAGGTGTTTTTTTACTGGTTTCAATGAAGGAAGAGCGACCCATATCAAATTTTCATGATAGCAGACGGGTGATGATACTTAATGATATTCAGGATCCTGGAAATGTAGGAGCGATTCTTCGTTCTGCTTCTGCATTCGGATTTAAAACAGTGATATCGTCAGACAAAACCGCGGATTTCTATTCTCCTAAAACTATGAGGTCGTCGATGGGGTCGGTTTTTCACCTCAATGTAAAAAATTCCGAAGATATAAAAAAAGAGATATCCTCGCTAAAAAAATCCGGGTTTACAGTTTTTTGCGCAGAGAAAAGACCGGAGTCGATAAGCATTAAGAATATTAAAGATATTGACAGACTGGCAATCGTTGTAGGAAACGAATCGAAGGGGATTGAAGATGGAGTAAAATGTCTGTGCGATTTTTCTGTCGAAATTCCTATAGACGACAGGGTGGATAGTCTGAATGTTGCAGTTGCGTCTTCAATTTTAATGTGGGAACTGTCAATAGAGAAAACAGGTGGATGTTTTGAGATATGATATATGGCTGTCTTTAATATTGGGGCCCTGCAACCACAAATTGATTTCCATTTTAGAGTCTTTTGGAGGGTTTAAGGGAGCTTATGAATTAAAGGATACTCTCGAGTTTAAGAGCATGCTTACGAAAGGAGAGCTTTTAAAACTTGAAAAAGTTAAAACTTCGGATGTAGAAAGAATAGCAGATTACTGTGAAAAGTCCGGTGTTTACATTTTAAATATTGAAGACGATCTCTACCCTGAGAATTTATTAAAAACGAAAATCCCTCCCGCGGTATTGTATGTAACCGGGGATGTAAAAGTATTGAATTCCGATGTTATTGTTGCAGGTGTCGGAACGAGAAATTCAACCCAATACGGCAGAGACGCTGTCAGACTTATATGTGAGCCTTTGGCAAAATCCGGAATTGTTCTGGTAAGCGGTATGGCATACGGAATAGACAGTGAAGTTCATATGGCTTCACTGAGAAACGATAAAAAGACAATTGCGGTCATGGGCACGGGGATAGACAGAACTTATCCCGCAAGACATGGTCAGTTGAGACAAAGAATTGAAAAGACAGGTGCCGTTATCAGCGAATACCCACCTTTTTTTGAAACCTCACCATATTTATTTCCGGTCAGAAACAGGCTGATTTCCGGGTTGGCGGTTGCCACGATAATTTTTGAAGCTGAAAAAAGAAGCGGTACGATGTCTACTGCCGGTTGGGCGCTTGACGACGGGAGGGAAGTGTTTGCCGTTCCCGGCGGAATTATGTCGCCCAAAAGTGAAGGCACAAATATTTTGATAAAACAGGGAGCACATCCTGCGCTTTCCGCATTGGATATTCTTAATGTCCTTGGGATGGAAGCCTGCGAATCAGAGTTTCCTGCAAATATGCCCAACAGCAGAATAGCCGATCTTAGCAAAAAAGAAAGGGTTATTTATGATATACTCTCCAAAGGTGAAGCGGATATGGATTACATTTCCGAAAAAACCGGGATGCTCACGGGAGAACTGCTATCCGTTCTGGGTATCTTGGAGATTGAGAATATTGTTATGTCATTACCGGGCAACAGATACAGATTGCGATAAGGTTAACGGTTAAGAGCCGAATTATAAATCGGGAGAAAATATGTCTAATTTAGTTATTGTCGAATCGCCTGCAAAGGCAAAAACCATTAAATCTTTTCTTGGCAAGGATTATGAAGTTCTGGCCTCCATGGGGCATGTAAGGGACCTTCCGAAATCTTCCATGGGTGTAAATATTCGTAGAGACTTCACGCCCCTGTATCTGACAATCGACGGTAAGGAAAAGATAGTCAAGGATTTGAAAAAGGCCGCTAAGAAGAGTGAAAAAGTATTCCTTGCAACCGACCCGGATAGAGAAGGGGAGGCTATTTCCTGGCATCTTGCGCATATCTTAGATTTAGACCGGGATGAAAACAACAGGGTGATTTTTGAGGAAATTACAAAAAAAGGCATAACCGAGGGTATGAACAACCCCAGAAACATCAACATGGATTTGGTTAATTCGCAGCAGGCGAGAAGAATTTTGGATAGAATTGTAGGATATCAGCTTTCTCCGTTTCTGTGGAAAAAAGTCAGAAGAGGTCTGTCGGCAGGGCGGGTACAGTCTGTTGCCGTAAGACTCATTGTAGATAGGGAGCTGGAAATTGAATCGTTTGTTCCCGAAGAGTACTGGCAGGTAACGGCGTACCTGAAAACCGAATCTGAAGACAGAATCTTTACAGCAAAACTCAGAACGAAAACGGGAACACCTATAAAAGATTTTAAAATTCCGGATAAAAGCAAATGTGATGAAATCCTCAAAGACATAGGTGATTCGGATTTTGAGATTACCGATAAAAAGAAACGCAAAAGAAGAAGAATACCGGAACCGCCTTTTATAACATCCACTCTTCAACAAGATGCATCCAGGAGATTCGGGTTTTCGGCCAGAAGAACGATGAAGGCTGCTCAGGAGCTTTACGAGGGAGTACCCGTTGAAGGCAAAGGGACGATGGGACTTATAACCTATATGAGAACCGACTCTATCCGAGTTTCAGACAGTGCCAACAACGATGCAAAAAAGTTTATTGAAGAAAATTTCGGAAATAAATATTATTGCAAAGCCGTAAGAGATTTTAAGCAGAAGAGAAAGGTTGCGGCACAGGACGCACATGAAGCCATACGCCCGACTGATGTTTTTATAGAGCCCTCTCTGACAGAGAAAACACTCACCCGCGATCAACAGAGAATCTACAAAATTATATGGGAAAGATTTATTGCGAGCAGGATGAGCGATCAGGTTTTTGACACTGAAACTGTCGATATAACGGCAGGGATTTATATGTTCAGAGCAACCGGTTCAAGGGTGCTGTTCGACGGATTCTCCAAGCTCTATGAAGTTTCGACGGAAGAAAAGAAGGAGGATGAAAACCTTCTTCCCGAAATGTCTGTTGGAGACAAATTGATTAAAAAAGAGCTGAAGCCCTCTCAACATTTTACACAGCCTTCCCCGAGATACACGGAAGCTTCGCTCATCAAAGCGCTTGAAGAAAACGGTATAGGAAGACCTTCGACATATGCTCCGACGATATCAACCATAATGGAAAGGGGGTATGTTGAAAGGCAACAAAAAAACATCCTTCCTACGCAGCTGGGAAGAATTGTAACCGAACTAATGAAAGATCAATTTAGCGATATAGTTGATATAAAATTTTCAGCATCAATGGAAGAGAATCTTGACAGAATCGAAGAGGGAAAAGAGGATTGGATTCAAGTGCTTTCGGAATTTTATAATGGATTTGAGAAGTCCCTGAAAAATGCCGAAGTAAATATGAAGGACAAAAAAATAGAGATACCGGACGAGGTATCGGATGTAGTATGTGAGCTTTGCGGAAAAAACATGCTTGTAAAGAGCGGCAGATACGGGAAATTTCTGGCCTGTTCGGGCTTCCCTGAATGTAAGAATACAAAAAAGCTCGTGGAAGAAACCGAAGGCCAATGCCCGAAGTGCGGGAAGAAAATACACAAAAAAAGATCATCTAAAGGAAGAATCTATTTCGGTTGTGAAGATGTTAAAGGCTGCGGTTTTATGACTTGGAACCAACCTACGTCGTCAAATTGTCCTAAATGCAACAGCACACTGTTTTTGAAAAGGGGAAAAACACCCCTGCTCTACTGCCAAAAAGAAGGGTGCGGTTATAGTGAGAATGCGGTATAGGTGGCATATTGGATAAAAAAGCAACGGTAATCGGAGCGGGGCTTGCAGGGTGTGAAGCGGCATGGACGCTTGCAAAATTCGGATATAAGGTTACTCTGGCGGAAATGAAACCTAAAAAAAGATCGCCCGCCCATAGCTCTGATATGTTTTCGGAACTGGTATGCTCAAATTCATTTAAGTCGGATAAAATCACCACTGCATCGGGTTTGCTTAAAGAAGAGATGAGAATTATGGGCTCGTTGCTGCTGGAGGTTGCTGAGACCTGCAGGGTGAGTGCCGGTGGGGCGCTTGCCGTCGATAGAAACCTGTTTTCAGAACGGGTGACTGAGAGAATACTTTCGAATAAGAACATTTCGGTTATCTGTAAAGAGGTAACGAGCATAGATACAAAGCGGCCTTCCATAATTGCAGCAGGCCCGTTGACTGAAGGCGAGTTTGCTCGGGCATTGTCGGAAAAAACAGGAGGATTTTTAAGCTTTTATGATGCGGCTTCACCGGTATTGACAGCGGAAAGCATAGATTTCGATAGAGTGTTTTTTGCCGACAGATATGACTACAGCGGAAAAGGAGACTATTTAAACTGCTACTTCAATAAAATCGAATATGAAAATTTTCAATCGGAATTGATGTCGGCGAAAACGGTGGAAAAGGCGGAGTTCGAAAAAGATAAAAAGCTCTATGAGGGTTGTGTCCCGATAGAAATGCTTGCTAAAAGGGGAGTGGATACCATGAGATACGGTCCCTTAAGACCTGTCGGACTGGTTGATCCAAAAACCGGAAAAAGACCTTGGGCTGCCGTGCAGCTTAGAAAAGAAGATCTGAATGGAAATTTGTATAATATGGTGGGATTCCAAACAAACCTTTTGTTTGGAGAGCAAAAGAGGATTTTCAGAATGATCCCGGGTTTGGAAAACGCCGAATTTGCAAGATATGGAGTGATGCACAGAAACAGCTTTCTGCATTCTCCAAAAGTATTAAATAAAAACCTCAGCATTGTAAAGAATGATAATATTTTTGTTGCAGGCCAACTCACGGGAGTAGAGGGATACATGGCATCAGCTATGACCGGAATGGTTGCAGCAAGAAACCTGATATTGAGCGATTCTGAAAAAACTGTTTTCATACCTTCAAACAAGACCATGTCCGGAGCGTTGATTGACTACATAACAACTGAGAACGATTCCTTTCAGCCGATGGGTGCCAATATGGGACTGATACAACCTGAAAACTGTGAATTTAAAAATAAAGAGCAAAAGAGATTATTTATTTCAAAAACAGCTGTTAAAAAAATGACGGAATATGTCAATGATTACCGCAAGCTTATATAAAAAGCTTAAGGAGGAATTATGATAATCGCTGTAGACGGATATGGAGGAGACCATGCGCCCCTTGAAGTTCTGAAGGGCTCTGCTTTGGCGGTCTCTGAAACGGATGTTTCGATAATATTGACAGGCGATAAATCAGAGCTTGAGAAGTTGTCTGAAAAAAACGGAATAGAATTGAGAAATATTGAAATCTTAGATACCCGGACTTTCATAACGATGGATGATGAAGCCAGATCGGTGGTTAGAGAAAAATCAGACAGTTCAATGGCACTGGCTCTTAAGCTGTTATCTTCCGGCGAGGCGGATGCATGTGTAAGTGCAGGCCCCACGGGCGCATATCTTATGGGTGCGACCATGATTGTCAAGAGAATCAAGGGTGTAAGAAGACCCGCGTTAGGCTCTGTAATACCCGGTCAGATTAGTCCGTATATGCTGATAGACTGCGGAGCGAATGCAGAAGTCAGACCTGAAATGTTGGAACAATTTGCGATATTCGGTTCCGTTTATATGAAAAATATTATGGGAATAAAAGACCCTAAGGTTGGGCTTGCTAATAACGGAACAGAGGAATCCAAGGGGACAGAGCTTGTAAAGAGTGCTTACGAGTTGATGAAAAACAATGATATAATCAATTTTTTCGGAAATATAGAGGGCAGGGACATTCCTAAAGGAATATGTGATGTTGTAGTAGCTGACGGTTTTACCGGAAATCTTATTTTGAAAACGATTGAAGGCATGGCTGAAAGTTTATTTTCGACTATAAAGTCTGCGTTCTTATCTAATATCAAAACAAAGATTGCAGCGATGATGATTAAAAAAGAATTTAAAGAGTTAAAAAGGAAAATGGACTACTCCGAATATGGCGGTGCTCCCTTTATAGGGCTGAATAAGCCTGTAATCAAAGCTCATGGCAGTTCAAATGGTAAGGCCATTAAAAATGCGATAAAACAGGCTGTTATCTGGTCCGGAAGCGGAATAAACGGTGAAATTGAAGAACTTGTCGGTAAATGATGAAAAAAGATACCAATAAAGATTACCTTTTTACGGAAGAATTGGAAAAGATTCTGTCATATAAGTTTCGTGACAAATCCATATTGATTGAAGCGCTTACTCACTCAAGTTATTCAAATGAGAATCCCGGGGCCGATAAAAATAATGAAAGACTTGAGTTTTTAGGCGATTCAATACTGTCTTATGTTGTAACGGAGTATTTGTTTTTAAACAAAAAGGAATTTCCTGAAGGTGAGCTTACCAGAGCACGTGCGCTGATTGTCAGAGAAGAAACTCTCTCAAAGTTTGCGTCAAAGCTTAACTTGGGAAAATATATATTGTTGGGTAGGGGAGAGAGACTTTCAAAAGGATATGAACGTCCCTCTATTCTTGCTGACCTTTTTGAAGCCGTTATAGCTGCAGTTTACCTGGATGGAGGTATAGGACCGGCGAAAAGGCTGATACTGGACTGCGTTTCGGAATTCGAAAATGGCGATTATAAATTAAAAAACTATAAAACCGAACTTCAGGAATTGGTTCAGCGTGTCCCTGACAAAAAACTCTCTTATTCGGTAGTGGACGAGAGCGGTCCCGACCATGAAAAATCCTTTACTGTTGAAGTGTCGCTTGACGGTGTAACAATCGGTGCGGGTAAAGGACAAAGCAAAAAAGCCGCAGAGCAACAAGCCGCAAAACAAGCGCTTTTATATCTTGAATTATGAAAGAAAGAAGATTGGCATTTTTTATTCCGCACAAAGGCTGCAAACAAAGCTGTATCTTCTGCAACCAGAGAGCAATATCAGGAAAAATAAACGAAGTCTGCCCGAATGAAGTTTTCGACAAGTGTAATTTGTTTTTACCTGAACCCGGGAACGAAAAAGGGATGGAAATTGCATTTTTCGGGGGAAGCTTTACCGCAATTGATAAGGGATACATGACGCAGCTGCTTGAGGCGGCAAATCACTTTATTATTCAGAGGCGCGCGAGCGGGATACGAATTTCCACGAGGCCCGATTCAATAGATGAAGATATTCTTGAAACACTTAAAAAATATTCCGTAAAAGCTATTGAGCTTGGAGCGCAATCTTCGGATGATTCGATACTTTTAGCAAATGAAAGAGGACATGACCATCTTTCAACGACAAAGGCTTCAAATTTGATAAGGGATTTTGAGTTTTCACTCGGTCTGCAAATGATGGTGGGAATGTACGGCGATAAAGATCCAAAGATGACCGCAATAAAGACGGCAGAAGACTTTGCGTTTTTGCGTCCTCAAACGATGAGGATATATCCCACTCTTGTCTTGAAAGGCACAAAACTTGAAGATCTATTCAACTCCGGCAAATATGTCCCCCTTTCCGTAAAAGAAGCAATAGATTGTACAGTTGAGGCGTTGTCCGTTTTTGACAAAGCAGATATTGAGACCATCAGAATTGGTTTGCATTCAGAGATGTCTCTTCATAAAAGTTTTTTGGCAGGACCATATCATCCCGCGTTCGGCGAGAAAGTCAATTCAAGGATAATAAGAAACAAAGTTATGAATCTGTTGGAAAACGAGAGAATTAAAACCGTAAAGGTTGCAGTCGGCAAGGGTATGAAGAGTGCGGCAATCGGTCAAAAACGGGAAAATATTGTTTTTTTTAATTCTTTAGGAATTAGATTAATAATTGAAGAAGACGAAAAACTCGGAAAAAGAGAAGTAAAAATATTGAATACAATAGACAAGGAGAATTAATTGCATCTCAAATACATCGAAATTCATGGTTTTAAATCATTCCCCGAAAAGACGAAACTCAGTTTTGAAAAAGAAATTACGGCTATTGTCGGCCCGAACGGGAGCGGCAAAAGCAATATTAGTGATGCAATGCGTTGGGTATTGGGAGAACAATCCACCAAATCGCTCCGAAGCGGGAAGATGGAGGATGTTATATTCGGAGGAACCGTTAAGAGAAATCCGATGGGATATGCAGAAGTTACCATATGTTTAAGCAATGAAGACGGAAGAATAGAAGATTTTGATGAAGAAATTACTGTAACACGAAAGTTCTACAGAAGCGGAGAGAGTGAATATTTATTAAATGGAGCTTTAGTCAGGCTAAAAGATATACGGGAAACTTTTTTAAATACCGGTATGTCAAGAGACGGATATTCAGTAATTGAACAGGGGCGGGTGGCCGAAATTGTCGCGGCAAAAAATACCGACCGAAGATTGATATTTGAGGAAGCGTCGGGAATAGCCAAGTATAGATATAGGAAAACTGAAGCGGAAAGAAAGCTGCAGAAGGCAAATGAAAATATTGAACGTCTGAAAGACATATTTGATGAACTTGATATAAGAATAGGACCTCTAAAAGCTCAAAGTGAAAAAGCACGTGAATTTATTAAAATTTCAGAGCGGAAAAAGGAACTGGAAGTAACTTTATATTGCGATACTATCGACAGAAACAGAAAGCTGCTGTTTGAACAGGAAGACAGAATTGAGACGGCTAAGGGCGACTATCAAAATGCGGAATCTTCGTTGAAAGAAATAGAACAGGCAACTGAAGAAAATTTTCGAAAAATTTCGAATATCGGCGAAAAAATAACATTAAAGAATGAAGATATTTATAGATTAAGTGAGGAGATAACGCAGATAGAAAAAGAGGTGGCTACCACTGAAAGCGATTTAGCAAATACCGAAAAGCAAATTGAATCCTTGAGGACGGACATATACGACATTGAAGGATCCACATCAATAATAACCTTAAAGATTGATGCCAAGTTGAATGAAATAGAAGAAAAAAAGAGAGAGTTAAACGGAATAGACAGTGATATAGAAAAAATGGAGTCCGAACTGGAAAAGCTGTCTATAGAAGGGGATGAACGGAATAGGCAGATAGATGAGACCGAAAAGGAATTATTGGCGCTGTATTCGGAAGATACCGAAATAAAAGTATCCATTGCAACGATTGAAAGTGAAAGCCGCACGCTGGAAAACAGGCTCAATGAATTGAAAACCAATCTGCCCGGATATGAAAAAGACTATAAAGTTGCGGCAGATGAAATGTCAAAAATTGAAGAGTTTTTGAAGAAACTTTCTATTGAAAAATCGGAAGTGCTGAATACTATTGAAGGTCATGAATCTCTATTGTCCAAACGGCAGGAAAAACTTGCCGAATATGAGAAACAAATAGACGATTTAAAGTCGAGAATTTCCAGAATAGAGAACAAAATCCATATTTTTAATGAAATGGAAAAAAATATGGAAGGATTTCAGTCAAGTGTAAGAACTGTTGTAAAAGCCGGAAGAAAAGGCATATTAAGGGGGATAGTCGGACCTGTTTCTTCTCTTATTAAAATTAAACACGGTTGTGAAAATGCTATTGAAGTGGCCCTCGGAGCTGCGATGCAGAATGTTATCGTGAAAGATGAAACTTCTGCAAAAGAAGCAATTTCAATGCTTAAAAGTGAAAATGCAGGCAGAGCTACTTTTTTGCCGATAGACATCATCAAGCCTTCCAATTTTGATGCTGTTAATGTTCTTGAGTTGGAGGGCGTGGTCGGCATTGCAGACCGGTTGGTACAGTGCGATGAAGGAATCAAAGATGTTGTCAGCAATCTGCTGGGGAGAACTGTCGTCGCCGAAGACCTCAACATAGCATCAAAAGTTGCCAAAAGCATGCGTCACAGATATCGTGTCGTAACTCTTGACGGACAGATGATTAACTCAGGGGGATCCTATACCGGAGGCTCTTCTTCAAAATCATCAGGTATATTTGGCAGGAGAAGGGAAGCGGATGAGCTCAAAAAGGAGCTTGTAAAGCTTTCCGAGGAAGATGTCAATATTGTTTCCAGGTATGAAAAACTAAAGGCCGAAACAAATGAGCTTCAGGCCAATAAAACAGTATATGAAAGCGAACTTATCAATGTTAATTCAAAGATTCTAAAGGCTGAAACGGAAGGCAAATACTACAAAACCATTGTGGAACAGACAAAAAATATTTTTTCAGTTTCGCGGATCGAAATGGATAATGTTTTGAAAGAAGCAGGAGAACATGAGCGGATACTTGCAAAAAGAAAAGTTGAACTTATTGAAGTAAGGGATAGAATCAAACTAATTGAAGAGAATGAAGCCAGTAAAAAAATGGCTGATGACAGTTTCTCGAACGAGAAAATCATATTGTCTGAGAAAATCTCCGATTTAAAGATTTTAAGAGTAAGGGTGTCGAAAGATATCGAAAACCTCGAACAGATGATGAAGTTGATGGAGGAAGATAGCCAAAGAAGCATAGATAGGTCAAGATCTGCTGAGGATACCTCAAATAATCTGATAAAACTCAATGAAGACAGGAAAGAAATAATTGAGGGAAGAAAAAGAGATATTGAATCGTTGAGACAGAATATTGTCGAACTGAAAAAAGAAATCGAAAATGCAGTTAATGAAAGGCTTGAAATCGAAAAAAACGGAACGGAGTTGAGGGAAAAACAAAATAGAGTTTCCCGGGATCGTGAGAACATTGCCAAAGAAATTTCCAGGCTTGAAGAAAGAAAAATTTCTCTGCAGAAAGATTTTGACTCTGCGGTGTCAAAACTTTGGGAAGATTATGAACTGACGAAGCAACAAGCGGATCTTCTCACGGTGAAATACGAGTCTCTTACAAAACTGAGACAGGATGTTTCAACTTTACGTTCAAGGATAAGAGCGCTCGGAACGGTAAATCTTTCTTCGATTGAGGAATATAAAGAGGTTTCTGAAAGACACGAATTTATGAAAAATCAAATGGATGATGTCAGGAAGTCAATGGATCAGTTGAATATATTGATAGAAAATTTAACTGTTGAAATGAAAGAGATGTTTATCGATAGTTTTAGGAAAATCAATGACAATTTCAAAAGGGTGTTTACGGAAATGTTTTCCGGCGGAAGTGCAAGACTGTATCTGACTGATGAAAATGATATACTGGAAAGCGGTATAGAGATTGATGCTCAACCTCCCGGGAAAATAATAAAAAACCTATCATCCCTTTCAGGCGGAGAACAGGCGCTTGTAGCAATAACGATATTTTTCTCGATTCTTAAAGTGAATCCCGCGCCGTTTTGCATATTGGATGAAATAGACAGTTCACTCGATGAAGTAAACGTATCAAGGTTTTCGCGTTATTTGACGAGATTCGTAAACGAAACGCAGATAATTGCAATAACACACAGAAGAGGCACTATGGAAGTAGCTGATGTGCTTTATGGAGTGACGATGCAGGAAGAGGGAATATCGAAGGTGCTTAAACTCAGCCTGAATGAGGCTAAACTCGCAGTGCATCAGGATTAGTTTTTGTTTTTATGAGGTGAAAATGTCTTTTTTTGATAAAATTAAAAAGGGTTTAAAAAAGACTTTGGACAATGTCGCTTTTGCCCTTTCATCGGATAAGCTTGGCGAAGATTATTATGAACTGCTGCTTGAAAAGCTGATACTGTCAGATACCGGTTATGAGTTGGCGGAAGAGATTGTTGAAAAGCTTAGGGAGAAAGTAAAAGAATTCCATATCAGTGATGCTGATGCAGCCAATGAAAAGTTAATAGAGATAGTGTCGGAAATGCTGAAAGCGGAATCTCCGCTTGATTTTGACAGCAAACCTGTAGTTATACTGATGATAGGTGTCAACGGGGCCGGGAAGACGACCACCGCCGGTAAAATAGCGGATCTTCTTGTAAAAAGGGGAAATAAGGTAATACTCGCCGCTGCGGACACATTCAGAGCGGCTGCGAGAGAACAACTGGAAGTTTGGGCGAATAGGAGCGGTGCTGACTTTATTGCCGGGGCTAATGACCCGTCTGCAGTGATTTATGACGCAGTTCGTCATGCTGTGAATTCAAAAGCCGACTTTGTAATTTGCGACACAGCAGGAAGGTTGCATACAAAAAAGAATTTGATGGACGAACTTGCAAAGATGACAAGAACGGCGAAAAAAGCTTCGCCCGAATCGTCCATAGAAACACTTTTGGTAATTGATGCAATTACCGGTCAAAATGCAATCAATCAAGCTGCGCAATTCGCTGTCGACACGGGAGTCAGTGGAATAGTATTGACAAAACTCGACGGTACGGCAAAGGGCGGATCGACTATAGCAATTAAGCACAAATTGGGAATACCCTTAAGATTTATAGGGGTCGGGGAAGGAATAGAAGATTTATTGGAATTCAATGCGGAAGACTTTGCAAGAGCGTTTTTTCTGTAATCAATTAGAGAACTGTAAACTATGAAAGATAAAATTTTTATTGCGGCGACAAATAACAAAAACAAATTGAGGGAAATCTCTGAAATATTAAAAAAAATAGGGTACACAACATTTTCCATGAAGGATGTCGGAATAGATTGTCATCCGGAAGAAACCGGCAATAGCTTTCTCGAAAATGCATTAATTAAAGCAAAAGCAATTAGAAAAATGACAGATTTGCCCATAATTTCAGATGATTCCGGTATTTCAGTTGATTATTTGGGGGGAATGCCCGGGGTTCACACGTCCAGGTATTCCGGCGAGAACTCGACAGATGATTCGAATATTTTAAAACTGCTTAATGCCTTGGAAGGCGTCGAAAAACCTAAAAGGACAGCAAGATTTATCTCTGCAGTTGTCGTCTTAATGCCCGACGGACAGATAATTACGTCCATGGGCAGGTGTGAAGGATATATAGGTTTTGAAAAAAGAGGGAATAACGGGTTCGGATATGACCCGATCTTTTACTTAAGTAGAAATATTAGTTTTGCCGAATTGGAAGACTATGTAAAAAACTCTATAAGCCACAGGGCAAGAGCGTTGAGAAAAATTTGTTTCAAACTTAAAAAAATTGACAGGATGGAGCTTTTGGGTTATGACATCTAAACAGAGAGCCTATTTGAGAAAAATGTCAAATCAAATGGATTCGATTTTCAATGTAGGAAAAAATGGGATTTCAGACGAATTGATAATCGCGATTGACGATGCGTTGAAAAGCAGAGAGCTTATAAAAATCGGTGTATTGGACAATATAGATATTTCAGTAAAAGATATTGCCGAAGAAATTTCCTCTAAGACTTCGTCTGAAACGGTAATTGTTTTGGGAAGAAAAATCGTTTTATACAGAAAAAATCCAAAAATCGGGAAATATAAGGTTTAAATATGAAAAAACTGCTGCTGTTTGGGGGGGCGTTTAATCCTCCGCACAAAGGGCATTCACGGCTTTTATCTTCAGCCTGCGAAACCATTTCACCCGACGTGATATTAGTAATGCCTTCCGCAACTTCGCCCCATAAAAAAAATGCAGAAGTCAACTTTTTTCACAGAGCGAATATGTCGCAAACTTTTAAAGATGTTTCTCCGAAAGTTAAAATCAGCTTAATGGAGGAAAGAGGAAGGAAGCGCAGAAACTATACCTACTGGACTTTAAAGAGGATTAAAAAGAAATATTTCGACCACAAAATAATTCTTCTTATAGGTTCGGATATGTTGGATAGTTTTAAAACTTGGAATAGGTATGAAAGAGTTCTCAAACTTGCAGATATCGCGGTTGCCTCAAGATACGAAGAGGGAGCTGTCAAACTGAAAAAATCTATCGATGAAATGTGTTCAAAAGGTGGTAGAATAATTGAGTTGAAATATAATCCTCTCGAAATCAGTTCATCTAAACTAAGGGAAATGCTGTATTCGGGTGAAGATGTTTCCCGGTTCATAGATAAGTTTGTTGCAGATTATATTAGCGAACACAAATTGTACGGCGGTGTTTAAAATAATGACAGTATCACAAGCAAGAAATTTAGCTGAAAGAGCTCTATCAAAAAAAAGATTCAACCACTCCAGAGCTGTGGTAAAGTATGCTATGAAGTTGGCATCGATTAATAATTTGGATGTAAAAAAAGCGGCTGTTGCGGGATACCTCCATGATATTGCAAAAGAGTTGAACTCTTCCGTTCTGTTGCAAATGATAAATAGCTCTGATATCATTTCGATTGAAGAAATTAAAGGCCTTGAACAAGTTTGGCACTCTTATGCAGGCGGAGCATATGCTAAAGATGTACTTGGGCTTGATGAGGAAATAGCGATGGCAATTGCAAGCCATACTTCCGGCAGAGCCGGAATGAGTGGGATTGAGAAGGTTATTTATGTATCGGACTACCTCTCTGAAGACAGGAATATGCCCGGATTGGCCCCGCTCAGAAAATTATCGGAAAAATCGCTGGATTCCGTTGTATTGGAGATTTTAACGAGGCAGATATCGCGATTAATCGCTTTGAGAAGAAAAATAGATATTAACTCAATACGTGCTTACAACTATATGTTGTCGCACCGTTGAGTTTTTTTGTAAAGGAATTATCCTGATATGGCTAAAAAGAAGAATGAAAAAGCGAAAAAACATGAAAATGAAAACCTTGACGGTAATCTAAAAGATCGAAAAAAAAGACCGCGGAAAAAGAAAAACATATTTGCCGTTTTGGTCATAGTTTTATCCGTCACGCTCTTGATATTCGGCGCAGTCAAAATAGTTTTGGGTATAAAACCCCTTAAGTCCGATGTAGGTGAACTTGATGAAAAATGGGTAACCCCGCAGTATATCAGAGGGAAAACGATGAATATACTAATCTGCGGTATTGACAGTGATGAAAAACTTGAGGGCGATGAAGCACGGATAGACCACATGACGGATGTCATCATCATGTTAAATCTCAATATTGAAAACTCAACGGCAACTTTATTGCAAATACCCAGAGATATGTATGTTGGACAGGAATTGGTCTATTACGGCAAAATCAACGGCCTTTATAATTGGGGATATAAAGACAATCCCGAAGAAAAAGGGGATCCGAAAACCGCTCCCTCAGGTGTAAATAATATAAGGCCTCTTGCGGAAACAATAAACAAGCAACTGGCGCTTCCGATTGACAACTATGTGATGATCACAATGGAAGGCTTCAGGGAAGTCATTGACATGCTTGGCGGAATTGAAATAACAGTTGACAAATTCATTGAATTCGGTGATCATTTTGAGCTTCATCCCGGCAAAACCTATGTTCTGAATGGCGAAACAGCTGAAATATTTGTAAGATATAGAGGATATTCACAGGCAGATATTGAGAGAATGAATGTTCAAAGATATTTTATGAGTGCACTGATGAAGAAGTTTTTGGACACATCCACTACCGATATGATAAGAATTGTCAATAATGTTTTCCCATATCTTGAAACGGATTTTTCCATCGGAGAAATTATCGATCTCGCATTTAAAGTGAAAAAAATGTCTACGGATTCCATAGATGTTATTAGAGTTCCCGGAGAGCCTGTCAGCAGATACGGGCTTTACGGACAGGATGTATTTTCCGTACACAAAAAAGAACTTGCTGAATTGTTGAATAAATATATGAGACCCTTTTCCGACCCGGTAATTGAATCGGAGCTCGGCGCAATTGAAATTCAAAATACGATAGGTGATTATCTGGGAACGGCTGAGGGAAAACTTGATGATTATGAAGATAAAGGCGAAGAGGGGGGCTAAAAGTTGACATCACTTGAAATAGCAAAATATGCGGGGAAAGTATTAGACGAAAAACAGGGAGCCGACATAAAAATTTTAAAAGTTGAGGAACTCACGATTTTAGCTGACTACTTCGTAATCGCATCAGGTGATAATAGGGTTCTGGTAAAAGCTTTGTCTGATGAAGTCGATAGAAGGATGGCGAAGATGGGAATTATGCCAAAGAAAATCGAAGGCGAATCGGGCGGAAACTGGATTTTACATGATTACGGCGATGTAATAGTGCATATATTCCATAAAGACGCACGGGATTTTTATTCTTTGGACCGACTGTGGGCAGATGCGAAATTAGTTGAAGTTTCCGAATAGGAGAGAGATTTTGAAATATAATTTTGAAAAGATTGAGAAAAAGTGGCAGGAAATTTGGAATAAAGAGGGTACTTTTAATGCCAAAAAAAATTGCGCTCTCCCCAAATATTATGTGCTCATAGAATTTCCCTACCCATCCGGTGAAGGGTTGCATATAGGACACCCGAGACCGTATACTGCTATGGATATAGTTGCCAGAAAAAAACGTTTGGAGGGTTATAATGTACTGTATCCGATAGGCTGGGATGCATTCGGACTCCCAACGGAAAACTATGCCATGCAAAATAAAATTCATCCTGCGGTTGTTACCAGAGACAACATCAAAAGGTTTAAATCTCAACTGATGTCTTTAGGACTTTCATTTGACTGGTCAAGGGAAATAAACACCACCGATCCTTCATACTACAAATGGACTCAATGGATTTTTTTAAAAATGTTTGAAAAAGGACTGGCCTACAAAAAAGAGATGGCAGTCAATTACTGCACTTCATGCAAGGTGGTTTTAGCAAATGAAGAGGTTATTGCAGGAAGTTGTGAGCGTTGTCACAGCGAAGTGGTGAGAAAGATAAAGAGCCAGTGGATGTTGGCGATAACGAAATATGCCGATCGGTTAATAGATGACCTTGATACGGTAGATTACATTGATAGGGTTAAATCGCAACAGATAAACTGGATCGGCCGTTCATATGGTGCTGAAATTGTATTCCCCACCTCAAAAGGCGATAACCTCGTTGTTTACACAACCCGCCCGGACACTATTTTCGGTGCTACCTATATGGTAATTTCTCCGGAACACGAGCTTTTGGAAAAGTGGTCCGACAGTATCGAAAATTATGATGAGATAGTGCAGTATAGGTATCTTGCTTCAAAGAAAAGCGACCTTGAGAGAACGGAGCTTTCTAAGGAGAAGACAGGAGTGGAGATATTGGGCGTAAGCGCCGTTAATCCCGCGACCGGAAAGAAAATTCCTATATTTGTGGCAGACTATGTCCTTATGGGTTACGGTACCGGTGCGATAATGGCAGTACCCGGACACGATCAACGCGACTACGATTTTGCAAAGAAATTCTCTTTGCCGATTATCGAGGTGGTTGAAGGCGGAGATATTGAAAGAGAAGCCTATGTCGATTGCGATAAAGGCTTAATGGTCAACTCCGGTTTTTTGAACGGGTTGAATGTGGAGCAGGCAAAGACAAAAACTGTTGAATGGCTGATGGAAAATGGCATCGGAGGTAATAAAGTAAACTACAAACTCAGAGATTGGGTATTTTCCAGGCAGAGATTCTGGGGTGAGCCGATTCCGATTATTATTTGTGATAAGTGCGGCTATGTGCCGTTGAAAGATTCCGACCTGCCTCTGATGCTTCCGGAGTTGGAGGATTATGAACCGGGGCACGAAGGTGAGTCGCCGCTCTCAAGAGCAGAGGATTGGGTCAATGTCAGTTGTCCGATTTGCGGGAGAGCTGCTAAGCGCGAAACGGATACAATGCCGCAGTGGGCAGGCTCTTCCTGGTATTACCTGCGCTACTGCGATGCGGGCAACGAAAATTTTCTTGCCTCAAAGGAAGAGTTGGATTATTGGATGGCTGTCGATTGGTATAACGGGGGAATGGAACATACCACCCTGCACCTGCTCTATTCAAGATTTTGGCATAAGTTTTTATACGATATCGGTGTAACATCCCAACCGGAACCCTATTTAAAGAGAACAAGTCACGGAATGATATTGGGTGACGACGGCCAAAAAATGTCAAAATCCCGGGGAAATGTGATTAATCCGGATGAAGTTGTTAAAGAATACGGTGCTGATACCCTTCGCCTTTATGAAATGTTTATAGGCGACTTTGAAAAGACCGCACCGTGGTCAAGCGAAAGCATCAAAGGGTGTAAAAGATTTCTTGACAGAGTTTTTGACATGGTCGGGTTTGTCGTTGATGGAAAAGATTATTCCAAGGATTTGGAAGTGTTGTTCCACAAAACGGTAAAAAAGGTCGGCGAAGACATCGAAAACATGAAATTTAATACGGCAATCGCCACACTGATGACTTTGACCAATGAAATATACGCAAACAAAAGACTGAACAAATTCGAATTTGAAATATTCTTGACCCTTCTTAATCCGTTTGCGCCCCATATTACCGAAGAACTTTGGCAGATGATTGGAAACAAATCAATGATTTCAGCTGCCGAATGGCCTAAATATAATCCGGAAAAATGTCAGGAAGATTCCATAGAAATAGCTGTACAGGTTAATGGAAAAGTAAGAGGAAGAATTACAATAGATGTTGATGCGGAGGAGTCGGAAGTTCTGGAAACAGCAAGGAGCAATCAGCAGATTTGCGAAATGATTAAAGGCAAAACTCTGATAAAAGAGTTGTATGTAAAGGGGAAAATAGTCAATTTTGTAGTTAAATAGGCCGAATCTTGACTTATCTTTCGCAAACCATTAGAATGTATTCTGAAAATAATGTCCTTGCCGATAGGCAAAGGGGGGGAAAAAGTATAAATGTCGGAAATTAGAGTCAAAGAAAACGAGAGCATTGATAGTGCATTAAGGCGTTTTAAAAGACAATGTGCCCGCTCAGGGGTGCTCGCTGAAGTCAGAAAGCGTGAACACTATGAAAAGCCTTCAGTAAAACGCAAGAAAAAAGCTGAGGCAGCTCGCAAGAGAAAGCTGAAATAAACGCACAGATTATATGAAAAGACCCGTAGTCAGATTAACGGGTCTTTTTTTGTTCTTTTATTAGAAACTCACCTTTGATATACTCTAAAGTGATATTAAAAAAGACAAGGAGTAATAACTGGTGTTTCCGGATTATCATTACAACAGGCTCGAAGACATACCCTTCGGTTTGTTTAAGCAAAATTCAATAAAATGCATTCTCATCGACGTTGACAATACCCTTACAGGCGACTGTTCGTTTGAAATAAAAGAAGAAGTCCTCAAATGGGTAGAAAAAGCAAAATCGTTAGGATTATATCTGATTGCAATTTCAAACAACAGCAGGGAAAGGGTCGCGAAATTTGCGGATAGTATAGGTCTCGAATATATATTTGACGCGAAGAAACCTTTAAAATCGCGGATAATAGAGAACTTAAAAAATATAAATTTTGATTTTAAAGAGATGGCGGTTATTGGAGATCAAATATTTACCGATATTTTGCTGGCTAAAAGAATGGGAGCAATTTCAATTCTGGTAGACCCTATGGGAAAAGATATTCCTTTAGGTGTGAAAATTAAAAGGATATTTGAGAAGCCGTTCAGAAAAGCAAAGAGGATATTTCAATGAGAAAGGCAATATTCGGACCTGCCGGAAATTCCGACAGTTTCAATTTAAAATATAAATCTTTTAAAGACATTGCAAAATATGTGAACGAAATGGGGCTTGATGCGTTCGAATACCAGTTCGGAAGAGGGGTAAGAATGAGTGAAAAGAATGCATCGATAATAAAAGAGGAATGTATAAAATACAATGTAACGATAAGTGCTCACGCACCCTACTATATTTCACTTGCAAGCGACGACGAAGAAAAGAGAAACAACAGTATGAGATATATACTTGAAACCGCTAAAGCTGTAAAAAATATGGGCGGAAACAGAATAGTGGTTCATTCGGGTTCGGTCGGTAAGAAATCCCGGGAAGAAGCATTCTTGCTTGCAAAAGAAACTTTGGCAAAAAGCATAAGTTATCTTGATAGTTCCGGATATGGTGATGTAGTAATATGCCCTGAGACGATGGGGAAAATAAATCAGCTTGGAAGTTTGGATGAGGTTCTTGATTTCTGTGAATTAGATGAAAGAATTATTCCATGTATTGACTTCGGACACCTCAATGCCCGAACACATGGGTCGATTAAATCCAAAGAGGATTATGCAAGGATACTCGATACCATGGAAAACAACATAGGAATATACAGAACAAAGATATTCCACTCTCATTTCAGTAAAATTGAATATACTGCAGGCGGTGAAAAAAGACATCTTACTTTTGAAGACAGGGAATACGGACCGAATCCGGAAATGCTGATGGAACTCATTTCAGAAAGGAATTTGACGCCTGTAGTTATTTGTGAATCGAGCGGAACGCAGGCTGAAGATGCCCTTGCAATGAAAATAATGTACGAAAATTACAATATTATATGAGAGGATGATTAATTGTGGAAAGAGTAGAAAGACTTAAAGAACAGATAAAACTTGAAAAAGATACTGCTGTACTCATTGAAAATAACTATAACAGAGCTTATTTCGGCGGGGTGTTTTCCAGTGCCGGATCATTGATAATTAATCGCTCCGAGACCGTCTTGCTAATAGACTTCAGGTATATCGAAGCGGCGAAAAAGAGCTCCTTCCCGGGAATAAATCCGGTGCTGATGGATGGAAACTCCGTTCAAATGATCGGAGAACATCTCAAATTGAAAAACATAAGAAAAGTTCTCGTTGAGGACGGAATGAGTCTCGCAAGATTTCGGGCGCTTAAGCAATTATCGGATGTTGAGATTATTGATGATGAAAAATTGGGAAAGGCTATTGAAAAGTTGCGTTCCGTGAAGGAAGAAGAGGAAATAGAAAAAATATTGAAGGCGCAGGAAATTACCGATTCAGCATTTTCAGATATCATTTCATACATTAAACCGGGAATGACTGAGAGAGAAATTGCAGCCAAGCTGGAATTCCTTATGAAGATGAACGGTGCAGACGGCACTGCTTTTTCCACTATCGTGGTTTCAGGCGAAAACTCGTCTTTGCCGCACGGCGTTCCGGGTGATAGAAGAGTGAGGGAAGGCGACTTTATCACAATGGATTTCGGTGCGATAAAAGAAGGATATTGCAGTGATATGACACGCACCGTTGCATTGGGCGAAATATCCGAGAAGCAACAAAGAGTTTATAATACAGTACTTAAAGCACACCTTGCCGCAAGAGAACAGGCAAAAGCCGGAATGACGGGGAAAGAATTGGATGCCGTTGCGAGAGAAATTATTAAGGATAACGGTTATGGGGAATTCTTCGGGCATGGATTGGGGCATTCTTTGGGTTTGGAAGTCCATGAATACCCCAGTGCAAATCATACAAACGAAGAACCGTTGGGAGAAAATGTGGTAATGACCATAGAACCGGGAATCTATCTGCCGGGAGAATTCGGAGTAAGAATTGAGAATATGGTAGTGCTTTGCCGAGAAGGGAACAACAATTTGAGCAAAAGCTGTGTTGAGCTGATTACTATTTAGTTTGCTTTGTTGAACAGCATTATCAATTGTGATAAAATTTAAAGAACCTTTAGGTGAAAGGAGAATAATATGATTTCTGCCGGTGATTTTAGAAACGGTGTGACATTTGAAGAAGACGGAAATGTTTATCAGATAATTGAATTTCAACATGTAAAGCCGGGAAAAGGTGCAGCTTTTGTCAGAACAAAAATAAAAAATGTTATGACAGGAAGTGTTACGGAAAAAACATACAGCCCTTCGGAAAAATTTGAAAGTGCATACATAGAAAGAAGGGAAATGGGGTACTCCTATAACGACAGCGGGCTCTATTACTTTATGGATAATGAAACGTACGAAATGATACCCATATCTGAAAGCGATCTGCCCGAGAACTTTAGGTTTATTAAAGAGAATATGAATGTAAAAGTCCTGTCATATAAAGGAAATGTCTTCGGATTGGAATTGCCCATGTTTGTCGAATTGACGGTTACTGAAACCGAACCCGGATTTAAGGGAAATACTGCAACAAATACACTTAAACCGGCGACTCTCGAAACGGGTGCCGAAGTTAGGGTTCCTCTTTTCATAGAAGAGGGAGAAAAAATAAGAATAGATACAAGAACCGGAGAATATATGGAACGCGCTTAAGCAATAAAAATTCTGTTAAAATTTTTAAGGAGATGAATAAATATGTCGCTCTCTGAAAAGTACGCATATATCAAAGGACTTATTGACGGCGGAGAGATAAAATTTGAAGGAAAGAACCAGAAGCTCTTTGATGCATTAATGGATATTCTTGATGAAATGGTAACAAAAGTGTCCGATCTCGATGAGGAGTTGACAGGAGCCTATGAGAGCCTATACCTGATTTCGGATAGACTCGAAGAGATTGATGAAGATGTCGACTTTCTCTTTGAAAATGACTTGGATGACGCCGATTATTGCGATAATCTTGAAGATATTAATATGTATTGTGAAAATTGCAATGAAACGGTTTCGGTTGATCCCTATGCATCTTTTTTAGGGGAGGCCTATTGCCCGGAATGCAACGAGAGAATTGAGTCGGAAGAACAGTGCGAATGCGACCTGGAATGCTGTGAAATAGAATAAATTTTAATGGGTTTATAGATTAATAAACTATAAACCCATTTTAACGATGAGTGCTATGAAAAGAAAATTAAACAAAAAATCCAATAGAAACCTGTCTGCCGGAGCAACGGCGTTTTTTGTTTTGAGTGCTACACTTATTATTTGTGCTGCGATTTATATAGGACTGTCATTTAAGTTTGAGAAAATTAGGGATATTGGAGAATATAAAAATGGAAATGAAAAGAAGGTTGTCTTTGAAGATATAGTGCTTTCTGATGAGATAGATAAACAAAATCCTAAATTTAAGGGAGTAATTTTAGAAGAAACCGCCGACGCAGGGGAAAAATATCTAAAAGAAACGCTGTTTGTAGGTGATAGCAATACCTTGAGAATTTCATTGTTTGACTTATTACCGCTCTCAAATGTTATGGGAATTGAGGGATTGGGGATACAATCGGTCGATGAACATCCGGGAATCTATTGGTCGGGGATTTCCAACCCTCTTACTATAATCAAATCGATTGCTATGGCGCAACCGAGGCGGATAATAATATGTTTGGGGACAAATAATGTCAATAACAAAAATACAGACTGGTTTATTGAAAAGTACGATAACGTTTTAGACAAAATAAAAGATGCCTACAAATACAGCGATGTGATAATCATGTCCGTACCTCCGTTTGGCAGAAACGGCATAAATGCAAACGAAAACAACAAGACAATAAGAAGTTTTAACTCTCGTCTTTTGGAACTTGCCAAAACAAAAGAATTGGCATATTTGAATGTCTATGAAGTTCTGGCAGACAATGAAGGGTTTTTAAAAAGCGAGTATGTAATTGACGACGGTATACATTTGTCGGAGAGCGGAGTTGAAAAGCTTTTGGAATATGTTAGAACTCATTCCAAAGTTGATGAAGACAGAAGGCCTAAACCGTTGAAAGACATTCCAAACAGAAGACCGGCTCCTTATGTGCCGCCTGAAGAAAAACCTGAATATTCGCCCGCGGCAACAGCCCAATTCATTATGAGCGAGCTTGTCCAAAACGGTTTCTACCTGCCGGAAGGAAAAACGGATTTTAAATCGGCCCTGTTTTCGTATACATATACTTACGAGAAAAAACTGGTAAAAGCCGGTATGGAGCAAGCGATAGCAAAGGAAATCGCATCTCAGGTAATGGGACAGCAGAGCGGGGGAACTGTCGCCGCATTAGGCTACCTCGATGATAGCGGCACATATTATTTCTTTACCGTTTACTTTTTCGCCGAAGCGGAACCTCCGTCAACACCTGATCCTCCCGAAACACCTGATCCTCCCGAAACACCTGATCCTCCCGAAACGCCTGATCCCCCCGAAACGCCTGATCCCCCCGAAACGCCTGATCCCCCCGAAACGCCTGATCCCCCCGAAACGCCTGATCCCCCCGAAACGCCTGATCCCCCCGAAA
>JAAYNJ010000011.1 GCA_012520915.1 Oscillospiraceae bacterium
TCAGCTTGAGTGTACTAATGGTCGATAGCTTGACCTTTATGGAGATGTTTCTCCATATTCTCAAAGGTCCTATCCTTGCCTTTAATTTTGCGGTTTACTCTTTGTTCAGCTTTTAAGGTGTTTCGGAAAAATAAGTCCTGTAAAGATATTTAGCTTTACGGGACTTATTTGTTAAAAAGAGGTAAGAATATGGAGTATTTGGTATACGGGCCGATTTTTAAAAATGTTTTAAATTTTGTTGATGGTAGAAAAATTGACGACATTATGGGTGCGACAATCTTCTCCTATGCCGGAATGCTTCAATTTACCGGGAATGTGCTTCTGATAAGCGGACAGGGTAATGATTTTGAAGAAATATTCGGGGACTGGTTTAATAAAAATAAATTGTCAAGGGATGGATTGATTAAATTTGATAATCCCACAATACTTGCAACACTACAATATTTTTCTGACGGTACATGGCATAATGATATGGAATTCGGTCCGAAAGAGAGTGAAATTACAAACTTTGAAGCTGAAACTTTAAGAATTTTGAATAAAAATATAAGTGTCGACTCCAAGGGAATTTACATCATAAGGAGTGTCAAAGATGTTGAATTCTATGAGTCGTTGTGGAATATGAAAAAGAATGATAAATTCAAAATAATGAGTGAAATTATAACTGAAGATTGCAGACCCGAAATGTATGAAACAATCCACAACTCGATATTTAAACACATTGATATTTACAGTATAAATAAACCTGAAAGTTTTAGTCTGTTTTCTGTTGATTCGGAAGAGAAAGCACTTGATATAATTAAATCTATCGGTAAACCCTGTTATTACAGAGTTGGTACAAAGGGGAGTTATATGGTAAGCGGTAATGAAGCTGTGTTTGTACCGTCTGTCTCAATAAAAGAAAACACGGAAATTGATCCTACAGGGTGTGGAAATGCCTCAACAGCGGCTGCTACTTGGGCAATTGGCGAGGGATATGATTTGCATGAGGTAGCGGCTATCGGAAATGTCGCAGCTGCCTATAACGTATTGCAATACGGACCGTATCCCGATTTTAATGACGAGATAAGAAAAAACGCTTTATCGTTGGCATTAACTTTAGCCGAGGATGCAGTAAAGTGCTGATGTTTGAAGCAAGTTAATAGATATTAAAAATAATATCGAATGGAACAATAATTATTTTAAAAAGCGATTGAATTCGCTTTTTTATTTACTAAATTAGACAAACAGCACTATATTAATTGGTTATTTGGCTAATGTTACATCTATGTTAATTGTGATACAATTTCAACAAATAATTGATTTTATCGGTGAGGAAATTATGAAATATTTAACTTTAGGTTCGCTATTTGACAATACCATCAATTTTGCCGATCAGTCTAAAGTCGAACATATAATGGGTGCGACTATCTTTGCGTTTGCGGGAATATTTCTGTATACGGATGACTGTGTTTTGATCGGTGGAGCTGGAACAGACTTTGAAGAAATATTCGGAGAATGGTTTGATAAAAACAAAGCATCAAGGGAAGGAATTGTTGTTTACAACAATAGAACTGTTGTGGCAACAATGCAGTACTATCCTGACGGAAGATGGTATGAAACATTTGAATATGGAGTTCCGCCTGAAGATAAAAACAAGTTCAACGACGAATATTTCAAAAGAGTATATGACTGTGTTGAAGAGGACACGGTAGGTATTTATTTTATATCGTCCGACACAAATAGAAATTTACTGGAGATTATTAGGGCTGTAAAAGAAAAAAAGAAAGATCTCAAGATTATGGCCGAAATAAGCACAGCAGACTGTGTCAGTGAAAATCTTGAATATTTTAAGGATAAACTCTTTCCTTTGATTGACATCTACAGTGTAAATAAACCTGAAAGCTTTTCTCTTTTTTCTGTAGAATCCGAAGAAGAGGCAATTAAATATATGCAGAAACTCGGAAAACCCTGTTTTTACAGAGTAGGAAAAAAAGGCTCATACATGGTAGAGAAAGACAGGTATGCCTTTGTTCCTTCCGTTCATTTGGTGCCGAAAGAAGAGGAGATAGATCCGACGGGATGTGGAAATTGTTCCACTGCTGCAGCCCTTTACGGATTTGCTGAAGGGTATGATCCGGATATGGTTGCGGCAATTTCAAATGTCGCTGCCTCTTATAATGTAATGCAATACGGGCCGTATACTACATTTAATGACAGAGTCAGAAAAGAGGCTTTAGCTCATGCAACGGAACTTTCAAAGCTTGCAGTCAAAGGATAATACCGATGTTTTTAACATAGACTATATAATCACCGGCTATGTAATTGTAAACAATATCCACTTCAATAATGGAGAGAATATTGAAAATTTAATGGGCGGCAGTTCCGTCTATGCATATTCCGGTGTAAAGATGCTTACGGATAACTGCATAATGGTGGCCGGAATAGGGGAGGATTTTTTTGATTACTATTCCGATTGGGTAAAACACAATAATGTAGACATGCGGGGATTGTTAGTAGTAGATAAACATACCTGCAATACGACGTTGGTTTATAGGGAGAATGGCGAATACAGGGATGTTTCAAAATATATACCTGAAAAGCCGATACATTCAGACGAATTTAATTTTAACGGGAGTCACTTATCACCGTTTATCAATTCTGCAAAGGGTTTGTATGTATTTGCAAGCACCATTGAAAATTTTAATCTGGCAGCTCAAAAGGAAAAAAACAGTTCACTGAAAATAATGTGGGAATACCCCAGTATGAATACATACAATTTAAAAGAAAACCTCTCTGAATATCTTGAATATGTCGATATTTTTTCAATAAACAGACCGGAAAGCTTTCGTTTGTTCGGCATTGAAGATATAGACCGGATAGTTGAACTTTTAAAAGATACCGGAAAACCATGTTATTACAGACTTGGAGAAGATGGAGGCTGTATTATAACCCCCGATGGTCATTACTTTGTTTCTGCTGTAAAACCATATAATCGAGCTTCGGTGGATCCCACAGGATGTGGCAATTCTTCAGTCTCAGCCATGATGTGGGCGTTTTGTGAAGGGCTAAATCCGGTAAAAGCACTTTTCTACGCAAATACGGTTGCAGGTTTTAATTCAATGCAGTACGGTCCTTTTTTTGATTTGGGAGAAAGCGCAAAAAGGAGTATAGTTGAAGTTGCTGAGAATTTATATAAAAAAGAGGTTTTGGCAAACCCGGATAAAATAAATTTTGGTTGGTGAGGCAGGTAAAATGGATTACATAATAACCGGGTCGGTTTTGGTAAATAACATACTGTTTTTTGATGGATCTAAAATTGAAAATATAATGGGTGGAGGGGGAATTTACAGTTTCTCCGGCATTTATCTTTTCACGGACAAGAGTATACTCGCAGCACCGGTAGGAGAAGATTTTGAAAAGTTTTTCGGAAACTGGTGGGATGTAAATAAAATGTCGAGAAAAGGTCTGTCTATAGTGGATAAATATACTATGAACACGGTTCTTACATACTTGGATTCTTATGGTAATTACATAGACAGATCAAGGTACACCGAGGAAGCGACCGTCTTTCATTCTGAAAAATATCTTCCGGGATATGAGTTCGCTATACCGCTGGTAAATGACAATACAAAAGGAGTTTTGGTAACAGGATTTGAAACACTTGACGATAGATTGGTTGAGGATAAACTAAAATACAATTTTAAACTGATGTGGGAAGCTCCCAGGGCTGTCGGAAAGACGGACAAAAAGCTTGAAAAATTTGAAAGAAGTATAAAATGCTGTGACATTTATTCAATTAACAAAAGTGAAAGCTTTGATCTGTTTGATACCTCTTCTGAAGAAATAGTGATAGAAAGACTGATGAAATACGGAAAACCATGTCTTTACAGGCTTGGAAGCAAAGGCTCCTGTATTTTGACGAAAGACAATTATATTCATGTTCCTGCGGTTATCATAGGTGGGGCAGATCAAAGTGTTGATCCGACCGGGTGCGGCAATGTTTCGGTATCCGCTGCGTTGTGGGCATATTGTGAGGGATTTAATCCGTTGAAGACGGCAATCACAGCAAATGTGGCTGCAGGTTTTAATGCGAGCCAATATGGACCCATTGCTATAATAAATGACGAATTAAGAGCAGAGGTTTTGAGTTTAATTGACAATATATATGCGAACAGTGACATTTCTGAAAAAGCGGTAAGTTATTAATGGATTATATAACTGTAGGTACAACTATAATCAACAACATTACATTTGAAGACGGCAGGAAAATTGATGGAGTTTTAGGCGGCTGCGGTGTCTATGCATATACCGGAATTCGCCTTTTTGATGATAATTGTCTTTTGGTATCAACTGTAGGCAAGGACTATACTAAATATTATGGAGAATGGATAGAGCGGAACAAAATATCAGTTCAAGGGCTTTATGAAGTTGATGAACACACCATGAATTCTAATTTGGTGTATATGAACGACGGGGATTACACCGACATATCCGTGTATGGGGGAACGGGAGTAATGCATTCCGAAGCTTTTGAACTTAAATTTGAAATGGTTCTGCCTTTTTTACCTTATTGTAAAGGGGTATATATAAACGGCACCGGCATGGGAATGTTCGATGAGGTATCCCGCAACAGGAGTAGCTACGGTTACAAAATGATGTGGGAAGTACCGTCAAACTATTCAAAAGGTTTTGGAGACATTGACGACTTCAATAAAAAGGTAAAACAGTGCGATATATTTTCAATTAACAGAAAGGAAAGCTGCTCTTTATTCGGAGTTAATTCCGACAGAGATGCAATAGAAATAATCAAGGACTTGGATACACCGTGCTTTTATCGATTAGGTAAGGACGGCTGTTGTTTTATTGCAAAAAAGTCGGAGTATTTTGCAAAATCGATCCACTTAACAACACCGGAGGATGATGTCGATCCGACCGGATGTGGAAATACATCGGCAGCAGCGGCAATGTGGGGTTTTATAGAGGGTTATGATTCTTATAATATTGCCGTGATTGCCAACACAGCTGCAGCATTTACTGCTTCTAAAAGGGGGCCTATCGAAGATTTTGGTAGCGCTACCAGGGAAAAAGCAATGAGTATTGTGGAAAAAACAGAGAAAAATAAAAAAGCATAAAGTAAAAATGGATAGTTGGTAAGATTTAATTTGTCGTAATCAACAAATTACGTTATGTAGAATTAATGTCGGCTTTTTTGTGTTATAATGTTAAGCGTAAGCTCAAAACATAATTTTTAATTAAGAAAGGGGGACGTGCATTTATTGCGCGTTAAACTATGAGAAAAGTCATTACGCAAATTTATGGAATTACGGACCTCCGGGATGCTCTTATATGTGCCGAACTCGGTGCTGACCA
>JAAYNJ010000012.1 GCA_012520915.1 Oscillospiraceae bacterium
AAACCGGCACCTACCTATTTTCCCGGATCGTCTCCAATCAAGTATCTTCGGCACAACTCAGCTTAACTTCCGTGTTCGGGATGGGAACGGGTGGGTCCTGAGCGTCATCGGCACCGGTATGGTGTTATGCATATAGAAATAAGTCTATATGTCTTATAACCTTCGGTGGTGACCCGTACGAGAGTCGAACTCGTGTTTGCGGCGTGAGAGGCCGCCGTCTTGACCACTTGACCAACGGGCCAGGCTCGGCAACTTTAAGCCGCCTAGATATAATAACCTTTTTAATTTAAAAAATCAAGCCATAAAACCGAATATCAGACAGAAAGTATAGTCTGACATTCGGTTTTATATTTTTACACTCTACAGCTGTTTGCCAAGTTTGAAAATTTCACACAACATATCGGAAAACTTAAATCTGTCGCCGGAAAAAGCGAAGTAGCAATTCGGTTCAATTATTCCTTCTCTCCTGTCTATAATAGTCTCCCCTTCCGTCAAATCTTTAAGCCCGATAAAGCATCTAACGGGTTTTAAATCGACCAATACGGTAGGATCTATTACATAACAGACAGCTAATGCATCGTGAACCGCAGCGGCATTCGGAACATCGAGAGGCTGTGTGACATTGTGTACAGCTATTCTGCCTTCGGTAAGATCTGCTGCAAAGTTACTCGGAAAAGTATTAATTTCCCTGAACTTTTTACAATCATCTAAAGTCAAACAGGCAGCATGTGTTGCATCAAGCGGTACCCAAACAACTTTCGCTCCGCTGTCGAGGATAATTTGAGCAGCTTCGGGATCATGCCAAATATTTGCCTCGGCATTTATAGTGATATTTGCCTCTTTGTCTCCCCCGCCCATGATTACTATTTCTTCAATATTCTTCGTTATTTCAGGTGCTATTCTGAGAGCATGCCCCAGATTGGTTAGCGGTCCGACTGCAACAAGTGTAACAGGCTCCTGTGCATTTTTGAGGTAATCGATATAAAAGAGAACCGCATGCATATCTTCAGGTTTTCTATCTGTTTTGGGTATCTTCAGTTCAGGCTCATGCATTCTAATCTCATTGCCGTCCGCATCTAATGCTATTCTTCTCTTTTGCGGGACTCTGTCATCAACAAGATACTTGACCATAGCGGTATGGCAACCTTTATATACCGGTATATCTCCTCCCATAGCATCAACCAATCTGAGTGTGTTGTCAGTTGTGTGCTCTATATCAAGATTTCCCCATACCGTGCATATAGCTTTGAGATCAATGTCCGGACTGAGCATTGCAGCCATTATCGCGACTGCATCATCAGAGCCGGTATCTACGTCCATTATGACTTTTCTCGCCATTATGCATTCTCCTTTCCAAGATACTCACATAACATTTCCATAAATCTCTCTTTTGATGCTTTAAAGGCAAATTCACAGTTCGGTTCATCCGGAGACCTTCTTCTGTCAATAATAGTCTCGCCTGCGCCAAATCCGAACAACCCGATTTTTACGTTACACTTTTCGACTTCAGTTAGTACGCTTCTGTCTATTACTGCACATACCGCCAAAGCATCATGTATTGCGGAGTCATTTTTTCCTTCGCCATATGCGGCATTTTCAAATTCAATCCTCTGTTCAACTTGCCCTGCCGCAAATTTTGAAGCAAAGGTTCCCACTTCTTTAAGGGTTTTGACATCCTCCATGTCGAGAGCGGCTGAGTGTGTCGCATCAAGAGGAATCCAGAGAACAGACGCGCCGCAATTAGCAACAATAGTAGCAGCTTCGGGGTCATGCCAAATATTTGCTTCGGCACAAGGAGAAACATTGGCAAGGCTGTCTCCGCCACCCATTATCACAATCTCTTCAATATTTTCTACTATTTCAGGTGCAATAGAAAGAGCTTCCCCGAGATTCGTCAACGGCCCTACCGGTATTAACGTAACTTTTTCTTTTGCATTTTTAAGATAATTCACATAAAAGCTCACCGCATCGATGTCTTCAGGTTTCTTATCAGTCGGCTTAAGACCTCCGAGTCTTTTGCTGTGAATCGAAAGCTCTTTTCCGTCCTTTATTATAGGAGCATGGGACATAAAAGGAATTCCTGTCGGATCAAGGTATTTTACCATAGCTGTCGAGCATCCCTTATACACAGGAATATCGTCTGCACCCATGGCGCTGACGAGTTCGAGAGTATTTATAGTTGTATCCTCAACTTCCAGATTCCCCCAAACTGTGCATATCGCCACAATATCAAGGTCTTCACAGCCGATTGCCGTCATAATGGCAACCGCATCGTCGGATCCTGTATCGACATCCAATATGACTTTTTTTGCCATAACAATTCCTTTCACTATATATTTTATTTGTATTTTGCTATCGCGCCTTTTAAGAGCTTCCTGAATCTTTCAATATCACATCTCATTCCAACATTTACATTGGGTTCTTTGCCTCTAAACGTTGAACCCTCGGGTTCATCATCCCACCTTCTTGTACTTTCAAAATCGAAGTCGACATCAACCTTCTCCGTCTGCATAAATCTCAAATCCGTTACGGTCATTCCTCTCGTCAATCTTCCGCAAAGCTCAATATCGACATGTAACATTGCGCCTTTGAATACATCTTCATCTATAACCCAAGCGACGGCACTTGCGTCATGCATGCGGGCTTCTTTGCCGCCGCCGAAGAAATCAAGCAATTCTGCAGTGAAAATTCCGGCTTTTGTATTGTATGCACGCATTTCTTCTTTGTCTTCGACCGACATTATTGCCTGTCTGGTCAGATTCACACCGCACATTTTAATCTTTGCTCCCGAATTTACCACTTTATAAGCGGCTTCCGGATCGACAAAAATGTTAAACTCCGCTGCAGGCGTCCAGTTTCCACAGTACGCCCCACCGCCCATAAAACTTATTTCGGTAACTCTTTGTGCTATTCTCGGTTCTTTGTTGAGCGCTGATGCAATATTCGTCAGCGGTCCGGTGGCTATAAGTGTCACATCATCAGTGCTCATAACGGTTTCAACAATAAAATCCACTCCATGTTTTTCCTGCGCTTTTATTTTTGGCTGCGGAAGAACAGGACCTTCCATTCCGCTTTCTCCGTGCACATTATCGGCTATTACCAGTTTGGCAGTAGAAGGACCGGCATGTCCGGGGTAAACCTTGATGTCGGTTCTGTCTATGACCTCCAATATCTGGAGCGCATTCCTTGTTACATTTTCCAAATAACCGTTGCCGCCGACAGTAGTAATTCCCAGTATATCCAAATGCTGGGCTGCCAACATTATTGCTATTGCATCATCATGTCCGGGATCACAATCAATAATTACTTTTTTCATAATAACTCCTTACTCAATATTTGAACTAAAAAACATTTTATTTATCTCCCAGGGATCATTGCAGATATAGGTTGGTTTCTCCCTAATTAAATCATCGTTATCTCCGTCTCCGTAAAGTACGCCTATGCTGTCGATATTATTAAAGTGTGCAGCAACAATATCGGAGTATGAATCTCCGATATAAATCACATTCAAATCTTTAAAACCGTCATCAAGCAAATGAGCGAGAATATCATCTTTCCCATATCCTTTACCGAGAAAATCTCCACCGCAGACATAGGGAAAATACTTTGTCAAACCCTTAATTTCTAAAATTCTCTCAAGCGATCTTTGACCTTTGTTGGAAACAATTCCGGTTTTTATCTCTCTTTTAGCCAGTTCTTCAAGCAATTCCAGCATTCCGGGGTACAGACTTGTATTCGGATAGTTAGTAAATTGACCGTAGTGAAAGTCGATATCATCTTTCACACTTTCAATTTCCTCCTCTGATAAATCCCCGCCGTTCTCCGATACTATCGACTTGATACTTTTTGAAAGATTTACCGGATTGTTTCTGTATGCTTCGCCTATCGAAACACCTTTTTTCTCAAATGCATATTCCAAAGCCAACCAGACGTCCTCAGCAGAGTCAGCAAGTGTGCCGTCAAAATCAAATATTACACCGCTATACTTCATCAACAGCTCCGGCTTCTTCAGAAATCTCCTGCTTATTCACAGTCTTAATATATCGTTTGCTTACAATTATTCCGAAAACGACAAGCAACGACCCAACAATCATAGGCACCGTGAGCTTTACACCCAGCATAAGAGCCGAAAAAATCGTAGTTACGGCAGGAAGGAAATTCGATGCGTAAATTATCAACATATGGTTACCCTTCTGCATTGCATTATTCCACAAAAGAGTCGCCACAAAGGTAACAAAAACCACACTGTAAAAAAGTTCAAAAGCCTGTTTGATATGGAACTGTCTCGGCTCGTCAACGAAGAAAGAAATCACTAAAGAGATAACTCCTGTAACAAGAAAAAGAATACTGATGCTGTCAAATTCCTTATCTTTTGAAACAAGCCTGAAGAGATTTGAATACAGCGCCCACGATATTGCGGAGACCGTCGAGAACACGCTGGGCCATGCCGCATCCCTGAAGTTCGAGATTATCCCTCTGACCGTAAAGTCATCAGCACTTCCGTTACATACGATTACTCCGACTATGCATAAAGCCACTCCAATGAGAAACATCGGATGCGCCTTATTTTCATCCTTAAACATCATTACGGCAATAACAAGTGTAATAAGCGGCCACATCATGCGAATAAGTCCACTCGTTACCACCTGCTCTCTGGTCGTTGCTATTCCCAAGGCAATATTCGTGGAAATTCTGTATATAACATACAGGGGCATACATAAGGTCCAATACATTTTCGGAGTATCCTTAAAAATTGCAACAAGACCATTGTTCTTTATCTGAAATACAAGACCGATAAGTCCTCCTAAAATGCAAATTATCGCATTTGAAGTATATATCCCTAAACTTTCGGTCAGGGTTCTTCCAAACGCTACGCTCGTTGCCCAAATAAGTATGCAGATGAACCCGCCTATGGTATTTCTTCTATATGATTTTACGTCCGGCTCCAAATCTTATATTCTCCCTTTCCCTTCAAATATTTTTCAACTTCATATCTGCTGATGAATTCTTCAAGTTGTGTAATATTCGGGGTGTGCCTCGAAGAATTGCCGCTTACCTTATAAGATGCCACTGCATTGCCCCAAGTCAGAGCATCAAAAAGAGAAAGACCGGATGTTTTGGCGGCTATAAATCCGGCATTGAATGCATCGCCGGCACCAACGGTATCCACCACCTTCACGTCAAACGGTTCCTGCGAATATTCCTCGTCGGGAGTCATAGCGACGGCACCATCAGATCCCAGTCTTGCAATTACCGTTCTTTTGTCAGAAACAAACCCTCTTGCACTATCCATAAAATTCTCTTGGGGATTAAAACTATAAAACTCATCTTTTGCTGAGCCAAGCAAATAATTGACATACGGTATGGTATCTCTGACTGCCTTCTCAACCTCAGGCTCAATGTCCTCAGGCCTACCCGCTCTGGTATTGAGATCGAACGAAGTTATTACACCCGACTCATATGCCTTTTTGAATAGCTCGGGAAGGGTTTTTCTAATATTACCATCCATAAGGTAATTCATCCCTGATGAATGCAGCCATTTTGCTTTGACAACCTCCTCCATGTCGATTTTGTTCAGGTCAAGTTCGGTGTATGAAACATCGGTGCGGGGAAATGCCCATATTTCACGTTCACCTGACGGGTCGATAAACGCAAAACAATAAACGGTATTTCTTTCCGGATCTTCAATTACAAATTCAGTATTGACATTTTCTCTTTTAAATTCATCTAAAAAATATCTGCCGCCGTAATCACATCCCAAGGTACCCATAAAAGAAACATTGTGCCCAAGCTTTTTTAAAGCAACTGCTGTATTTGCCGCTGTTCCGCCACCGCTTAACAAAGGCTTGAACGCACTTTCTGAAGCCTCGCTCATCATTTTTCCCGCAAGTTCGTCCAGGGGTATCAAAACATCTACGCAAGCATCTCCTACAACAATAATTTTATCTTTTTTCATTTCTCAAGAAACCTCTAAAAAATTCCGGGCAGAGTAACTATCCCTGCCCGGAGCAATCTATAATATTTAATCTTCCAAATCCACACTAAGAGCAGCTTCGATAAACGCCTTAACTTTTGCGGGGTCTTTTCTGTCACTGCCGGGAAAACCTTTAACCAGCGGGTAGCTTGTCCTTGTGCAGCTGTCCACACCATACGGCTTTGACACTTTTATTGCATCAACAACATTGTGCTCATCAAGTCCGCCCGCAATTATACAGGGAACTTTAGTCGCATCAACGATTGCTTTGTCAATATTCCAATCGTGTGTGCTGCCTGTGGCACCTATTCCTATTTCGCTTGAAGGTTCCTTAGTATCTATGAGGAAGAAATCAGTGGTATCCTCATACATTTCAATCAGCTTCATAATGGGCTGCTCTTCGAGAGGAACTCCGGCAAGTACCGGTAAAGCCTGCATTATTTTCAAATCAGGGAATGCGTCTCTAATCCTTTGGACACCTTCAGGAGAAATGTTTGTTATATCTCCGGAAAGATGAAAAACATCGGGGCAATACAAGTTCAGGTCATTGATTATTTCGTCAACGTCATAGGCGATGGTAAGTCCGACCTTTACTACAGTATCGGGTATCTGTTCAAAGATTGCCTTTGCTTCGGCACTACTCTTTTGTGTAGGTCCGAGGTGTTTTACTTCTCCAAATGCCATTCCAATGTGGTCAGCACCGAGTTCGGCACATATAAGAGCATCCCGGAGGTCCGTAATTCCATAAATTTGCGTAATGACTTTTCTCATAGTTTAACGCGCAATAAATGCACGTCCCCCTTTCTTAATTAAAAATT
>JAAYNJ010000032.1 GCA_012520915.1 Oscillospiraceae bacterium
ATGGAATACGATTTGAATTATTGGGCAAAGGAATATAAAACAACAATATATGAATTATACGATTCCAAGCTTGAATATCCCGAAGACATCGAATGGTAATTTTAATTTATCACGAAAGGGCTTTCGGGCAATCATCAAGATTTATTAATGCATTTAGTAATATTGTAATTGGTCAAATTTTAAGCTTTAATTTAAATGAGATAGAGGGATTTAATGTCTAATAAATTAGAATTAACTTGGTATGGCAAGGAAGATAAGATTTCCGTTGAACCGAGAATACTGATTGAAAATAAAGAGCTAGTTGACAACTATATCAGCTAGTTCTTTCTATTATTTGTAAAATCAGAATTTCAAATATCAATAATGTTCAACAAGTCGTTAATATGTTTAAAACTGCTTAGCTTTCTCTACATCATGATAAGCTTGCTTTTCTTCAAATGATATCCGTTAAAAATGATAACAATCTCTTTTGCGAGAAAAATATGTTGCTATTATTCGAGATATGGAACATAATATATCATACGAATATAGAGGTGACTTCATGGATTTTATGTCTGCAAAAGAAGCCGCTAATAAATGGGGAATTTCCCAACGGCGAGTTGCTGTTCTATGCTCAGAAAACAGAATTGACAACGCTAAAATGATCGGCAACATGTGGATTATACCTGCATCCGCAGAAAAGCCGATAGATGCAAGAACTACACGATACAACAAAACTGAAGAAAAAATTGTCAAACCTTTCTTGAAATGGGCGGGCGGTAAAGGACAACTCATTTCGGAAATTAAAAAACATTATCCTTTTGACAACAAAAAAATTGTTAAGTATGCAGAGCCATTTGTAGGTGGTGGGGCAATACTTTTTGATATTTTAAGCAAATACGATTTGAAAGAAATATACATTAGCGATATCAATGCCGAGCTTATCAATACATATCGTATAATAAGAGATGAAGTTGATGAATTGGTATTTATGTTGAATACAATGCAAAGTGAATTTATTCCTATGGACTCCGGAAGTCGTAAAGATTATTATTTATCGAAACGAGAGCGGTTCAATAAACTATTGCTTACTGGAAATGAAAGCAACAATATTGAAAAAGCTTCTCTTATGATTTTTCTCAATAAAACTTGCTTTAACGGCTTGTATCGTGTCAATAAGAAAGGTTTATTTAATGTTCCCGTTGGAGCTTATAAAAATCCGACTATTTGTGACGAGGAAAATCTGGCCGCAGTTTCGGAAAAACTCCAAAATGTTATTATTGTTTGTGGAGATTATAGAGAGTCAGCTGACTTTATCGATGAAAATACATTTGTTTATTTCGATCCACCTTACCGTCCTATAACTAACACCGCAAGTTTTACTGCATACACAGAAAATCTTTTTAGCGATGAGGAGCAAATTGAACTTGCAAACTTTGTTGATGAGATGCATGGAAAAGGTGCGAGAATACTTGTCAGCAATTCCGACCCTAAAAACATTGATAAAAGTGACAATTTCTTTGATGATATTTATTCTTCCCACAAAATAAAGCGTGTTAGAGCATCCCGTATGATCAATAGTAAAGGTGATTCGAGGGGCAAAATTAATGAATTGCTTATATCTAATTTTTAAGGAGAAAAATTAAATGAAGAGAGATTTCGAAAATTGGCTTGCGGGCTTCCGTGATAGCATAGCAAACTATGGATATTATATAGATTTTGAAAAGGTTCATCGCAATGTCGATGCTGTCAAAGTGGAATTGAATATTCTCAATTCACTTATAAGCTCAAAGAACATCAAAGCAGATTTCAAGGCTTTAGTTGAAAGATATCCTGAAGTTTTGAAGTGTATTCCCCTTCTTTTAGCTGTTAGAGCTAATGAGATATATTGCCAAGATGAAAATGGTGGATATTGGTATCAATTTGATCCTAAAAAACTTTCTTTGGATAGCGATGTTGAACTTGAACTTTATTCCTATTTTATGGAACAGACAGGTCTTTTTAACTTGCTAGAAAATCACATTATCAACAACCTCCTTGATTATGCCACCGGTGTTGAGACAGGGCTTGATTCCAATGGTCGTAAAAACCGTGGCGGCCATTTAATGGAGGATTTGGTGGAGCGTTTTATAAAGAAGTCAGGATTTATCAAAGATGAAACTTATTTTAAGGAAATGTTCATTCATCAGATTGTCGATAAATGGGGAATTGACCTTTCTGCTATTTCCAATCAAGGCAAGACAGAAAAGCGCTTTGACTTCGTTGTCAAAACACCTTGTATGATTTATGCCATCGAAACAAATTTCTATAGTAGCAGTGGAAGTAAGCTAAATGAAACTGCTCGCAGTTATAAAAATCTTGCTTTAGAAGCTGACTCTATTGAGGGTTTTACATTTGTGTGGTTTACCGATGGCAAGGGTTGGACAAGTGCTCGCAACAATCTAGAGGAGACTTTCGATGTAATGGAGCATGTCTACAATATCAAAGATTTGGAAGAAGGCATCATCTTGGAGGTTTTTAAATAGTGGCAAAGAAAATCACAAAATGGGAGCCCGAAAACTTTGAATTAGAGATGACTACGCACTGGTCTTTTCCAAATAGAGGCGATTGGGCTACTCACGATGCAAAGTGGCGCGGCAATTGGTCTCCATA
>JAAYNJ010000013.1 GCA_012520915.1 Oscillospiraceae bacterium
CATTAACCGACTAAATCTTTTGTAAAGAGAGTATCACTCAATAAAATAATCCGAGTCTATCTTTTTCACCTCATATGATGCCATTGTGCTTACTCCCAGGTTGTGGTCGATCATTAGGTTTGCGAGTTCGTCTGCGTCGATCAGCACGATCTTATTATCAATTTTCTTTACGTACTCCCAAGCATCAGGGGTGAAGAAAGAGGTTGTGATCATTACGCCTTTCTTTGCCCGTTGCCCCTGAAGAGCTCCGGCAAACTTCTGGACTTCGGGACGTCCGACAGCGCCGGCCCATCTTTTTGCCTGTATGTATATGATGTCGAGGCCAAGGCGATCTTCTTTGATTATGCCGTCTATGCCTTCGTCGCCGGATCTTCCGATTGCTTCGCCTGCATCTTTGCGGCTGCCTCCGTAACCCATCTTCAACAACAGCTCAACTACAAGCTTTTCAAAAAGGCTAGGAGAGACTTTCTTGATCTGTTCAATTATGTTGTCGGCTAGGTTTTTTCTTAGTGTGGAATAAGCAGTTTCAAGGGCTTCTTCGGGGTCCAGATGTCCATTTAATTCTGGAAGAGGAGAAGTTGTCTTTTCTTTTTTAGTTGTTATGAACTCGACAAACTCCGGATATCTTTCAAGAGATTTAGCAGTAATCTTTTGAGGCTTTTCGGCTAATAAGTCTTTTCCTCGTTTGGTAATTTGAAAAAATCCTCTGCGATTGGATTCCAACAAACCGGCTTTGCAAAGATATGTCCTCGCCCATCCAACCCTGTTAAAGAAAACTGTCTGATTGCCGCTTGGCAGTAATTGAGCTTTTTCTTCCTGGGTAAGTTGAAATTCATTAGCGATGACATCGGCCGACGCTCTTAATGAGTGTTCTTTTCCGTCTTGCGCTAACTTGAGCAACGGCAGCAAGATAGATTGGTAATCAGGAATAGACATATTTATCCTTCCTTTCATAACTCATATCTTTGTAATATGAGTAATTTTGTTCATGTTATGTGCTTTGGTACAGGTGAAATAGAACGTGCTAGTGCTGACTTATGGTTTTCATAAATTCTTTCTGCACGCTCCAAAATTTTTGTTTTTATCCACATATACGCAGTAGTATTTCTAGAATAATCTGCTTCTGCATACATATCGATCCTTCCATCTTTCCTAAGCTGTTCAACTTGACTAAATGCTTTATAATTTCCTTTTGGGTATATTGCAAACGTTGAACCCTTATTCTGTTTCACTACAGAAAAAGCGGGAATATCACTGGGACCATCTGCTATATAAATCATATTCTCGAAATGGACACGTTTCATTTCTTCTGGAACTTTTGTGTTAACCTCAATATCATCCCGTTTATGTACTCCTTTGTTAATCTCAAATAAAGCTCTTGTTTTTGTTGTATTATCAATTGTATAAGCTATTTCACTAATAAATTTATTCCCCTCAGCATCAGTGTCTTCTATAAATTCGCAGCCCCAAATTTCTTCAACATAGGGCATTACCGACGAACCACGTATTATTTGTGTTAATCCTGTGCTAACAATATAATGTTCTACTTTGATGTCACATTCACTATATTTATTATTATTTTCTACCAAACTCTTAGTATCCTGGAATATCTCCGGTACGCCTTCATAGAAATTGAGATTTCCCCCAAATTCTAATAACGAGTCATTGTTTAGTCCTTTAAACTTTCCGCTTTTAACATAATGAATAAAATGATTTAAATATATAGTATCAGGATTTACGCGAACATTTTGTTCTTCTTTATATTTATTTGGCAGAGCATTAACTTCATTCCAGAACTGTCCAGCATCGACACCATATTTTTCAAATATTGGGTCCTGCATATAACCATTAACTAAAGTTTTATCAAAATCCCATATAATCGCAATAATATTAGACATCGACGCACCCCTCAGTTCTTTTTTTAAGTTAATTAAATTTATTTTTCATAAATAAAAAAATCTCCTTACTCCACGCCCAA
>JAAYNJ010000014.1 GCA_012520915.1 Oscillospiraceae bacterium
AATATATCGAGCTTGAGATAACGGAAAGCTTATTTTCCAAAGACCCTACGGAAATAATCAAAAAGCTGTTCAAATTAAAAGAACTCGGTACAAAAATAGCCATAGACGATTTCGGAAGCGGATACTCCTCTCTGAACCGTTTAAAGATGGTTCCGTTTGACAGAATTAAGATAGATAAAAGCATAATAGACAACATCGATTTGGACGAGAAAAGCGCGCCGATAACGAAAACGATAATTCTGTTGGCGGCTGCATTTAAGGCGGGTATAACCGCCGAAGGTGTTGAAACCGTGGATCAGGCGGATTTTCTAAAGAGTATGTTATGCGGTGAAATACAGGGATACTATTATTCGAGACCGCTTACATCCGAAGCGCTGGAGGAATTTCTCAGAAAGGAAGCCGATAACGCGTCTATTAATTAAAATCCTTAAATCAGCAAGAATCAAGATAAATTTCGACAAACCGAATTGCGACATTTGAATTCGGAGGCAAAATCGTGCAATACGATCTCGTTATTTCGATAATATTTTATGTTTGCGGTTACTTTTACATTATTGCAGGCGCGTATGCAATAATAAACAACGTAAAAAGCAAACTAAACAGGTTGTTTATATTTTTTGCGATATCACTGGCAATCTGGTCATTTACCTATTCCATAGCAAACACGGCGCCGACGGCGGAAGAAAGCGCTTTTTGGATGTGCATGTCTATCTTCGGGTGGGGTGTTTTTTATGCTGTTTTGCTCCACCTTATACTGGTCCTGACAAAAACCGAAATCCGCATGAATAAGCGAATTGCGTTGATAGCGATTTATCTGCCCGCATTGATAAATATAATTCTGTTTGCTCCTTTCGGAATTCTCGGTAAGCAGCAATATGAGATGGAGAAAACCGAATTGGGCTGGGTAAACGTGCGTCCCGCGGATATCTGGGGGATTTTGTTTATAGTTTACTTCGTCGTTGTTTTGAGCTTGGTTTTTTTATTTCTCATCCGGTGGTATAGAAAACTCGAACCCGGCACTCCACTGAAGAAGCAGGCGGGATTCTTTTTAATTTCATTGCCGATTACCTTTGTTTTGGGTGCTGCGACGGATAATCTGCCCGGCATTATAGGGACAAGACCTCTCCCGAGAATGGCGATTATATTTATGGTAATTCCCATAATTACGCTGTTTTTCGCGTCGAAAAAGAGAGGAGGGGTGTTTCTCGAAAGGAAAGAGAGAAAAACCGTAATCATTTCAGCCGAAGAATCGGATGACGGCGACCGTCTGCGTTTGTTTCAGTTTGCAACATCCATATTCGTTGTAGGCGCCGGAATATCCTTTTTAATAGGATATTTCGGAATGGGAAAGGATTTATTAAAAGAGTTTATATTAGCCGGCTCCCTATCCGTTCTCGGAATAATCACAAGATTGATACCGGTTATGTCAAAAAAACCTGCGGTGCAGAATACAATCTTCCTGATGGTGAGCGTTTTGGGAACGTTTTTTTTCCTGGCGACAAACGCTAAAACGGGAGCTTTAACGGTCTGGTCGGTATATATAATTTTTCTCCTGTTTACCGTTATTCTCGACAGCAAGATCCACGCTCTTGTCTTCACCGTATCAAGCATAATTATTCAAATCGTTTTCTGGATAATCCGCCCGAAAATCCCTGTAATAATTAATGTAAATGAGTATACGACAAGAATTTTTGTCATTATGCTTTCTTTTATCGTCGTGCGGTATCTGACTGAAGAATATGACGCAAAGATAAAAGCTTACGGCAGATTTGCGGGAGAACAGGAAATACTTGAAAAGATTTCTTCCAGCTTTATTTCCGTCAACAGCGAAAACGCCAAGAGAAAAATCGATGAGATGGTGAAAACAGCTTCCGGATTACTGAAGTTCGACAACGCATATTTATTGCAGTTCGACGCCGATTACGAAGGCGCAACAGTCGTCAATACTTATGTAAAGGATTTCGATAATTCATTGCCGTTTCGCCCGGAAATGGAGATTAAGACGGCGGATTTGCCCGTTGCTCGCCTTCTGATTGATAGAAACGCACCGATAATGTCTGAAGATGTCACGGAAATTGCCGCTGATGAAGGCAAAAATTATACAGATTTTTTCACATCGAGAGGAATTAATTCTTTCTTTGCGTTGCCGGTAAGAGTCGACAAAACTGTCGGAGGAATGTTTGTAATCGAATACAGCGACCGAAGCGACAAAAGGTTTACGGAAGGGCGGCTGCACTTTTTGAAAATCATTGCAAATATATTGGGAGATGCAAGGAAAAAGATTTTATACGAAGAAAGGCTGTATAATTTCGCGTATTTTGACGAAGCCACAAAATTAGCGAACAGAAATATGCTGAAAAAAAGGCTGGATGAAGTCATATACAGAAAAAAAGAATCCGGAAAGATTGCGGTATTGGACGTCGAACTTGAAAACCTGAGGATGATAAACGATACCTTCGGCCATGCCGCAGGAGAGCAGGTAATGATAGAATCGGCGGTAATTCTCAAAAAGCTGTTGGAAAAATGTTGCGAGGTCTCAAGGACCGGCGAGGGAGAATTTGCCGTTATCCTGCCCAACGTATTAAGTAGCGAACAGATAGAACGGAGTGCACACAGAATACTCGATTCTTTTTCCCGTCCCGTATCAACCAAACTTGGAATAGAAGCACTGCATATCATTGTACGCATCGGAATATCGGTCTATCCGGATGACGGAAGAGATGCGGATTCACTCTTAAAGAATGCAGATTTGGCCGGTTATGAAGCTAAGAGCAGAGATAAAGATTATGTTTTCTATACCGACAGGCTGGAAAACGAAATCGCGGAAACCACGCAACTCACGAACAAGCTCTTCCGATCGCTTGAAAAAAAAGAATTTTCACTGGAGTTTCAGCCTCAGATAAGCTGTGAAACCGAAAAAACAGTGGGATTTGAGGCGCTTCTCAGATGGACAACCGACGACAACAGGAGAATCCCGCCGAACAGGTTTATACCGATGCTTGAGCAAACGGGTCTCATATATGATGTCGGACTCTGGGTGCTTGAAGAGGCGCTTAAGGAACAGAAAAAACTTGTTGAGAAAGGCTTCCCTCCCCTTCGCGTTTCGGTAAATCTCTCGGTTGTACAGTTCGAGGAAGACAGTTTCATTTCCGATATTGCGGAGATCATCAAGAAAAGCGGTGTCAATCCCGAATATATCGAACTTGAGATAACCGAAAGCCTCTTCTCAAAAGAGCCCAAGCTGGTGCTTGAAAAGCTCTATAAATTAAAAGAACTTGGAATAAAGATCGCGATAGACGATTTCGGAAGCGGATATTCGTCTCTTAACCGTCTAAAAATGCTGCCTTTCGACAGGATAAAAATAGATAAGAGCATAATAGATTATATCGACCTGGATGATAAAAGCGCGCCGATAACGAAAACAATAATTCTGCTGGCAAACGAGTTTAAAGCGGAGATAACCGCCGAAGGCGTTGAAACCAAGGAGCAGGCTGAATTTCTCAAGAGCATCTTCTGCGGTGAAATACAGGGCTTTTACTATTCGAGACCGCTTACTTCCGAAGCATTTGAAGAATTTCTCAGAGCGGAAGCCGATACTCTCTAAAAAATTAATACTATAAATCGATTTTTTATTTCTTCAATTAAAGATTATATGAAAAGGACGACAAAGGTGTTTCCCTTATGTCGTCCTTTTTTATGTTATGGCATTAAATATCGGAATATCGAACCGGCATTCACCAAATATTCAGAATAATACATATTTGATAAGACGCATACGATACTTTCCCTGCTCTGTTTTCCGCATCCGCAAGCCTTATCGGGAACGCAATTTTACGATATTTTTCGGTTTTAAAATCGCATATAGACGAATAAATAGACAAAAGTTTCGGTTTGTATTATAGTGATTGTGTTTATCTAATAAATTGACTAAAATTATCCGGTAATGCGGTTTTTTCGTTATTTTACAGGTAAAATACCGTATGAAAATGAAGTTAAAAGTACCCGGGAATTAAAATAAATTATAATAAACGCAACGCTAACCGGGAATTAATTGTTATACATGGGAGGCTTTAAAATTGGATCAAGGTCTCATGTTGTCGACTATATTTTATATTTGCGGCTGTTTTTATGCGATTTTCGGCGCATATATAGTAGCTTATAACGCAAAAAGCGGAACCAGCAAACTGTTTATGGTTGTCACAAGCTCAATGGCAATCTGGTCGTTTTCCTATGCCATCTCAAACTCGGCGCCGACGGCGGAATCGAGCGCTTTCTGGAGATGTTTTTCGGTTTTCGGTTGGGGAGTTTTTTACAGCGTTTTAATCCACTTCGTACTAATTCTTACTAATTTTAAAATTCGATTTGATAAGCGGATTGTCCATTTCGCTCTTTACTTTCCTTCATTCTTAAACATAATGCTGTTTGCGCCATTCGGACTTATTGCAAAAAAGCAATATAAAATGGTGCCGAGCGACTTCGGGTGGAGAAATATATTCCCGTCAAATATCGGCTGGTTTTGGGTCAACATATACCACATCCTATCTTCAGCAGTCTTTCTATTCTTTCTTATCGGATGGTGGAGAAATCTTGAACCTAAATCCCCTCTTAAACGGCAGGTAACATATCTGCTGATATCCATACTTCTTCCTCTTATTGCGGGATCGATTACGGACATAATGCCCGGTTACTTGGGGGTTACCCGGATTCCGAACATCGCAATCATCTTTTTGATGTTCCCCACAACGGTTTTATATACCACACTTAAAAGGCATGGTATTCTTCTCGACAGAAAAAAAGCGGAATTTTCGCCTTCAGATACCGGCGTTTCAGAGGAAGAAAGCCGGACGCGTCTTTTTGAAACGGCATCCGCAATATTTACAATCGGCTCCGTAGCGTCGTTTTTTTCGGGATTTTTTCTTGGAAAGGGAAATTTGTCAACGGAGCTTTTGCTCTCTGCGGCTATTTTGATTCTCGGCATACTTCTTCGATTTGTACCGTCTATATCAAAAAACCATTCGACGCAGAATACCCTCTTTCTGATAGCGGGCATATTGGGCATGTCGGCTTTCTTAATTTCAAACATTAATACCGGGGCGGTAACCGTATGGACGGTATATATAATATTTCTCCTGTATTCCGTTGTGCTCAACAGCAACTTCCACTCCTATACCTTTTTTATAACTGCTCTGTTGACTCAAGTATTAATTTGGATAATCTATCCGAACGCTAATGCCGTAATCGACAATTCCGAGTATCTGAAAAGAATTTTCGTCATTGCACTTTCATATTTCGGAGTGAACTATCTGACGAATGAATATGCTTTGAAACTGCAGGGATATCAAAAATTCTCGAAAGAACGGGAAACGCTCGAAAAGATTTCTTCCAGCTTCATTTCGATTGATACTCAAAACGCAAGAGAAAAAACTGATGAAATGTTTAAAATGTGCGCCGAAATACTTGATTTTGACAACGCATTTTTATTCGCTTACGATGCGACTTATGAATATGCGACAATAGTCAATATGTATATGAAAGAAGCCGACAACAAATCCTTTCCCCTTCATCCGGGAGCCAGGTTTAAGACGGCGGATTTCCCCGAAGCTGCGGATTTAATATCCCGAAAGACGCCTTTGAAATCCGAAGATGTCGAAAGCATTTCCGTCGATAAATCCGGATATCAAAGAAATCTATTCCTGTCGAGGGGAATAAGGTCTTTCTATGCGTCGCCGATATCGGCCGATAATAGAGTAACCGGATTTTTTGTTATTGAATATAAGGACACCGGTGAAAATAAATTTGCGGGAAACAAACTGAACTTTTTAACAATTCTTTCGAACATCCTCGGGGATGCGCATAATAAGCTCCAATACGAAAGAATGTTATACAATATCGCATATTTCGACGAATCCACAAAACTCGCAAACAGGAATATGTTTAAAAGAAAGCTGGCGGAAATTATGTCCGACAGCAAGGAAGATAAAAAAATAGCGGTTTTTGATATAGAGCTTGAAAACCTCAGGATGATAAACGACACCTTCGGGCACGCCGTAGGCGAGCAGGTAATGATAGAGTCGGCAAAGATTCTTAAGAGCTTGTTGGATGAATGCTGTTATGTGTCGAGAACGGGCGAGGGCGAGTTTGCGGTTGCTTTGCCCGATATTGAAAGCACCGAAGAGATAGAGGAATGTACGGAGAAACTGCTCTCTTCATTTTCACATCCGATATCGACGGAATCGGGTGTTGAAGCGTTATTTGTAATTGTCGGCATAGGGATCTCGGTCTATCCTGAACACGGAAGGGATGCGGATACTCTTCTGAAGAACGCCGATTTGGCGGGTTATGAAGCGAGAAACACAGAAAGAGACTATGTTTTCTATAACGATAAAATGCAAAGCGATATCTCGGAGACCACTCTTCTCACGAATAAGCTGTTTAGATCGCTTGAGAATAAAGAATTTTTACTTGAGTATCAGCCTCAGATAAGTTGTGAAACCGGAAAAGCGGTGGGGTTTGAAGCGCTTCTCAGGTGGACTACCGACGACAACA
>JAAYNJ010000015.1 GCA_012520915.1 Oscillospiraceae bacterium
AAGAATAAAAACAAATAAAGTGCGATGCAACCGGGCATCGCGCTTTTTCATATGCAATTATATCGGACGCTTTAAAACCCTCCGTTCTATCTTTTTATTATTTAGAGTATAATGTTATCCTACCTATTATTTGTAGCTGAAAGGTAAAAAACGTGAAAGAGGTGTTTATGGCTAAAATACTCGACGGGAAGGCTGTTGCCTCGAAACTGAGAGAAAAACAATCGGAAAATCTTGAGATATTAAAAAAGTCGGGCAGAATCCCCGGACTTATGACGCTTAGAGTCGGCGAGGAAAAGGACGACATAGCTTACGAGAGTTCGGTAAAAAAGAGATGTGAGAAACTCGGAATAAATTTTTTCTCCACCGTCCTTGACAAAGACATCGCCCTTTCGGAATTTAAGAACAAAATAGAAGAGATAAACGCCGACGGCGGCATCGACGGCGTCCTTCCGCTTAGCCCCGGACGAAAGGAACTCTCTCTTGCCGTTTCCGATATGCTCGACTATAAAAAAGATATAGACGGATTTACCGACATATCCATGGCAGGGGTATTTACAAATAAAAAGACGGGATTTCCGCCCTGCACCGCAAGGGCGTGCATGGAGATACTCGACTTCTACGATATCGATGTTGCCCGAAAAGCCGTGACTGTAATAGGAAGAAGCCTCGTTGTCGGAAAACCGCTTTCGATGATGCTGTTGAATAAAGACGCGACCGTTACCGTCTGCCACTCCAAAACCGAAAATATATCCGAAGTAGCCTCTTCTTCCGAGATATTGATACTCGCGGTGGGCAAAGCCGGTTTCGCGACCGAAGAATTCTTTTCCCCGGGACAGACGGTTATCGATGTGGGCACAAACTACATAGACGGCAAGGTGTATGGAGATGCCGATTTCGAATCTGCAAAAAGGATAGTCGGCGCAATAACCCCCGTGCCGGGCGGCGTGGGAACGGTTACAACCGCCGTTCTGCTAACCCAGCTGATTGAAGCCGCGATGTCAAAAGAAAGGAGTTAGAAGTTTAATTATAAAGGATATCTCTCAACCGATTGGGCAGCCCCGATCGGTTTTTATTATGAAAAAATCTCATAAATGCGAACGGTTTTTTTATTTTGAAAAACGTAGAGACTTTTAAAAGCTTTGTTTGTCTTAGAGTCAGATGTAAGAAAGGCAATAAAATTGCAGATATAAAGCTCTTGATAATTTGACTTTTAGATAAAAATAATCTATATTTCATATTTAGTTAGCGGCGGCAAACTTGACCGCCGCATTATTAAAGCAGAGGGGTTAGTTTTTGCTAACTTTAGACAGGAGAACGCTTTATAAGGGAACCAAGGAATAAGCCTTTAACTATATCTACAGTTAAGAAGGTCGAGTGTAAGGATAATCCAAACCCTATGAGGTAATAAATGATAAATAAAAAGCTTATTCGTCTGCTCGGAAGAAACGCCAGATATGTTTTTTATGTTGTAGTCTTTATGGTTATCAGTCTGATTGCCAATATCTCGCTTACCGCCGGCATCTGTCGTTCGATAGAATTGACGGCTGAGTATAATCCCCGCGAAAGCAATTTGTCCGTATTCTTATTGCCTGCAGGAATTGCCCTTATATCCATTGCCGTCAGATATGTATCTTCTCGGACTGCCGGAAACCTCAGGGATACCATCGGCAGAAAAGCGAAAAAAGGTCTCCGTGAAAAGGTATACAAAAAAATTGTCAAGTTGGGTGTTCGTTCTGCCGAAGGAATGAGTATGGCGGGACTCTCTCAGATATCTATAGAGGGGATTGAACAACTCGACCTGTACTACTCTTCATATGTTCCGCAGTTGTTCTATGCCGTGACGGCTCCCGTGATTCTGTTTTTTATTACGGTATGGGTGGATTGGCGTATAGCTGTATTGCTGCTCGCCTGTGTTCCGCTCATTCCTCTATCCATTGTTGCGGTGTCAAAATATGCGAAGAGGATCTTTGCTAAATATTGGGGGAAATACACCACGATGGGCGATTCCTTTCTTGACAGTATTCAAGGTCTTAAGGAATTGAAAATTTTTAAAGCGGATGGGGCGCAGCAGGTTAAAATGAATGCCGCAAGTGAGGAGTTTCGAAAAATCACAATGAAGGTTCTGGTAATGCAGCTTGCCAGCACCACAATTATGGACTTGGTCGCCTACGGCGGAGCCGGTGTAGGTACTTCATTTGCCGTTTTCGGAGTGGTGAATGGAAGACTTTCTCCTTATTCGGCTCTTTTTTTGATTCTTGTTGCAGTTGAGTTTTTTCTGCCTCTCCGCGCGTTCGGTTCCGCCTTTCATGTTGCGATGAACGGTGTCAGTGCAGGAAATAAAATACTTTCACTTCTCGAACAGTCCGAACCCTTTTGGGGTGAAGAAGAAGTTGAGAGTACCGAATTGGAGATGAGGGGTATAACCTTTTCTTACGACGGCGAGCGCGATTCGCTAAAAGATGTTTCCGTATCTTTTCCGAAAACCGGTATGGTGTCTATCGTGGGAGAATCGGGTTGCGGAAAATCCACTATTATAAAAATGCTGCTGGGTGCGATTCGCCCTCAAGCGGGAGAGGTTTTTGTGGGAGGAAAGAAAATAGGGAATCTTTCGCGCGAGAACTTCTATTCCCGAATTGCAGTTGTGAGCTACGACAGCTATCTTTTCAACGTGACGGTGCGCGAGAACTTCATGTTGGCAGATAAAAATGCAACGGATGATGAGATATACTCGGCGCTAAAAAAGGTAAATCTTGCGGATTTCATCCTTGACAACGGGGGGCTTGACAAAAAGATATCCGAAGACTCGGCTAATATTTCGGGAGGTCAGAAACAACGACTTGCCCTTGCGATAAATCTTTTGGCTGACAAGGATATTTATCTCTTCGACGAGGCTACGAACAACATCGACATCGAAAGCGAAGCGGTCATAATGGATAATATTAAGAAACTCTCAGCGGAAAAGAATGTAGTTCTAATCTCCCACCGCCTTGAAAATGTGGTTCCTTCCGACTTTATCTATTTTATGGAGTCAGGCGAAATTACGGAAAGCGGCAAACATGAAGAATTGATTAGCAGAAATGGCGCTTATGCCAAGCTATATAAGACGCAGAAAGAACTTGAAAAGGGATATGTGGAGGAAGAAGCATGAGCGTTAAAAAAAGTACACGCAGAAGCGGTATAAAGATTATGTCAAGTCTCATTCTGCTTTTGGGGAGCCTCTCCTATATTATGCTCCTTGCGGTTATAAACGGTTCGGCGGGGTTCATCTGTGCTATGGGTATAACCCTGTTCGGTGCCATCGGAATTGCAAAGGTGCTCGGAGAAACGATTGCCCTTTCATACGGAATGATTGCTGCCGTCGCCGTCGTTTGCGGTGCAGCTCGCGGCCTTCTGCGCTATATTGAACAGTACGCTAACCACTATATCGCGTTTCGCCTGCTCGCAGTGCTCAGAGACAAAATTTTTACGGCACTTCGTGCGTTAAGTCCTGCAAAATTGGAGGGTAAACAAAAAGGATCCATTATCGCGATGATTACATCGGATATCGAAACGCTGGAGGTGTTCTATGCCCACACCGTTTCTCCGGTCTGTATTGCGGTTATTGTTTCTCTCTGTGTGTTGATATTTGTGGGAACTAAGACAAGTTGGTGGCTGGCTTTTGTCGCTATGCTCGGCTTTATAGTTGTCGGGATTGTCGTTCCGGTTATATCATCCGACAAACTGAAAGCGTCCGGTGTAAGATATCGCGCGGAATTCGCCTCATTCAACGGATATTTTCTCGACAGTATAAAGGGTATCAGAGAGATTGTCTTAAACAATGCGGGAGAAAATCGAAAAAAAGAGCTCAACCGACGTTCCGATATTCTGCTTGAGGAAACGAAGAAGATGAAAAGAGATATCGCCGAAACTGCGGCAACGACGGAACTCTGTGTGTCGATATTCATTGTAATTGCCCTGATTGTCGGGATTTTGCTTGTTGTGAAAGGGGAGCTTTCCATCGGGAAAATGGTTATCGGAATAGTCGCCGTCTTCGGATCCTTTGGTCCGGTAATTGCAATTTCCGCTCTGCCCGGAAATCTGACACAGACTTTTGCATCGGGAGACAGGGTATTGGATTTGCTTTCGGAAGAACCTGAGGTCAGCCCCGTCGATGACGGTAAAAACATTACCTACAACAGACTTGATGTAAAAAATCTCTCCTTTTCCTATGACGGTCAAACGCAGGTGCTTGACGGAGTAAATTTTTATGCCGAAAAAGGAGAAATCATAGGGATAGTAGGGAAATCGGGTTGCGGCAAATCGACATTTCTCAAGTTGCTGCTTCGCTTTTGGCGAAAGAATAAGGGCAGGATTAATTATAACGGAATAGATATCGACGACATCAATACCGAGAGTTTGCTTGATAATGTCACCATGGTCAGCCAGGAAACATACCTCTTTAATGAGACGGTGGAAGATAATCTTCGCATAGCAAAACCCAACGCAACGACTGAAGAAATCGAAGATGCCTGTAGGTCGGCATCAATCCACGACTTCATTCTCACGTTGCCGCAGGGATATAAAACAAAAGTGGGTTCGCTTGCAGACAATCTCTCGGCCGGCGAAAAACAGCGCATAGGATTAGCCAGGGCTTTTCTTAGAGGAAGCGAGCTTGTCTTGCTGGACGAGCCGACAAGTAATGTCGACAGCATTAACGAGGGAATTATTCTGAAAGCGCTCAAAGAACAAAAGCGGAAGAAGAGCATTATCCTTGTATCTCACCGCGAATCCACGATGGCAATAGCTGACAGAACCTATCAAATAGAGGACGGGATTATGTATGAACAAAGCCGGAAAGAAACGTGAACGGGAAAAGAGAATTGTAGCGTTGATGATAGGGCTTTACTGCAGGAAAAAACACGGTGCGACCGGAAAGAACGAATTCTGCCCTGACTGTATAAAACTGGTAGAATACGCGTTGTTTCGCATTGACCGCTGCCCTTTTATGGAAACGAAGACTTTTTGCTCCGAATGTCAGTCGCAATGTTACAAAAAAGATATGCGGGAAAAGATTCGGAATGTAATGCGTTTTTCCGGACCGCGAATGATACTTTACCATCCCGCAACTGCAGTTCGCCACATGATAAAGGATAAAAGAAAAAGGGGAAGAAAATGAAGATTAAAAGGATTTTTTGGATAATTATCGGTTGCGTCGGTGTCGGCCTCGGCGCAATCGGCGCCGTCGTTCCAATGCTTCCCTCCTTTCCTTTTCTGCTCTTGGCGGCATTCAGCTTCGCAAAAAGTTCCGAGAGGCTGCATAGCTGGTTTGTAGGAACAAACCTCTACAAAAAGAATCTCGAGAGTTATGTAAAAGGACGCGGGATGACAAGAGCAACCAAGATTAGAGCGATTATTATCGTGACGCTGCTCATGTCCTTTGGTTTTATAATGATGTTCAGAAAAGGGATTTACATTCCCTGCATTATCCTTGCCTGCGTATGGATATTCCATATTGTTTACTTTATCTTCGGAATAAGGACATACGAACCGGAAACCGAAAACACCGAAACGCAAAAGAGCGATTAATAAAAACGCCTCCTTGAAACCCTCTCTGCCGTTTCTTTGACAATAGACTCTGCAATTATTAAAAGACCGCAAACCGACATTTTTGTTGATTTGGGGTCTTTTTATTTTAAAAGCCGATAAAAGGTTATATTGTGCATATTTATTCACAAATCTGTATAATTATTTATATATCGGGAGGTTTTATGAAAAGGTTGATTTGCAGAATCGGAAATAAAAAAGGCTGCATTTTCGTCGAAGTGCTAAATCAAAATATTAGTTTTTGGTCA
>JAAYNJ010000016.1 GCA_012520915.1 Oscillospiraceae bacterium
AAGAATAAAAACAAATAAAGTGCGATGCAACCGGGCATCGCGCTTTTTCATATGCAATTATATCGGACGCTTTAAAACCCTCCGTTCTATCTTTTTATTATTTAGAGTATAATGTTATCCTACCTATCTTTTGTAGATGGCGGTGAGAGTATGGTGGATCTGCTGGGGAAAAAGTTTATAAAGGACTATAAGAACTACAAAAGTCAGAAGGTCAGAACGGCGTACGGCAAGCTTGCGAGTATCGTCGGCATAATCTGCAACGTCCTTCTGTTTCTTGCCAAGATAATTGTTGGAACTCTCTCAAACTCGGTTTCGATAACCGCCGACGCGATAAACAACCTCTCCGACTCCACTTCCGGAATTATCAGTCTTATAAGTTTTAAGATGGCGAGCAAGCCTGCGGACGAAGAGCATCCCTACGGACACGGCAGAATAGAATACCTCGCGGGACTCACGGTGGCGGTTATCATAATGGTTATCGGGGTGGAACTCTTTAAAGGCGCGGTTAAAAAGATTATCACCCCCTCGCCGACGCAGTTCAGCTTGGTGTTTGTTTTTGTGTTGATACTCTCGATATCGGTAAAACTCTGGATGATGTCCTTTTACGGAAAAACGGGAAAAAAGATTAATTCAAAAACGCTTGAAGCCACTTCGATAGACAGCAGAAATGATGTAATCTCAACCTCCTCCGTTCTTGTCGGCATGCTTGTCTCAAAGTATATCGGCATCGACCTCGACGGATATTTCGGTTTGGCGGTGTCGGTGTTCGTGCTGTACAGCGGTTTTTCATTGATAAAGGAAACCTTGAATCCTCTTTTGGGCGAAGCGCCCGACCCGATACTCGTCGAAGAGATAAAGGAAAAGATTTTAAGCTATGACAAAGTCCTCGGCACCCACGATCTAATCGTGCACGACTACGGTCCGGGCAGGGTGTTTGCGAGTGTGCATGTCGAGATGGACGCAAAGGACGACCCGATAGCGAGCCACGAAATTCTCGACAGGATAGAGAGGGACTTTTTAAAAGACGACAAAATCCACATAACCGTGCACTACGATCCCATCTTAAAGGACGATTCCGAAACGGGGGAGATACGGAGTTTTATAGAAGAGAATATAAAGTCGATTGACGAAAGACTTGAGATACATGATTTGAGGATAGTGCCGGGAGAGAAATCGAAAAATGTGATATTCGACTGTGTGGTCCCGCACGACATCAATATGACCGACAGCAAGCTTAAGAAGGCGATAGACGAGATGATAAAATCAAAATTCCCCGACTACAACAGCGTAATAACCATTGACAACAGTTTCGCAGCGATTAGTTGAAAATACGGAACAAACGGGAATCACGGAGGAGATATGGATAGGGAAACGAAAGATAAATTGATAGATGCGGCGTATCATGCGAGGTTCAACGCTAGGGTGCCGACATCGGGATTTAAGGTCGGCGCCGCTCTGCTTACAAAGGAGGGTGAAATAATAACCGGGTGCAATGTGGAAATATCCTCCACCCTTTCGAGTGTATGTTCCGAGAGGACGGCGATAGTAAAGGCGGTGTCTATGGGTTATGACAAATTTGTCGCCATAGCCGTCGTGTCCGATTCCGATAAGCCGATTTCTCCCTGCGGGTTTTGCCGGCAGTATCTTGCCGATTTCGGAAAAGACATAATTGTCATAATGGCAAACCGCGACAGGGACAAGGTAGTTGAAATGACTGCGGGAGAACTTCTGCCGATGAGTTGATAGGCGAAAAAATAAAGCAATAAGTAAAGGAGGCTTTAACGCCTCCTTTTTGATATAAAAATTCGATTGCAGGACTTGGGATGCTATTCTAAAATTCTTGCGTCCTTGAGCCTCATGTATAAAAAGGAATTCATCTCATAGGTTTCAAATATACCCTCGACGGCTATAGTTTCTCCCTCTTCGGGATAGTCGTCGGGATAGCTGTAGTCTCCCGCCAACACAAACTCCATGCCTTCCGAGCAACAGGCGAGCGCATCGTAGATAACGACGGCGAAAAAGCGTTTTTCGTTTACCGTATCGTGGTAGGAGGCGAAAACGCCTTCGATTATAACCTTTTTTCCGATGTAATTTTCGGGATAAAACATCATATCATAGACCTGCGAATATACCATAATGCTGCTGAGCGGTCTGAGGTCTATTATTTCACCGTTCCCGATGAGGGCTAAGTCGTTTTCGCCGGGTTCTTTTGCGCTTTCTTCAAAATGCCCGGCTGATGTGGGCGGGTTTACATAGATGTCTCCCTCTTCGCGCTCCGAAATGTCCGGCGGATTTATATACACCTTTCCCGTGTTTTGTTTCTCATCGGCCGGCGATTCCTCAAAAACGGGTTCCGATTCGGAGACTTCGGAATTTTTGCAACCCGCGAGAAAGCAAAACAATAATGTTATAAGAAATACCGATTTAATAACTTTCATTATGTGGTCCTTTTTGCCAGACGCCCAATCGCAGAACATATTAAGAATACAAGGATGTTTGCCGTTACTATGGTGGGACCGACGGGAGTGCCGGCTAAAATTGCCGTAAACAAACCGACGACTGCGCAAAATATTGAAAGAACGGCGGAAAATATTATGACGGATTTAAAGTTTTTATAGATTCTCATGGAGGAGAGGGCGGGGAATACTATAAGGGCGGAAATGAGCAGAGAACCGACGAGCTTCATCGCCAGAACTATTATCGTCGCGATTACTATCGCTATTACAAGGTTATAGCGGTTTGCGTTTATTCCGCTGGCGCGCGCAAAGTCTTCGTCGAAGGTGATGGCGAATATTTTGTTGTAAAAGATAAAAAATACCGCAATTACTATTATCGAGAGAATAATGCCGGTCAAGACCTCGGCTTCCGTCAGCGTGAGAATTGATACGGAGCCGAAGAGCGTGGTGCATACATCTCCCGTCAGATTGGACGAAGCGGAAAAGATGTTCATTATGAGATAACCCAAACCGAGCGCCCCGACGGATATCATCGCAATTGCGGCATCCCCCCGTATTTTTGAGTTCTGACCGGTGCGCAACAGTAAAACCGCCGCCAGCATGGTGACGGGCAGAATTAAAAGCATGTTGTCGGTCAGATTCATAACCGTCGCTACCGACATGGCGCCGAAAGCCACATGGGAAAGTCCGTCGCCGATAAAGGAAAAGCGTTTTAATACAAGCGTAACTCCGAAAAGCGAGGAGCAGAGCGCGGTGAGCACACCCACGATAAGGGCGTATCTTACAAACGGGTAGGAGAAGTAGAGAATAAGTTTTTCGATTAAAGCGGTCATAACTCACACTCCGAAAGTGAAATATACCGGCTTCCCAGCCTGCTGTTTATATATTCCTCCTTGTTTCCGAAAAAAACGGGAGTGCCTATGTGCAGTATGTGGGAGGCATACCGTATCGCCGCCCGAACGTCGTGGGAAATCATTATGACGGTTATGCCGGTATAGTTTAGTTCCTTTATTAGTTCGTACATCTCCTGTGTCACCTTCGGATCGAGTCCGGCAACCGGTTCGTCCAGAAGCAGCATCTTTTGTGTGGCGCAGAGAGCCCTTGCGAGAAGAACGCGTTTCTGCTGACCGCCCGAAAGGTCGCGGTAACATTCCGATGAAAGATTTTCGATCCCCATGCGCTTCATACTGTGAAGGGCGAGATTTTTTTCTTCCCTGTTGTAAAAAGGTTTCAAACCCTGCCTGCCGATACATCCCGACAGAACTATCTCCCTTACAGAAGCGGGAAAATCTCTTTGGACTTCGGTGTGCTGGGGAAGATATCCTATTTCTGTGTGTTTCAGCCCTTCCCCCGTGGAGATATCTCCTTTCAGAGGCGGGTGGAGATTTAATATCGCCTTCATCAGCGTTGTTTTTCCCGCTCCGTTTTCCCCGACGATACAGAGATAGTCGCCGCTGTTTACGGAAAAAGAGAGGCCTTCCAAAACCTTCTTTCCCTCATAGCCGAGCGTCAGATTTGTGCAGGTGAGTAATGCCAAAATATTTCCTCCGGGATTTTATGATTAATCAGTTATTTGTTTATATAAATCTTCAGTTTAAAGCGGTTTTTAAAACTTCGAGATTATCTTCCATTATCTCAAGGTAGCTTGCTCCGTTATCGATATCCTCGCGGGTGACGGACTGCATCGAATCCATGACAAGCACCTTTTGATTTTTGCTTTCCGTATTCATTATTATAGTCTCGGCGATGTTGTGGTTTGTCTTCTCTATGGTGAGAACGAAGGAGAGACCGAGCTCGTCGAGTTTGTCCGAAAGAAACGCCACCGTCTCAAAGCTCGCTTCCGTCTCGGCGGAACATCCGGAAAAGGCGGCGAAATGTTCGAGTCCGTAATCCTCCGTGAGGTAGATGAAGGGGAAGCGGTCGCCGAAAATGACGGCATTGTGTTTGGAGTTTTCCACCGTTTTTTGATAAAGACTGTCGAGTTCGTTTAGACGGTCCGTATATTTTTTCGCGTTCTTACGATAGGCGTCGGCGTTTTCACCGTCGATTTCACATAGCTTTTCGGATATATACTCCGTCAGTATCTCGGCATTCTTAAGAGACAGCCAGATGTGTTCGTCATCGTGATGACCGCTTTCGTGAGAATGCTCTTCGCTGTGCTCGTGCTCGTGTTCATGCTCGTGCTCGTGCTCATGGTCATGCTCGTGCTCGTGCTCATGGTCATGCTCGTGTTCTTCCGTTCCCTCTATGTGCTGATGTTCCTTAACCCTGTCGCCGAGAATTTCCATGAGATTAATTTCTATAATTTTCTCGTTTTGAGATGCCTTGACGGCATCCTCTATCCATTTGTCGGAAACCCCGCCGACATATATGACGACATCACTCTCGGATATCCCGATTATGTCATCGGTCGTGGGCTGGAAACTGTGTAAATCCACCCCGCTGTCAATGAGAAGCGTGAGATTTGCGTCTGAAATATCGTCCCCGAGAATATTTTTTACCCAATCGTAGACGGGGAAGATACTGCAAACTATTTTAAGTTTATCTTTTTTTGTTTCCGAAACCGGCTTTTTTGCGCAGGAGGTTATCATTCCCGCTGTTATTAAAACTGCCATAAGGCAGGAGATTATCCTTTTCATCTGTTTTCAACCTTTCGTTTATTATTCTTATCCGTGAGAAATATTATTTGCACTTGCCGCAACGGCCGTATAAAACCGACTTTGAAGTGTCTATGGAAAACCCGCTGTTTTTGAGTGCGGATTTGACTATGCTGTCGGTCTTGTCCGCGTCGAGGTGAAAGGATCTGTTGCAACGCGTGCATGTCAGGTGAATGCTTGAACGGCACTCTTCGGAAATGAGAAATCTGTAATACTTTTCCCGCACGCCGTCTTTGGTGACGCAGTCTATAAGTCCTTTCTCCAAAAGCGCATTGAGATTTCTGTAAACTGCGCTTATACTTATATTCTCCCGGGTCAAGTTATCCGCAATCTCTCCTGCGGAAAAGAGCCTGTCGGGATGATTTTCAAAAAAATCCATGAGCAAGCGTCGCTGCTTCGTCATATAAACCGCCATAACCGACACCTCAATTTGCGAATGATTCGCAAGTTAGTATATTCCCGCATTCCCTTTCTGTCAAGCAACAATTTATCGGATATAAATAATTTTTTCATTTTGTGGTATCATTGAGGCAAGCGGAGGTGAGCCTATGAAACTTCAGGAATCGGGAGAAATGTATCTCGAGACGATACTGATACTTTCCCAGCAGGGCGGCAGCGTAAGGTCGATTGACGTTGCCGATTATATGGGGTACTCCAAACCGAGCGTCAGCCGCGCCGTCGGCATTTTGAGAAAGGGCGGACTTCTGACGGTTGACAAAAACGGTTATCTCAACCTCACCGAAGAGGGGAGCAGGAGGGCCAACAAGATATATGAAAGACATAAACTGATAACGGAATACCTCATGTATCTCGGGGTTGACGAAAAGACGGCAAACGATGACGCCTGCAAGATAGAGCATGTTATAAGCGACGAATCTTTTGACGCGATAAAAGAACATGTAAAGAAATTTAAAGACAACTAAACGGCGATGTTAATGCAAAAAACCGAAAATCTCCCCATAAACGGGGAGATTTTTCATGATTGAGATTTAATATAGAGTTTTCCTTCTGATAAAAAACTTATGGTATAATGCTTGCCGATAATCGAATTTATGAAAAAATTTATTATTTTGCATGAAACGAGAGGAATTTTTGATGTCTGAAATAACTTCGAAACCTGAAAAACTCAATCCTATAGTTGTTAACGGAATTTACAGGGATATCGTGGAAGTCCCGAAAGAAATATCCGATTGTTCCGGTATAAATATAAACGGCAAAGAGATAAAGTCTCTTATATTCACCACCGATATAGCGATAATAATGAACAACAACGCAGATGCGGTTTTTGCGGTATATCCGTTTACACCCCATCCGTCGATATTTTCTGCAATTACGAGCGTGGCGCAGATGCCGACGTTTGCGGGCGTGGGAGGGGGAACTACAAAAGGAGCGAGGTCGAGAGATATGGCTCTGCTCGCCGAAGCTCACGGATGCATAGCCGTAGTTTTGAATGATCCCGCACCGCCCGAAACGTTCAGACTGATAGCGGGCAGCGTGATATGTCCGATAGTTGCGACCGTAGTTTCCGAGTATACCGATGTGGGCGAAAAAATAAAGGCGGGGGCTTCAATTATAAACGTCAGCGGCGGAAAAGAGACAGCGGATATTGTGAGAAAGATAAGGGAGAAGGACCCCTATATCCCGATAATCGCAACCGGAGGACCGACCGCCGACAGCATCTTAAGGACGATAGACGCCGGAGCCAACGCCATATCCTACACTCCGCCGACAAACGGAGAACTTTTCCGTATCAAGATGGACAGATACAGGGAAATATCAAAGCGTAGATTTAATGAACAGAATTTATAATATCCGTTAATTCGTCCCGCTAAACAGTCGGGTTTAACCGTTTTCAGCGCCGTTGGTTTTTTTAGGCGGCGCTGTGAAATTTTATTGTTGACATTTTGGTTAGCGTAAGCTAACATAATAAGGGTAAAATTATTTTTTTGAATTTCTAATACTAAATGCGAAAGGAAACAACAGCATGATGCCGTTGACGCTTGCCGATATGGGGCAGGATTTGGTTATACTACGAGTGGGCGGAGGCGCCGAAGTTAAAAAGCATTTGTGCGACCTCGGTTTTGTGCCGGGGGAACACATTTCGGTGGTGTCGATACTGTCGGGAAACGTAATAGTAAAGGTTAAGGAATCGAGGGTAGCCGTCAGTTGTGAGATGGCCGCCAAAATAATGGTGAGAAATCTGCCGAACGGAATAATTGATTTAAGGGAGTTTAGTGATGAAAACATTGAAGGATGTAAAGGTGGGGAATACTGTCAGAGTTGTGAAGCTCCACGGAGAAGGCGCGGTAAGGCGCAGAATTATGGACATGGGAATAACGAAGGGCGTAGAGGTTTTCGTCAGAAAAGAGGCCCCTTTGGGAGATCCCATTGAGGTTATGGTCAGAGGTTATGAACTGTCTCTGAGAAAAGCCGAAGCAGAAATGATAGAGGTGGAGTAAGAAATCTTTTTTTTAACCACGGGTTAGTTAAAACTAACTAATAACCGCGGGGACAACCGAACAGTTGTCTGAATGAATTTAAGTATAGAGGTTTAATGATGAAGTTAAAAATTGCACTTGCGGGAAATCCCAACAGCGGAAAAACGACGCTGTTTAACGAGCTCACCGGCTCGAATCAGTTTGTCGGGAACTGGCCGGGAGTTACGGTGGAAAAAAAGGAAGGAAAGATTAAGGGGTACGACGGGGTTACTTTGGTGGACCTGCCGGGGATATACTCGCTTTCACCATATACGCTCGAGGAGGTGGTTGCGAGAAACTACCTTATCGAAGAGCGTCCGGATGCCATTATCAATATAGTCGACGGAACAAATCTTGAGCGGAACTTATACCTTACCACACAGCTCACCGAACTCGGCATACCCGTGGTTATGGCGGTAAATATGATGGACGTCATAAAAAAGAGCGGGGACAAAATCAATACCAAGGAGCTTTCGAGAGAGCTCGGTGTGGACATTGTGGAAATATCCGCCCTAAAAGGAAGCGGGATAGACGATATAGCGAAAGCGGCGGTAAATGCGGCCGAGAGCGGCAAAACGGTGCCGAAACACACATTTTCCGGTCCGGTTGAACACGCTTTGGCGCACATAGAAGAGGCGACGGTTCACGACATGCCGAAGGAACGCCACCGCTGGTATGCCATAAAGATTTTTGAGCGCGATGAAAAGGTGCTCGAGAAACTTGAGCTGTCGGCTGAGGTTCTAAAACACATAGAAGAAGATATATCGGCGGTGGAGAAGGAATTCGACGACGACTCCGAGAGCATAATCACAAACGAAAGATATGTCTATATAGCTTCGATAATCAATAAATGTTTTAAAAAGAAGAGTATGAGCAAACTCTCGAATTCCGACAAGATAGACAGAGTGGTTACAAGCCGGATTTTGGGTCTTCCCATTTTTGCCTTGGTGATGTTTCTTGTTTACTACATATCCATGGTTACGGTGGGTGCCGCCGCAACCGACTGGGCGAATGAGGGGCTTTTCGGGGACGGGTATCATCTCTTCGGAATCGGAAACTCCGCATACGAAGAAGCTGTCGAAAACTACGGGGACACTGATTTAATCATATCGGCGTTTGCCGACGAATACGGAAATGAAGAAATTCTGACGGCTCTCGATATGGAAGCCGAGGAATTCAGCGCTGAAAATGCGGATGTTGCGCTTACTAACCTCATTCTCCTGACACCGGAAGATGCCGATATCACCTACGAAATAGAGGACGAGGAGACTCTCGAAGTTACTGAAGTTACGGGGACGACGAGAGAAGACCTTATAGCGGCGGTTGAAGAATACAAAAACACCGAATACAAAGGGGCGCCGGGGGCTCCCGAGCCTTCGGACTACGGGGTATACGTACCCGGAATACCGGTATTGGTCGAGAGCGGACTTGAAAAAATCGGCGTTGCCGACTGGCTGATGGGACTTGTAAACGATGGAATCGTTGCCGGTGTCGGAGCGGTTTTGGGATTTGTACCCCAGATGCTGGTGCTGTTTTTACTGCTTGCAATCCTTGAAGCCTGCGGTTATATGGCGAGAATAGCTTTTGTACTCGACAGGGTGTTCAGAAAATTCGGACTATCCGGAAAATCCTTCATACCCATGCTCATAGGAGTTGGCTGCAGTGTTCCGGGTATTATGGCGTCGAGAACCATAGAAAACGAGAGAGACAGACGCATGACGATTATGACGACCTCTTTCATACCCTGCGGAGCCAAAGTACCCTTTATTGCCATGGTGGCGGGTGCGATATTCGGGGGTAGCGCCTGGGTTGCGACTTCCGCCTACTTTATAGGAATGGCGGCGGTCATCATTTCGGGAATAATCCTCAAAAAGACCAGGATGTTTTCAGGTGAACCTGCACCCTTTGTTATGGAATTGCCGCCCTACCGCCTGCCGACGGTTAAAAACGTTCTGCTTTCCATGTGGGAAAGAGGATGGTCATTTATCAAAAAGGCGGGAACAATCATACTCCTTTCTACAATATTTATATGGTTCACTTCCTTCTTCGGAATAGTGGACGGCAAATTTACCATGCTTGCCGAAGATCAGATAGATATGTCCATAATGGCGAAGATAGGAGGAGCGATAGCCTTTATTTTCAAACCGCTCGGCTTCGGAAACTGGAAGGCAACGGTTGCATCGATAACCGGACTTGTTGCGAAAGAGAATATAGTAGGAACTATGGGGATTCTCTACGGCGCTTCCGGCAATGTATACAAGACGCTTCAGAGCGTGTTTACGCCGGTTTCCGGATTTTCGTTCCTGGTATTCAACCTGCTCTGCGCCCCCTGTTTTGCGGCGATAGGCGCGATAAAGCGCGAAATGAACAATCCGAAATGGACCTGGTTTGCGATATTCTATCAGACAGCGCTCGCATATTCCGTAAGCCTGATGGTAAATCAGTTCGGGAACGCAATTACGGGAAATATTGATGCGGCAGGACTCGTAGCGGCGGTAGTGTTGTTCGGATTTATGCTCTATATGCTCTTCAGGCCGTATAAGGAAGCGACAAGGCTGACGTCGGATGTAAAGGTCAGTTAAAGGTAAATTAAGAGGATAAAATGTTGGATTGGATATTAAATAACCTCGGAACGATTATTTCAAGTGTCATCATACTGATGGCGGTCATAGGGATAATCGTGATAATAGCAAAAAACAAATCAATCTCCTGCGGGGGGAGTTGCGGGAGCTGTCCGATGGGAAATAGCTGCGGCTCTTTTACAGACAACAAACCCGAAAGGAATGAGATTGATAAACATAAGGTATGATTAAACAAATCGATAAAAGAAGATTTTAAACAATTATTATTAAGCCGGAAAGCTTCCTCCAAAGCATTCCTATAGAGGTTTTAGACTACTCTCCACGAAGTTTAGGACCGGACCAAAAGACCACACTTAAGATAAGGATTTCCCGATTCTTAAGTGTGGTCTTATTTATACACGTATTATAGGATTTTGTGTTATGAAAAAACTACCGGTGTATATACATTCTCGTCATGTCCGCCGCCCAGTCGTCTTTAACCATGCACAGAAACTCCCAACCCGCCTACAATATTGTCGTTATGCAAACAAAGATACCGGCCGTATTCGGCTTTTCCGTCAAGGTATTCCTTTATACATTTCAAATACGCCTCATAGGGCACGCTCCATTTCTTGTGAAACCACATGGCCGCGCGTTCCTTCAAATGAGCAACTCCTCTCAGCGTCCTGTACCGATAATCTTTCATATATATCTTTCATTTAAAGCCGTTCGGCAATAAATTTATTTACAGGTGTAATTTTAATGATGTTTTATTAATGTTTGTGTTTTCTCGTTACAAAATCCATTTTCGATTTATGTTGTATCTGCAGATTAAAAACAGCCCTGCCGCAAAGACAGACAACACCCCGAAGGATAATATCGGCGATAGGGTGTTTGCGCCCGAAATCGTGCCCCTTAGGATATCGGCTCCGTAGGTGAGGGGCAGACAATAGGAAACCGGCCGCAGAAATACAGGCAGGTTTGAAATCGGTATAAAAAGTCCGCATAAAAACAACATTGGGAAACGGAAGAAGTTAGAAAATGTCTGCGCCTCGAATACCTGTTTTGCGGATACCGCAATCAACAGCCCGGTTAATGACGAAGTAATGGCAATCATCAAGACCGCGGGCAGCAAAAGTCCCCATTTTACCGCACTGAGATCGATAAAAAAGCTTGCGAAAACGACCGGAACAAATGCGTTGAAAATACCGAATATAATAGTTCCCGTAATTTTTGCGAGCACCATAACACTCAAACCTATCGGCGCCAGCAGAAGCCGCTCAAACGATCTGCCGCTGCGCTCAAAGGTAATCGTAACGGCGAGCATGGAGGTCGTGCCGAACAAAACGCTCATTGAAATCAGACCGGGAAGCAGTTCCGATATATTCCCTCCGGGAGAACGAATGAGCTGCATAAGTGTCCAGGAGAGAGGAAAAATGATGCCCCAGCTGATGTTGGGAGGTTTCAGATAATAGTTTTTTACATCCTTTTTTAAGATGTTCCAAAAAGCAATCCAACTTTTCACCGGAAACCTCCTTTTTCCTTATCCTTTTTAAGTGCGGAGGATTCGATGCCGGTCAGCTTTACGAATACGTCTTCCAAAGAAGGGCGAAGCTCCCGTGCCTCATACACTTCAATCTCTTTCTTGTGAAAAAACTCCATGACCGGGAACAGCGGAATGCGCTGTTCGGATGACATTATAAGAGAATTGTCCGACTGAGCTGTGACTTCGCTTGTCTTAAAACGGCTTTGCAACTCAATGGAAAAACTTTCGCTGTTTTTGTCGGTAACAAACCGGATAGCATAATCGTGGGTAACGCTTTCCATCAATTGAGGAAGGGTACCCGACGCAACGATTTGTCCCTTTGCTATAAATGCTATCCTGTCACAGATGCGCTCGGCCTCCTCGATATAGTGTGTTGTGAGAAAAATGGTAGTGCCCTGTTTTTTAAGCTCAACTATCATCTCCCTTATCTGTCGCGAACTCTCGACATCAATCCCGGTTGTCGGCTCGTCAAGAAACAGAACCCGGGGAGAGTGGATAAGCGCCGCAGCAATAGTCAGTTTTCGGCGCATTCCCTTTGAGTAAGCTTTAAAAGGCCGTTTTCCCGCATCATTCAGACGAAATTGCTTCAGAAGCTGACGGGCACGCGGTTCTCTTTCCTCCTTGCGCATTCCATACAGCGAAGCGGAAAAACAAAGGTTTTCAAACCCGTCCATTTCATTGTAAAGATTGCTCTCATCCGGAACGATGCCCATAATTGCCTGCGCTTTTTTCGTTTGACTTTTTACATCTATCCCGTCAACCGCAATCTCGCCTGCGGTAGGTCGGGACAAACCGATAATCATATTGATTGTGGAAGTTTTTCCTGCACCGTTCGGCCCTAAAAAACCGAATATTTCACCTTTGTTGATCTCAAAAGAGATATCATCCACAGCGGTGAAGTTACCGTAGTCTTTTTTCAGATTTTTGACGCTGACCATTCCCATTAAAGTTATTCTCCCTTGCCGTGTCCCTTTCCGTGACAGAATTCCCTGACCTCGTCGCTGCATTTGCCCTTTTTGGAGCATTCAGGCTTTTCCTCGGCGGGACAATCCCCGCGTTTTTCCGGCTGACAGGCTTCGTATTCGATTTCAGCCAAAGCCGTAATCTCTTTTGCCAGTTCATGCAATACCGAACGCTCGACGACATAGTGCATAAAATATCCGCGCTTTTCTCCGACAAGCAGTCCTGCTTCACGCAACACCTTAAGATGCTGGGAAATGGTTGCCTCGGTCAGATTGAGCTCGTCAGCCAAAGCCCGGACACAGTAATTATGCTTAAGAAGCAATTTTAAAATATTCATTCGTGTTTCGTCGGCGATAGCTTTAAGAACCTTATTTTTATCCATGATAATCCTCCGCAATTTAATTAGATGCTTACCTAATCAGATTATAATGACTAAATTTAATTAAGTCAACACCTAATTAAAAAATGTTGAAAACAAAAAATCTCGTTTCAAGCTGAGCCTGAAAACGTGGATTTTGTGTTTCGGTTATTTTGTTGGTCGTGGGTGAAGACGGTTAATTCAGCTTCAAATGGAAAATCATCAACCTCCTCTTCTTCTCGGTAACTTTCATAATAATTCTTGTCAATAAATGAAGTTTCCTGCCGAGCATTTTCAAGGCATCCGCAAAGAAGGTCATTTCTTCGAGCAATTCAACACCGCATTTGCCGGCGAAGTTTCGTCCGTCATCGACTGAAAAATACATTAAGGAATCGGAATTGCCGGTGCGTTTTATAAAGCGGTTGGTAAACTTTAGCCCGCTTTGATTTGTAGCGTCAAAAATTATTTCTCCCTTCGGAAATATCTTTCTACAACTTTTTATAAAGGAAACGACGACTTCTTCGTGAAAGTATTGGAATACACCGGATATGACAAGCAGAGACGGAAGCGATGTGTCAATTTCCCGTACCCATTCCAAAACAAACATATCCCCGGGTACAAGAGCTTCGCCCTCCCTTTGGTCGAAAACCGCTTTTCGCGCTCTTATAACCTCCGGCAGATCAACCATGTACCAGCGGGCGAAAGTAAACTTTTCGTTCAGACGGTCATATGCAGTGTCAAGGCCCGCCCCGAGATAGACGAGGTTGCAGGGGGAATGCTTCTTGGCAAATGAGTTCACTATGATATCCATATTGTAGTATCTTGAAGCGGAAGCCATGTCGCTGTATTCCGAAGAACCCTTATCAGCGGATTCCGGCAGAAAGGATTCCAGCTCAATCGCCTTCGAGTCAAAAAAATATTCGGGAAACTTTTTTGAAATATTTATTCTTGCCACAAGCGGAACGAATAATGTGTTCGCTACACCTTCAAATTTCCGCATTGTATTAATATATCCTTTCGTATACGGCTAATAACAAATGCGTTTTTTCGAAATATAGGGCTCAAAAGTCACGGGGAATAGGGAATAGTCGGCTTAAAATCGACTTGAGAGCGGAATCCGTTAATATTTTGTAAAGTCCCGGGGCGCTTCTTTGTCAAAAGGGTTTGAACGGCTGAATGTCGCCGATTGTTCTCTAAAGGCAAAGAGTTTTTCGATATCGGTTCTGAAACCGCTGTGACCGCTACAGACCGACTCGATATTTTTATCGGATAAAAGTTTTTCGAGACGTTCCAGTGATTTTTTGTTCATTTCCGGGAATTGTGTAAAAAAGTCAAAAAAAGCGTATCCGCCATTTTGATTAATTGCGAGACAATCTCCGCTTATCAGCACCTTTTCATCGATCAAATAACAGTAGTGCCCCAAAGTATGACCCGGAACATGAATCGCCTCGACCTTGATTTTGTCAATCCAAAAAATTTCTCCGTCTTCTATGAGGCGGTATCCTTCCTTCAAACGAACGCAGTTTTTAATTTTAATAAACTTTAACTTTGTTATTCTGTGCATCTCTCCCTTCAGGTATTGCTCCTCTTCCTTTCCCACATGGATTCGGGCGTTGGGAAAGATGTTATTCCCGGATATGTCAACGCCGCCGGCGTGATCTACATCGGCGTGGGTTAAGAAAAGATATTCTATTCTCAACGGATCGACTTTAATTTTTGCAAACTCGGCATCAAGCCCGGGAAAATTAAGATGTCCGGAATCAAAGGCTATTACAGTGCCGTTTTTATTATAAAACCAGATATTTACATCGTTCTGCCTGATACAGGAAATCCGTTCGGTTAAAATACCGGAATTTGTCGGGTTGCAGAATTTCAGCCCTCTACTGACACGGGGTTTTATATATTCGTCAAAAAAATAAAGCAATTTCATAAATTCGAATCACCACAAAATACTCCAATTAGTTAGCTCCAACTAACCAATTTAATTATAACACGTTATTACAGAGAAAAATATACTGAATCCTAATAAATTTAAACCATAGCCGGAATCCGTTTTTTAATCTGCAGCTGGTGTATGGAGGTGTATTTTAAAACCGACACTTATCCCAATAACTCACGACGGTCACGGCGACTTTCCTGACGCCCCTTCTCACTGAGTTTAAGAAGATTTCCCTCCAAGATGACCCTGCCGTCTGATAGCAGCTTTTTTACAACGCGCTCTGCAAACTTTTTATCCCAATGCATATGCAAGCGGATGGTTTTATAAAGAGCCTCTTCCTCTTCTTTTGGAGTTCCTTCATGATGCCACAGATGAAACATCAGCGTTTTTTCTGCGAAAATGTAGCGTTGTCTGTACCTGCGGATAAGTACACTAATCAAACCGCGCCTTGGTACAAATAGAAAAACGATTAGGAATGTGAAACCTGTCATCACAGCCATGCTGCCTGCAATGGAGACATCTTTCCATGTTGCCAAATGGTAGCCTGATATTGCATTGAACAGACCGATGACGGCTGAGAGGACAATCATCTTTTTGAGATTATCTGTCATTAAATATGCGGTAACGGGGGGACCGATCATGAAAGCAACTACTAAGATTGACCCCACCGCTTCAAAAGCGCCGACCGTAGTCAATGATACCAGCCCCATCAGAAGATAATGTATTATGCCCGGAACAAAACCCAAGGCAGCCGCTAAATTCGCATCAAAGGTTGCCAGCTGCAATTCTTTGTAAAACAGCAGGATGAACACGAGGTTTATAGCCACCAGGGCGAAGGAAATATATATGCCTTTTGCGCCGATATCCCTGCCCATAACGTAAAGCCGGTCGAAAGGTGCAAAGGCCAATTCTCCCAGCAGCACCGAGTCTGTATCGAGGTGAACGTTTCCGGCGTAACGGGTAATCAGGATGATGGCAATAGAGAATAAAAGAGGGAAGATTATGCAGATGGAAGCATCTTCGCTGATGAGTTTGCTTTTGTAAACCAATTCGGTCAGCCATACGGTAAAAACACCCGTCAGAGATGCGCAGACAAGCAATATCGGGGATTCCAGGTTGCGCGTCAGGAAAAAACCCGTCACAATCCCAAGTAAAACGGTATGAGTGATGGCATCGGATACCATAGCCATGCGACGCAAAACGAGAAAAACGCCGGGCAGAGCACAAGCAACAGCGACTAACGCCGCGATCAGCTGAATTTCAAAAGCCGCCGACATTCTCAACCCTCCTTTTGATATGTTTTTACTGCTTTTTTTCGATGCCAACGCCTTGAGATAATACCCCTGCCGGGAGCGAACAGCATGCTGATTATCACAAATGTGCTTGCCACCACGACAATTGCGGGACCTGTGGGTATTTTAACCGTTAAAGAACTGATAAGTGTACCTATAAGTCCTGAAATACCGCCCAAAAAGGAGGACAATACCACCATCACCGACAGACGGTTTGTCCACTGACGAGCCGCCGCTGCCGGCGCTACCAACATGGCGCTCATTAATATCACCCCTACGGTCTGAAGCCCTACTATAATCGCCGTGACGGTCATTGCAGACAGCAGGATATCCATTTTTCGAGGCGAAAATCTCAAAGTGTGCGCATACTCACGATCAAAAATGAACAGTTTTATTTCTTTCCAAAACATCAATGTCAACGCCAGTAATACCGAACCCGCAATCAGCATAATGTAGAGATCGCTATTAAGCATGGCGGATGCCTGACCGAAGATGAAACGATCGAGACCTGCCTGAGCAGCATTGGGCTGTTTTTGAGCATAAGTCAACAAAACGAGACCGAATCCGAAGAAGGTCGACATTATCAAGGCAAGAGCGCTGTCGAACTTAATGCGAGAAAAACGGATTATACCGAGTATCATAAAGGTGGCGGTTAAACCGGAAAGGGTAGCGCCGAACATTAAAGCTTCCGTGCTTTTACTGCCGGTGAGTAAAAAAATCAATACTACTCCCGGAAGCGCCGCATGCGAAACGGCATCTCCAAGCAAACTCCGGCGCTCCAGAACCGAAAAGCTGCCAATCAAGCCGCTTATCAATCCCATCAGCACGGCTCCCAGCGAAACCACGCGGAATGTATAGTCTCCGAGTAAACTTAATAATCCCTTCACCTGTTTTTACCCCCTCTCTTTGCAGGTTCCGTTCTCCGATAGGTCAAACGGACATTTTCTTCATTAAAAGTATCCCTCATCGGTCCGGAGGCAATTACTTGGATATTGAGCAGAACAACCCAATTAAAGTATTCCTTTACAGTCTGCAGGTCATGATGAACTGCCACAACGGTTTTGCCTTGAGCTTGAATATTGCGCAGTAAATCTACAATTGCAAGCTCCGTTCGGGCATCCACCCCCTTAAAGGGTTCGTCCATCAGATATAAATCGGCCTGTTGTGCAAGTGCCCGAGCTAAAAATACACGTTGTTGCTGACCGCCGGAAAGTTGGCGTATTTGTCGCGAGGAATAGTCCATCATACCTACCTTTCGAAGCATATCCCGCGCTATTTCATAATCCTCGCTTCGTGGTCTGCGGATCCAGCCGAGATGTCCATACCGACCCATCAGTACCACATCAAGTACCGTGGCGGGGAAATCCCATTCCACACTTTCGCTTTGTGGAACATAAGCAATGTCGGTGGCGGGTTTTTCTCTATCTGACGGGAAGAATCGGATTCTGCCGCTAATCCTCGGAACAAGCCCGAGAGCGGATTTAATAAGAGTGGTTTTTCCCGCCCCGTTCGGTCCGAGGATGGCAACCAATTGCCCCTCCGGAATATTTAAATCAACATCCCAAAGTACCGGGTTTTCAGCATAGGCTACAGTCAAATCTTCAATTTCCAAAACATTTTTTCTTTTTATCTCGTTGTTCTTTTCGCCGATGTTGTCGACATTGTTGAGAGATGTAGTTATGAAGCTGTCGGAACTGCTTTGAGTATCGTCGAGAGAGCCCGAATATAGCTCTCCGCCGATATTTAAATCTAAACCTCGGGAATTCACAAATACATAGTTACCTAATATGTCTAAAAAACAGTTCACTTATTCCACCTCTTATTCTTTTACATAGTTCCCAAAACATTTATACTTTTCTTTTCGTTGACAGTTTTTCATCCTTCCGATTTTAACGATTCGACGATGGTATCTATATTTGCGCGAAAAGTAGCGATGTAGCTGTCGTGTCCGCTTTGAGCATCGCCGAGAGAATCCGAATACAGTTCTCCGCCGATTTTTACGTCAAAGCCTCGGGAGTTCACTGCCGCCTGCAAAGCCTCAACGTTGCGGGGAGGAATTGATGTTTCTATAAATATGGCCTGAATGCGCCTCTCGGCAATAAAGTCGGCAAGCTCAATCATATCTCCGGTGCCCGCTTCGGTTGTCGTACTTATTCCCTGAAGCCCCTTTACCTCAAAGCCGTAAGCGTGCCCGAAATATTGGAAAGCGTCGTGTGCGGTAACCAATACGCGCATATCTTCCGGAAGTTCGGCAACACGAATTTTGATGTAGTCATCCAATTCTTCAAGCTCCGTGATATACAAATCGAGTTGTTCTCGGTAGATATTTTCTCCGTCCTTGTCCAGTTCGCACAACCTGCCACAGACATATCTTGCGGCATCCTGCCACAAAGAAACATCAAACCATACATGCGGATCAAAAATATCCCGATTTTCTTCGTCACGCAGAAGTCGACTTGAGTCAAGACCGTCCTCCAGGCTGATGACTTTGCGACCGTTCTTTTTAAGAGATTCCAACACATCCCCCATTTTTCCCTCCAGATCAAGCCCGTTAATTAAGACGATATCCGCATGTTGCAGGAGATCAACATCACCTGCGCCGGCCTTATACAAATGCGGGTCGACACCCGGACCCATTAAACCTGTTACCTCGAGACGCCCTTTACCCATATTTTCCGCAAGGTCGGCCAGCATGGTGGTGGTTGCCACCAATTTAAGGGGTCCGGGTTGTTTGTCGGTTTTGCACGCCGTCAATCCGCTTACAACAAGCAGAATTGCAAGCATTATAACAATCTTGTTTTTCATGTTTTCTCCTTTGTAATAGTTTTAATCGGCAGTTTGATGTATCTTCTACCGATTCAAAGTGATACTAAGTCCGACATTATTAAATATATAAATCCATTTTTGACGGATAATCTTTGATCCATGTAAAATGCGCCTTAACATTAAAAAAGAAAGTTGCGCCTTGAATACAAGGCGCAACAGGGGAGTGGTCTATTGTTTATTATGAAGTCAGCTTTTCCGCCAATCGGCGACAGGCTGCAAGCCCTTCTTCGTCCGGAGTCAGATGACAAATCAACCCTTCGGCAACCATCACCGCGCCAAGTTCTTCACATTCTGCCTGCCAATTTCGCATCCACTCGCCGTCGCCCCAGTCATAGGATCCGAAGAGTGCGACTTTTTTGCCGGACAGCTTTCCCTTGACGCTGTCGAACATTGGGGCAAAATCGTCTTCTTCCAGAACTTCCGCTCCCATGGAAGGACATCCGAAGGCTATTGCGTCGTAGTCGGAAACAAAATCAACATTAAACTTGCTCGATTGAAACAAATCCGCGTTACAGGCCTTGGCAATCTCCTCAGCCATCGCCTCGGTGTTGCCGGTTCCGCTCCAGTAAACCACAGCAATTTTGGACATTAAATAAACCTCCTTGTTTTTATATGTCAGTCAGCATAAATCAGCTGCAAAACACTTTGTCCCTGCCGAAAACATTCAAGACAGTGTTCCCGGCATCTTTTAAATAAATCGAAACGTTCACGAGCCCTTTCAGGTTGGGAATATACCTTCCAGAGACCGCAGAGAGTATAGCCTTTACCTTTGTTTGCGATAAAACCCGTTACATCTTCAAGAGGGTATCCTAAAAACAGGCCGAGCTCGTGAGGGAAGGTGTTGTTTTCCTCCATTTTTTTAAGCAGATGAGCAATGTTTGCCTCGTGTCCTTCGTCCACAGGATAACCCAAACCGCAGAGAAAACATCTAAGGTCGCAATCGTCTAACATGGCTTCAATCATTTTCGGTCTGTATACGAAAATCTGCCTTGCGCCTTTCTTTCTGTCTATCATGCAGATACGTACACCTTTATCCGAAAATGCTCTGTCCAATGATGAAAGGACTGTCTGAAAATCATTAAAGCCGGAAGGACGATAGGTAAAGAGACTTCCTGCTTTGTATCCCTTTAAAGTTGCCGATGTATGATGCACTATAAGTTTTTCAAAGGCCTCTCTCATGTACAGTACCTACTTAAAATTCATTAGTTAGCCTTTGCTAACTAATGGTTAGCATAAGCTAACTCAAGTGAATTGTCAAGTGTTTTCTGTTAAAATATAAATTTTTTTCATATCTGCAGAAGGTTTACTAACTGAGGTTGCTAAAAGAGCCTTGAAAATTAACTATGAAAATTTCTCAAATAAATTTCAGGTCTAAAAATACATTTTTGGTAATTTGTTTTACAAAAAATGAAAATTACACTTTACTTTTCTAAGCGAACATGATATTATTCTTTTAATGTAGTTAGCAAAGGCTAACTGCATGGACCATCAGATGACCTTTACAGGTCAGAGGAGATTACCATGCTATGCTGCTTCAGAAGCTGAACATTAAGAATTACCGCTTTTTCCACCCCTATTCGATAAAACAATTTTCTTTTTGTTAAGCATTTTGAAGTGACAATTCATCGAAGCAGCTGTCGGTAAGACAGAAACTAATTTAGCCACAATTTTCACTCTCTTTACAGTTAATTTTCTCTCCTTCCTTACCGACAGCTTTCTCCTCGCATCTAAACGATATTAAGATAGGATTAATAGCAAAAGGGAAATCAAATATAATTTTTAACAGTCTTTGTTTTATTTTGATAAATTAGATATTAGAGAATCGAATATTTTCAATGCTTTAAAGTGTTATACACTCGTATCTGAATTAACAAACAGCAAGCACAGACCTGTCAAATTTTATTTTAGCGGTTGGCTCAAATAGATTTTTCTCTTTTAAACCGGGACGGACGATGAAAGAATTATAAATAAAGTATATAAACAGTTTTATCTATCCTTGAGGAAACGAGCCGGAAGGTAGCCGAACTAAGCCGCAATCTCTCCTGCGGTGAACGCAATCGGCTATCTTTGGCTTTCGGGCTATTGCGAGACAGTGTGTTCTCACTCCCGACGAGACGATTTCAAATGTTGATTCGGAGAACATCTAACTGTTCGAGGAGTATATGCCGGACATTTTGTAAAGACAATATCCTGATTATCTTACAGTTTTTCGGTCATTCAACACAGGTGAGGACAGAATTTACAGGCTGAGGGAGGAAAAGCTTTTAAGCGGTATTCGATGTGACCATGTCTCTCGCTTTTAAAAGGGGAACCCGCATGAAAATCAGCAATAAAATCATAATGGCTGCGATGTGGCTGATGCACTATTTAAACCCGCCGGCTAAAGATGTCGACGAGATTTTTGCGCATGCTAAAAAGCACAATCAAAAACGGCACTTCAGACTGCCGAAGAGCAGAAGGACAGACTATAAGGTCAAAAAAATTCAAACCGGTAAGGGAAGCTATCCCTGTCTCCGTATGAAAAGGAAGAACAGTAAAACCGATAGAGCCGTCCTGTATATATGCGGAGGGGGAGGGGTGTATGACTACTGTCGCGCCCAGCTATTCCTCGCTAAAAAGCTTCTTAAGCGGGTGGAGGCGGAAATCTATTATCCTTTCTACCCGCCCTCAACCGTCTGTTCAATAAGAGAGACACATGCGATGATTTTTGAGAGCTATAGAGCCATGCTGGACGAATACCCGCCCGAAAGAATAGGGGTTGTCGGACTCTCCTTCGGGGGGACGGCGGCAATGACCATGATCTCGTGGAACAATTCTTATAAAAAGGCCCTTCCCATGCCGGCTTTGACGATAGCTCTCTCTCCCGGACATGTTCCGGCGAACCCGGCGGAAAGAGAAATTCTTGAAAGATATCGGGGGCTGGACCCCTTTGTTCCCGTGGAATGGGTGGAAGCTTTCGGATATATTAACAAAGGGGGAGAAGACCTCGAACACTGGCTGACTCATACTGCTCACGGTGATTTCACAAACGCAGGAAAGATTTTGCTTTATTTTGCGGAAACGGAAAGTCTCGCTTATGCGTCATCCATATACGAGGAGTCGCTTAAAAGAGCGGGGGCGGATTATCGTATTCATCTGGAGCCCGACATGCCCCATTGTTACGGGATTGCAAGGATAAATAAAGCATCAAAAAAAACCTATGATGAAATCACGGCTCTTTTAAACGGTCTTTAATATCTATGATAAAACACATGGACGAGTGCAAAGAGTGGCTTTTGTTTAAATGTTTCGCAAGACTCAAACTTTTGTCAATCGGAAGTTGACAAAAGTTTTTTCCATTTGCGCTGTCTGTGGCTGTAAAACGCCTTTGCCCACAGCGCCACAAAGGGAGTCTTCCAACCCGCTTCGATCTCCACCTCGTCGGTATAACGCGTTCTCTTTCCGTCAACCGACTCGAGATAAATCCGATGATCCCAAACGGGTATATGAGCATTATGTTCTTTGGTGCAGATGCCGGAGTCCCTACAGCTGTACAGGACATTAATAGTATGGATGCCCAGCGGAATAAAACCGAAGAGGTAAAACCGAAAGTTAAATACCGAACCCTCAACCCACTTAACCTGTTTTTTATCAACGGGAATAAATCTCGCATACGGCGCGGCAATATATTGCAGCGTTTTAAGTTTTTGCAACCTGAAAAACACCTCTGATTTTTCCGCATCAAGCAGAGTCGTTTTGATTACTGTTCTTTTCCGTCTGCGACCTTTCATCTGTATCCGTCCTCAGCGCCTTGTTCATCAAAAAATGTATCCACATTCCGCCCTCTTTGTATAAACAGGGCGTTCTTTTTATTTCAATAATCTGTAGTTCAGGGAGAAAGGAAACAAGTGTTCGCATATTCTGTTCCGTCATGTTCGTCATGTATGAACCCAATTGCTCGCGGTACCCTTCTTCTTCGCCCTCCATAAAGCTTGCATAAAGATATCCACCGGGTTTAAGTGCAGCTGTAATGCGTGAAAACGCATCCGGCATCGCAAAACTCGGTATGTGTAGAAGAGAACAACATGCCCAGACAGCATCATATAAAGCCAAATCCGTCAGCTGGTCGAAGCGGAGATTTCTAACCGGGATACCTAGTTTTTCGGAGGCGATTCGGCAAAGGGATAGGGAAGCATCTAGAGCACTGATCTGAAAGCCAAGTTGTTGAAAAACCGCGCTGTAATGACCGGTTCCGCAACCAAGGTCTAAAATATGATTGCCCCGCTCTAAATATGGCAAGAGGAATTCTTCCCACGAAGGATAGCGTTCTTCGGCGATTTCTTCGCTTTCATCCGCAATTCTATCATAATTGTCGATGGTTTTCTGACAGTACACCTGCTCCATTATAAATGACCTCTCCTTTTATGAAAGTGAACACAATTGCCGAATCCTAAAGTATACAAATAAAAAACGGGAAAGTCGGATGTTGTCTGATATATAAAACGAATTAATTCTGTTCAGGAGTGGAAGCTTTTCGGCAGACGAAGCAGGCGATTCCCTTGACATTGCTAATATTTACATCGGCGTAGATGCTTTTAAGTCTGTTTTTCAGACTGTCCTTTGTTTCGTAGGGCGGGACGAAAAGCTTCATCGGCTGATAGATACTACGGATAATGCAATCGGTTCGTTTTCGCAAACCCTTTACATAGAAACATCCGCAGAATATACCGCCGTTTTTAAGCACGCGAAAAGTTTCTTTGTATGCCGCCTCCTTATCGGGAAAGGCATGAAAACCGTTGAGCGAAACCACCACATCAAAACTGCAATCCTCAAACGGCATATTGCCCACATCTCCTTGTTTAAAGACGATATTTTTGAGCCCCAGCCGTTTCGCTTTTGTCTCGGCTTGAGCCATCATGTCAGGTGAGTAGTCGACACAGGTGATTTTTGCAGCGGGAAGTGTCTGATAGACCGGCATGGTCAGAATACCTGTTCCGACAGGAACCTCCAGCAACCGTCCCGAAAACCTTTCGGGAATACCGGAAAGAGCCCGGGTTTGATATTCCGCACAATCATCCGCATTCATATCCCAAACCAGGCGGCTGACGACCCTGCCGAGAAAGGTGGAACAGGTTATCATACCGTCATAAAAACCGTTGCTGCCGATATGCCGATAGGCGTTGCGGATGCTGTCTTTTCGTTCGACCATAGTTATACTATCTTTCATTTCAGAAACCTGCAGAGTTTGTCATAGAAATTATTCTAAAACTGCATCGAATCCGAGATCGTCGAGCAGCTCTATCGCCAAATTCACTTTGCCGTCGTCCACCCGGACTATTCGATTCTCCAAGCTTATCTCGAAACCGATTTTCTCGGTTTTGAAAGCCGAACTTATCCTGTTTACGCAGTTAATGCAGTGCATTTGTTCTACCTTTAGTGTCTTCATATAGGTTTTCTCCTACCAGTTTGTATTTATCCAAAAATTTGATTGAGGTTAAATATATTGTCGCTAAAGAAATTTTTATACCTTAGATTCTAAAGCGGTTATATTTTTTTTGTTTTCAGTCTCAATGCATTGCTGACGACGAATAGGGAACTGAGGCTCATTGCAAGCCCTCCGAACATGGGAGAGAGCAAAATATTAAAAGAAGGATATAGCAGACCTGCCGCAATCGGTATGCCCAATGTGTTGTAGAAAAATGCCCAAAAGAGATTCTGCTTTATATTTTTTATGGTGAGGCGGCTTAATTTTATCGCCTTCGCCACATCGGAAAGATCCGATTTCATAAGTACGATGTCCGCGGAATCTATCGCTATATCGCTTCCGCTCCCTATGGCACAACCTACATCTGCCTGAACGAGAGCGGGCGCGTCGTTTATTCCGTCGCCGACCATCATTACGATTTCTCCGGACTGTTGATATCGTTTTACGACATACGCCTTTTCGGTAGGCAACACCTCTGCAACAATTTCGTCCACTCCAGCGGCTTTTCCGATGTGTTCCGCAGCAGCGCGGTTGTCGCCGGTAAGCAGAACCGTTTTAACTCTCATAGACCTGAGTTTTTCTATCGACGATTTGGAGGTTCCGCGAAGTCTGTCGGAGACTCCGATTATTCCCAGAATTTTGCTGTCCGCTGCAATACAGATTATGCTTTTGCCCATGGACTGAAGCGATTCTACTTCTCTTTTGTATTTCAATATCTCGACGCCCATCTCCTCCATGAACGCCGTATTTCCGACCAAAAGACGACGCATTTGCGCATCAAAACCCGAAAGACCACGACCGCCCACATTCTCGAAGTCGGTAATCGGTATCGCTTCGAAGATTCCCATTTCCTCTGCCTTGATACATACCGCTTTTGCGAGAGGGTGTTCGGAGAGTCTTTCGAGAGCATATGCCGTCTTCATCATCAACTGTTCGTTTTCCGCCAGTATATCGGTTACCGCGGGTCTTCCTTCGGTTACGGTGCCGGTCTTGTCGAGAATGACCACCCCCGCTTTATGTGTTGTTTCTAAAGCCTCTCCGCTGCGTATGAGTATGCCTTGAGATGCGCCAAGTCCCGTGCCGACTATTACAGCCATGGGGGTTGCGAGCCCCATGGCACAGGGACAGGCGATTACGAGAACGGAGGTGAATATTCTGATAGCGAATGCAAAATCCTTTCCGGCAAAAAGCCATACGACAGCAGCAATGATAGCTATCGCTATAACTATCGGTACAAACACTCCCGACACTTTGTCTGCGACTTTTGATATGGGCGCTTTTTTGCCCTGCGCGTCTTCTACAAACCTTATTATCTGCGAAAGCGTGGTATCCTCGCCTATGCGTGTAACCCTAACATACAACACACCGTCGACATTTACGCTGCCCCCGATAACCGTGCTGCCTTCGCTCTTGCTTACAGGCAAACTCTCCCCTGTGAGCATAGCCTCGTTGACGCTTCCGACGCCCGAAATGACAATGCCGTCAAGCGGAATGCGGGCTCCGGGCTTTACGAGCACCGTTTCACCGACTTTCACGGTTTCAGAAGGAACCTCTATCTGCTCCTTCCCGTCTTCATCTACTAAAATCGACGTTTCAGGAGCTAACTCCATTAGTTTTATTATCGCCCCTTTGGTCTTTTCGCTGCTCTTTGCCTCCATGTATTTGCCTGCGGAAACCAGCGCCACCACGACGGAGGCGGATTCATAATAGAGGTTGTGAACAAGATGGGGATTATCGGTAATAAGAAAAGTGGTTACCAGGCTGTATATGAAGGAAGCGGTTGCGCTAAGGGCGACAAGTGTATCCATGTTAGGATTGCGGTTTAAAAGGGAAGAAAAGCCGCGTGTGAAAAACTTCCTTCCAAGGAACAGTACCGGAACACTCAGCGCCAGCTGAAGAATTGCCATATTAACGGGGTGGGTTTTCGGGGAGATTATATCCGGAAGAGGGAAGTTCGGTACAATCATATGTCCCATGGATATTACAAGCAATAGTCCGGCAAAGATAACCGAAACTGTAAGCGACCTCTTTTCCCGAGTAAGACCATCTTCCGCTTCGGAAGAGATGCCGGATGCCAGGGATGCAAAAGGCTTTTCTTCATCTCTTCGGATGGTTGCGGAAAAGCCCGCCCTCTCTATCTTTGCTATTATATCTTCAGCTTTGGTCTTTTCTTCGTCATAAATTATTGTGAGTCGGTTCAACGGCAGGTTTACGTCGCTGCTCTCGACTCCCGGCAGTTTTCGGGTAACCCTCTCCACCGCGCTTGAACAGGCCGCACAGTGCATACCGCCGATATCGTAAACTTCTTTTGTCATTAATTTACACCTTAACAGAATAGAATAAGGATATGCCATACTGTGTTGGCAAGGACTGATAGTTCGTTATTCCAACCATTCCGAGAGCAAACTCAAACATTTTTAATGTCAAGGTTATTATTCGATGCTCCCTTCGTCTTTATATTATCCCGACCTTGAATAAAGGTTGTATTCACTGCAATATCATTTTTTTCCGTAAAGGATTGCCGAATGGCGGAGGTTGTACATTGAGGCTTCTTTTTTTGTCATAAAAATGCCGTTCGTAGTGTCCACAAGTTTGACATTCTCATAACCCATTTTTTTCAATCTCTCTATAAAAACCGGCATATTTCCGTACTTGCTTTCGGAAAAAATATCGTGAATTGCAAAACGCCCGCCCTTCTTTAACAGCCTAAGGGTTTCCATAAGAAGATCATCTCTGTTTATGCCGATGATGTTGTGATAAACATAGTTGCTGGTTACGGCATCGAATACTTCATCGGGAAAATCCAGCTTGACGGCATCGCCGCTTATAAACTCCGTGTTTTGAACGCCTTCCGCTTTCGCATTGTTTTCACAAAGGTTTTTAGAGAAGGAAGCGTATTCCCTGCCCCAGCGATCTATGCCGATGACTTTAGCCGTCGGATTTCTTTTTGCCAAAGCTATGGTTAAAGCGCCGCTGCCGCATCCTACATCCAGCACAAGACCGTTCTCCGGAATATCAATACAGCCTGCGAGTCCGTCAACAATTTGTTTTGAGAGTTTGCGGTTGCCGTTATAGGAAAACGCACGGTACATTCTGAACATATGAAGGAAAATCGCCGTTAACAGAATCGCAACGGCAAGAGACAAAACAGCCGACAGAACTTTTGTATTACTGTCAATCGTCGCACACAGCAGGAGAATCGTTATCGAATATAACAGAAGTGCAAAAAGTCCCAACAAATACAGCAGACCTTTAGGTACCCAGTTTTTATAATCAGCTTTCATTTTTTTCCTTACATTATTAAATACAATCCGATTTTTTCTACTGTTTTAAAAACCGTCTTTACATCGGATTTATTGATTGCGACTTGTTCATTTAAAATAATAGATATCAGTTAAGCTTTTTGTTTAACTCCCAAATTTTTGGGACGTTTTTGCCGGATTGACTTTTATCACACCCTTTACAGCCCGAGCAATGACTGCAGCCGTTTGAGCCGCAGAGCTCTTCGGCGTTGTATATAACCCTCGACAGCATCTTTTTTCTGGAAAGATACTCGATAAATGCCTCCGCGGTTTCAGGTGAAATTCCCAACAGCTCGGATATTTCAAACAGAGAGCGGCTTTTTCCGTTATTCATCAACCGTATAAATTTTGTGAACATAATTCGTCCCCTGTCTAAAAAATCAGACTTGCAATGTGATAAGCGAGAAAAGCAAGTATCAAAGAAGTGGCAAAATAGTATCCCAAAATGCGCAAAGTCCACTTCAACGACCGTGTTTCCTGATAGGTTGAAGTAATTGCCATGAGACAGGGAGCATTGAAGGTTACCGCAAAGATGAAGGCGAGAGCTGTCGGAGGGGTAAGCGATGTGAGCAACACGCTGCTGAGGCCGGCGGCCATCTCTCCTCCGGAACCTACTGTCGCGGAGAACAGGGTTCCGGCGCCCAAATACAACGTACCTAAAACACCCAAAGCCGCCTCTTTACTGAGCATGGAGGCAAGGTAGGCGAGGAAGGTCTGCCAGGTAAAGCCGAATATTATTGTTGCCGGCTCAATAGCACGACCGAAACGGTAAAGCAGCGTTTTGTCGGGACTTCCAGATGCACTATATGTGAGAAGCCAGAAAACTGTTGAAACAATTAAGATAACCTTGAGCGCTCTGGATAAAATATCCCAAGTTCTAACAAAAATAGAGCGAAACAAAGCCTTCCATCTCGGTTTGTGATAGGGAGGCAGTTCCATAATCAGTCCCGCGCGGTCTTCGTCTCGGATTAATTTTGAACCGAAAACTTTTGCGGTTATCATCATGTGAATGCCTGCAACGAGAAAGATGGCTACGATAATCAACGGAGCCCACGCTCCGAAAAACAGAGAAGAGAGCACAGGTACAATAGCCCAGGTTGCGGCGCAGGGAACGACCCATGCCAGCGCGATGGTGAGAACACGCTGCGCCCAGGAATCAATGACCCGCGTGCCTGCTGCACCGCCGATGGTACAACCGAAGCTGACAACGAGAGGCATGACCGCCTTGCCCTGCAACCCCAATTTTGCCATAGTACCGTCAAAGACATAGGAGACGCGTGCCATATAGCCTATTTCCTCCAAAAACCCGAAAACGAGGTTGACGCCGAAGACAAAGCCAATCATAGCTACAGCAAAATAAAGAGTATTTAAAATAACATGGTTGATAAAGTCAGTTAGCATCTGCGGTGCGCTAATTGCGGACAATGCGTTTGCAATCGGTTCCCCCAATTTAGGTATAAGTCCCCCGGCAAACATAATCGGCGCAGCGGGGATGAAGGAGGCAACAAGCCCCAGAAGAATAATCAGAATGGCAAGCGGCTTTCCGAATCTTCGATGAGTTGCCAAACGGTCGAACTTGGAAAGAAGCGGTCTTTCCTGTTTTTTGACAAATGTATCGGAAAGCAGTTCGTCAACCCATTTAAATTTACACCCGCCCGTGTGCAAAGCGCCGTTTTTAATAGAGGATAGAATCGACTGTATTTGCCGGTAGTTATCCTCCGACAATGTGCTTTTTATTTTTTCCAAAATTGCGATATCACCTTCGATTAGCTTTATAGCAAGCCAATGAGCGGAGTAGCTTTCGAGTCCTTCGTTGGGCAACAGCTCGAGGAGCTTTTCGAAAACTCCGTTTTCGATAGTATGAAAGTTTTCCAACAGAGAGTCGGCATTTACTAATTTTTTTTCATCTAACGCGCGCTCGACGGCAGCATAAAAAACGTCGTACTTTTTGCGGTCGGCAGCAACAAAAGGAACTATCGGAATTCCCAACTTTTTCTCGAGTTTTTCCGCATCGACGGATTTTCCCTGCGATTCGGCTATATCCATGAGATTCAACAAAAGTATTGCGGGACATTCCATGCCGGCATAATCGGCGAGCATGAAAAGGCTTCTTGACAGCTGGGAAGAGTCGGCAAGAATACAGACGACATCGGCTTGACCGGAGGCGATATAGTCCCGGGTGATTATCTCCTCTTCGGAATTTGCGGAAAGGCTATAGCTGCCGGGCAGATCGACGACGCGATAGCGCAGACCGTTCCTGTCATAATGTCCTTCCTTTTTTTCAACGGTTTTTCCCGGCCAGTTGCCGACCCGTTGACGAGCGCCGGTCAGACCGTTAAAAAGTGTGGACTTTCCGGAGTTCGGTTGACCCAGAAGGGCAATCGTCGGTTGATTTGTTAATGTTGCAGTCATGCTATCACCTCCACCAAAACATTCTCACTCTCTTTCCTGTTGAGAGCGACCACGGTATCCCGCCCATAAAAGAGCAGAGGAAGCTTCTTCTCGTTATAGAGCATTTTTATCTCGCAACCGATTGTCAAACCGATAGAGGTAATGCGGCTTAAAAATCGATTGTCGCCTTTAACTTCCGAAACAACTACCTTCTGTCCGGCTTTTATTTTACTGAGCTCAATCACGTCTTATCCTCCCTATTAATATTTTATAGTAAACAGAGTCAAGAAAAGGAGACAGGAATTATGTTATCCTGACTAAGTTAGCAAAGGCTAACCTTTGATTAGTTTAGTCTAACTCTTTTTTGTTAAAATATCAAGATTTCGGAAAATTATATGGTTTAATTTTAAATTTGCTTTCGAAGCGTAAAAGAGAACAAAGAAATAGCATCATCAAAAATGCGATGATGCCGGTTTGGCGATATTCAGCTTCTTCTGTTTTTGGGAGTGTTCAGAGGGATTTTAAAACGGATAAATTCCGTCACTTTTTTATTGCGGTATTTATGATTTTAGAGAGGATGAGCAATGCGAAGAATACCGGCGCCGAAACGAGCATTATTAGGAAGAAATCCCGGGTTGCGGTAAATGAAATGGTATTAAATCCCTTTACAAGCAGGTGGGAAATCATATAGGAAAGAGGAATAAAAAGAGCGGTGCCTATTAACCGGGCGGGTTTTTCCTGCTTTCTGTAAAATATTCTTGCGACCAGTAAAATTATAAAAATCAGCGCGGAAATAATGAAATAATACCCAAGGACCAATCTCGGCAGGGAAATCCGGCCTCCCGAAGGGTTTTGCTCGAGTCCGTAGATCAGTCTGTCGGGGTTACCGTCGTTTCCGACATAGTAGACCGAGGCAACCTTTTCTCCGCCGGGGTTTAACACGACACTCTCGCTCCTTTTCTTCAGTATCGATTTTGAGAGTATGCTTGTATAAACCGATAAATCGACGCTGTTGTGCTTGCCGTCGGAATAAATGAAAGTCTCTATGCTGTAGCCGGCCGTTTTGTCATTCACCTCGGCGATGACCAGACCGTTGTTGTAATCTATGGAAACAAGCCCCTCTTCAAAGGGGAGGTATTGCGGAGCCGTCACATATCCGAATGCCAGTATCAGCACAATAATCGAAGCGGCAACCGCCAAAAGCACCGCGAGAGATTTTTGTTTTCTTATCCTTTTCTGAATTTTTTTGAGCGCAAGCTTGTCGTCCTCGGCCTTTATGACCGATTCTTTGAGTTTTTCGAGCTCGCCTCTGCAAAAGGCGCATTCATTCAGATGTCCTTCTATATATTCGGATGACGACTTGCTCGCCATACCCTCGACATATATGGGGAGAAGGTCGCAAACCATTTCACAGTTATTTATTGCCATTTTTAAGTCCTTCCTTTAACTTGTTTTTTGCCCGATGAAAAGTCACGCACGCCCAGTTTTCGGTTTTTTTCATGATTTCCGCAATTCTCTTAAAACTCAGCTCGCGATATACGCGAAGCAGTAAAACTTCTCTGTAGGGAGAATTCAGTTTATCTATTTGAACCCTGAGGTTCTCTTCGAGTTCCGCTTCTTCTATTCTGATTTGGATATCCTCATACCCGCTGTCCGGAATCGGTTTTGAAATCTCGGATTCAAGTTTGTACCGCCGAAGATAACTGAAATAGCTGTTTTTTGCAATACTGCAAAGCCAGACTCTGATATCGCTCTTTCCTTTAAAGGCAGAGAGCGAATTCATTGCTTTAAAGAATGTCTCGGAGGTGATGTCCTCGGCTGTTTCCCTGTTTTTTGCGAGACTTAAGGCGTAGTAATAGACGTCTTTAAAATACTCGT
>JAAYNJ010000017.1 GCA_012520915.1 Oscillospiraceae bacterium
CTCAGACGGTTACACCGATGTTTTCAGGTATATTTATTGATCTTTTCGGTTATAAAACATTATTCCCCTACGGCAGCATATTTGTATTGCTTTCGTTGGGAACTATGATGATGGTAAAGCACGGCGACAGCAAACCGATAAGAAAATCCGCTTTGGAGTCATATGAAGACTTGGATTAATTAGAAACAAGCGTGTGAAAGACGGCTGACGGGCAACTGCCCGTCAGCCGTCTTTTGAATTTTACACAATAGAGTTTTATATATTCCGGTTAAAAATCAAATATAAACTTGTTAAACCGCATCTTAAACGAACTCTTTAAAATCCATATCATAATTTTTCCTTGTAAAGTTTGTATTCAAGGGAATCCACAAGAGCAATAAAACTCGCTTCAATTATATCCGTAGATACGCCTACGGTAGCCCAACTGCTGTTTTTGTCGGTGCTTTCTATGAGCACCCGCACTCGGGATTCGGTCGTCTGATCGGTTTCGAGTACCCGCACTTTATAGTCGATTAACTGGACATCCGAAAGCTGAGGATAAAACACGCTGAGCGCTTTTCTAAGTGCGAGGTCCAATGCGTTTACAGGTCCGTTTCCGGGGGATGCGGTTGTTTCAGCATTGCCGTCCACCATAATCTTCACCATTGCAATTGAATTTTGCTCTCCCTCAGGTGCAGGGTTTTCACTTGTCGCTTTGTACATATTCAACTCAAAATGAGGCTTGAATTTTCCGGTTATCTTTTTTACAAGCAGTTCAAAACTTGCTTCCGCTGCCTCAAATTGATAACCTTCATATTCCAGCTCCTTTAACGTATCAAGAATAATCTTAGTTTCCGGGCTGTCTTTTGTGAGCTCAGGCTCAAATTTTCTGATTTTCAGCAGAACGGCTTTTCTACCGGATACTTCTGAAAGCAGAAATCTTCTACTGTTCCCAACCAGGGAAGGATCAATGTGCTCAAAAGATTTGGAAAGCTTATCAACACCGTCAATATGCATTCCACCTTTGTGAGCAAATGCACTTTCTCCAACATAAGGCTTATTTGAAGGCACTGAAAGATTTGAGATTTCTGATATTCTTATCACCGTTTCCGACAATTTTTCCAATCCGTTTTCAACACAAAGATATTCGTCTTTAATCTGAAGATTAGGAATAATAACGGAAAGATCCGCATTGCCGCAACGTTCGCCGATTCCGGCAAAGGTACCCTGAACATGGCATGCCCCCGCCTTAACTGCAATTAATGAATTGGCAACAGCACAACCGGTATCGTTATGGCAGTGTATGCCTATACGCATACCGGGGAAATAATCACATACGGTCTTTACTGCGCGATAAACCTGTGTTGGCAGCACGCCGCCGTTGGTGTCGCATAATACAAGAACATCAGCCCCCCCGGATTCGGCAGCCCTGAGAACCTCTATGGCATATTCCGGATTGTCCTTATAACCGTCAAAGAAATGCTCCGCATCAAATATGACTTCTTTTCCTTTATCTTTAAAAAAACGTACGGTTTCTTCTACGCAATCCAAGTTTTCTTTCAGAGTGGTTCTTAGGATTTCGCTCACATGCAAATCCCAGGCCTTTCCGAATATTGCAACCGAAGGGGTGTTTGCTTCTAGAAGTGAAATGACATTCTCATCCGTTTCTACCGCAACACCCTTTCTTTTTGTGCTGCCGAAAGCGACAAGGGTGGCGTTTTTAAGAGATTTAGAGTCTATTGATTTGAAAAATTCCATATCTTTTGGGTTGGAACCCGGATTACCGCCTTCAATATATCTTATTCCGAACTCATCAAGCGTCCTTGCGATAGAAAGCTTGTCGGATACGGAAAATGAAATCCCTTCGGTCTGAGCACCGTCGCGGAGTGTGGTGTCGAATATTTCGAGAGTCTTCATTGCAACTCTTCCCTTTCCAAAACTATATTTATTCCATTCATGTTATTTGAGATATACATTTGTGATATTTAGTGAGAATATTTCTGCTTTACAAATAAAAATCCCTCAGGTTTCACTTAGGGGACTTATAAATCGGCGTCTTCAAAATAATCTCAAATTTTGCCCATGTTTTGCGAAACGAAAAATAAAACGACAGATGGTTCAGCTGATAATGAGCACAAACAAAGTATATCACAGGTAAATTACGATTATTCCGACGAGTATGAGAAAAACCCCGAATATCTTCTTTTTTGAAACGGATTCACCGAGAAAAAGATAGCTGAACAACAATACGAATATCTGGCCTAACGACTCAGGTATAGGGGTATAACTGAGCGGTACTTTACGAAGACCAATGAAAGATAAAACCATAGATGCCGCAATCAAAATATAGGCTGAGATAACTTTTAAGTTTAAAAAGGCTGCAATTGAACTTTTGTGTTTTTCTATAGCGGAACGTTTGAGAAGAGTTTGGGCAAATGAAGCGATAAATACTCCTGCGATAATTATAAGAAGATTTGCAGTCAAATCATTCATCCGAAGTCACCACCAAAATCGCACCGGCGAGTATTATTGCGGCGCCGATGACGAGGCTTATTGAAACCCTCTCCTTGAAAACGACTATGCCGAAAACCACTCCCCATACAATAGAAAGGGAACGGTTCGCATATGCGGTTGACAGCGGAAGCTTTTTAAGCGAAAACTGCCAGATAACAGCATAGAGCATCATAACCGTCAGCGAAGAACCCGCCATAAGAAAAAAACCGAAAGAAAAAATTTCAGCTTTTCCGGCGAGTTTTAAAAAAACTGCCGATGCGGAATAAAAGATGATTCCGAGATGCAGGATTAAAAGAGTAAAGAGGTAATTTCTATCTTTTATTTTTTTCTTGTCAATAATAACCATGGCTTCATCCGGTTTTTTAGACTGTACTAATTTTCTTCTGCATTCAACTGCCGACGTACGACATATTGTGGAAGGGAACTGACCGTCATGTAGGTTCTGCCTATATATTCTCCGAGAAGACCGAGCATTACCATTATCATGCCGCCCAAAAACAAAATTACGGCCATAATGGATGTAAAACCGAGCATCACATCGGGGTTTACAATCTTTCTGACGATGAGGATTAAACCGTAAATAAAACCGGTTAGTGCAATTATGATACCGAAAGATGCAGTAATCCTTATCGGCTTTATCGTGAAGTTTGTAAAACTCGACATCCACATTGAGAAAAGCTTTCTGATAGTGTAGTTGCTTCTCCCGGAAATCCGCTCATTGTGGATGGAAATGTCCACGTTTACAACCTTTATTGTAACTTCCGAAAGAAACCCGCCTCTTGAAACAAAGGGGCTTTTATACTTTTTCAGCTGATCAACGGAAAATCTCGACAAAGCAAAATAACTGCTCAGGCTTATTCCTTTGGGTTTTGTCCCATTGAATTCGGAAATTGCACCGTGGAGCCTGCTCATCAGTTTTTTTATTATACCGTGATTTTTGTGCTTGAACTTTCCATAGACGATATCATTTCCTTCAAGCACCGCATCGACGAGCTTATATATCTCTTCGGCGGGATGCTGACCGTCATCATCCATGAAGACGCAGACATCGCCCTTGACATAGTGGAGAGCTGCGAGTGTTGCGGTTTCCTGACCGAAGTTTTTTGAAAGATCGATGCCGGTAATTTTTTTATCTTCCTCGCATAACTGTTCTATACATTCAAAAGTTCCGTCTTCCGAACCGTCGTTGACCAGGACAAACTGATAATCAACGTCGTTTCGCTTTTTTATCTCTTCACGCACACGGCTGACAACATTCCTTATTGTTTTACCGGATTTGTAACAGGGTATTGCTACAGTAACTACCAAAATACTCTCCTATCTGAACTATCCGCCTATTCTAATCCCTTTGTATAGATTTTCCGTAAATTCTTTAGGAAACCCCGCTTTCTTCATATTGAAGTCGGTCTTGTCGATGTCATACTCCACACGCAATATTTCAATATTGCCCGACTTGTCCAAAACGGCGAAAGAAGCTCTCGGGTCATGGTCCCTCGGCTGACCTACCGACCCGGGATTTGCGTGGGTTTTATCTCCTTTTTTAAATATAAAAGGTATGTGTGTATGTGCGGTAAAGAAGAACTTCTGAGGTATCTCTAACGGAAAAGAATAATCATAAACATATTCGTCGAGATAATCGTTCATACCGCCGTGAACAGCAAAAAAGACTGTATTTGAAATAGATGTAGCCGAGCTTTTCAACCAACTGAAGTTTTCAGGTGTTATTATCTTTCTCTGATATGAAATTGCAAAATCCACTTTTGATGATCTGCCGCTGCCGACGTTGTTTATGAGATAGTGGTCGTGATTTCCCAATATGTTTGAAATCCCTCTATCCGCAAGCATGCGTATACATTCATTTATCATACTGTAGTATCCTGCAACATCCCCGAGGGAATAAACAGTCTCTATCCCCATTTGGTCGATTTTGCCAAGCACCGATTCGAGAGCGGGCAGATTTCCGTGAATGTCGGATATTATAGCTGTCAACTGTGAATCACCAAGTCCTTTATATATCTTGTCGCAGTGCCTTTTGAAATTATTGACGGCGCGGGACGCTCATTCATTATGTAGCGACTTATGCACATATCCGGCTCGTTATAACCGAACTTTGCCCTTATTGAAACCGCGGATGAGATTCTCGGGTTGACTTCAAGTAGGAATACTCTGCTGTCTTCCTTTCTGAACTGGTAGTTTGTAGGCCCTTCGGGCTTTAAAAGCTCGGTAATCCTCTTTGTTGCGACCTCCAGGGATTCGTCAAAAACAACAGTCGCCTTTGATGTCGCGCCTTCCTGACTCAGTTTTCTTCTGAGATATATTGAATTAATAAAGCTTCCGTCGCCCTGCCCGAATACACTGACGGTGTACTCGTCTTCAATATCTCCCACTATCTTTTGAGCCATAAATTCATCGCCCATCTTCTGACCGAAAAAATTGAAATCTTTTTCGGAATTGATGGTTATAATCCCTTTTGACGCCCGACCTCGCCGGGGTTTTAAGAGAAAGGTGTCGCCCAAAGATTTTCTGCAGTGGGAATAATCAAAATTCGTTGACGAATCTATTACATATTCGTCCAATCCGTTTTCTAAAAGCAGCAACCCCGTCTCCCATTTATCTTCACAGAGTTCGATAAGAGATTTTTTGTTTATGACCATCTTTCGAACGGATTCTCCAAGGGATTCCCGCACTCCGGAAATTTTTGAAATCTCCTGTTCGATGCCGAACAGAACCAGGTCGATTTCCAAATCATCAATAAGTTTAACCAAAAATTCGGGATAGTTGTCATCAGCCGCCGGTATTGAAGTAACAAATTCGTCGCAAAAAAATTGTCCCACCGCATCAGAAAAAATATCGGTGCCTATAATATAGGGATCATATTGACCTAAACGGAGACAATCGACAATTCCGTACCCGACTATTGCACCGACAGCAGTTACAAGTATTCTGTGTTTTTTCATACAGTGACTCCAAACTTAATTACACAAGGGGGCTTTGAATATGAACCGGCATTTTATAGGCAGGCTCGGGGTGCACTTCAGTATCGGAATCCATAACAACTTCACAGAAGAGGGGCCTGTCATTTAAAAAGAGCTCTTTATGCTCAAGTATCTCGCCTGCCGAACGGACGGCTATATAATCAATACCGTATGCCTTAGACAGAACTTTGTAGTCGGGAGAAGAAAAACCCTCAATGGAACCTATATTGTTATCAAAAACGATATCCTGATAAGTTCTTATCAGACCCAAAGACGAGTTGTTCATCACAAGCATTTTTATAGGAAGATTCTCGCGCGAAACGGTGTTTAACTCCTGAACATTCATTTGAAAACCTCCGTCTCCGCTTACGCAAAGCACCTTTGATCCCTTCTGCGCCACTGCAGAGCCTATTGCGGCCGGGAGAGAAAAGCCCATGGAGCCGAGTCCGCCGGAATTTAACAAACGCATATTATCTCTGATGCAAACGGATTGCGCCGTCCACATCTGATTTTGGCCGACATCTGCGGTTATTACATCATTTCCAGAAAAGAGCATGGAGGTTTCGCGTATAATTTCGTTAGGCAAAGTTTTGTCGTCGGATTTGTCAACGGCGGGATAGATTTCTTTGAGGTGATTTAACCTCTTTCTCCATTTTTTATGAGCTAAAAATACCCCGTTAGACAACACCGAGAGTGCTTTGATGAAGTTTTCAACACTGCAAAAAAGCGACTTAACGGGGAACGGGATGTTCTCTATTTCCAGGGGATCGATTTCAACATGAACTATTTTTGCTTTTTTTGCAAATTCATTTGGAAACTCGCCTATCTGCTTGGGATCGAGCCTAGAACCCAAAACCAGCAACAAATCGCATTCGCTTATGGCAATATTTGCGTACCTGTTCCCGTAAGAGCCAATAAAGCCTGAAAACAGGGGATTGTCATGCGGAATAATATCCAAACCCTGTAAGGAGGCGACGACGGGAATATCCAGCTGTTTTGCGAGATCCGCGAGAACACCGTTTCTTAAACTCGCCGCCCCGCCCCCGCAGAGGATTAGCGGGCGTTTTGAGTTCTTAATCATCTTTAAAACTTCGTTTATCGCCGCCATATTTGGGAAAGGAAGCACTTCATTCCGGTCATCGCTGAAAGTTGAATAAAAACTCCTGCATTTATCGGGGTCTATTTCCGATGAAGCGATGTTGTGGGGAATGTCCAAAAGCACCGGACCCTTCCTTGAGTCCAAAGCAAGATAAAGAGCTTTTTCAAGGCGAAAACGGATGTCTTCGGGTGATTTAAGCGTCTTAGCGTATTTAGTAAAATGTGATACGGTTTTTACGATATCGAATTGCTGAAATCCCTGCTGACGCACCCTTTTGTTTTTTATATCAGAATAATTACTTAGCTGTCCGGTGATGAACAGGCAGGGGATTGAGTCAAACCAGGCGTTTGCTATACCGGAAATGAGGTTTAGTGCACCGGGACCTCCCGATGACACGCATACGGAGGTTTTGCCTTTTATTTGGGCATAAGCATTTGCGGCAAACGCGGCTCCCTGTTCATGGTGGGTTTGAAGATAGCGGAGTTTGTCGTTTTTTGATATTGAATCTATTATGTGTGTAATATTACTTCCCTGAAATCCGAATACGGTGTCGATTCCCAGGTTTGATATGGACTGTGAAATATAGTCCGATACTTTCATCAAACATCTCCCCAAATATAATCGGCGGTTTTGTCTCCTAGATTGAATAGCATGTCGAGAATGGTCACATAATGGTTAAAGGGTTTGTATAGCTGACTGTAAACCGGATATTCATAGGACATGTATTCGAGTTTTATGTCTGCGTCGACATACTTTTGTTCGTCGGTGAATGCCCTGGCAGCCGGACCGTTTATAAAATGATTGCAACCGAGTTTTTTGCAGATGCTGATAACCTTTTCACCGTCTTTATCCCCCTGACAATTGAGGTCGCTCGATTTATAAAACCCGGTCGATATCCCAAGAATGTTACATATATATTTCGTCATGAATATGTTCATTTCGGAAAGATTGGTCCAGGTTCTTTCAAGATAAAAATCAAAAAGAAGTTGTTCGTATTTTGATAAAAACGGTGATTTTGCGTATGTTAAACTCAAGGTTTTATGATGTTTCGCTTGCCAATTTACCGACGTATCGATTTCGGCCTCGCATATTAACTGATTCATTTTCCCTTTGGTCAATACGGGTACCGTCAACCAGACATCACCGTTTGAGGTGGGAATTTTATTTCTGCTTCGCCAATCCCTCTTTGTAAACTGAACATCGTCATAAAAAACAAATATGTCGACGCGGTTTATCATATCAAAAACGCCCTTCCAGGGGATATAATTCGGCTGAAGCATTGCAACACTTTTCATTTACTATCACCGAAATATTGATGAACGCTTTCGATTATATATCCGATTTCATCGTCGGTTAAATCAGGAAAAATCGGTAGTCTGAGAAGTCTTGCGGAATACTCTTCGGTCAATGGCAAATCTTCAGATTTATAACCGTAGCTTTTTCCGTAAGGGGATGAGTGGAGAGGTATGTAGTGGAATACAGCCCCTATGCCTTTTTCTCTAAGATAATTCAGAAGGTCGTTTCTCTCGGTAGCAGTGTTGAGGAATATATAAAAAATGTGAGCATTGTGTTCGGAATATTCGGGGATATACGGCCGTTTTAAAAGGCCTTTCACTTCTAATTCTCCAAGTCCGTCAAAGTATTTTTCCCAGATTGAAATTCGCTTGGATTTGATTTCGTCAAATCTTTCAAGTTGCGCGGTGAGCACCGCCATCAGAATATCTGAAGGAAGATAGGATGAACCGAAATTCTGCCAAGTGTATTTATCAATCTCCCCTCTGTAAAAACTGCTTCTGTCGGTTCCTTTTTCCCTTATAATTTCTGCGCTCTTCATTTCTTCGTTGCTCTTTATGAAAATTGCTCCGCCTTCGCCGCAGGTATAATTTTTTGTTTCATGGAATGAAAAACAGGCATAATCACTGTCAAACCCTGCAGGTCTTCCTTTATATTTACTGCCGAGCGATTGGGCTGAGTCGAGAACTACTTTAAGATTATATCGTTCGGCAATATAATTTACGGAATCAATATCGCAACAGACACCGGCATAGTCTATCGGACATATTGCTTTGGTTTTCTCGGTTATAAGCTCCTCTATCCTGTTTGTATCGATATTCATGGTTCGGGGATCTATCTCGCAGAATACAGGCTTTGCACCTCTGAGGATGAAGGCGTTGGCGGTTGATGAAAAGGTAAAAGAAGGGATAATGACCTCATCCTCCGGTTCAAGTCCGCACAACAAAGCGGCAAGCTCCAAGGCATGAGTACAGGAAGAAACCATAAGTACATTCGACATTCCGGTCTTATCGAAAAAAAGACGAGTTGCGGTTTCGGTAAAGGGTCCGTCACCGCATATCCTGCCTGTTACGGCTTTTTTGGCATAGTTCAACTCAAGTTCGGTAATTGAAGGTTTACAAAAAGGAATCATTTAAGCACCAAAACCTCAGGAGAAATTAATATATTCACGAATAATTATATAATAAGGTAAATGTTATGGCAATAAACTATACGTCGCCGGAAATTGTGCAAATCGGATTTATTTACAGCCAAATGTGACTTTGATATACTGAAGTCATATTTTTAAAAGAGGTGTAAGTTTGAAAATCAAAGCGGAAAATTACAGGAATAGTATTGCGGTTTCTCTTGCCGTATCGGTTGTTACATTGGTTCTTGTACTGATATTTGCCACCCCTCGTGTTTTAAACAACGATGACTTTATAATACATGGAATCACCTCGGGAGCATACGGAATGCCGTCGGCGGTTACGGTTCACACCAACGTAATATTGGCGTATCTGTTGACCATAATGCAGAGTGCCGTACCGGCGATGAACTGGTTTTCGGCAGTTGAAATCCTGATTTTATTTTTTGCGTTTTTTTTATTTTCGTTGCTTATATTTGACAAAAGCCGGAGTTTTAGTGGTTTTTTGTCTGTTTTAATTCTTCAGCTCTCGCTTGCACCTCATTTTTATATCGAACTGCACAACTCTAAACTCCTGCCGCTTGTATCCTTTTGTTCGTTGTTGTCGATATTCCATTTCAGTTGCATGAAGAAGCGGATGCCGGTTGTTGTAGGAATAACCGTTGCGGTTCTGTCTTCATTCATCAGGTTATACGCCTTTTTGATCGGGGCGGCTATTGCGGCAGCGGTAATTTTACCGCACCTCATCCGCGACGGAAAAACCAATGATGGATTTTCCGTAACGGAAATCTTTAAAGTGAAAAAAGTTCCGGTTCTCATACTCTCTTTTACTGCGGTTGCCGTGTTTGCCCTATCATTCGTTGACAGTTTTGTGATAAGGAGAATGGAGGGTGCAACGGAATATCGGGAATACAATACGGCAAGAGGAATTGTTTCGGATTTTTCGCTGCCCGACTACTATGAAAATATTGAAAAGTTTAATGATATTGGGATTTCTGCAAACGATTATGCTTTGTTGGAGGAATGGAACTTTGCGGATTTGAAGAAATTCGATAAAAACACGCTTTATGCGGTTTCCGATATCCGCGAAAATCGCAGTTTGGCAGAGGCATTTGGTGATGTAAAAAAAGAAATTCTCAGAGAGGTATTGTTGCCGTTTTACCAAATTACCCTGCTTTTTTCTCTGCTTGGAATTGTTTTTTCGGATAAAAAAGAGAGAATATCGGCGGTAATCGCCCCGATCATGTATATTCTCGCAATACTGTCTATGAGTCTTATCGGCAGGGTGACCCACTGGCTGATGTCCGGTGTTGCCGGATGCGTATTTGCCTGTTCGATTTATGTTCTGGCAGGAGAGAAGGAAGAAAGAATTAAAAATACTGCCCTAAAAGTTTTCCTGACGGCTTTAGTTTTGGCGGTGTCGCTATATATGAATTTTGCATCCTTAAATGTCAACAGAGACGAATTCAATACCCGTGCGGCAGATATATATACGATGCTGGGGGAGAGGAGTGATGAGCTGTATCTCATGGATCACGCCACTCAGCCTGCAGTCGAAATACACAGGATATATCCCGCACTTAAACCCCTCCCCTTCGGTATTTACGGCAACTGCTATGCTTTGGGCGGATGGGATACCATGTCGCCGGCAAAAAACAGTATTTTAAGAAGATACGGGGTCGAATCTTCGTATGATATGCTGTTTAAAAACGAAAATGTATTTCTTTGCGATACTAAAAAGTATGGGGAAAAACTGATTTTCATCAGAGAAAACTACAGCGAAAATGTCAATATGTCCCTCTATGATGTAGTCGGAGGTTTTTATATTTTTGCGTTCTCGGATATAATTTATCCGATAGGTAAGGAAACAGGCTACGAAGTAGTTGAAGCGGTGTTGGAACCCGATCAGATTATACCCGATCTTGTTTATGTCGGGATTTCGATGGCTGGCGACAACGATGCAATCAAATCGGTTTACATAAAAATAACTGCTTCCGGAAAGGAAAGATACTATAGAGCAAGACTGATTAAAACCGACAACGGTTTTGCTGCGGTGATGTCGATGCCGAATGAAGAAAATCTTTTTTATGCAGATGCAACTGCAGAAGTTATAATCAACACATCCGATGGGTACAAGACGATAGCACAGACTGATTTTAAATAAAACGAAGTTATTGATTGGGAGATTGAAATGAAATACAGAAAATTCGGAAATACGGGATTTGACGTTTCGGCATTGGGTTTCGGAAGTATGAGAATGCCGCTTGTGGAGGGGGCAAAAGATGATTCCGAGGTAGATGTCGACCTGGCGATTGAAATGATAAGAACGGGTATTGACGGAGGAATCAACTATGTTGACTCTGCATGGGCATATCATGGAGGAGAAAGTGAAATCATAGTGGGTTCGGCACTCAAAGGGGGCTATCGCGAAAAGGTGAAGCTGGCGACAAAATCTCCCTTGTGGTTGATTGAGAAGGAAGATGATTTTGACAGAATCCTCGATAAACAACTTGATAAACTGAAAACCGATTATGTGGATATGTATCTTCTTCATGCAGTAGACAACGACAGATTCAAAAATATAATATTGCGTTTGGATTTGCTGACTAAAATGGAAGAAGCGAAAGCGGACGGACGTATACGCCATATCGGATTTTCTTTCCATGACGGCTACGACGTGTTCCGAAATATAATAGATACATATGACGGTTTCGAGTTTTGCCAGATTCAGATGAATTACATAAATGTGGAACATCAAGCGACACTTAAAGGCCTTAAATATGCCGCTGAAAAAGGTTTGGCTGTTGTGATAATGGAGCCGATTCTCGGAGGTAAGCTTGCGAATTTGCCTGATAGCATGTCTGCAAAACTGCCTGAGGGTAAAAATGCCGTAGAAGCTGCTCTCGATTTCCTTTGGGATATGCCCGAGGTCAGTGTCGTTTTAAGCGGAATGAGCACATTAGATCATGTAAAAGAAAATCTCAAATATGCTTCAAACTCGGAAGTCGGAAAACTTACAGAAAAAGATTTTAAAGCTTATTCGCTTATCAGAGAGGAGTATAATTCGCTGACACTCATACCCTGCACCGCCTGTGAATACTGCATGCCTTGTCCGGTTGGGATAGAAATACCGAGAATGATGGAAGCGTATAACAGTTCTATTATCAAGGGATATGGGGTGGCGGTCAGCGCATATGAAAAACTTGTTGTCGGTGCGGACAAATGCATAGCTTGCAGACAGTGCGAAAAAGTCTGCCCTCAAGGAATAGTCGTGAGCGAATGGATGAAGAAAATAGCATCAAAATTATCCTCCTGAATAAAATTGCGGTATTATCTTAAAGCCTGCGGAAATAATTTTGCGAATAAAAAACAGCAGACAAAACAGTCTGCTGTTTTGTTATACGGGTTTTAATTAATCAGTCATCGGATGAATCGTTTGAAAAGTCAGGTGTTCTTCCATAAAGCGTGGTCAAATCCGCAATTTTTTCAGCCAGCGAATCGGAAAGCTGCCCTGAGGCTACTCTATACTGCCAGTTTCCCGAGGGAGTTCCCGGAGTATTCATGCGGTATTTTCCGGAAAGACCCAGATAGTCCTGAATCGGTGCGATGAAAATTCTGCAAACCGAAGACATTCCGTATCTAATAACCCGAAAAACCTTGTCTCTGCAATCTTCAAAATCAAAGTATTCCCCGGCTTTTTCAACCGAATCGGTGTCGCTTTTTAACCAGGATGCCAATGTGTCGTTGTCATGGGTTCCGGTATAAAGAACGGAATTTATTTCGTGGTTGTGCGGCAGGTAGGGTGAATCGGGATGATCAAAAGCGAATTGAAGAACCCTCATTCCGGGCAAACAGGTTTCTTTAATAAAATCAAGAACGCTGTCGTCAAGATCGCCGAGATCTTCCGCGATAATCTGCAGATTAGGAAAGTTCTCTTTCATAAGATTTATAAATTGCATGCCCGGACCGATTTCCCAGTTGCCGTTTTTTGCAGTTTCCTCTCCGTATGGAACGCTGAAATAGGTGTGCAACGCTCTGAAATGGTCGATTCTCAAAGCGTCCAGCATTCGGCTCATATGTTCAATTCTCATTCTCCACCAGTAGTAGTTGTCCTGTTTTTGAAAATCCCAATTGTAGAGAGGATTGCCCCAAAGCTGCCCTGTTTCGGAAAAATAATCGGGTGGAACTCCGGCGACGACAGTGGGCTTAAACTCATGATTCAAACGGAAGTTTTGCGGCATTGCCCATACGTCGGCAGAGTCGGGAGATGCATAGATCGGAGTATCGCCGAAAATCTTTATACCGTTATCATTTGCGTACTTTTTAAGTGCGCGGAACTGTGTGTAAAAAAGAAACTGGATATATCTGTAGAAATTGATCGTTTCTTCTAAAAGTATGCCCAAAGAATGCATATAATCGGATTGGCGAGCCCTTATGCCTATAGGCCATTCCTGTACGGGTGCATAATTGTAGTGCTCTTTCAAAGCAAAATAAAAGGCATAGTCGTGCACCCAAAACACGTTCTGTTCTAAAAAAATCCTGTAATCCTCGTTGTTCGGATCAAAGCCCCTTTTATAAGCTTTTTTCAAGAGGGGAATGCGCGTGTTGAAAAGATGTCCGTAATCCACAAACTCCTCTTTGTTATCCCTGTGAGACATGACCTCATCTTTGGTTAGAAGATTGTCCTCAACCAGCAAGTCGAGGTCGATAAAATACGGATTACCGGCAAATACGCTGAAAGTTTGGTAGGGTGAGTCCCCGTAGCCGGTATGACCGAAAGGCAGTAGCTGCCAGTAAGACTGCTTTGCTTTTTTAAGAAAATCTACAAAGTTGTATGCTTCTTTTCCCAGACTCCCGATATGATACCTTGACGGCAGTGATGATATGTGGAGCAAAATTCCGCTTTCCCTTTTCACAAAATCCCCCTATGGTTTTTTACTAAATTTCCAATGAAGTATACCACAAATCGGCATAGATATTAACCATTTTTGAGAACGGGCGCTTTCATGGCTCTCAACGCATTTACTACCGACATCATCATAACTCCTACATCTGCGACAAGTGCCAGCCATAGAGGAATGAAAATAAAAAATCCGAAAAACATTATTGCAAGTTTTGTGGTAAGAGCCAACACTAAATTTTGCCGCACAATACTCATCGTGCGCTTGGATATGCCAATTGCGGTGAGAAGACTGTCGTTGCGGTTGGAAATAAGCACCACATCCGAAGACTCCACTGCGGCATCATTTCCCGGAGCTCCCATTGATATACCGACATCCGATGCCGTGATTACCGGAGCATCATTTACTCCGTCCCCGACGAATGCGACTTTATGACCTCTTTCAATTAATTTTTCGACCACGCTGAGTTTTTGGTGCGGGAGAAGGGAATGAAGATAATGATCAATCTTCAGCGTTGAAGATTTTTCCTTTGCCGATATTTCAGAATCTCCCGTCAACATCATGATTGAGTAACCGCTGTTTTTAAGAGTTTCTATGGTGGCTTTCGACTCGGGCCTGAGGGAATCGCCGATTGTTAAATATCCGAGATATTCTTTGTCTTTGGAGACATAAACGGTGCTTCCGGAATAGTTTGCTGCAGAATCCGGTACTTTTACTCCTTCGGCTTCGAAAAATCCCTTTTTGCCTACAATTATTTCGCTTTCCATGTAACGGGCGATAATGCCGTTACCCGCTTGTTCCGACGCGGAGGCGCAATCGGGAACTTCTATGCCTTTTTCCGCAACATAGCGGATAATGGACTTTGCAATCGGATGGTTGGAATTTTTTTCCGCAATTGCTGCAAAACTGAGAAGAGAATTACTGTCAATTCCCGTATTCGGCACTATATCGAGAACTTCGAAATTGCCCTTTGTCAGAGTACCGGTTTTATCAAAAACTATATAATCAACCGCTGCAAGATTTTCAAGACTATCGGCACCTTTGACGAGAATACCCTTTTTAGATGATGCTCCGATACCTGAAAAAAATGTAAGAGGAAGGGATATGACCAGCGAACAGGGACAGGAAATAATAAGAAACACCAGGCTCAGATGAACCCAATCGGGGTAGGAGTAGTTACCGGTGAATACTCCTATTAAGGTAGGAACAACCGCGGCGACGACGATTGCGAGCATAACGACGATGGGCGTGTATATCTTTGCAAATCTCGAAACATATCTCTCTCTTCTTGATTTTCTAATCGCCGCTTTTTTTGCATATTCAATTATTTTTGAAGCGGTGGAACCGGAATAGTCTTCCGAAACCTGAATGACTGCTGCGGTGTTGCCGTTTATTCCTCCGGACAGAAGTTTATCTCCGACTGTAAAATCTACGGGCAAACTTTCTCCGGTCAGCATTTTGTTGTCAACCGTTCCATTTCCCTCGATGACAATACCGTCAAAGGGGATTCTTTCATGCGGTCTTACAAATACCCTTTCCCCCACTGAAACCTCGGATGCATTGACAGTTATAATCCCGCCGTCAACTATGAGATGAGCCGTGTCGGGCTGAAGATCCAGTAAGCGCGATATACTTCGGTTGCTCTTTGAAACGGCATAGGTTTCAAGCAGCTGTCCTATTCCGAAAAGAATCATTACCGCAGATCCCTCCGCCCATTCTCCCAATGCGAATGCTCCAAGAGAGGCTATGGTCATCAGGGTGGTTTCATCGATTAGCACCCCTTTAATTATGCTTTTTAATGCTCCAACAAGATAACCGAAACCGGAGGTGAGATAGGATAATATAAACAAACCGACCGATATGACGGGGTTATTATTTTTCAATAATATGGCGAACGTAAAAAACAAAATGGAACCGAAAATATAAAATATTCGCCTGCCGAAACTTTCCTTGCCGCCGTCAATCTTACAGGCGTCGGAGCCGCAAGTACAGCTGTGCTGAACCCCCAAATTATCGGAATGACCGTCGGGAATGTTGCTTAGTCCGCTTATTCTTGTTTTATTGATATTGTTTTTTGTCATATGGGAAAATACCTCTACTTAAGCTTGCCAAAACTTTCAACGGCCCTTTTTAAATCTTCAACAACATGCGCGTTGTCTTTAGTGTCCTTTATTTCATTTACACAGTGTTCTATATGGCTATAGAGTATTTCGCGCGCGGTTCCGGTAATAGCGGCGTTGACAGCGGAGAGTTGAGTAATAATTTCATCACACCTGCGACCCTCGACCAACATCGACGAAACGCCTCTAATCTGCCCTTCTATTCTTTTAAGACGATTTATTATTCTGCCAACATCCAGATGCGTGTCTTTTTCAACCATTATTGCACTCCCTTGAAACAATAATACTATATACCCCTATAGAGTATATTTTATCCGGTAAATTAACTATGTCAAGTAAATATATCTTTACCTTTTCCATGGCAATAATTGTATGATATAATCGATATGAAATTTAATGTATTGAAGAGGGTAGCGGTGAGCAATGTCAAGCTATGAACAGGTAAACAGCGGACATTTAAACGATGTAATCTACGGTGTGGATGATGAAGCCAAAACTCCTTTTTCGCACCTTAAGGGTTATGAATTTAAAGTTTTCCGAAGAGGGGAAAAGTCAAAATATGTTCTTTCGATATTGTCTGTGCTTTTTTTGACGTTTTTATCAACAGTCTTTGCTTCCGTATTGTGCCTTGCAAATATGGGTATAATATCGAAACTTAAGGAAATATTTGATTATTTCGGAATTGTTTTTTAGGTAGAATAAAACAAGAGGTTAATCAACTTTTTGATGTGACTGCCCCTTGTTTGTTTTCTTCAAGCTAAAGTAATCTTGGGGTGAAAAATGGATTTTAAGGATTTGGAAGAAATCAGGTCATTCGTCACCGAACTGGAACTCGAAATCAAGCAGCTTAAGGAATCGGTTGGCAAACCAAAGGACCATATAATAGACGATCGGGATTTTAAAACTTCGGATACACTTTTTGCCGAACCGGTTTTAGATGAAATTTCCGAAGATGAGAATGTGAGTTTCGCAGGAGACGAAAGTCTTTTTGATTTTAAATCTTTCACCGCCCCTTTTGAGGATTCGAAAGGATATTTGAGGGATCTTTCCGGGTTTCCGACGGAACGGCATAGTGATACTTTAAAAGCTGATGATAGGGAGTTATTGCCTAAAGAGAAAACTGAAAGCGGAAGCGATGAATTATTCGATTTCAGTTATAAAGATGAAAACTTGAAGATAAGTTCAAAGGATTATGTGGATTCTCTTGAACTTACCTTCACTCCTCCAAAGGATTTTGAGTTTACAGCCGACCTTTCGGTGCCCGAACCGCATTTTTTACCGGAAAATGAAGATAAGCCGTTTGAAGATGATATGGATAAACTCTTTTACGGATATAAATCCGCAAAGGAAAATGAAGTTTATGATGAATCTGCGGCTATAGAAGGAACAATAGATTTAGGCGGGGATAGTGTTCTAAATGAGGAGATTGATATTGTTTCGGAAAGCGAAGATTTCGTTGTCGAGGAAGCCGTTCCCGAAAAAAGCGAAAAGCCGCTGTCGGAGATTGATGAAATAGTCCGGATTCTTGAAGATTTATCCCCTTCAGAAAAATTCAGCAGACGAACGGAAAGCTTTGACGACGGATTTTTTGTCGAGACTGAACAAACTGAAACAGACATGCCGAAGACCGATGCCGAAACGGAAAAAGTAGAACCTGATGATATCTTGGAGGCTGAAGCGGATGAAATTCCCGCCACCTTGGAACAGACGGTTGCCGTGCCGCCGTTTCAGCAGCCGGCTGTTGATGATGTCTCGATAGATGTGCTGGAAAGAAAACTCAATATTGGTGTGATTATCGGGGAATTAAGACCGCGTTACAGCGAGCTTAATCTGTCAGTAACAGGTAATGACCCGATTATTAGATTTAAAAAGGTGACGACAAAGTATCGTGTGGAAAATGAATCGGGTGACAACGAACTTCTTTTTGAGGGTTTGTCACTGAATGTCAAAAAGAACAGCATTACGGCAATAATTTCGGATGAGCCTATACGTTCAAGAATCTTTTTAGCTTCCGTTAAGGACAGAGCATGTCTTAAGAGCGGAGAGGTGGTTTTTTTCGGCGATAAGAAGGGTACCGACATTGTTTATTTTGACTCTGACAATGTTTTGATACCCGATTTATCCGTACTGCATTTCCTAATGCTGTGTTTGGATGGTTCAAAAGAAAAAGCTTCCGTGAAGAGTGAGAAGCTTACCGAGCTGTTGGGGAAATTGGGATTATCGGATATTTCCCATACCGAGATAATAAATCTGACGAAATTTCAAAAAACCATGGTTCTCCTAATTTCCGCATCGATTATCAACTTAGTAAGGGGAATTGTTGTAAACAGTTTATTTGAGGAACTTAATATATCCGAAAAGAAAACATTTTATGAAGTTTTCTCTTTGCTTCGTGAAAACGGAAAGAGTGTGCTCATACCTTCAACGGGAAGGGATGAGGTGTTGAATGTTGCGAACAGAGTCGCCGTTTTGGAAGCCGATAAAATCGCATTTGAAGGTACAATACTCGAATTTATGAATTCGAATTGTCCCAGCAGGTTTGTAATAAAAAATTCCGATGAGAATTTATTTAATACTATCACCGAATCTTTTAAAGAAATTGACATAGAAAAGACTGAAACCGGACTTAAGATTTTATATTTCGGAGATGAAACCGGTCTGTCGAATCTTCTCATGTTAATATTGGAGAACGGGATTGACCACACAGAGATAATTACAACCAGACGCACCTTTAGCGATATAAGCTTGAAAGGCGGTGAAAGGCTGTGAATTACAAAAAAGGAGTAAGACGAACCACGGCATCGCTTCAAAAAAAGTACGGCCGATTCAGGCTTCCCGGAATTTTGATTTCCTCAACGATTTCCGTTTCCTTAACAATAGCTTTAAGACAGGTTGCTATCATGTTGCTGGACAGCGGAAATAAATTTATCGCGCTTCCGGAGCTGAGTTATTCGCTGCTGGGTTTATGCCTGTTGTTTTCTGTGGCGAATTCTTTTGTATTATTCGTATGGTTTTTTGTGAAATCAAATTTTATTTCTTTTTATGAAGTTAATTCAAATTGGTGGACACTTGCAAAGTCGTATGGTATTCATGTATCAAAACTGATAAACGCGAAACTGTTCTCTTCCATCTTTTCAATTATCTTTCAAACTGTTTTAGGTTTCGCCCTCACTGTATATGCAGGTTATCTTTTTGGTTTCAGGATGACTCTTAATTATCTGCTTGTCGTTTTCTTTATCAGTATTGCTGACGGGATACTGATTTTTGCCGTTACGACGACACTGTCATCGTTTTCATCGGGGAAGAATATCGCAAGGTTCTTTTTGACGCTCGTGTTTTTAGGGTTTCATTTTGCGAACTATATTATCGGCATATATGACTACGTACTTGTAGGCGGTGTTGAATCTCTGGAAAAAATAAAGCGGCTCTTTCAATTGCCTTTGCCGATGTATCCGATTTGTTCCGCCGGTTTGTTTTTCTTCTTATATATAATTATCTTGATAAGTATTGCCGTCAGGACAAACAGATTCAGGATAAACACTTCCGAAATAGAGGAAAGATGAGAGATAGTTTTAACCATATAAAAAAGAGGGCAATCGAGCCCTCTTTTTTTATTAACATAATCCGAATGTCAAATGTCGTATATGCTTTGTTCTTCCATACCATCCGCTTCTGGAAGGTTTGCCAAAGCTTCTTTTTGCGCTTTTTCGAAAATCGAAAACACCTCGTTGGGGTTTTCGATATCAAAAAATGCAGGCATCACCCTCGAGTTGCCGGATCGGTAGCTTTCAAGTCCGCTGTTCATCCCGGTGTAGTAGCTTTTAGGCATTTTCCCGAATACTATTGTACCGCTTCCGTCATTAAATAATGTAAGTTGGGGTTCTTTGACATCCGTCAAGGGAATCTGCGAGACGAAGTTTTTATTGCTGTCTCTTTTCTCTATTATCCAAAGCACTCTACGGTCTGTTATTGCGTAGAAACTTTTTTTCTTTCTGTAATTCTTCATGATAATTCTTCCGAAGGAATAGTATATGAAGCATAGTATGACCAATACTTTCATGGCTATATCCTGAAGCGGATCGATTACAGGCAGGGTCAGCATTAAGACCGATGCCGCCAACCAAAGGACAAACATGGGTATGCGCCTTAAATCAAATTTTCTGAATGCACCTTTCAACAAAGGTTTTCCGCTCCATAAAATATTTTCTCCGTCATAAATTGCGTTTTTAATAGCATTGTATTCCATCGCAAGAATCCTCAACTTCTTTTTTTATTCTTTTTTATTGTCAAAACGATATACAGAACATACAGAACAATCAACAGAAGAACAGCGATATAGATTATTACTGCAGGCCGGGAGGTGAATACATCGGTCATTTTGCTCATTACCATTGAAAACCAACTGTACTCTATTTCTTCTCGGGAAATCAAATCGACTTCACCGATTAAAATGTCATCCGCATATACTTTCGCGCTTCCTATAACCTGGGAATTGTGAACGGGAGCTTCGATATTTTCCGGTAAATCCAACTCATAATAAACCTCCGGAAGCTCATCCTTCGAATTGTTTAACAGAGCATAGAGATCACCGTACGGATATAGTACCAGAGCATCTCTCTTTTTGGAATATTTTACCGGAACTTCCGTTATCGGTGTGTCATAGTTAATAATATTTTCGAGATGTGTGTTGGAAAAAACCCAATCATAAATAAGTCTTGTTTCATTAAAGGCGGAGTTGGAAGCATCCCAAAAACCGCTGGTGGGTTCTAACGGGGCACCCATTAATACCAACAGATATGTCATATTGTTTTTTTCAGCAATAGTTACAAGACACCTTCCCGACTGGTTGAGCGTTCCGGTTTTAACACCTTTTACATAGGGGGTATAGTATTTGCTGTACGGATCCTGGAGAAGAATTGTCGTTGCGAGTATCTTTTCACCGTTTTTATTTGTTTCCCTCAAAGTGTACCTGGCTTTTTCGGATATCTCCAAAAAATTATCTACGCCCAGAGCCCATTTGGTAATTTTTGCCATGTCGGATGCAGTGGTGTAATGGTCTTCGCCAAAAAGTCCGTGAGGATTTGAAAAATGCGTCTGCTTGCAGCCCAGCTCCTTCGCCTTGCTGTTCATCGCACTGATGAATTCTTCTCTGCCGAAGAAATCCGCAACGGTAGATGCCGCCTCATTTGCCGATTGCAGCATCATACAGTGGACGAGCTCCGTAATCGAGAGTTCTTCACCCCTTGAAAGTCCTGCAGTTGAGATGTTCATGCCGACAAATTCGTCCCATATATCAAAAGGCACGGTAGCAATCGTGCTCTCCGGACTTTCACACATCTCGAGTGCCAGTGCGGAAGTCATAATCTTTGTGGTCGAAGCCGGATAGACCTTTTCATCGGCATTCTTTTCGAAAACCACCCTTCCCGTATCGAGATTTTCCAGATACACGGCGTTTGAAACAATAGCAAAATCATTCGGCATAACGATATCGCTTGCCGAAGAGAATACATTGAACGGCACTGATAAGACGACCAGTATTGAAATGAGAATGATGCTAAAAAATCTTTTCATTTTTCCAAAACACCGAAACAGTCGCAATCTTTGTTTGAGATTTACGGACAGGACCGAATTTTCAGTTAAGCCCGCCTCCGCGGAGAGAAATAAACCTAAAGACCTGAGATTTGAGTTGGGAAATGCCTTTTAGTTCGGGATTGCTTTTCAATATTTGTTCCGCGGTTTCCCTCGCCCCGTAAATGATATTTTCATCTGAAAAAAGATCCTCGATATCAACTTCCGGAAGACCGTGCTGTCTGCTCCCGAAAAGGTCGCCCGGACCTCGGTTCAGTAAATCGAATTTGGCAATTTCGAAACCGTCGTTTGTTTGAGTAAGCATTTTTAACCGTTTTCTTGCTGAACCCTTTGCCGAAGAAACGAGGATACAGTGGCTTTCAACATCGCCGCGTCCCACTCTTCCCCTGAGCTGATGCAGAGTGGAAAGACCGAAATATTCCGAATTTTCTATTATGATAACGGTTGCTTCCGGAACATCAAGTCCCACTTCAATAACAGTTGTGGATATAAGCACCGAAATTTTTCCGGTTGAAAAATCCTGCATGACCTTTTCTTTTTCGGAAGATTTCAACTTTCCGTGAATGAGACCTAAAGACAGGCTTTTTAGTTCTTTCCCGGACAAATCTTCAACATATTTTACAGCCGATTCCACATCACTTTGAGCTTCGCTCTCTTCGACGAGAGGACATACGATGTATGTTCTGTTTCCTTTTGCTGAATTTTTGACTACAAAATTCAGATATCTGCTTCGATATCTTTTGTCAACGAGATATGTCTTTACCGGTTTTCTGCCCGGAGGCATTTCGTCCAATACGGAGATATCCAAATCGCCGTATACTAAAAGAGAAAGGGTTCTGGGAATCGGGGTAGCGGACATGGAGAGAAAATGGGGATTATCTCCTTTGGCATAAAGCCGGTTTCTTTGCTCAACCCCGAATCGGTGCTGTTCGTCAACCGTAACAAAACCCAGACGATTAAATTCAACTGTTTCTCCAATTAGGGCGTGTGTTCCTACAACAAGGTCGATTTCATTATTTTTCAGTCCCTTCAACACAAGCTGTCTGTTTTTACCCGTAATCGATGAAGTCAGCAGAGCCGTTCTGACACCCAACGGATCAAGAAGTGATTTGAAAGTCTTAAAGTGTTGATTCGCAAGCACTTCGGTCGGTGCCATAACTGCGGATTGAAATCCCGATTTGCAGGCTATCCATACTCCTGCAGCGGAAACGACGGTTTTACCGCTCCCTACATCGCCCTGCAACAGCCTGTTCATCGACTCGTTTTTTGATATATCGGTTTTTATTTCTTCTATACAACGAAGCTGTGCTTTTGTGAGGGAAAAGGGCAGGGAAGATATAAATTCCTCTATTTTGCCCGATTTCATCATTGAGGCGGTTTTGGCTTTCTTTTTTTTACCCTGAAGGATTAATGCGAGTTGAAGTGCGAGCAGCTCCTCGAAGATAAGGCGCTTTTTTGCCCTTGCCACGTCTTCCTGACTTTTAGGCATATGTATTCCGAAATACGCATCCGTTAGAGGCACTAAATCGTACTTTATCCGGATGTTTTCGGGAATCGTTTCCTCGACAGACGATTTGTTATCCGTAAGATATCCTGAAATTATCTTCGAAATCACCTTTGAAGATAATCCCGCAGTTGAAGGATACTTGGGTATCAGGCTGTCCGCTTTATCTTTGTCATAGACAACGGGATTTGTAAGCTCGAAGGATAGAAATGTTCGGCGCGGTTTGCCGTAGAAAATGTACTGCTTGCCTATGCGAAGAGAAGCGGGAGTGTATTTGTCGTTAAAATACACTATGTCGACAATAGAATCATCCCTGCCGGATGCTTTCAGTTTATAAACCGTTCTCCCGCCGGATATCCTTACAGGAGCATTCTTGCTTATTACTTCTAAAAGCAACGCCGCATTTTCGCCTTCCGCACATTGTGAAGGTGTTTCCAGTCTTTTTAGAGAAATATAACTTCTCGGATACAGACGCAAAAGGGAGTCGATTGAATCGACGGAGAGCTTTGAAAAGAGTTTCAATCTCCGTTCACCGACACCCTTGACAAATTGCAAGTCATTTTTTTTTGCTGATGGAGTCATCTGAGTTACAAACCTATCTCTTGAGAGTTAACACAAAACCGCGTTATTCGGCGGAAATATAGTAGTAATAGATAGGTTGATTACCTGAAACGAGAGAAATCTCAATATTTTTACCTAATCTGCCTTCCAAAGATTCGAGTACGCTGTTGGCCTTCTCCTCTGAAACATCGGCGCCGTAGATGACTGTGACAAAATTCGTGTCTCTGCTACAGAGCCTTCTTGCCAGCTTTATTGCCGCTTTTTCGGGATCCGTGTCGGTAAATGAGAGTTTTCCGTCTTCAAGTGCGAGTATTTCTCCTTCACGTATGTTTCGCCCGTCAAAGTCGGAGTCTCTGGCGGCATAGGTAACCGAACCCGATTTTACAGACTTTATTGCTTCTTTCATTATTATTCTGTTATTGTCGACGTCAAGCTCGGGATTGAAAACAAGCATCGCGGATATACCTTCGGGAATGGACCTTGTAGGAATCACGACAACATTTCTGTCGGCAAGTTTCGAAGCCTGCTCTGCGGAGAGAATGATATTTTTATTGTTTGCAAGGACAAAAACATTTTTTGCATCTATTGACTGAGCAGCGGAGAGTATTTCGTCCGTTGACGGATTCATGCTTTGGCCGCCTTCAACGGTTCTCGATACCCCGAGTTCGGAAAAGAGATTTGAAAGACCCGAACCGGCACTTACTGCAACAAAACCGTACTCCTCGGCATTTTCCGACACCGGAACATATTCAAAGACCTCCGGTATCTTATCGAACTCAATTGAATGCTCTTCGCCTTTTGATGCTTGAAGCCTCATATACTGTTCAAGCATGTTCTCGATTTTGATTTGGCTCAGATATCCGTGCTTGAGCGCTTTTCCGAGTGCTATATCGGGTGTTTCGGTGTGAACATGGCATTTTATCAATTCGCTGTCGTCAACTACAACAATGCTGTCGCCGATTTCTTCGAGATCTTTTCTCAGCTTGTTTGGGTCAGCAGCTATGCCTTTTTCTTTGATGACCAAAAATTCCGTGCAATAGGAATTCGTGAGTCCTTCGGCTATTCCATCCGTAAAAACACCCCTTGCCGCTTCGGTTTTTGCACCGTTTTCGGCAAGTTCAACTATCCTGCCTTTTTTAAACACTTCCTGCATTCCTTGAAAAATTATCAGTAACCCCATCCCGCCCGAGTCGACAACACCGGCTTTTTTTAATACCGGCAACATCTCGGGGGTTCTTTCAAGGGTATCCTCTGCGACTTCCAGGATATAATCGAATATTTCAACGGGATCGCTTATCTCGTCCAGTTTACCGGCCGCTTTTTCAGCAGAAATTCTTGCAACGGTAAGTATCGTGCCTTCAGTCGGCTTCATCACGGCCTTGTATGCGGCTTCTACACCGTATTTTAGGGAATTTACGATATTTGAGGCGTCGGCATTCTTTTTGCCCTGCATTTCTTTGGAAAATCCCCTGAATATCAGGGATAAAATTACGCCCGAATTGCCTCTTGCGCCTCTAAGCAATGCCGATGACACTACCGTCGCGACTTTTTCAACTGTGACATTATCGGGAAGATTGGTAAGCTCCGTAACGGCATATCCCATAGTCATGGACATATTTGTTCCGGTATCTCCGTCGGGTACGGGAAAAACGTTCAACTCATCGACCGCTGCCGAATGGTTTTTAATATTGTTAGCACCAGATATGATGCTGTCTCTCAACGTTGCTCCGGTTATTATCAAAAGAAACCTCCAAAATGTAAAACAGAGTGTTGTATAGAGAACAGAATAGATTATTGATCCGTGCCGGATACCATCTCATCGACATAAACATTTATTGCTTTGACTCTGAGAGCTGTTGACTGTTCCACTGTGTATTTGACCTTTTCGGAAATACTCTTGACTATGGCCGAAATATTGACCCCGTATACAACTTTTATGTGAATATCGATTATAAGTTCTTTTCCTTTTTCGGTTACCTTAACACCTTTGTTGGGCAGATCCTTTTTTAATATTTTTGACCAGAAGCCTTCTATCGGCGTACGTGAGGACATACCTTTAACGCCATAACTTTCAGCAGTAATATTGCCAACGAGATTTGAAAAGTATTCGTTTGTCAATATAACTGAACCCAGCGGTGTCTTAATACTAATCATTTGAATTCCTTTCCGAAATTTTATATTACAGAAAACCTTAGAATATGCGAAGGATAAATTCGGTTCGGTAAAACCGTAAATTACGGCAAAAACATATTAACTGTTATACCGTCAAATGTCAATTTATTACCTAACCAAAAGACACGATTATAACCTTAATCAGACAACTCTAATTCGTTCAATATTTATTGCGGATTTGCTATGCCTGTCGATTTCAACAACAGCTCCCGTTAAGGCTGACGGGCCGTCTTCAACAAAAAATCTGATAGGGATGCCGTACCGCTGCTTTTTCGCTGCGAGTTCGGCATTTACTCCGATTACGGAATCGATAGGACCGGTCATTCCGATATCGGTTATGAAAGCTGTTCCGAGAGGCAGTATTCTTTCGTCGGCGGTTAAAACATGTGTATGAGTCCCGAATACAAATGAGAGTTTCCCGTCATAGTGTTTTGCATAAGCTATTTTTTCCGCTGTCGATTCCGCATGAAGATCGACAATTATCGGAATGTCGGGATATTTTGACAAAACAGAATCTGTATACTCATAGATGTTTGAACTCCATGTACCCATAAGATGCATGCCGAGAAGGTTTAATACCAAAACCCGCATACCTGCAAGGTCTATAAAGTCGTATCCTCTGCCGGGTATGCCTTTTGCGAGGTTTGCAGGTCTTAACAGACAGCTTGTCTCATCAAATATTTTTTCATATCCGGAAGAGTCAAAGGCATGGTTTCCGGTCGTTATGATGTCGGCGCCTGCCGAAAAAACCTTGGATATCGATGCCGAAGTAACACCTCTGCCGGAAGGAGCGCTGTTCTCGGCGTTGACTATAGTCATGTCAGCGCCGTAGAACTTCTTCACAGAGGGAAGCTTGTCCATTAAAAAATTGACACCGTTATCTCCGACGATATCTCCTATAGCAAGAACGACCATAAAACTCCTAAATGCAATAAAACTCAGGGGTGTTTAACCCCTGAGTTGTTCTTATTTCGCGTATTCGACGGCACGGCTTTCGCGCACGACATTTACTTTGATTTGGCCGGGATAATTGAGTTCGCTTTCGATTCTGTTGACGATATCTCTGGCAACGATCACCAGCTGATCATCGTCTACCGCTTCGGGTTTTACAAGTATTCTTATTTCCCTTCCGGCCTGCACGGCGAATGAGTGGTCGACACCTTCAAAGCTGTTTGCTATCTCTTCGAGCTTTTCGAGCCTCTTAATGTAATTCTCAAGGTTTTCGCTTCTTGCACCCGGTCTTGCGGCGGATATGGCATCTGCCGCCATGACGATGTATGCGAGAGGTGTTTTTGCTTCGATGTCGCCGTGATGTGCACCTATTGCATGAATTATCTCTTCGCTCTCCTTGTAGCGTTTGGCAACTTCCACCCCGATTTCAACATGTGAACCTTCAATTTCATGGTCAAGCGATTTCCCGATATCGTGAAGAAGCCCCGCACGTCTGGCCTTTGTCGCATCCAGACCGAGTTCCGAGGCGATAATGCCTGACAAAACCGAAACTTCATAGGAGTGGTTTAAGACGTTTTGACCGTAGCTTGTCCGGTAATACAATCTGCCAAGCAGTTTTATAAGTTCCGGGTGTATTCCGTGAAGACCGGCCTCGAGGACAACCCTCTCACCCTCTTTCCTGATTACCTGATCGACTTCACGACGGCACTTTTCAACCGTTTCCTCTATTCTTGCGGGGTGTATTCTGCCGTCCGCAATAAGTTTTTCAATAGTTCTTCTGGCGATTTCACGCCTCACCGGATCGAAACACGAAACCGTTATTGCTTCCGGCGTGTCGTCTATGATGAGATCGACACCGGTAACGGTTTCAATAGCTCTGATATTTCTTCCTTCCCTGCCGATAATCCTCCCTTTCATCTCGTCGTTGGGAAGAGCAACGACGGATACCGTCGTTTCGGAGGAATGATCGGCGGCGGTTCTGGCTATTGCAACGGAAAGTATCTCCCGTGCAATATTCTCGGATTCATCGGAAAGTTGCTGTTCGTAGGACTTGATTCTCAAGGCCTTCTCGTGTGTCAACTCACCGTCAAGCTTTTCAAGCAGCATGTCCTTTGCCTGAGATTCGGTAAGACCTGAAATCCTTTCCAGTTCTTCCGACTGAGATTTCTTTATTTCCTCGATTTCGTTGATTTTGTCGTCCAGATTTTTCCTTCTGTCCATGAGACTCTGGTTGTCTCTTTCGTACTGAACGACCTTCTTTTCGTAAGATTCTTCTTTTTGAGTCAAACGCCTTTCCTGGCGTGTTATTTCATTCCTGCGATCTCTAAGTTCTTTTTCGGATTCGTTTCTGATTTTAAAAATTTCATCTTTAGCTTCTATTACGATTTCTTTTCTCTTCTGTTCCGCTGTCCTGATTGCGTCGTTGATTATCCTTTTTGACTCGTCCTCTGCAGACCCTATTCTCGCTTCAGCCACCCTTTTCCTGTAAGCCATTCCCAAAAAGAAACTGACTGCTCCGGATACGGCTATGGTGACAACAAAGAGAAAAATCGGCATAAATTTCTCAAACATTGTTACTCCTAAAATAAATTAAATTTTGAATTGAGTGCGAAAAAACCGGCACCTTAACGGGTGCCGGTCACAATTTTCTAAAGAAAAGGACATACAACATTTCTTATAGTGTACTGGTCTTCAAACTATATAAAACTTGTAAAATCCGGCTAAATCCGGAAACCGGACCGGAATAATTCTTTAAAAAATCAGAAATAAAAGACAATCTATTTTGACAATACCGCAATGTATATAAAAATTAAAAATAAAAGATTGTTTTTCATTAAACACCCAATAATTATCTTAAAATATTCTATAATGAAGCATGGTTGTTGTCAAGTAAATCCACTGTTCAACCAGCGGAAAACTATTTAATATTGACATTTTTACAGGTGTTGTGTTATAAATCTTAGGTAATACATTACTGAAAATCTAAGAGGGTAGAAGCTTTTCTCAAAGATTTTGACAGAGAGTGTCTGAAGGTGGGAATGATACAAATCGGGGAATAAGCTACCGCTATCCGAGAGCGCGGAAGCGACGTTCGCGGCGCGTTATTGCCGTCAAAGAGTGGTCCGTGTCGGACAATTCGGGTGGAACCGTGGGGTAATTCCTCATCCCGGCCAAACTGCCGGGATGAGTTTTTTGTTTTAAGGGGGAAACAGATGCAAAAAATAAAACTCGATTTAAGAGGAGACATCAGAGAATACAACATAGGTGTGACGGGAGCGGAGGTCGCCGGCGATATAAGCCCGGGCCTGCTCAGAGCGGCATGTGCCGTCAGGCTTGAAAAGGAGAACAAAGATCTCCGTGATCCGATAACGAGTGACGGAAAACTCGAGATATTGACATTTGATGACGACTTCGGCAAGCATGCCTATTGGCATTCTTCCTCTCACCTGTTAGCGCATGCGCTCACCCGGCTTTATCCGGGAATACAGCTTGCAATAGGTCCTTCGATTGATGCGGGCTTCTACTATGATGTGGATTCGGAGCATACCTTTACTCCCGATGATTTTGATCTTATAGAAAAAGAAATGAAAAAAATCGTCAAGGAGAATATCGATATCGAAAGATTTTCTTTGGATAGAAAACAGGCTGAAGAGTTGATGTCCGATCAAACATACAAGCTGGAGCTCATAAGAGACCTGCCGGAGGGAGAAAAAATAAGTTTTTACAAGCAGGGAGACTTTACGGATCTCTGTGCAGGCCCGCACCTTATGAAAACCGGAGAGATAAAATCTTTTAAGCTGACAAGCGTTACGGGAGCCTATTGGAGAGGTAACAGCGAAAACAAAATGTTGCAGAGAATTTACGGAATAAGCTTTCCGAAAGCTTCTTTGCTGAATGAGCATCTCGAGATGATCGAAGAGGCCAAGCGTCGTGACCACAGAGTACTCGGCAGAGAGCTCGGACTCTTTGAGTTGTTTGAAGAGGGACCCGGATTCCCCGTATTCCTGCCCAACGGGATGATTTTAAGAAATAATCTCATCGACATGTGGAGAATCGAACATGAAAAGGCGGGATACAAAGAAATAAGCACCCCGACTATTCTCAATCGCAGTCTGTGGGAGACCTCGGGCCATTGGGATCATTACCGAAGCAATATGTATACGACCGTTATCGATGAGGAAGACTATGCTATTAAACCTATGAATTGTCCGGGGGCGCTTTTGGTATACAATAAAACGATGACGAGTTACAGAGACCTGCCGAAAAGGATATGCGAGCTCGGACTCGTCCACCGCCACGAACTGTCGGGAGCGCTTCACGGTCTGATGAGGGTGAGGGCGTTTACACAGGACGATGCTCATATATTTATGACCGAAGATCAGATAGAGGACGAGATATTTAATGTTATCGGCCTGGTTGACAGAATCTACGGTTATTTCGGATTGGAATACGACCTCGAATTGTCGACCAGACCTGAAAATTTCCTCGGAGAAATAGAACAGTGGAATATGGCGGAGGCCGCTTTGGAAAATGCACTGAAAAAGAGCGGTAAAAAATACAGAATCAATGAAGGCGACGGGGCGTTCTACGGTCCCAAAATAGACTTTCATATCCGGGACAGTCTGGGCAGGAGCTGGCAATGTGCGACTATTCAGCTGGACTACCAGCTTCCGGAGAGGTTTGAAACCGAATATATAGGTCCGGACGGAGAAAGACATCGCCCCATTATGATTCACAGGGTTATATTGGGAGCCATCGAACGGTTTATTGCAATACTCATAGAACACTTCGCAGGGGCTTTCCCGGTGTGGATTTCCCCGGTTCAGGCGGTTGTCATCCCGATTTCAGAAAAGCATAGAGAATATGCCGCCGAGGTTGAAAAGGAATTGGTAAAAAACGGGGTAAGGGCGGAATGCGATTTCAGAGATGAAAAGATGGGATATAAAATCAGGCAGGCCCAGTTACAAAAGGTGCCTTATATGTTGATTGTCGGACAGAAGGAAATGGAAGACGGGACAATCTCACTGAGATCGAGAAAAGAAGGGGACCTTGGCGCGGAAAAACTCGACGTGTTTATTGAGAATCTAAAGAGAGAAATAAAAAATAAAGAATTTTAGACAAAAGGGGCGGTATCTACCGCCCCTTTTTTGCTTTTTATATGTCGTTATAAATGTTTTATCCTTGAAATGTCGTAAGGCGTCTCCTGATAGACGAAGTAATTGAGCCAGTTTGTATAGAGTATGTTGGCGTGCGACCTCCAGGTTACCGCCGGCATTTTTTCGGGATTGTCATCCGGATAGTAATTTTTAGGAATTTCGATTTTCAATCCGAGATTGAGGTCTCTTTTATACTCGGTATCAAGAGTGAGTGCGTCATATTCGCTGTGCCCTGTGGAAAACACGCTTCGGGAATCTTTGCTTGCGGCAAGATAAAATCCCGCCTCATCGGATACCGAGAGAATATCGAGTTCGGGTACAGCCGAGACGCTTTCCAACGTAACCGTTGTATGCCTGCTGTGAGGAGCGTAAAAAATATCATCAAATCCTCTCATCAGTTTGTTGAAGGGGTCCAAAACCTTGTGAGGAAAAACCCCGAACAACTTCTTCTTTAACGGGACTTTCTTCACTCCGTAATAATGGTAGAGTGCCGCCTGCGCTCCCCAACATATAAAGAAGGTGGAATAGACATTTTCCTTTGCCCAGTCCATAATTTCCACGAGTTCCTTCCAATAGATTACATCCTCAAACTCGAGGTGTTCAATAGGCGCCCCCGTTACTACCAGACCGTCAAACTGCCTATGCTTCAATTCGTCAAAAGTCTTGTAGAAAGCGTCAAGGTACTCTTTTTCCACGTTCCTCGGACTGTAGCTTGCCGTAGTTATCAATGTCATATTGACCTGCAGGGGAGAGTTCCCGAGTAACCTCATGAGTTGGGTTTCAGTCGCCTTTTTTGTAGGCATGAGATTTAAGAGCGCAATGTCAAGAGGCCTTATATCTTGAGTTTCGGCCCTGTTTTGATCCATAACGAAGATGTTCTCTTTTGCGAGAATATCGTAGGCGGGGAGTCCGGAAGGTATTTTTACCGGCATATGTCCTCCAAAATTCAATAATATTATTCAGAAACGCAATATATCACAGCTTTTGTGAAATGTCCAAAGAACGTTCTATATCGGCTATAATATCTTCCGCATTTTCCAATCCTACGGAAAAACGCACCAATCCCGGGTCGATTCCGGCAGTAATCATATCCTCTTCTGAAAGCTGGGAATGTGTGGTTGATGCCGGATGTAAAACTATCGATCTCGAATCGGCCACATTTACAACAAGGGATGCCAGTTCGAGAGAATTTATAAATGAACAGGCAGATTTATAACCGCCTTTAATACCGAAAGAGAGAACGCCGCCGGCTCCGCCGTTAAGGTACTTTTTACCGCGTTCATAAAATGCATCACCTTTTAAACCGGGATATTTTACCCATGAAATCGCCTCATGCGAATTCAGGTATTCCGCAAGTTTTAAAGCGCTTGAAGAGTGCCTTTCCATCCTGAGTCCGAGCGTCTCTATTCCGAGAAGCAGTAAAAATGAGTTGAAGGGGGAAAGACAGGAACCGGTGTCCCGAAGAATTGCCGCTCTCAGCTTTGTCGTATACCCCATTTGCCCCAAATCGGCATAGACGATTCCGTGATAGCTGTCGTCCGGTGTGTTCATCTCCTCAAATCTCGGATTTCCTTTAAAGTCAAAGGTGCCGAGATCGGTAACCGAGCCTCCCATGCTGTTTCCGTGACCGCCCATGTACTTGGTCAAAGAATGAACGACGATATCTATGCCGTGTTCCTTTGCGTTAAACAAATAGGGGGTGGTAAAAGTATTGTCGAGAATAACCGGCAGTCCATGCTTATGGGCTATGGAGGTTATTGCGGAAAAATCAGGAATATTGAGTGTGGGGTTTCCTAATGATTCGATGTAGATGCATCGGGTCTTTTCATTTATGGCTTCTTCAATCTCGGAAAAATTTTCCTGATCCACCGGAACAACCTTTATGCCGTAACGCTTTTGGAATCTTTGGAAGAAAAGAGTATGTGTTCCGCCGTAAAGAGTATTTGAAGATATTATTTCGCTTCCCGATTCGGCTATGTTCTGTACTGCCGCCATAACAGCCGCCATTCCCGATGAAAAGCAAACAGTGCCCGCTCCCGATTCCAGAGCGGTAATTCTGTTTTCGAGGACTTCGGTTGTGGGGTTTCCCAGTCGCGTATATATGTAGCCGGGTTTTTCCAACATCATTTCTGCCGCCACATCGTCGGTCGACTCATATCGGTATGCGGTAGTTTGATAAATCGGCACGGCATATGAACCGGTTTTTTTATCAGGAACAAAACCCGCGTGCAGTGCTTTAGTGTCAAATCCGTATTCATTTTGATTCATTGATAACCCCCAAGAACATTAATTGATTTTAACCGTATATCTCCATGGCATACCTTACCGACGCCATGGCATCGCGTGCATACATATCGGCTCCGATTTTCTTTGCAATTTCTTTTGTCAAAACAGCGCCTCCAACCATAACTTTACATTCAGGCAGCCGGCTTTTTATCAATCTGACGGTTTTTTCCATATTGGGAACCGTTGTGGTCATAAGCGCGGACAGTCCAACAAGCTTTGTGCTTTCCTTAAGAGTCGACTCAAGCACCACCTCTGCCGGAACATCCTTTCCCAAATCCACGACGTCAAACATGTAGTTTTCGAGCATTGATTTTACAATATTCTTTCCGATATCGTGGATATCTCCTTCCACCGTGGCCACAACAACCCTGCCTCTTGTCTTTCCTTGTTGTTTGGAAAATGATTTCTTGATTATTTCAAATGAGGCTTTTACCGCTTCCGCACTCATTAACAGCTGAGGAAGATAGACCTTCCCGAGCTCAAAGCCGATGCCCACTTCGTCGAGCGCGGGTATGAGGTGGTTATCGACTATCGACATAGGCTCATTATCTGTTAAGAGTTCTTTTGTGATTTTGGCGGATTTTTCTGCCATTCCGGAGATTACAGCTTTTTTTAATGTCAGAGACTCATCGGATTTTTCGGTTTTTACGGCTTCCTTCGGCTCATCTGCAAGTGCGGAAATATAGTCTGAAAATCCTTCATCATTTCCGCAGAGAGCATTTGACGAATGCAGACTGCCCATGACGAGTTTGGAGAGAGGATTTAAAATCACCGCATCCAGCCCCGCCGAGATTGCCATGCTGAGAAAGGAGGCGTTCAGCATTTCGCGCGACGGCAGACCGAAGGAGATGTTGGAAATGCCGAGAACCGTCTTCGCCTTCAAATTTTCTTTTATCAGCTTTATTGCTTTCAGCGTTACTTCGGCACTTTTGCTGTCCGAACTGACGGCGAGCGTCAGAGGATCGAAAATAATGTTATTTTTCTTTATCTCGTACTTTTCCGCAGTATTTATAATTTTCTTTGCAATTTCAAATCTTTCTTCCGCTGTTTCGGGTATTCCCCTTTCGTCAAGCGTCAGAGCGACAACTACGCCCCCGTACTTTTTCAGGAGAGGGAAGACGGCCTCCATACTCTCTTTTTTTCCGTTTACCGAATTGACCAGAGGCTTGCCGTTATAGTATCTCATTGCAACCGCCATTGCATCGGTATTGGAGGTGTCTATTTGAATCGGAACATCGGCGGCGGAAGATATTTTGTTGACCATTAAGGTGAGCATGCCGACCTCGTCAATTCCCAGTACGCCGACATTTACGTCAAGAATCTCGGCTCCGGCATCTATCTGATCCTGAGCTTCTTTTATCGCATAATCAAAGTCCTCATCCATGATGGCGCGTTTCAATCTCGGCTTGCCCGTGGGATTTATTCTTTCGCCTATTGCAAGCGTCCGGTCTTTCAAATAGACGGCGTGGCTGTAATTTGACACGGCAGTGAATTCCTTTTCGACGATTTCAGGGAATTCCCTGTCATAAAATCTTTCGGTAACCGTCTTTATATGAAGCGGTGTGGAACCGCAACACCCGCCGACTATATGAACACCGATATCCAAAAATGAACCCATAAGGTCGGAAAATTTTTCGGGTGAAATATATTCATCCCCGGGTTTGCCGAACATATCGGGAAGCCCCGCATTCGGTTGGACTATTATCGGAAGAGATGAAATCCGTTTTATTCTATCGACATGAGCTGCCAACTCATAGGGATCTTCCCCGCAGTTAATTCCGAGTGCTAAAACCCCCATTCCCTCAAGAAGCGCCACGACGGAATCGATGTTTCCGCCCGTGAGCAGCCTGCCGGAAGCGTCAACGGTAAAGGTGGAGAAAACAGGCAACGAACAACCTTCCTTTACGCCCAAAACGGCGGCTTTGAGTTCGTAACTGTCGTTCATGGTTTCAATAAGGATAACATCCGCTCCGAGTTCCTCTCCCTTTTTCGCGAGATGCGAATATATTTCAGCTGCATCATCAAATTTTAAATCGCCAAAAGGATAAAGCAACTTTCCGGTAGGCCCCAGATCGAGAACTTTAATTATCGTTCTGTCGGGGTTTTCCGCAAGTATTGCTTCTTTCATGCATCCCATGGAGGCTTCAACAACTTTTATTGCCTCCTGAATACCGTACTTTATGGCAATGGGAGCGACACCGAATGTGTTGGAAGTCAGAAAATCACAACCGGAGTTTATGTACGCTCTGTGGGTATCCGTCACCGCTTCGGGATTATGTATACTGAAGAAATCGGGGAAATCACCTACTTTGAGTCCCTTTTTCTGCATTTCGGTTCCCATTGCACCATCAAAAAACAATGGCCGTTTTGAATTTTTAAGCAGATTTGAAATATTGAGCATTATGCCCCGCCTTTCAATCTATATGGACATTCCGTCATACTGCAGCCCGCACACTTTTTTCCGGTCTCGGCGCATTGCCCTCCCAAGCCGGAAAATGAAGTTATGGATTTAGACGGAATCAAAATATGATAATCGGTCGAGTATAAACCGATTCTCTTTTTTGCATCGAGAATATTAATTATTTCATCCTGGTACTCGAGCGACAAATCGCCGTAACCGGGTGAAAATCTCGTCGTTTTATTTTTTTGACCCGTAATATCATCTATTGCTTTGTCCGACAGCTTTTCCAAAAGAACGGTTGCAGAAGCCTGGAGCACTACCGCTTTTGCCATCGAAACATGCGAGCTCTTGGAAATCAGACGGTCAACTTCCAGACCGAGAGTTGCGGCGTATAACATTACGGATTCACTCAAGTTGAGGTGATTTGAAAGATCTTTACTGTAAAATCTGCTTTCACCTAATAAAATACCCCCCTCGATTGCGGTGAGGGGAAATACTTTTTCAACATGCCGAAATCGGGAAGTCTCATTTACATCCTGCCAGCATTCCCTTATCAGACTGTCCGTTTTATCTTCCACCGTATTTGAACGGTAGCCTATCATCCTTTTTATTTCCTGATAATCAACCGAATCCAAATTATACCTCAATGATGTACGAAAGATTATTCAAAATGCCCTCGGCAATATCGGGTTTATTCATCGTATATATGTGGACGCCGTTTACCCCGTTTGCGATGAGGTCGATAATCTGCTCCGTGGCATAAGCCACTCCGGCCTGTTCCATCGCGTTTCGGTCATGACCGAATTTGTCAACGATATTTTTAAACCTCGGAGGGAGCGACGCGCCGCTCAACTCCAAAATCCTCTTAATCTGTTTTCCGTTTGTAACCGGCATTATCCCCGCAAGAACGGGTATGGTTATGCCTGCTTCACGGATTTTGTACAGAAACTTGTATAAAACGGAGTTGTCAAAAAACATCTGCGTAGTCAAAAAAGAACAACCTGCATCGACTTTCTTTTTAAGATTTTCGATATCCTCGTCCAGGTTCGCACTTTCAATATGACCTTCGGCATAACACGCGCCTCCGACACAAAAACCGCCGAAATCCAATATCTCTTCCACGAGATCGCTCGCAAATCTGAATTTTGCATCTTCGGGAATCGGTATACCGTCCTTAAGATCTCCTCTCAGTGCAAGTATATTTTTAACGCCGATTTTTTTCTGTTGGGTGAGTTCCGATATTATCATCTCCTCGTTTACCCCGACGCATGTGAGATGAACAAGCGGAACGGCTCCTTCTTTGATGATGTAATCGGCCATCTCCAAAGTGTTTTTGTTATTGCTTCCCCCGGCTCCGTATGTGACGCTAATAAAATCAGGTTTTAAAGCCACCGATTTTGAGATGACTTCATAGGACTTTTCCAGGGTATCTCCCTTTTTCGGCGGAAACAGTTCAAGCGACACGGTAGGTCTTTTTTTAGACAAAAGATCTTTTATATACATAACATGACCCCTTTTAAAAAACCGATTAAAGATAATAATACAATTATTTCTCATTCAGTTCAATAAAATAGATTAGGGCAAAATAACAAACAGAACGGTTTGACGCCGTTCTATTTGGTTTTAAGCTGTATATTTGCGGATGATGCGGGAATTCTAAATACCGTCGATGAGTTATTCCATGTCGGGGTACAATAATTTCAGATTTCTCATATCTTCAAAGTCTCCAAGGTCGTTGATGGATATATGAGAAGCATCGATATAATTTTCTCTGCTGTATCCGGGCTGTGAAAAATGGGAGGGGATATCACCTCTCAGTTGTCCGGAAACGCTCTTTGCCCTCAAAAGACAGAATTCCTGAAATGTATCCACTGCCAGCAGAAAATCTTCGTGGCTACAGAATTTTGTCTTATCCTTCATAACATAGGGAGAAATCATCTTTGCGGTTTTAGCGGTTTCTTTAACGAAGCAACCCGAATCGAAAAAATTTGAAATAAAGTCTTCGTAAATATTATGGTACTTTTCTTTATAGGCGGGGTTTGCCATGACGTTGGAAAACATAGGCCTTTTGTCCAGCACATCCCCGAGGGCGGGACTGTCTATGGGAAGATTTACAAAGAGTGTCGGGTCGTTTACGGGATCAGTCATACCCAGGGCATAGGTTCCGTAAGCGAGATTGTAATCCCATGGAATCATCGTCAACATACCGTCTTTTTCGTAGAGAAAATAGTTATGGCCTGTTTGTCCCAAGTAGCTGTCGAAGTTTGCCACAAAACTCTGCACCGTAAAATATCGAAGCAGGTTGTCCATATCGATTATTTTTTCAAGATCTTCGCCGACGGATAAAATTTCAAGCGACTTTATAAGACGTCTTTTATCTTCATCGCTTGGCTTAAACCTCGCTTTTCTGAAGATGTTGTCGTAATTTGCAAAGTCATCTCCGGTATAAATCAGGGCTACATCGGTATTTTCGTCCTTAAGACGCCTGTAGTCGGGTTTATATAATTGGCCGTAATCAATTCCGAAGTTTCTCTTTGCAAAAGCGTTTTCAACCTCTTCAATTGCAACATAAAGCCCCCAATCCTCACCGTTTACGGTTATGAAGACATAGCTGCAGAGAGAGGAGGGAACCTCGAGGTGAGCCATCATTTTATAGGTCATGTATTCCTTGAGAAAGCTGTTGTCCTGAAAGGAACTGTTCAGGGATACCTTGTCCAATCCGTGATATGTCAGGTTTTTATCGAAATGGTCGAACTCGATTTTAAATCCGAAACGCTTTGAACCGTATTTTTGTATTTGAGCCAGGGAATTGTTGCCCTTAACCCTAAGCCCGACATTCTGAAAGACCTCGTTGTCGATTGTAACGTCGACACACACATACTCCTTGTCTTTTGCGTTTTTAAGCAGCGATTCCCAAACTTCTTTATCAATTTGTATATCCAACTCATGAACAATCCCGTCATTGAAAAGTCTGTTGGCGTAGGGAGGATTTGATGTCGACTTTTTTAAACCGAAGGATTCTCCGTTGATAAAAGCAAAAACAATGAATACGGATATAAAGACTATTGAGATTATGATTTTGTCTATGTGTTTTGAATTGAGCATGAACAGTACCTAACTCAGGTAATCTCCGTTATAACTGACAAGCACGGCGTGATTTACCCCTTCGATATCGAACAATCGGTTTACAAATGAAGACTCTCCGTTTTTTAGACGCACTTCATAATTGAATTCCGCCATATCCCGGCTGACGGTTTTGCTTTTGAGTACGGATTTGCTGACATTATTGTCAATAAATTTTTTCAATTCTTCTTCTGCAGAACTGTTACTGCAACGAACCACAAGGATATAAGAGGTATCGCTGAAATTGCGGCTGCTGAATATGAGAATAATGATACCGATAAACAGACTCCCGAAAAATGCAAGAGGGATCAGACCTGCCGCCGTGACAATACCCACTGAAATGCTCCAAAAGAGAAAGGCTATATCGGTCGGTTCTTTTATCGCAGCCCTGAATCTTACAATCGACAGAGCGCCCACCATTCCGAGCGACAGCACAATGTTGCTTGTCACCGCGAGTATTACCAGAGATGTTATCATTGCAAGGGCGATAAGAGATATGCCGAAACCGGAAGAATACATAACTCCCTTATAGGTCTTTTTATAGACAAATAGTATGAAAAGACCGAGCACGAATGACAGAAACAGGGCCAACAACATATCTATAGGATATATGCCGCCCACCTTTTCCAAAAAGCTTGATTTAAAAATGTCGTTGAATGTCATAACTCCCCCCTGTAGTTTAATTAATCGTATCTTCTCGATAAAGCATATTTTGAATAGGCGCCCCTCCGCCTCGAATCGAGCCCGACTGCAAGACGTACGATATCGGGAATAAACTCATCGTACTTGACCTCCAAAACGGCATAACTTGAGTTGTCAGATTTTACCAGCGGGATATCGAAATTCAAAAATTCGGTATTTCCAAAAGCGGTTCTGATATCGCTGTCAAGTGTTATCCTGACGTTTCCCGGCACAAATGTATATGCTTCCCGTCTGTAGTCGACGATAGTCGAAGGCTTCAATTGGTGCAGTATGATTTTTGAATAAAACTCACCGATAAGATGGTTGTTTGAAACCGCCATCCATTCTACATCGCCATACAATATCTTTTCCACCTGATTAGCGGTAATCGCGGCGGTCTCCTTTCTTCCGAGTCCCGCAATCTTGACCTTTTTTTCCAACTTAATAAAGGATGGGTCATAGTTGTACAATCTGATTCGAAATTTTTCACGACGGCTCACGCCGTCCAACTTTTCTCTAAGAGCTTTATCGTAGATGTTGTCAAAATAGATACTGCGCACACGGTAATAACCGTATGCGCCGGAGTTGGCATCAAGGGGAAACAAATTGTCGAGCCTGTTTTTCAGGATATGGTAATCAAAACGGTTTATTTCAAATTTATCCTCGTGGCGCATTTGCTCTCCCCTTTAAATTGTCATCGGGTTTATTAGTCGTCGTAGTCGGAGTTCCCGTCATCATAATCGGAATTGCCGTCGTCATAGTCGGTATCCATTATATCAAGTTTGTCGTTGTAATTGCTGAAACCGTCTTAGTTTTAATCATAGATGCTATCCGAATCAAACTGGCTTTAAAATGCCTTTACATCGGAACCTAAATGAGCTACCTGATTTTTGACTTTACTCCTTCCGATATCTCATTAGAAAAAGTCATATTCGGTATTTTGGATCCTTCTTCAAACTCGAGAACGACTTCTCTGACATTTACAGCCTCTGACTCCGCAAAATAACCTGCTTCATTGATTTTGCCGACAAGCTCTATTATAGCGGTTTTTGTGTCCTTCCCGACATAGTCGCCGTAATTGTCAAGTATGACTTTGCCATCGCTGTTTTTTGCCTTTATTTCGGTGACCATGCCATCGCCGTCGTATCTGATAGAGAGTTCCGGGTTTACTTTTAATAGAATCGCTCCGTCGCTTTTTACAGTTGAAGAAGGATTTAAGTTCATGCAGCATGCGGTAAATATCGCCGACACCACCAATATTATAAGCAGAATGGGTATATTTGAAAGTTCTTTTGCTTTTCTCATTTTGATTTTCCCTTAGCTCTTTTTTATAACCGTTTTTTATTGTTTACACTCAGAGATTACGCAACGGGAGCTTTTTTTTCGGGGTAGGAGGAAAAACAAGAAGAGCTGTCGAAAGTTCAGTGTGCTTAAAAACAAATATATAGTGTTGCCTTCAATATAATACAAGTTTTGGAGTAATAGTTTAAAATGAGTAAAATGAGCAAGATTATAACCGAATGGAGATGACGTATTAACGGTTATATTTTTAAACCCTTGGGGGCTAAGATGGATAATATTGAGTTCGTTGATTCCCTTTGCCTTTACCGCTTTTTACCCGGCAAGTTATTTTTTAGGTAAAAACAACCTTTTAAATACGGTCATTGTAGGAGTTTTGATTGCGATTTTAATGACTTTGACGGCATATCTGTTTTTTGTTTTCGGTTGCAGGAGGTACCAGAGCAACGGGAACTGAAATAAAAAAACAAACCCGCAATTTTTCCCGGTTGAGATTATTGCGGGTTTGTTTGCTGGTGAGCCATCCGCGACTCGAACGCGGGACCCTCTGCTTAAAAGGCAGATGCTCTGCCGACTGAGCTAATGGCTCACAGCCACAATATGATAGCAAAGGTAAGAATTCTTGTCAATAAACGACGGGGATTTTTAATTTTATCATCTATAGCCGTTCGGATTGTTTTTTATCCACCTCCAGCTGTCGTCACACATATCCTTAAGGTTTCTCTTCGCCGTCCATCCCAACAAATCTTTTGCAAGTGTCGGGTCGGCGTAGCATTCCGCTATATCCCCGGGACGCCTCGGGGTAATCACATAGGGGATTTCAAAACCGCAAGCTTCGGAAAAAGCGGAAATAATATCAAATACCGAATACCCTATACCTGTCCCCAGATTGACGGTTATAAGCCCGGGGTTGTTGTCGAGTTTGTCCAAAGCCAGGAGATGCCCTATCGCGAGATCGGTAACATGGAGATAGTCTCTGACGCCCGTTCCGTCTTTCGTGGGATAGTCGTTTCCAAAGACGGTTATATGGCTTTCCTCTCCGACAGCAACTTTGGCGATTCTCGGAAGCAGGTTGTTGGGAATCCCGAGAGGGTCTTCCCCTATTCTGCCGGAAATATCGGCGCCGATGGGGTTAAAATAGCGAAGCAACGCGATGTTATAACTGTTGTCGGAATTATAGAAGTCTCTCAAAATGTCTTCGATGATGAGCTTTGTCCTGCCGTAGGGATTTGTTACCCTGAGTGGAAAATCTTCCTTAATCGGGACACTGTCGGGGTCTCCGTAAACCGTTGCGCTTGAGCTGAAAACAAAGTTCTTTACCTCGTATTTCTCCATTGCCGACAAAAGGTTTAGAGTGGAGAGTATGTTATTCTTATAATATTTTAACGGCAACATGACCGACTCTCCGACGGCTTTGAGACCGGCAAAATGCACGATTGCCGTGAGCTCCGGATTTTCTTCAAACAGTTTAAAGGTGTCGGCTTCATTGCATAAATCTATTTCGTATAAAACCACGCGCTTGCCCGTCAATTCTTCAACTCTTTTTATCGATTCCTCGGAGGAATTAACAAAATTGTCTGCAACGATGACTTCTTTATCGGACTTGAGCAGCTCGAGCAGCGTATGGGAACCGATATAACCCGCGCCGCCGGTAAGTAAAATCGACATTATGACACCTCTCTCTCTATATATATATTTTACAAAATCATGATATCAAATATACCCGTCATAAACAATTAAAAGGTCAATACTTATATATATATGAATGTGTGATTAAGTTATGATAATTGTGTCGGCAATGTGGTAGAATACTATATGTTGATTTTTTAGCAGATTATTTGAAGAATACAGAGGTATATATGGATAAAATGTCCGATGTGGAGTACATCATAGGAACAAACAGCTATCCCGGCAGGGGAATAGCTCTCGGATTGACGCCCGGCGGCAGCATCGCGATTGCCTATTTTATTACCGGAAGAAGTGAAAACAGCAAAAACAGGGTGTTTGAGTATGAAGAGGATATCCTCAAAGCCGTTCCGATAGATTTTGAAAAAATAACCGACGCTTCCCTGATTCTTTATAATGCGCTCAAAACCGCCGGAAACAGGATCATTGTCACAAACGGAGACCATACCGACACGATATATGAGTATCTTGTAAAAGGCGGACGATTTGAAGAGGCGTTGAGAACCAGAGAATACGAACCGGATTTCCCTTCCCTCACGCCGAGAATCGCCGGAATTATCGATGCGGAAAATGCGGAATACAAGCTTGCAATATTAAAGGCCGGAACCGGCAAACAACCGGTTTGTGACAGGTTCTTTTTTGAATATACCGCGGTAGCCGGTTCGGGACATTATATCTGCACATACAGCGGTGACGGCAATCCCATTCCTTCTTTTGCCGGGGAACCTCTGAAAATAAACATACCGGACGATATAAAAGAATTTTCAGACAGGATATGGGACAGCCTGCCACACAAGAAAAGAGTATGTCTTTTTGTGAAATACATTGATTTTAAAACCGGCAGGAAGGAACATGTTCTTACAAACGAAAGGAATGAATGATGAAGGAACGGATACTGAAATACGGTCTTAACCCCAATCAGATTCCTGCAAGGCTGTATATGGAGGATAAAAGCGAACTGCCGTTTAAAGTGCTTTCCGGAAATCCCGGTTATATAAACTTTCTCGATGCGGTAAACGGATGGCAACTTGTAAGAGAGCTCAGAAGGTTAACGGGACTGCCGTCTGCCGCATCCTTTAAACATGTCAGTCCTTCGGGGGTCGCTGTTTCCGTACCGCTAAACGACACGGAAAAGAAGGTGTTTTCAGTCGATAATAACGAACTGTCTCCGATAGCCGTTTCATATGTCAGGGCGAGAGGAACGGACAGGATGTCCTCCTTCGGAGACTTTATTTCATTGTCTGACATATGTGATGAAAGCGCCGCTCTTGTAATTAAAAGAGAAGTTTCCGACGGCATTGTTGCACCGGGATATACCGAAAAGGCGCTGGAAATTCTTAAGGGGAAAAAGAAAGGCAATTATCCCGTTATTGAAATGGACCCCGATTACGAGCCTGGCAGGACGGAAACGCGAAGAGTTTTCGGAATTACTTTTGAGCAGAGAATCAACGACATAGCAGTCGATGAGAAGATGATTGACAGAATCGTCACCGAAAACAAAGTAATTGATGACGGGGCAAAGACGGACCTTTTGATCTCTCTTGTTACTCTCAAATACACTCAATCAAACTCGGTTTGTTATGTCAGGAACGGGCAGACCGTATCGGTGGGGGCGGGTCAGCAGTCCAGAATCCACTGTACCCGGCTGGCGGGGGATAAGGCCGACATATTCCATCTGAAAAGTCATCCTATGACATTGAACCTGCCGTTTTTAAACGGAATAAGAAGAACCGAAAAAGACAATCTGACGGATTTATTTGTATCGGGGAATTTTTCGGATGTTCTTAAAGACGGGGTTTGGGAGAGATACTTTGAATACAAACCCGACCCTCTGACCGAAGATATAAGGAAGGAATTTCTTTCGGGGATAAGAGGAGTTTCTTTGGGAAGTGACGGTTTTTTCCCTTTCAGAGACAATATAGACAGGGCATATAGGAGTGGAGTGGATTATATTGTGCAGCCGGGAGGTTCCGTAAGAGATATGGAAGTTATAGAGGCGTGCAATGAATACAGTATGGTAATGGCGTTTGCAGGAACACGTTTTTTCCATCACTGAACAGCAAACAATTGAGCGATAGAAAACCCCCGGGAAGAGTGCCGGGGGTTCTGTTATTATCAGTTAGCTTGGACGGACAATTTTTCAGTAAACAAGTTCTCCTTTAAATGATGATATTCCGCCGGCATTGAAGACCAGCTTATATCCTGAATTGTAGAGTATGTCGGCAGCCTGTCCGGAACGGTTTCCGCTCCTGCAGTAGAGGATTATAACATCATATATGTTGCTTGTAAGTCCGCTGACACCTTCTTCCACACCGTCCAGAGGAATATTCAGTGCGCCGTCTATATGACCCGAATCAAACTCTTCCGGGGTTCTGACATCTATGAGATAGGCAGATTCGGCGAGTTCATCCAGGATGGAAAATGCGGTATCAAAACCGATATTTAATGCTCCGGCGTCCTCCTTTTTAATCTCCGCATCGGAATAGCCGAAAGATACTTCATTTTCGCTTTCGTGAGTGATTTCTCCGGACACCTCCAAGGTTACAAGACTGCCGGGAGAAAGCAAAGCATCGTCAACTGTGTTTACGGTTGCAAGCACACCGGACGGTATGTCGGACGAAGCGGAAGCTATGACGACGGCCAGGTTATACCTGATTACGACAACGTTTACGCTCCCAAAAGAGTCGGCGGAGTTTCCCCGGAAACTGTCGCTTTCGTTGACAGTCGCGGAATTTGCCGTGTTTTCCTTGGCGGGGAAGAGCCTCCCGCTTTTATAACCGCAAGACGACAAAAGCAGGAGAACCGATAAAAGCGTAGCTGCAAGTCCAATCGCCTTTTTATTTCGAAAATATTTCATGCAAATCGCTCTGTTTCGTAAAATTTTCTTTAAACTACCTTAGCTCCGTCAGTTCCAATTCGTAATTATATGTCGTACCCTCGCGTATGACCTGTATGGTTACAATGTCGCCGATTTTGTAATCCTGAAGTATGTTGGAGATGTCGTTCAAGGTAAATACCGCCTTGTCGTTTATGCTCACGATATAGTCGCCTACTTCAAGACCTGCTTTTTCCGCGCCCCTGCCGGGAGTAATTTCATGCACATAGACTCCGAATCTCTCGACACCGAGTTCGGCGGCGGATTCATATGAATTTACTTCAATAGCCATAATGCCGAGCGCGGGCCTTCCGGTCACATAGCCGCTTGTCATCAATTCATCGACGATAATCTTCATATCGTTGCTCGGAATTGCAAACCCCAGACCTTCAATGCTCTCCCCATAGGATTTCGCGTTTATAATGCCTATCAGCTCGCCGTCGGAATTGAACATCCCGCCTCCGGAATTTCCGGGGTTTACGGCAGCGTTTGTTTGAATCAATGTCATAGTCTGATTTTCAACCTGCACTTCTCTCTGAAGCGCGCTGACAATACCGGTAGTTACCGTGCCTCCCAGCTCTCCGAGGGGATTTCCGATTACTATTGCATCCTCACCTACGACAAGTTTGTCGGAGTCTCCGATAACGGCGGGGGTAAGCCCGTTCTTTTCTATTTTCAGCACTGCAATGTCGCTTCTGGAATCGGAGCCTATAACTTCCGCACTGTGTTTAGTTCCGTCACTCAACACGATGTTGACATTTGTTGCACCCGCTACGACATGGGTGCATGTTACGATATAGCCGTCTTCGCTTAAAATTACACCGCTGCCTGCTCCGGTTGTGACATACTGATTGAGAAAAATTCCCGTAGCCATCTCTTCCGTAGTGACTTCCACGACGCTGTTCTTAATCGACGCTATCGTTGCAACAGTGGAGTTTTTACTCGGAATGTCTGTATTCTCCGGTTTTTCTGCAGGTTGGTAAAAAACTGTCGGCGGTTTGGTTTCGGAAGTTTTTGCGGGGGCGAGGAGTGATCCGAGGTAGCCCCCGGCCACCGAAACAACGAAACAGAGGAGAATAATCAACGCGGATACTCTCCGACCGGTATTCCTGTTTTTCTTTGCCGGCATGCCGGCAGTCGAAGAATAGGGACTGTAATATGTCTGGCGGGGATCCGGCGGTGTGATTTTGGAAGATGCGAGATAGGGATTGTGAGGGGCGTGGTTTCTTTGTGAGGTAGTGTTCATGTTATAGTTAAGCTGATGCCCCGAAAAACTGTATTCTCCGTCAATATTTGAACCGGTTTGAGCATTTTCAGAATCAAAACGGTTATTTTCAGAGTTTTGATTATTGAAATTATCCAAAAGAAAGGCCTCCTAATATTTTAATCTGATTATTATACATCGAAAAAGTGAATAATATGTAGAATAAATTGAAAAATTATTTAAAATACCCGTCGGAAAAGTAAAGACGACACGGCAAATGTGATATAATCTACAAGTAAAAATTAATCAGCGTATTAAAATATTTTATCAAAGCGGCAGGTTTGTGTAAATAGGACAGGTATTTGTTCTGCAATTGACAGAAACCCGGGGGAAGAAATAGAAATAATTATTTTTAAATAAACGATATTTGGAGTGGTAATGAAGAAGAAAACGACTAGAATCATCGCTATAACTCTCTGTATAGTTATAGTTATGGGACTCGGTGTGGCGCTTATCGTGCCGAAAAAAGGCGAGAAAGCAAAATCTGAAGAGCTGCCGGTTATTCCGGAGGGAAACCCCCCGATGATTGAACTTGAAGGCGATACGATAAATTATGACGAATATTACTTCAATGCGCTCGGCTTTAAAAGCGGGTATGTATCGACCTATGGTCCGGAAGTATTTAATACGTATCCCGATTTGTCCGAAAAAGTTCTTCTTGAAATTGACGAAATGCTCATACAAAACAAAGCAATTGCAAAGTGGGCGAAGGAAGTCGGCTATGATTTGGACGGTATGAGCCTTAGCGAGCTCGAGGTGTCATTTGAAGCGGTAAAGTCCCAGTTTGAAAGCGACGAAGCTTTTTATGACTATCTGTCGAGGAACGGAGTGGATGAAGATAAGTATAAAAGCATCATGCGGGAAAATATGCTGGTAAACAGATTTATAGAATATATCTCCGTGAGCGGAAATGTTGAAGCGACGACGGTAACGGAAGAGGAGATAGATAAAAAAATTGTCGATGACGATCTGTTGTCGGCAAAACACATACTTATATCGAGGGAAACCGGAAGCGAAGATGATAGAGCAATAGCCGAGGAGATACTCGAAAAAATCAAAGCGGGCGAAGATTTTGATGAGCTCATGTACGAAAATACCGATGATCCCGGAATTGAAAGATTTCCCAACGGATATGTGTTTGCTCCCGGGGAGTTCGTTTCCGAATTTGAAGAGGCAACCCGTTCGCTTGAAGTAGGCGAAGTCAGCGATATCATCGAGAGCGACTACGGTTTCTTTATAATAAAGCGCATAGAAATGGATAGAAATCAGGTAAGAGACCGCATAATAATGAATAAGTTAATTTCGGAGATATCTTCAAGGGTTGATAAACTCAATGCAAACCTCACACAAATCCGATTGGAATTTGATATGGATTCGGTAATCTTGGATATTTCGGATGAGAAGGTGATTGTATGAAAAGATATGATTTCCCTAAACTCGATCTGCATCTGCACCTTGACGGGGCGATATCCGTCAATACCATATTTGAACTTGCCAAAGAGAGGGGAATAAAACTGCCCTCCAACAACCCGGAGGGGTTGGTGCCTTATGTTACGGCTGATGCGGATATAAGCGATGTAAACGAGTATCTGAAAAAGTTTGAAATTCCGACAGCGGTTTTACAGGACAAACCCGCTTTGAGAAGGGCTGCAAGGGAAGCGGTGATAAACCTCGGCGAGCAGGGTGTCAGATATGCCGAAATAAGATTCGCTCCTCAACTCCATACAAAGAAGTTTCTGAAGCAACCCGATGCGATTGACGCGGTTTTGGAAGGTATTTCCGAAGGAAAGATGGAGTCGGATAATGTCGATATCGGACTAATATTATGTGCCATGTCATTTGGAGATGCGTCTTTGAATAAGAAAGAAAATCTCGAAACCGTCAGACTGGCATCGGAATTAAAAGGGAAAGGAATAGACGGGATAGACCTCGCCGGTGCGGAGTGTCTGTGCCCGCTGAGCGATTTTTCATATATCTTTGAGGAGGCAAAGGATTTGAATCTGTCCTACACCTGCCACGCTGGAGACAGCGACGGTCCGGAGTCGGTGAGAACAGCTATTTTGGATTTCGGGGCGAGACGTATAGGACACGGACACAGGATAATCGAAGATACCGAATTGTGCAGATTGGCAGCAGGCCTCGGGGTAACGCTGGAAATATGTTTGACAAGCAATATTCAGTGCAAGACTCAAGCGAGTTATGAAACGCATCCCGCAAAGAGGCTGATGGATATGGGTATTAAAGTTACCTTGAATACAGACAACCCCGTTATTGCGGGCGTTACGCTTGACAGCGAGTACGACTTTGCTGTTTTACAGGGAGGATTTTCAATGAATGATCTGATAAGGGCAAATATCAATTCAGTTGAAGCATCCTTCATGCCCCCCAATCTGAAAAATAAATTACTCGAAGAACTTTCGGGAAAAATTAAATAAACCCGGCCTTATAAGACCGGGTCTTTTTTATGAGAAAATTACTCCTTCGGGATATTTATTCTGTAAAGGGTAACATCGTAGTAACTGTCTTTTTCGTCGGTATAGTATTCCCTCAATGAAATCTTATCTTCCTCTTTGAGAATGAAGTGGCGGTCGAAAAAGAAATTTTCGCCGTCTTTTTCGAACAAAAGCAGAAGGCGGTTGGTGTCCTCGGTATCGATTTCAATATCTCCCTCAATCTCCGAATCGATTTTCCATTTTCCATCCATCCACCCTGTCGGATAGGTTTTATCCGGCACGGCATAGAGCATCTTAAAACTGCCGTCTTCATTAACCGTCAGAACTTCCACAAAATTGAGACTGGTGCTGTCGTAGAAGGCGAACTCGTCGCTTATCCAGGATCCGGCCAAAAACTCGTTCATTTCCTCAAGCTTCCTGCTGTGATTTATTCTCGGAGAGATGACAAAATACAATATGGCGCTGAAAAGCAGGACGGTCAATAAAACCGCAACGGCAGTAGCCCAGGCATAGCCCCTTTTTCGTACGTATCGTTTCTGCCCCCGGCTTATTGAGTTTTCAACAGCCCCTCTTTGCCTTGGCAGGGGGGAAGATTTCTTAACAAAATCGGGAGATGTTTCCTGTTTTTCAATATCGTCGGTTTTAAAACCGGGTTCGGTTCTGAAATCTTCAACTTCGCTGATTACATCGGATGACGGTGTATCAAAGGCAGGTTTTAAAGGTTCGGATACTGGCGCTGTATTTTTTTTCGTATCGATATTATCGGCTTTTTTCTCAGCGGCTGCGAGAATCTGCCTGTAGTCATCCAGAAGCGAACCGCATGAGAGGCAAACTATATCTTTTTCACCGACCGGTGAATTACATTTATCACAAAATCTTGACATATTTACTCCTCGGGCAGAATTAATTATAGAAAAGTCCCCCCCTATAATAAATTAAGGGAGGGAAGTTGTAAAGTTATATAGCTGTATTTGATATTTAATAGTGTGCCGTGTCGTCTTTTCAGCTGTCCCAGACCAGCAGTCCTCGCATGTTTTTGTTAAAGCCGAGACCGCGGTACATTTCACGGTGCTTCTCGCTGCTGACCCAAAGGGATTTAATGCCCTTTTCTCTTGCTACTGAAAATACATGGTTAACGAGGCTTCGGGCAATACCCTTTCCGCGTCGGTCTTCAAGTATAAAGAAATCGTCAAAAACTCCGACCTTGTCCGAAGTGTATGTGGTAAAGAGATATGAAACCGAACATATCCCGACAATCTGTCCGCCTTCCGTTGCGGTAAAGAATTCTATATCCCCGTTTACCACTGCATCCTTGATGGCCTTAATATGTTCCTCATCTAATTTCGGCTCGTTGACGGAATCTTTGAAAAGCTGAATCAGCGGGAGTATAAAACTGAAATTTGCAATATCGAGTTTTTCGAAGAGTGTCTTCTCTTCAGAAACGGGAAGGGAAGCGGGAGTGTCTTTCGCTCTGATTTCAACCCTTCTAACCTTTCCGCTTATTGTTTTCGGAAGTTCTTTTACAAATTCGATCACCCTCGGGTATTTATATGGTGCGGTGAGTCTTTTTACGAATGTCTTGAGTTCATCGGCCAACGCATCGGATGGAGAATATTTCGGAGACAGGACAATGGTTGCTTTGATAATCTGGCCGCGGATTTCATCAGGTATTCCTGTTACCGCACACTCCGTCACGCTCGGATGTTCCATAAGAACACTTTCTATTTCAAACGGGCTTATGCGGTAGCCGCTGCTTTTAATGAGGTCATCGGCCCTTCCCACAAACCAGAAGTTGCCGTTTTCATCCCTCCACGCCATATCTCCCGTGCGGTAAAGATCATTGTCCCAAACGCGTTTCGTCAGTTCCTCGTCTCTGTAATAACCTAAAAACATTCCGACCGGAGCGCCCTTAGAGGTATCAATGGCTATTTCTCCGACAATACCGGGATCGACTTCATTGCCGTCGCTATCGACAAGTATCGTGTTATATTGCGGGCTCGGTTTTCCCATGGAGCCGGTAACGACCGATCTGGAATTTGCGAGATTACATATTGTGAGAGTGGTTTCGGTTTGGCCGAAGCCTTCCATTATTTCAATTCCCGTCGCCTCTTTTACCTGTCTGAAAACTTCGGGGTTGAGCGCTTCGCCGGCGGTCGTCAGATAGGTAATTGAAGAGAGGTCATATGATTTCATGTCTTCTTTAATCATGAACCTGTACATGGTCGGAGGTGCGCAGAAGGTAGTAATCCGGTACTTCTCCATGACCGAGAGGATATCGTTTGCATCGAATTTGTCAAAATCATAGGCAAATACACAGCATTCCGCCATCCATTGTCCATATAATTTACCCCAAACCGATTTTCCCCAACCGGTATCGGAGATTGTAAAGTGAATGCCGTCTCTCTTGACATTGTGCCAATGCACCGCTGTTATGATATGCCCTATGGAATAGGTGTGCGAATGTGCCGCTATCCTCGGATATCCGGTGGTGCCGGAAGTAAAGTACATTATCGAAATTTCATCGGCACGGGTTGCTGCATCGCCTACAGGCCTTTCAAAGATGTCGCTATGGGCATCAAGTTCCTTATCAAAATTAATCCAACCGTCTTTATCTTCCGAATTGACGGAAAAAAGCAGTTCCACGCCCTTGCATTTTTCTTTGGCGGATTCAACCGCATTTGAAACTTCACCGTCGCCGGTACATATAACGGCTTTTGTGCCCGATGTTTCATACCTGTAGATCAAATCTTTCTCGGTAAGCAGGAAAGTTGCAGGCACTACAATTGCGCCGATCTTGTGGAGTGCGACAATTATCGGCCAAAACTGATAGTGCCTCTTCACTATGAGCATGACGACATCGCCCTTCTTGATACCCTTCGATACGAAAAGATTTGCCGCTTTGTTGCTAAGCCTAGAGATATCCGAAAAGGTAAAAACCTTTTCTTCCTTATCGATTGAAAGCCAAAGCAATGCCCTCTGATCGGGATATCTCTTTGCAAGTTCATCGACAACATCGAATCCGAAGTTGTAATTTTCGGGATAGTTAAACTCGATTCCCACGAGTTTTCCGTTGGAGTTAAAGGTTTCTTTAACAAAATTCTTATAAATCTGATCCATAATTCACCTACATAAAAAAACAAACCCGTCCCGTAAGGGACGAGTAATCTCGCGGTACCACCCAAATTGCTCTTTAAAAGAGCCTCTCATACACTCTTGAAGTGCTTTTCTATAACGGGAAACCCCGTCCCCGACTACTTGAGAACTTTCGAAGGGGAACTCACAGGTGATCGGTCTGACGCGCCTTGCCGTCTCACACCAAACGACGACTCTCTGAAATGATTTTGCAGACACTGTCCTGATCTACGTTTTTGAATATTGAATTGATATGATAAGACAGATTATTGCTTTTGTCAACATTTTTAAATAATGGGGAATATGCCGATATTTCTTAAAAGTGCATAAATGGCGGCGATAATGACTATTGCACATATCCAGACGGGAAGGTATTTAAACCGCGTAAATGTGTTGCGATACACATCTCTCACCCGATGAATTAAAAGTGTAAAATAAAAAATCAAAATAAGGATTGGCGAAGGATTCAAGGCCAGGGATTCCGCCAGCCTTAAACTCATAAGACTCTCGATTGACCTTGTCATACCGCAGGAAGGACAGTTAAGCCCGGTAAATCTGTTAAAGGCACAGTCCCACATCGGGACATGTCCGGCTTTCAAGAGAACCGCAAGAATAAAAAACATTATCCCTGACAGAATAACTCCCAAAAGTGATAAAGCGGGCAACCTTTTTTTAAATGTCGTTAACAGTTTTCCGCTCATCTCACGTCAGCTTGAGGTTGTCGTAGGATTCCAGATATTCTTCAAGGAAATCCCTGTATTGATCCATACTCGGATCCGAAAAATCGGGATTGCTTAGAGCGGTAAAAAATGCGACTCCCATAATTATGGAAAACACCAAACCGACCGAGCCGGTTGTTATTCCGGCTATCGCAAGACCGCGTTGACTGCTCTTCAGGCCTACGATACCGAAAATTATTCCCAAAACCGAGAACAGCAGGCCGAAAAAGAGTGTTATACAGCAGATTACGGAAAGAATTCCGAAAATCAGCGACAGGATGGCTGCCCAATTTTTTGAAGGGTCACCTGTAGAACGTCTGACCATAGCGTTCGGAGAACCGCCGGGATATTCGGGGAAACCTCCGAATTTGCCGTATCCGCCCGGTTGCGAGGTATAGCTCCCGTAAGGTGTGTTATAAACGTCTTCGGTTTTATTAAATCTGGCGGCGCAACCTGAACAATACAGTGCATCATCAGGGTTTTGTTTGCCGCAATAATCACAAATCTTCATATCCTTCTCCTAAAGATATATTGTTGGTATTCATTAGCCTCCGAAAGCATCCCTGAGCTTTTTTGAGGCCTTTAACACATCATCCCTGTTCCCGAAGGTTGTCAATCTGCAAAAACCTTCACCGTTTTCTCCGAAACCGGAACCGGGCGTGCAGACTACTCCGTGAGAGAGAAGAAGATCGAATGTTTCCCAGGAAGAAGCGTTGTCGGGACTGGCAAACCAGATATATGGGGAGTTTTTTCCTCCATAAAATTCAATCTGCATATCTTCAAGAGCGGATGACATGATTTCGGCGTTTTTTCTGTAATAGTCAATCGAAATATCAATCTGCTTTAAGCCCTCTTCGGAATAAACCGCTTCGGCCGCTTTCTGAATAATATATGAAGTTCCGTTATACTTTGAGGCCTGTCGGCGCGCCCACATATCTCTCAATGAGGAATTGCCGATTTTAAGTTCCCGGGGTATGACGGTGTGGCCCAGCCTGGTTCCGGTGAACCCCGCCGTCTTAGAGAGTGAGCAGAATTCTATTGCGCATTCTCTTGCGCCCTCAATACAAAATATACTGCGAGGCAGTTTCCTATCGGCTATAAAGCGTTCATAAGCTGCGTCAAAGAGTATTACGGCTTTATTGGAGACAGCATAGTCCACCCATCTCTTCAGACCGTCATAGTCATATACCGCTCCCGTGGGGTTGTTCGGAGAACAGATGTAGATGATATCGGACTTGAAATCCGGCGGCGTCGGCAAGAAGCCGTTTTCCCTGTTGCCGGAAACATAGGATATCCCGTTTCCCTTTATCACACTTGAATCCACATAGGCCGGGTAAACAGGGTCGGGGATAAGAGCGACATTGGTTTCCTCGAAGAGATCCAGAATTGCACCGAGGTCGTTTTTAGCTCCGTCACCTACGAAAATCTCGTCAATTTCTATATTCGCGCTGTTTGTTGCATAGTAATCTTTGATTTTACTGCGAAGAAATTCATATCCTTCATAAGGTCCGTACCCCTTGAAAGTCTCTTTTTCGCCCATTTCATCTGCCGCGTTTTTTATTGCATCGACAACTATGGGTGCAAGCGGCAGAGTCACATCTCCGATGCCGAGACTGATAACCTCCATATCGGGATTCTTTTCCTTAAACTCGGATACCTTTGAAGCAACCTCCGCGAAGAGATAACTCGGTACGAGATTCTCAAAATTTTTATTAATATTTACCAAAGCAGTTCTCCTTTTCTAAATTACTTTGCGTAATTAATTGTTCCGCAATAAACATTTGTGGCGGGCCCGCTTAAAAAAACGCTTCCGCCGGATTTCCAGTTTGCAATCAATTTTCCGCCGTTCATTTCAATTTCTATATCGGTATCTTTGTGGGAAAATCCGTTTGTGATGGCGGCGACGGCGACGGCGCACGCACCGGTTCCGCAAGCCAGAGTTTCTCCGCTTCCTCTTTCAAAAACACGAACCCTGTATTGCTGCGGGGAAATAAACTTTACGATTTCGACATTTACCCCTTCGGGGAATATCTTACTTTGAACTATGTGGTTGCTCAGACCGGGGAGATCAATATTCTCCACATCTTCCACAAAAACAACAAAATGCGGATTGCCCATCGACAGAGCCATGCCCGAATAATCTAACCCTTCGTAGTTGAATGTGAAGCTGTTGTTTAACATGAGACCGACAGCGGGTATCTCGGCCTGTTTAAATATCGGATTGCCCATATCGACAACCCCGCCTACCGCTTCATCCGATTCAAAAAGAAGGTCTATTTCTTTTATGCCGGAAGGGGTTTCAACTTTAACCGTCTTTTTATCAGCTATTTTATTGTCATAGGCAAATTTTGCAACACATCTGACCCCGTTTCCGCACATCATTCCTCTGCTTCCGTCGTTGTTGTACATATCCATATATGTGTCTGCGTTTTCGGAAGGCCTGACAAATATCACACCGTCACCGCCTATTCCGAAATTCCTGTCGGAAAGGTGGCGAACCATATCGGCGTCAAACGGAATGTCATTTTCGAAACAGTTGATGTATATGTAGTCATTTCCCGCTCCGTGCATCTTCGTAAAATCAATCTTCATTAATAAAAAATCCTCCGACAATTATTTTTCGATACGGTCTTCAACTTTTGTTTGACTCTTCAGGCTTTTAAAAATCAACGTCAACAGAGACGCGGTAAAGACGAAGATACTTATCCACTGCGAAGTGGAAAGACCGAAAAAGATTCCCCTGTATTTGTCTCCGCGCCAAAATTCAATTATGAACCGGAATGCAGGATAAAGCAGAAGATAAGAGAAAACCGCCGAACCTTTTTTTGATTTTCTCATCAAAAAGTATGAAATTGCAGCTATAAGCACCTCTGCAGCGGCTTCATAAAGCGGGACGGGAAGGAGTTTTATTCCGTTTGGAGCAATGGGGGATTCGCTGAACGCTATACCGAATCTCTCGCTCTCAACCCCGTAGCAGCACCCGGCGAAAAAACACCCTATTCTGCCGAAGACGTGTCCCAAAGACAGTGACGGGGCTATTATATCGGCGCTGTCCGTTTTGTTGATGCGATATTTGGAAGTATAAAAATAAAAACCTGAAAATCCTCCGGCAACACCGCCATAATAAACCAACCCCCCGCTGAAAACAACGGCCCGGACGAGATCGGTTCTGTTAATCCTGATGCAATTGATTATATCGGGCAACATCAAAACGATGTAGAGCAGATAGGCGCCTATCAGTGCTCCGATAATGCAAAACAAGGACAGGAGAAAGGCATCCAGCTTAGAAATATTTCTGTGTTTTGCGTTAAACACCATAAACACGACGCCTGCAACAAACCCTGTCAGCACCAAAAGACCGTAGGTAGGCAAAGCAAAATTGTTAATATAAATAAAGGGTTTCATAAATCTTTAAAAAGGCTCGCCTTGCGAGGGCGAGCCTGGATAATCTGCCCGAGTATTTGCAGATGAAATCAGAGGTCGAACAATCCCGAAGCCGAACCTATTGCACTAAAACAAGCGGCACACGCGATTAAGAAGATAAGACAGAATACAAGACCTGAAATCCCGAGAATCAGACCGGTAATCGCCATACCGTTTCCGCCCAGGGTTCCCTTCGGAACCTCTTTTATCTTTTTCATTGCCATTGCGCCGGTGATTATTGCAGCTATTCCGGCAGCTATTCCGAGAATTCCGAGTACGGGAATGGCGGCAAGGAATATAAATACGACACTGACTATTCCGCAAATCAATGAAGTGATGGCTAAGGGTGAATTTGGGGGGCTGGCAGACTGGGCATAGGGCTGCTGGAACTGTTGCTGAGGCGGCATTTGATTATGAACCGGCATCGGCGGCTGTTGAAACTGTGGGGGCGCCTGATGAAACTGCTGAGGCGGAGCCGGCTGAAATTGCTGGGGCGGTTGTTGAATCGGAGGAGCCTGCTGACTCTGAATCGGCTGGCGGGGCTGGGGAGATGGCTGATATTGAGCCTGAGGCTGAGCCGGTTGTTGTACGAACTGGGGTTGAACGGGATATTGCTGTGCGGGTTGAACAGGCTGCACAGGCTGTACGGGTTGTGTGGGTTGTACAGGCTGTATCGGTTGACCGCTGCCTATCGGTGCGGGAATTGCTTCGGCAACTTCGGCGGGTTCTTCAGCAATCTGACAAGCGGCGTCGGATGTATCTTCAGCGACCTCCGCTACATATTCCGCGGTGGCTTCGATTGTTTCGGAATTTGTTTCTTCTTTTTTAAGCAACTCGCCGGTATTCGGGTCATATTTTGGAATGAAATCGTTAGAATTCATAACGGCCTCCTTATTACGTTAATTACCTGTAAATCATAACACACGTATATTAATTTTAACAACAGGAAATGTTAATAATCTCATACGATTTGCTGCCCGAAGCGGGTTATGGTGTATAATACGTATAGCATAATGCAAAGGAGAATGTGAAGATAGCGACAGTCAGAGCGGTAGCGGTAGTAGTTGACAGGGGAGATTACAGCATAGAACGTTCGCTTGGCGAACTTAAGGCTTTAGCCGAAACAACGGAAATCGATATTATTTCCGAGGTTGTTCAGCAGAGGGCATCTGAAAATCCCGCTTCCTATATCGGAACGGGAAAGCTCGAGGAACTCTGTGTAACCGTATCCGAACTTGATGCGGATCTGGTGTTGGTGGACGATGAAATCTCCGCGGCACAGATGAATAAAATTTCCGAGAGCACGGGGGTTGAGGTCAAAGACAGAACCGGTTTGATTCTTGAAATTTTTGCCAGACATGCTGACACTTCGGAAGGAAAGCTTCAGGTTGAAATAGCGCAACTCAAGTACAGATTGACAAGACTTGCGGGTTCGAGGACAAGTCTTTCCAGACTCGGAGGCGGGATAGGGACAAGAGGCCCCGGCGAGACCAAGTTGGAGACGGACAGGAGAACGATTAGGAACAGAATAATCAATCTCGAAAAAAAGCTGAAAAGGGTAAATGACAGAAGGCAGGTCACCTCGAAGAGAAGAAAAAAATCCGGACTGCCCATAATTTCCTTTGTCGGTTATACAAATGTCGGAAAGTCCTCACTCATAAATGCGCTTTCGGGAAGTGACCTTGCAGCAAAAAACCTGCTTTTTGTTACACTTGATCCGGCGGTGCGCACATTTAAGTTTGAAAATAAAAAAGCGCTTCTCGTTGATACCGTCGGCTTTGTCGAAAGGCTGCCCGTTCACCTGGTCGAAGCATTTAAATCCACGCTGAGCATAATGAACGAAAGCGATCTGATAATAAAAGTATCGGATGCAACCGATGCTGACTGGAGAAACAGACTGGAGATAACCGATAAACTGATTGCCGACATGGGCGCAACGGATATTGAACAGATTTCCGTTTTTAACAAATGCGACCTGCTTAATAACGACATCCAGCTTCCCGGAATCAAAGTTTCGGCGGCGACGGGAGAGGGCCTCGAGAGGCTCTGCAGGGAGATGGCGAAAAGACTTAATGCCGGCAGAGTCAAGATGAAGCTGACGATACCTTTTGAAAAGACCGAAGAGTTTCACCGAATGATGTCAAAGGGCGACATCGTAAGTTATGAATATACCGAGGGTGGAATCGAGACGGTCGTTGAAGTTGAGATGAAGAAACAGAAATATTAATAAACCAAAATCATTTAAAAAGCACCTCCGATTCCGGAGGTGTTTTTTAAATCCTGTTATTTTAGGAACCGCTTTCAGCCAACGCTCTGTCCAGCCAAACGATACCAATGTCAAGCGCTCCCCAAATTCCGACCTTTTCACTCTCCTTTATGGTTCTTGCCTGTAGCGTGAGGTCGGGCGAGTTTGATAAAAGCCTGACATAAACTCTGTCAACGACCTCATCTTCCCCTTCGCCGGTATAGCTGAGAATTTGAATATAAATCATGTGACTGTCTTCCGGACTGCCGAAGTATATCTCGTCTCCCGAGCGGACAAGCGGACGACCCTTATAATATAGCGGAATGTCGCTGTTTTTTTTAGAAGGCATATCTTCTCCTGTTACTTATCATTGATAGAGTCTCTTATTCTGCATCAGAGACGAAAAAATTAACCATGGCCTGGAGGACATCGTCCCTATCAAGCCTGCTCATCAATACTCTTGCATTGTTGTGAGTGGTGATATAGGTGGGATCTTCCGACAGGATATATCCGACTATCTGGTTTACGGCATTGTAGTTTTTTTCGGAAAGAGACTTATAAACTTCCTTGACCGTGTTTCTTATTTCCTCGTCCTTTCTTTTGGCGAGGGAAAAGGTCATGGTCCTGTCCATATTCACACATCCTCTCTCAATTATTATTAAAATAATGATACACCATAAACATCACTTCTTCAAGAGAATGCGGTACCCGTGCTCATCCCCTGAGCCGAATATTTTCCTTGTTGAGAGCCTGAAGAATTTCGGCTATAACCCCGTCAACCTCCTTGTCGGTCAGCGTTCTGTCACTCGACCTGAAAATAAGATTATAAGCCATGCTTTTCGTGTCGTCGCCGAGCTCCTTTGACTGATAAACATCGAAAAGGGAAATTTTTTCCAAAAGACCACGGCCGTTTTTTTCGATTGTTTTGATTATGTCGGCAGAGGGCACCTCTTTATCGACGACCAATGCGAGATCCCTCGTAACCGCCGGGAACCGCGGCAGGGGATCGAATGCGGGATCGGGTCCGCGCAGAGCAAAGAGTTTCTCTACCGATATTTCGGCAACGAAACATCTGGATTTAATCTGGAAGTTCCCGGGAACGTCCGGATGCAGTTCGCCGAAAATTCCGAGCACCTCGCCTTTATATACAACTTTTGCCGTCCTTCCGGGATGGAAAGTGGGGTTGTCGCTCACCGGAAGATAGTCGACATCATTTATATTCGCATAGTCCATGACCGCTTCGACGATTCCCTTCAACTTAAAGAAATCAAAATCCCCGTAGGCTGCCACCGAAAACATTTCGGGTTCATGAGCGAGCGGGTCATTGTCCAATGGCAGATATATCTTGTTGAGCTCAAACAAGGCTACGCTTTTCTGCCTTGACGCGAAATTCTTTGATAAAGATTCCATGAGCGTTCCGAGCAGTGTCGTTTTCATAAAGGCGGTTTCCTCGCCAAGCGGATTGCTTATTCTCACTGCATTCCTAAGCTTGCTGTCGGCTGCTGCATTCAGGTTGTCAAGGGTTTGAGTTCCCATGAAAGACATGGTCATAGCCTCGTACAATCCCAAGCCGGTGGCGAGTTGCTTCAACCCTCTCCTGAAAATATCCAAATCGCCGGTTTTTGCGAGAGCAACTCCCTCCATCAGGCTATACGGTATGTTGTCATACCCGTAAACCCTTGCAACTTCTTCGGATAGATCTTCAAGAACTTTGACATCCCTCCTGTACGAGGGGGGTGTGACAAACTTATTGTTGTCAACCGAAAAACCGAGCTTTAAAAGTGTCATTATCATGAATTCTTCCGTCAAAGAAGTGCCGAGTATTTTGTTGATTCTCTTAACGTCAAGTTCAATGGCGGGAGAAGTATAGTCGTCGGTATTGATGTCGATTATTCCGTCGACCGCTTCGCCTGCGCCCAACATCTCAACCAACTCCATCGCTCGGCAGAGCGCCTCAACGGTAGTTTTGGAGTCGACGCCCTTTTCGAATCTCATGGAAGAATCGGTTCTCAATCCGAGTTTCTTTGAGGTTACCCTCACGCTTTCAGGCTTAAAGACGGCAGATTCGAAAATAACCGTATCCGTGTCGTCATAAACCCCGCTCGTTTCGCCGCCCATTATTCCGGCTACTGCGGAAGGATTTACCATATCCGCAATGACCATATCGGTTTCGTCCAATATTCTCTCGACCCCGTCGAGAGTTGTGATTTTTTCGCCCTTGACCGCCTGGCGCACAATAATTTTTTGGCCTTCAACGTGTCTTAAATCAAATGCGTGCATCGGCTGACCGTATTCGAGCATGACGTAGTTTGTGATGTCAACAATGTTGTTTATCGGCCTGATGCCGCTTCTTCTGAGTCTCGCCCTCATCCATTCGGGGGAGGGTTTAATTTTTACGTTTTTTATTGCAGAAGCCGAATAGCGAAGGCAGTTTTCGCTGGGTTTTTCGACGGACAAAATGTCTTTGATATTTCCCGTTCCTACGGGTGCTTTCGGTTTTTCCTGAACAAAATTACAATTAAATGCGACCGAAGCCTCCCTTGAGAGTCCCAGTATGGAGTTGCAGTCCGGCCGGTTCGGCGTTATCTCAAATTCGAAAACAGGAACATTTAACTTCAAAAAATCAGCGATATCCGTTCCCGGCACGGCAGTATCGGGCAATATCATTATGCCGTCTTCCGCCGCGTCCGGATAATCCGATTTGGAAAATCCGAGTTCTTTGGCGGAACATAACATACATTCGCTCGCAACCCCGCGCAGCTCGCCGCTTTTTATTTTTATTCCTCCATGAAGCAAAGCTCCGTCAACCGCTACGGGTACGAGATCTCCCACGGCGGTATTTTTCGCTCCGGTCACAAACTGCAATTCTTTGTTTCCGACGTCAACCTTGCCGTAAAGCAACCGGTCTGCATTAGGATGGTTGTCGAGGTTTAAAATTTTTCCTACGAAAACATTGATGATTTCATCGGATTCCCTGCGGTAACCTTCCACCTTTTGCCCAATCATGGTCATCCTGTGTGAAAAGTCGTCGATGTCGGGTTTAAATTCAATATATTCTTCAATCCAATCCAATGGAGCTAACATAGACACCTCCAAAAAGTGATGATAATTTGATAATTAGAACTGGGATAAAAAGCGCATATCGTTGTCGAATAGAAGACGTATGTCGTTTATCCCGTATTTGAGCATGGTGAGTCTGTCGAGTCCGACGCCGAATGCGTAACCGGTAAATTCGTCGGGATCTATGCCGCAGCCGGAAAGCACCTTGGGGTGAACCATGCCGCAACCGAGCAGTTCGATATATCCCTCGCCTTTGCAGAAGGAACAGCCCTTCATCCTGCACATAAAGCAGCCTGCATCCATCTCGGCGGATGGTTCCGTATATGGGAAGTGATGGGGTCTGAACCTCGTCTGAATATCGTCTCCGTAAAGGCGCTTTGCGAGCTGGTCCAAAGTGCCTTTAAGGTCGGACATGGTGATGTTTCGATCTATAACCAGACCCTCGATTTGATGAAAGGTCGGGGTATGGGTCGCATCCGGGGTGTCCACTCTGTAGCATCTGCCGGGAGAAATTATTCTGAAAGGAGGTTTCCTGCTGAGCATTGTGCGAACCTGGACAGAGGAGGTCTGTGTTCTGAGAAGGACTTTGTCGTTAATATAAAAAGTGTCCTGGATATCTCTTGCGGGGTGCCCTTTCGGCATGTTAAGCATTCCGAAACAGTAATCGTCGAACTCTATATCGGGTCCTTCGGTTACCTCAAAACCCATTCCGAGAAAAATCTCGACCACTTCATTTAAAACTTTCGTGCTCGGATGAAGCTTTCCCACTTTTTGAGCGGTTCCGGGCAGAGTCACATCCAGCTTTTCCGACATTAACTTTGCCTTAAGCTGAATATCCGACAACTCCCTTTTTCTTCTTGAAATTGAACCCTCAATTTCCGATCGGACATCGTTTGCCAGCTTGCCTATAACACGGCGCTCGTCCTCGGCGATAGATCCCATGCTTTTGAGTACGGCGGTAAGCTCTCCTTTTTTTCCGAGATAGCGAACTCTTGCCGCCTCAAGTGTTTCAATATCGGCGGATTTTGCGATTTCGGCTGTCGCATTTCGGATTATCTCGTTTAATCTGTTTTTCATTTTTCCTCCGGACAAGATTAAAATTAAATAATTAACATCAAATGGCTGCAAGGTGCGAAACAAAGTATGTTTAAAATAAAAAACTCCATCCCTTAAACGGGACGAAGCTAAAATCACAAACTCCGCGGTACCACCCGAGTTTTTGTCTTTGACAAACTCTCAATTCACCTTTAACGAAGGTTAACCGTCCGGCTCTACTGATAAAAAACTTTCAAGCCGGCCGCTCGCGGGCGAACTCCTCTATCCATACCTATGCCGCTTTCAGCCGGAGACGGCAATCTCTGAAAGGCTTTTGCGGACGGGATCTTCCGGTCACAGCGTTCTCAACGGGAATTCTAACACCTTTTTGTCTTGTTCGCAAGTGCGGGAAATTATGAGAATGTCGAAGATTTAAAACTTTTATGTAACAATCCGTTGCCGTTCGTGTATAAATTAGATAATATTATATTTATTGGATATAAATGTGAATTTTTGTTTTGGATAGTATATAATCTCAAGTCGGGAAGTTTCCACGGATAATTTTCCGCTTTCACAATTTATTGAATAACGGAGATGTAAAATGTTGCTGCGAAAAGAACACGATTATGCGATAAGAATTATCAGAGTGCTGTACCATCATGAAAAAGCGTCGCTGGATTTGATTTCAAAAACGGAAAACATCAGCAGATCTTTTGTGGGAAAAGTGGCGTCGAAGCTCAGAAAAGCAGGACTTATCGTATCAAAAAAGGGACCTTCGACAGGAGGATATTTCCTGAATGTCCCCGCGGATGAAATATCGCTCTATGATATTGTCTGTGCGGTGGACGGGGACCTTTATATCTCCGAATGCCTGGAAACGGGTGAGATATGCGAGCGCGCCGACAGTGACGGAAGGTGCAGTGTGAACGAAAGATTATGGGATTTGCAGAATGCCATTATTAATATAGTGAAAGAAAACAAACTCGGTGAGATTTTTCGGGCTTCAAAGTAAAAGCAATAATTTTAAAAGCCGCGGAACCGGTTCGGCTCTGCGGCTTTTTTGTTTTATAAACTTACTAATTAAATACAAATTTTAAAAAATCATGATATTTACCGCCATCATAATCATCCCCGCGATGACACCGTATATGGGCAGATGACCGTCGCCGTACTCTTTTGCTGCCGGCAACAGTTCGTCAAGCGAGATGTATACCATTATTCCGGCAACGCCGGCGAAGAGAAGTCCGAGAAGCGTGTCCCCGAGAAAAGGCGCTAAAATAAGGTAGCCGATGACGCCGCCTAAAGGTTCGGCAAAACCCGAAGCGAGAGATAAAAAGAAGGCTTTTTTTCTGCTTCCGGTGGCGCAATAAAAAGGAACCGATATGGCGATGCCTTCGGGAATGTTGTGCAGCGCTATGGCGATTACAATCGATACGGCAAGTTCCGGCTGATAGAGTGAGGAGACGAATGCAGCGAGTCCTTCGGGAAAGTTGTGAATGGCGATACCCAAAGCGGTCATGACACTGGTTCTCATGAGACGGTTTTTGTCTAAAATTATGTCGTCGACATCACACATTGGCTTGGATTCATGCGGATTATGCATTTCAGGGATGAGACGATCAATCAATGCAATTAAAGCAATGCCTCCGAAAAAGGCCAGATTTGAATAAATCAGACTTTTTGTATGACCATATATTTCGTCGAGACCGTTTACCGCAGAGGGAAGAAGCTCCATGAAGGAAACATAAATCATAACTCCTCCCGAAAACCCCATGCTGAAAGAAAGAAATCTTTTATCCGTCCTCTTTGAAAAAAAAGCGAGCAGGCTACCTATTCCGGTGGATAGACCCGCAAGGGTAGTCATCAAAAGGGCTCTAAGAAAGTCACTCATAAAAACCTCAATTTATCTGTTTTTAAGCCTCTCTGCAATCATTCTCGCCACTTTGTATACGTCGCCGCAACCCAAAGTGATTATAAGGCTTTTGGGATTTGCAATTTTTGTGCAATATTCCGCAACCTGTTCAAACTCCTTAAACCATACCGAGCCGGGGATCTTCTCGACAAGATCGGTGGTGTAAACACCGAATGTATTTTTCTCTCGGGCACCCATGATTTCGGTAAGAACAACTTTGTCGGCTATGGAAAGAGCCTCGGCAAACTCATTCAACATGGTTTTTGTTCTCGAAAAAGTAAAGGGCTGAAAGACGGCGATAACTTCGGAAAAACCCATTTCCTTAGCCGCAGTCAGCGTTACCTCGATTTCGGCGGGGTGATGTGCATAGTCGTCTACTATCGTCACATCTGAAAAAACGCCTAACTTTTCGAATCTTCTTCCGGACCCTGTGAATTCGCGAATATACCTTTGGGAACAATCCGTATCACATCCGACAAGGTGCGCGGAAGCTAAAGCTGCTGCAGCATTTGAAACATTCTGTTTTCCGGGAACCGATAGCGTGAAATCTCCCGTCGAACCGTTAGGGAAGTTCATGGAGAAGCGGTATCTTGCGTTCTCAAGTTTTTCTACATCGAAAACTCTGAAATCGCATCCCTCGGACTCCCCGAAGAAATAGACTTTTTTATCTATCCCTTCAAGCGTTTCAACGGTATTTTTATCGTCTTTATTTGCGATAACCGCCTTTTTGGCCTTTTCTGCGAACCGCCTGAAAGATAATTTCAGATTTTTCACGGTTTTAAAATAGTCGAGATGATCGCGGTCGATATTGAGAATAACCGAATAAGAAGGGTCGAGCTTTAGAAATGTGTCGGCAAATTCGCATGCCTCACAAACCATAATTCCGCTCTTTCCCGACCTCCCGTATCCGCCGATAAGAGGAAGCTTACCCCCTATAACCGCCGAAGGGTCCATTCCCGACAAAAAAAGCACGGTGGTGAGCATGGAAGCGGTTGTGGTCTTTCCGTGGGTGCCGCTTATACAAACCGCATCATCAAAACCTCCGGTCAAAAATCCCAGCAATTCCGCCCTCGGGATTACGGGTATACCGAGACGTTCCGCACGCATTACTTCCGGGTTGCCGGGTAAAAGGGCGGCAGTGGTTACAAGGATTTCCGCATCCTTGATGTTGTCTGCGGAATGCCCGATTGAGACCTCAATCCCCATATTTCTCTCGGCCTCGACAATGTCGCTTATCAGGTTATCGCTGCCGCTGATTTCATACCCGCGGGAGAATAGAATCTGGACAAGCGGATACATTCCCGATCCGCCTATGCCGACAAAATGAAGTTTTTTATGTTTTTTCAGTAAAGATTCGACATCCATTAAATTCTCCCGTCCGATTGTGATATAATCTCCCTTTAAGATTTGCTTTTCGGGCTTGTATAATACGGCAAACCTTGAGGACAAATACGAAAAAAATTGTTTCGGCGTGAATGCGGTTAAACTGCTTTTTGCATGGGTTTGAGCTAATATATACACCGTTGAGGTACTGTATGTCAATAAAGAGGATCCTGTTTTTGTCGGTATTTGCATTGATTTTGATATTGATGCCGGGGTGCCGAAAGATGACGGAAACGGTGAAAGACACTAAAACTTCAGACGCTTCGGAAACATCGAGAATCGTTTTTGCCATGGACACCGTGATGGACATAAAGATGTATGGCGAAAACTCAAAAGCGGCGGTGGATGAGTGTGAGAAAGAAATCTACCGGCTTGAGAAACTTTTCTCGGCAACCGACCCTGAAGGCGATGTTTCGAAAATCAACGATTCTGCCGGTGAATGGAGTATGGTTTCGCCCGACACTTTGGAACTGATGAAGCTTTCTCTCGAGTTTTCCGCTATGACATCGGGTAATTTTGATATAACGACATACAGGATTCTAAAAAGCTGGGGATTTACCACGGGGGAATATCGTCTGCCGTCAAAGGAGGAAATGGATTCTCTTGTTCCGTTGATAGATTACAATTGCGTGGATATTGATAATGATTCGGTCAGAATTAAAGAAGGCCAACAGATTGATTTCGGAGGAATAGCCAAAGGGTATCTGGCGGACAGACTTGTTGAAACGGCATCGGAAAACGGTGTGGAATCTGCTGTCATCTCCCTTGGCGGAAATGTTGCGGTAATCGGAAAAAACAAAGAAGGAAATCTCTGGAGAGTGGGAATTCAGGATCCCGTCGACACAGCCGATTATTTGGGGGTTGTATCGATGACCGATACATCCGTCGTGACATCGGGCAGTTACATGAGGTATTTTGAGAAGGACGGAATGGTCTATCATCATATTATCGATCCTTTTACGGGATATCCCGCCAAATCGGGTCTGCTTTCCATGACGATAATATGCAAAAGCTCCACAAAAGCGGACGCGTTGTCCACCGCCCTTTTTGTCATGGGAAAAGACAAAGCCCTGGAGTATTGGGAAAAGACGAAGGACTTTGATTTTGTAGCGGTGACCGATGATATGACGGTTTATGTTACCGAGGGAATAGCCGGCAGTTTTGCATTTAAGGATAACGGCAGGTACGAACTGGTATTATTGTGATAAATCCTACGAGGCTTTCCGGGTTTTTTAAAAGATGTTTACTTTTCGGATTCGAGAGTGTATAATTCATAAAATCAATTAGCGCTTATAGGCGTTGAATGGGATCAAGTAGTGTAAATTGACTTTTTTAGAGAGTCGGCGGACGGTGAGAGCCGACAGAGCTGTTTACATGAATACACCCCATGAGCCTGTTCTTCGAAACACTGTCGTAGGGGAACACGGTTGTGCCCGTTACAGCACCGGGATGTGTTGGCATTCTTAAGGGTTCGTTTTTATATAACGAGCCGAATTGAGGTGGTACCGCGGGAATCGTATCGCTCGCCCTCTTTTTGCGAAGAGGGCTTTTTTATTTCACATTTTCAGGAGAGGTAGGAAAATGGTCATTAAATTATCTATGGTTTTATTGTTTGTTGTCATAAGTATCGGAGCCGGATTTTACAGCAAACGCAGTACATCGGGGGTAGAGGGATTTGTTTTGGGAGGCAATACCGTCGGCCCATGGCTGTCCGCATTTGCTTACGGTACGTCCTATTTCTCCGCAGTTATATTCGTCGGGTATGCGGGCCAGTTCGGCTATAAATTCGGGATCTCGTCGACCTGGGTCGGGTTGGGAAATGCACTTTTAGGCTCTTTTCTCGCCTGGGCTGTTTTGGGCAGAAGAACCCGGATAATGACAAGGACCCTTAAAAGTTCGACGATGCCCGACTTTTTCGGTAAGAGATTCAATTCGAAAGTGATTAAAATTGCCGCCTCGGGCATAATATTCGTTTTTCTCATACCCTACACCGCATCGCTTTATAACGGACTGTCCAGAATATTCGGAATCGCATTCGATGTCGACTACACGGTATGTATACTCTTTATGGCTGTATTGACTGCAATCTATGTCGTCGTGGGGGGATATCTTGCAACCGCGCTGAACGACCTGATACAGGGGATAATCATGATTGCGGGAATTATTGCAACGGTGGCCGCCGTGCTTTCAAAAAACGGAGGTTTTACCGAGGCGATCAGAAGACTGGCGATGGTGGAAGACGCCGCCGTCTCAACGCAACCCGGAGTGTTTGCTTCCTTTTTCGGCCCTGATTTGATTACGCTGTTTTCGGTAATAATACTCACGTCGCTCGGAACCTGGGGCCTTCCTCAAATGGTCCATAAGTTTTATGCGATAAAGGATGAAAAGGCGATTAAGGCGGGAACCGTCATATCGACGATATTTGCTACAATTGTCGCAGGGGGAAGCTACTTTATGGGAGGCTTTGCGAGGCTGTACGATATCGATTTGAAGAACGGATATGACAGCATAGTTCCCACGATGATAGAGAGCTTATCGGATGTCTTAATAGGACTTGTCGCCATGCTGGTTCTCTCGGCATCAATGTCCACTCTTTCATCACTTGTTTTGACTTCATCATCGACATTGACGCTGGATCTTGTAAAGGGAAATATAATAAAGAATATGAGTGAAAAGCGGCAACTCAGATGGATAAGATGGTTGGTAGTGGTGTTTGTCGTGATTTCGGTTGTCCTCGCGGTAATCCAATATCGTTTTAAGGTTGCTTTTATTGCGCAGTTTATGGGCATTTCCTGGGGCGCGCTTTCGGGATCCTTTATCGGGCCTTTTATCTATGGTCTGTTTTGGAAGAGAACGACTTCTTCTTCGGTTCTGGCAAGCTTTATATTCGGCGTCGGTTTTACGACAGCCAATATGTTTTTAAAGATAATCCCCTCATCGGTGATGGCAGGTGCCGTCACTATGGCTGCCTCTCTGATAATTGTGCCGCTGGTCAGCCTGATGACAAAAAGAGTCCCGGACGATGTAATCGAACACAGCTTTTCCGATGTAAAAGCGCTTCTCGACTGATTTGGGGGCCGTACACATCAAATGTTGTAACGGGACACCAAAAAATATATAATCATTATGTAATTTATGTGTGTTTGGTTAGTGCCGTGGAGAAAGATATTTTAAAAGAAATTTCGAACCGCATGCCTGTTTTTTCAAAGGGGCAAAGGAAAATTGCGAAATTTATTTTGGACCACTACGACGAAGCCGCGTATATGAACGCATCCATGCTCGGTTCGGTGACGGGTGTTTCCGAGTCGACGGTTGTGAGATTTGCCACGGCGCTCGGGTTTCAGGGATATCCCGACTTTTTGAGGGAACTCAATGATGCGGTAAAATCAAAGCTCACCTCCGTTCAAAGAGTAGGTGTGGGAAGCATGATGGTCGGCGAAGGGGATGTCGTGAAAAAGGTCATGAGACTTGATGCCGATTGTGTTAATAAAAGCGTGTCGCTTGTTAACCGCGAAGATTTTTCGGATGCGGTGGCATCAATTTCAAAGGCAAATCATATTTACATTATCGGTGCAAGGAGTTCATCCGCGCTTGCGGTGTTTTTAAACTACTATCTTTCGATGATGTTCAAAAACGTAAAACTCCTAATGGGTTCATCCTCCGGCGAAATACTTGAGCAGATTCACGCCATAGATGAAGGAGATGTGATAATAGGCATCAGTTTTCCCAGATATTCGAGCATAACGGTAAAGGTGCTTGAGTATGCAAAAAAAAGAGGTGCGAAGGCGATTGCCATAACCGATTCGGAGCTTTCCCCGATATCACGGATATCGGATTACAAACTCTATTCAAAGTGTGAAATTATGTCGTTTGTGGATTCACTGGTTTCGCCTCTGTCGGTGATAAACGCCCTCCTCCTTGCAATAGGCATACGTCATCCGAAAGAGCTTAACAAAACCTTTTCGGAGCTTGAAGAGTTGTGGGAAGAACATGAAGTCTATAACAGGGGGAAAGAATCTATAGATGAATCCTGATAAATATGATGTTGTTGTAATCGGCGCCGGTCCTTCCGGTATGATGGCGGCGGTTTTTGCAAAGAGAAGAGGACTTTCGACCGCCGTTATCGATGACGATTTTCATATGAAAAAGCTGTTGCTGACAGGTAAAGGGAGGTGTAACCTTACCAACAACTGCAATGTTCAAAAAATTATTCTAAACGCCGTGAGGGGAGGTAAATTTCTCTACAGCAGTCTGTCGGAATTCTCATCTGCCGAAATTATGGACTTTTTTTCCGAGAGAGGGGTCGATCTGGTTACGGAAAGAGGGGACAGGGTATTTCCCGCCAGCGGGAAATCTTATGATATTGTAAAAACCCTGATCTACGAAGCGGAAAAACTTGGTGTGACTTTTATCCGCGAACGAGCGAAATCTCTGATTTTTGATGGCGACAAAGTATCCGGAGTAGCGGTTGGGAACGGCGACGTATATTCAAATGCGGTAATAGTTGCAACGGGAGGGCTTTCCTATCCGTCAACCGGCAGCCGCGGCGAAGGGTATGAGTTTGCCAGACAGGCAGGGCATCATGTCGTTGATACCGCTCCGTCGCTTGTCGGTATTATCTGCCGGGGAGATTTTTATAAAAGACTTAGCGGGCTGTCTCTTAGAAATGTGGAGTTGTCGGTTAAAAAGGGGAAAAAGCAAATCTTTCTGCAAAGAGGAGAGATGCTGTTCACGGACTTCGGAATATCCGGACCTTTAGTGTTGACCGCCAGCGCATATGTGACATATGAAGATTTTAAAGAGCTCGATTTTTCTGTTGACTTAAAACCCGCCTTAAGCCGGGATTTGTTGGATAAAAGGGTGCTTCGGGATTTTGCGAAATACTCGAACAGAGAACTTCAAAACGGATTGGGAGATTTGTTGCCGAAGAGTATGATTCCCGAGGTTATAGCGACGGCGGAAATCGACCCGAACCGAAGAATCAATGAAATAACGGCTGAAAGCCGGAGAAAGCTTGTAGATACCCTGAAGTCGTTTCCGCTGACGGCGACGGGAACCCGTTCCATATCTGAAGCTGTTGTAACTGCCGGAGGGGTTGACCTCAAGGAAATTTATCCGAAGACAATGATGTCCAAAAAAATGTCCGAGCTTTATTTTTGCGGCGAAGTTTTAAATACCGATGCCTTGACAGGAGGTTATAACCTGACAATCGCCTTTTCGACAGGTGCCGCTGCAGGCAGAAATGTATTAAAGGGAGAATTGAAATGAAAGCAATCGCAATAGACGGTCCGTCAGGGGCGGGAAAGAGTACGATGGCAAGAAAACTGGCTGAAAAATTGGGTTTCATTTATGTCGATACCGGTGCACTCTACAGGGCGATAGGCCTTTTTGCCTTATCGGTCGGCGCCAATATTTACGAACCCGCTTCGGTCAGCGGGATTCTTGCGGGAATTGATATCTCCCTTAAATACAGCGACGGACAACAACAGGTGGTTTTAAACGGAAAAGATGTTTCGGGTGAAATCAGAAGCGAGGCAGTCTCAATGGCTGCTTCGGCAGTTTCCGCAATACCCCGGGTTAGGGAGTTCCTGCTTGATACTCAGAGAAAACTTGCCAGAGAGAATAATGTGATTATGGACGGCAGAGATATAGGTACGGTCGTATTGCCCGACGCCGATTTGAAAATATTTTTAACGGCTTCCCCCGAGGAAAGAGCAAACAGAAGGTACAACCAGCTGATAAAGAAAGGGGTATCTGCAAACTACGATGCCGTATTAAAAGACCTTGAAAAGAGAGATTATGACGATTCCAACAGAGAAATCTGTCCGCTGAAACCTGCAGAGGACAGCATCATTGTTGATACGACGGGGAATGAACTTGAAGAATCCGTAGAACTCCTTTTCAATATAGTGAAAGAGAACCTGAAATGACCGGACTTTACAGATTTGCCCTGCAGTTTTTGACTCCCTTCCTTTATCTTTTTTTTCGCGTTAAAGTTGAGGGAAAGGAAAACATAGTCAGAAAAGGAAATGTGATTTTTGTAAGCAATCACATAAGTTTTTTGGATCCCTTTGCGATAATACTCACGGGCAGACTGCATGTGCGGCCGCTGGCGAAGAAAGAGCTCTATAAATGCAGAGTAATCGGTTTTTTGCTGGAAAAACTCGGATGTGTTAAGGTTGACAGACTCGACGGGATAACAGCTTTTTCAAAGGCAAAGAAAAGTCTTTTGGCAGGTGAGGACGTTATGATTTTTCCCGAGGGCACCAGATCAAAAACGAGAGAACTTTTGGACTTAAAACCCGGTGCGGCAATGCTTTCAAGGGCAACGGGAGTTCCCATACAGCCGGTGCAGATTATCGCCCCGAAAGGGGTAAGGCTCTTTTCGAGAATCAAGATTAAATTCGGAAAGCAGATGGATATGTCATTGATGAACATCGAAGGCGACCGGGACTTTTCAAAGGCTAATCAACATATAAAAAGTGAATTTGAAGCATTGAGAGCCGGAGAGATGCCATGAGAGAAAAGACCGTGACCGTTGCGAAGACAATCGGTTTCTGCTTTGGTGTAGACAGGGCGATAAAAATATGTGAAAAGCTGGGGGAAGAAGGAAAGAACGTCTTCACGCTCGGTCCGATAATTCACAACAGCGAAGTTGTGAGGAACCTGGAGAAAAAAGGTATTGTCGCAATTGACTCTCTCGAAGAAGCGGGAGAGGGAACAGTGGTTATAAGAAGTCACGGCGTGCCCCCGTCGGTCTATGAAACCGCCGAAAAACTGAAAATTGATTATGAAGATGCTACCTGCCCGGTTGTTTCGAAGATACATTCCATTGTAAATAATGCTTCAACGAACAACAAAACAGTCCTCATTGCCGGAAACCCGAATCATCCCGAAGTCATCGGTATAGCAGGATATTGTGAGGGAGCCAACTATATTTTTAAAGATGAGGACTCTCTTTGCGATGAAGTCATCAAAAAAACAGGGGATATTCCCGTAATTATGGTTGCACAAACCACCTTTAATCTGTTACAATACAGTAAATGTGCAGAGATTGCCCGTTCTTTTTATTCTGATATAGAAGTGCATAACACGATTTGCGCCGCCACGGTGGACAGACAGAATGAAGCGCTCGAACTCGGGATGAACAATGATGTCTGTGTTGTAGTTGGCGGCAAAAACAGTTCAAATACCCAAAAGCTTGTTGATATTTGCAGAAGTCGGGGTGCAACGACATATTTTGTTGAAAAAAGCGGAGATCTTGAATCAGTTATGTTTAAAGGGGTGTCAAAAATCGGCGTGACGGCAGGAGCGTCGACACCGACGCCACTAATCGAGGAGGTTCTCACACGGATGAGCGAATTAATCAAAGAAGAAGAGTTTAATTTTGAGGAAGCCCTGGAGGATTCATTAAAACCGATTACCCGCAACCAGAGGGTAAAGGGAGTGGTTACACACATAAACCCGAACGAAGTTGTCGTAGACATCGGTTCAAAACATACCGGGATTATACCGGCAGATGAACTGTCCGATGATTCTTCGGCAAAGATTGAAGACATAGTAAAAGTCGGGGACGAGCTTGACCTTTTGGTCATGAAGACAAACGACCAGGAAGGTATAACCACGCTTTCTAAAAAGAGAGTAGATACTGCTGTCGGAATGGATTTCCTTATGCAGGCAGCCGATGAAGGCGAAGTGCTCAAAGCAAAGGTTACCGAGCTGGTGAATAAGGGTCTTATTGTGGTAATCAACGGGGTCAGGGTGTTTGTTCCGGCCTCGCAGGCAACGCTCAGACGTGGAGAGAGCTATGACAATCTCCTGAACACTGAAGTAAGGGTGAAGATGCTTGAAGTCAACCCCGCCAGGAGAAGGGCTATCGCTTCCATACGTGCGGTTCTTCAGGAGGAGATTGCCGAACTCAGAGAAAAGTTCTGGAGCACCGTGGAAGAGGGAAAGGAATACAGAGGTGTTGTAAAATCCCTTACAAGTTACGGAGCCTTTGTTGACTTGGGCGGTGTTGACGGAATGATACACATTTCCGAGCTTTCGTGGCAGAGAATAAAGAGCCCCGCCGAAGTGGTTTCGGTCGGCGATGAAGTCGACGTTTATGTGAAGGAGATTGACCGCGACAGAATGAGAATATCCCTTGGATACAGAAAAGAAGAAGACAATCCTTGGGAAATGTTAAAGAACAGTCACGAAGTCGGGGATATCTTTAAAGCGCCTGTGGTTTCCACGACGAAGTTCGGCGCGTTTGTGAGAATAGTGCCCGGGATTGACGGGTTGGTACATATTTCGGAAATATCCGACGAACATGTTGAAAAGGTAACGGATTATCTCGATATCGGGGAGACGGTCGATGTCAAGCTTATCGGAGTGGATTACGACCGCAGAAGAGTCTCCCTTTCCATGAAGTTTGAAGGAGCGACACCGGTGGCAAGGAAGAGGAAATCCGAGCCTGAAGAAAACGATGAAACAATCGAGGATGCACAGCAATCCGACTCATCAGTCGATGAAGCGGTTCAGGATGAGGTTGCGATATCAGCGGAACCCGAATCCGATGTAGTCGAGGAAATTCCTTCAGCCTGTGAAATCGTTGTTGAGGAAGTTGCGGAAGAAACGGAAGAAGCTGAAGAAGCAATCGCGGAAGAAGCTGAAGCTGAAGAAGCAACCGCGGAAGAGGCTGAAGATGCGGAAGAAAACGAGGCTTGCGATTTAAAAGCCGAGGATGTTGCTGATGAAGCTTAAATGATAAAATTGTGAATTTTTAAAAGCACGGGTGCCGATCAAAGTTGATATTTTATTGAATACTGACAAAAAGACAGCCGTTTGCGGTTGTCTTCTTTGCTTGTTACAGAGACATTTTTAATGGTACAATAATACGGCAAATATTGAATGCTGCAATACGAGGTGAACTTTTGTTTAAAAAACTTAAGAGGATAATAGTTGTAACAGGCCATTACGGATGTGGAAAGACAAATTTGTCGGTAAATCTTGCCCTCTACTTCAGCGACTTGGGCGAGAAGGTGACAATTATTGACCTCGATATTGTAAACCCGTATTTCAGAACGGCGGATTTTAAGGATGCGTTGCTTGACGAGAATATAAAGGTGTTGGAACCGAATTTTGCCAATACTCTGCTCGACATCCCTTCGCTGCCAAGAGAAGTTTCAGGTGCTCTATCGAGCATGGAAAGAGTAATTATCGATTTGGGCGGAGATGACGCGGGTGCGGGAGTACTGGGCAGATATGAGAGGGAAATAGAGAAAGCCGGCGGTGCGGACATGCTCTATCTTTTCAGTATATTCAGACCGGGAACACAAGATGCGAATGAAGTTGCGGAACACATTTCTTTTATAGAAAAGGCATCAAAACAAAAGGTGAAATATCTTGTAAATTCTTCGAATCTCGGTTCCGAAACATCCCGGGAAGATGTAGTTAAATCGATGGATTTTGCAAACGAAGTCGAATCGGTTTCCGGAATACCTCTTATCGCCACCGTTGCACTGGAGAGTTTTTCCGAAGATATTGAAGGTTCATTTGCGGTAAAGCGTTTCGTAAAATTACCTTGGGAATGATATTTTGCGATTTCTTAACCGGTATCTATGGATCTCCGACTCTTAAAGGGGTCGGGGCATTTTTTAAAAATAAATCAGCAAAGAGTTTTGGAGGATTATATGGCAAAAGGAAGGGTAGTTATAGATGAACGTTTGTGTAAAGGATGTTCCCTATGTGTTATTAACTGTCCTATGGGCGTGCTGGAACTGGACAGTTCAAAACTGAATGAAAAAGGTTACAATCCCGCAACACCCGTAAATGCGGATAAATGTACGGGATGTGCTATATGTGCCTTGATGTGTCCCGATGTGGCTATAACGGTTGAAAGGGGAGATAATTAATGTCTGAAAAGATTTTGATGAAGGGGAATGAAGCGTTGGCGGAGGCCGCCATAAGAGCCGGCTGTATCAGGTTTTTCGGTTATCCCATAACGCCGCAGACGGAACTCGCCGCTTATATGGCAAAGAGGTTGCCAAAAATAGAAGGCGGTGTATATCTGCAAGCCGAAAGTGAGGTTTCTGCGATAAATATGGTGCTCGGATCTGCGGCGTCCGGGGCAAGAGCTATGACAAGTTCTTCCTCTCCGGGAATAAGCCTTAAAGCGGAAGGCATTTCGTATATTGCAGGAAGCGACCTTCCCTGCCTAATCGTCAATGTGCAGAGAGCAGGTCCGGGACTTGGAGGAATTCAACCTTCTCAGGCAGACTATTGGGTTTCCACGAGAGGCGTGGGACATGGCGGAGCCAGACTGCTGGTGTTTGCACCCAACTCGGTACAGGAAGTAATTGATCTTGTCTTCGATGCGTTTGAGTTGGCGGAGAAGTACCGTATTCCGGCAATGATACTGTCAGACGGCTTGTTGGGACAGATGATGGAGCCGGTTGTCTTTCCGGACAGGGCACCGGTGCTTTTGGAAAAACCCTGGGCAGCAAACGGACATAGAGATAAACGAAATAAAAATATAATTAACAGCCTCTATCTTCAGGCTTCCGAGCTCGAAGAGAAGGTGAGACAGAGAGAACTCAGATATAGGGAAATTGAAGAAAAACACTCCAAAGCTTCCGAATATATGATGGATGACGCCGAATATGCGGTGGTTTCCTACGGTGCGACCTCGCGTGTAGCCGGCAGCGCAATAGATGCCGCAAGAGAAAAGGGTATCAGGGTCGGGCTGATAAGACCTGTTACACTGTGGCCCTTCCCGTCAAAACAGATATTTGAGAAATCCAAAAACCTGAAGGGAATTCTTGCCGTAGAGATGAGCAGCGGACAGATGGTAGACGATGTAAGGCTGGCAGTTAACGGCAATTGCCCTGTCAATTTCTTCGGAAGGACGGGAGGAATCATACCGACACCGATGGAAATATTGTCGGAAATTGAAAAAATGTCGAAGGGAGATATAAAATGAAAACAGTTTTTCAAAAACCGCGTTCCCTTTCCGATACGCCTACGCACTACTGCCCCGGCTGTACGCACGGAATAGTACACAGGTTGGTAGCTGAAGCTATTGACGAACTTGGAATAGAGGGAAGAACTATCGGTATCGCACCGGTCGGTTGTTCCGTTTCCGCATATAATTATTTCAACAACGATATGGTTCAGGCGCCTCACGGCCGGGCGCCCGCGGTTGCTACCGGGATAAAGCGTTCGGTAAAGGACAGCGTAGTATTCACATATCAGGGTGATGGAGATTTGGCTGCAATCGGTACCGCAGAAACGGTTCATGCGGCGACGCGAGGTGAAAACATTACCGTAATTTTCATTAATAATGCAATTTACGGCATGACCGGAGGTCAGATGGCGCCTACGACGCTCGAGGGACAGGTGACGCAGACCACTCCTTACGGCAGAGACGCTTCAATTGCCGGAAACCCGATACGAGTGAGCGAAATGTTGGCGACGCTTGACGGGCCGGGATATATCGAGAGAGTAGCGGTTGATTCTCCGGCACATGTAAGAGCGGCAAAAAAGGCAATAAAAAAAGCTTTTGAAACTCAAATAAAGGGAAAAGGTTTCTCGCTTATAGAGGTAATATCCACCTGCCCGACAAACTGGGGGCTTTCTCCCGGCGATGCCATGGTGTGGTTGAGAGAAAATATGATCCCGCACTACCCGCTCGGAGTATTTGTCGATTGGGAAAAGGAGGAAAATGATGGTTAAAAACATTATTTTTGCCGGGTTCGGCGGACAGGGAGTTCTCTTTGCAGGAAAAGTGACCGCATATGCCGGGCTTTCACAAGGATACGAAGTATCATGGCTGCCTTCATACGGACCTGAAATGAGGGGCGGAACGGCTAACTGTTCGGTTGTAATAGCGGACAGACCCATCGGCTCTCCTCTGGTAATAAATCCCGATGTGCTGATAGCAATGAACAAACCGTCTTTTGAAAAATTTGCCCCACTGGTGGCAAGCGGAGGAATAATCATATATGACAGTTCTCTTATAGATTCCAAATGCGATAGAGATGACATAGAAATCTATGACATAAACGCTACGGAACTGTCACAGAGTGAAAATTTAAAAGGACTCTCCAACATGATTCTTCTCGGAAAGGCGATGAAAGTGGTGGGGATACTGAAGGACAAATCGATTGAAGAGGGGCTTGTCAAGAGCGTTCCTCCCAGAAAAAGCGAACTGCTTAAACACAATATGCGGGCAATAGAGTTGGGGAAAAATAACTGATATGGGAGTGTCGCGCGAATTTCAGCGCGACACTTTTTTGGTCTTTGCGGAGGAACTATGGCTGGTAATGTAGCTGCAATAGTCGTTGCTGCCGGAAAGTCGAGCCGGATGAAGGGCATCAACAAACTCGAAATCGATTTGGGAGGCAAAACGGTCCTTCATCAATCTTTAGATAAAATGATGAATAATAAATATATAACCGAGATAGTTCTTGTCCTTCCGGAATCGGAAGTCTCGGCTGAAAAGGAACGGGAGTTTTCGTTTGTTGATAAGCCGCTCAAAATAGTATCGGGAGGGGAAACAAGGTTTGATTCGGTTCAAAACGGCGTATTAGCTGTTTCGGATAATGTGAGATATATAGCAATTCACGACGCGGCAAGACCGTTTGTCAGCGATGAGCTGATATCCAAAACTATAGAATCCGCATTTGTATATTCGGCAGCGGTGCCGGCGCTTCCGATTAACGAAACCGTAAAGATGACCGAACAGGGATTTATTGTAAGCACCCCCGACAGAAATAAACTGGTAAGTGTCGGCACACCTCAGGTATTTGAGTTGTCACTTTACAGGGAGGCGGCGATGAATTTAAAAGATGCTTTTGACGACAGTGAAGTCGTGGAAGGAATGGGAGTGAAGGTATATCCCGTTGAGGGAGAAAGAGATAATATAAAGATCACACATCCCGAAGACATACACCGCTTTATATACGATGAGCAAATCAAGATCAGAGTGGGTATCGGTTATGACGTGCATCGAACCGCAAAGGGGAGAAAACTGATAATCGGAGGGGTGGATATAGAAAACGACTTCGGTCTTGCCGGCCATTCGGATGCCGATGTACTCACACATGCCGTAATAGATGCCGTGCTGGGAGCTGCCGGCATGGGAGATATAGGAGATATGTTTCCCGACAGCGATGAAAGATATAAAGATATAAACAGCATGTTGCTGCTTGAAAAAGCGGTATCGGCAATCAAAGAGGAAGGATTTGCCGTCAAAAATCTTGACTGTACGGTAATCTGTGAAAAACCGAAAATTCGGGATTTTAAAAGGGAGATTGAAAAAAATCTGGCGGATTGTCTTGAGATTAAGGCATCGGATGTCAATGTCAAAGGGACCACCGAAGAGGGGATGGGTTTTACCGGACGCGGGGAAGGCATTTGTGCAAATGCAATCGTCCTGTTGTATAAAAAATAAAGTCCCGGGATGTTTTGATTAACAAATGGAAAACAGCCGTTTAATATGTTAAAATTTCATTGATTATTTTTAAAGTTGGTGTGATTGTGAAGGAATTTTTTGACTCTGTGTTAAATGCGATGAAGGGTGTCTTCAAAATAAGGCTGATATTTTCGGATATCCTGGATATAGCCATAGTCACCCTGATAGTATACGGCGTTATCCTTCTTATAAGAAGGACAAGAGCGGGACAGCTTGTAAAGGGAATAATTATTTCCGTACTGAGCTACTTTATTGCGGTGCAACTTGGACTTAAGACGGTAAAATACATTTTCAGCAATCTCTTTCAGATAGGATTGCTTGCCCTGATTGTGGTGTTCCAACCTGAAATACGCAGAGCGCTCGAACAGATGGGCAGAGGCGGATTTTCCTTCTTTTCGAATCGATTTGTCTCCCAACAGTTTTCGATGTGGCACAGGGCAATAGTTGATATATGTGAAAGTGTCGAGTATATGTCTCAGGAGAGAACCGGCGCTCTCATAGTTATAGAAAGAAACACGGGTTTAAATGAAATTGTCGGAACCGGTACCGAGATAGATTCCGAGATATCATCGGAGATTCTGGAAACGATTTTTTATCTCGGATCTCCTCTCCATGACGGCGCGGTGATAATTCGCGATGGGAGAGTGAGGGCTGCCGGATGTCTGCTGCCGCTGTCGTCAAATTTTGAGATAAGCAGAGATATGGGGACAAGACACAGGGCCGCACTCGGAATGAGTGAAACCTCCGACGCAATTGTCATTGTCGTATCCGAAGAGACGGGAATAGTATCGGTCGCGCAGAACGGCGTTATTATTCGAAAGGTCGACAACAAGTCTCTTTTCAGAATGCTCAGTATAGAATTGATGCCGTCTGAGAATGAGGAAAAACCCAACAGGAAAAAGTGGAGATTGTTCGGCAAATGAAAAAGAGATTTTCCTTTTCGTCGTTATTCGACAACAAAATATTTGTTTTGATACTATCGTTGGCAATAGCAATCGGAGCGTGGCTGATTGTTTCTTTTAACATCTACCCCGAGATGGAAATAACGATTAAGAATGTGGAAGTAATGAAAACCGAGGCGGATGCCGCATACAGGAGCAGGGGCCTCAACATCGTGGATGCGGAAAACGACTTTGTCGAGATAACCGTAAAGGGAGCAAGGGGACTGCTCCAGACTCTTACCGCCCAAGACATAAAGGTTGTTCCGATATATTCCTCGGTTGAAGCTCCCGGAATATATAATCTTCCGCTCACCGCCAGCAGAGTGGATAGCCAGAAGAACTTTCAAATTACCGGGATATCGCCGAAAGATGTCACCGTCAAGTTTGACGTTGCGAAGTCCGAAAAATTTCCGATATCCGCGAATATAATCGGACTTTCCGCTGCGGAAGATATGATACTCGGTACGATAAGTGTATTTCCCGGAGAACTGACTGTAAATGCACCCGAGGGAGAGATAGACAGGATAGAGAGAGTTGTGGTTGAATATGACCTGAATGAAACCCTGACCGAATCGCGAACTATCATGCAGCTTCCCATAACAATTTATGACATAAACGGAAATGTTATGGATTTGAAGAACATGACTCTGTCGAGCGAAACCGCCGAGGTTACCATTCCGGTTTTAAAACAGGGGACAATGAAGCTCGATATTGCCTATCTGAATGTCCCGGAAGGATTTGATACCGATACACTCACCTATGTGATGTCTCAGGACGAGATTTCCGTTGCGGCGATAGAGAGCATAATCGACAATATGGGAACTCAAATAGTCGGATATATCGACCTTGCCCAGTTTGAAATCGGAAAGAGCACGGTATTTGATCTGAACCTTTCATCGGCATTTACAAATTTAAGCGGGGTGGATTCGATTACCGTGACCTTCCCGAAGGATAAACTGTCATCGGATAAAATTCGGGTGACCGACCTGAGGGTAGTAAATGCATCTGAAGAATTTGAAGTAACTATAGACAACCAGTCGGTGTCAAATGTCACTATTATCGGACCTGAGGAAGAACTTGCAAAACTTCTTCCCACCTCGGTGCTCGGAGTGGTTGACTTGGGAATGATGACATTAAAGGAGGGAAGCTCTCAGGTATATGTGAAGTTTATCGTGCCCTCTTCAAACTCCGTTTGGGTTGCGGGTTCTTACAGCGTGGTTATTACGGTTAAACAAAAATAGCTCTAGGGGAATTAATCGGATATGGGTGTATTTCGTTGGAAATTACCGAATGAAAATCTGAATATCAAACAGATTCTTGAGGCGGAGGGAAAATCGGTACTCCTTTCATCGGTAATGGCTTCGAGATACGATGATATAAAAGATGTTCTGAACTTCCTGACCCCGAAGGATATCGGCGGATATAAAGATCTTAAAGATATCGAAAGAGGCTCCGAGAGGGTGAGGAGTGCAATATCACTCGGGGAAAAAATTGCAATCTTCGGAGATTACGATGCGGACGGCATAGCGGCCGCAGCCATACTTCAAAGGTATTTTGCTGAAATCGGTGGAAATGTAACTACACTGTTGCCGTCGAGAGAGGAAGGCTACGGGCTCTCCGTATCTTCCGTCGATGAAATTAAAGAACTCGGCTGCAGCCTGATTGTTACGGTTGATAACGGGATATCGGCGCACGAAGCGGTTAGAAAGGCTAATGACTCCGGTATAGATGTGGTGATAACCGATCATCACAAACCCGGCGATGACCTGCCTCCCGCATACGCGGTGATAAATCCCAACCGTTCGGACGATTTGAGCAGCGAAAAAAATCTTGCCGGAGTCGGTGTCGCTCTCAAATTTGCGTCGGCTGTTGGTGAAGTGGAACCGGGAGAACTGTTGAAAAAATTCGCTCCGTTAGCTGCAATAGGAACTGTGGCCGACTCGAGTGAATTGGCGGGTGACAACAGAGTAATCGTCAGGGAGGGAATAGATTCCATTAGGCGCGGGGAAGACATTGCGATAGCCGCATTGGCAAAAAGCGCGGGCTTGAACCTTGAAAACATAGATTCCCAGGATATTGCATTTGTCATTTCGCCCAGAGTGAATGCCGCCGGAAGAATAGCGGATGCCTTGACTGCACTTGAATTGTTTCTGACCGATGACCCGGGAGAGGCGGAGGTTATTGCCGAAAAGCTGAATGTTCTTAATAGTGAGAGAAGAGAAGTTCAGGATCGAATTCTTGATATTGCATTTGAGCACAACTCTGCGAAGGAATTTGAGAAAAATCCGATTATTGTTATTGCCGGCGAGTTTTCGTCGGGAGTGAGCGGTATAGTATCCTCCAGAATATCCGAGAGATTTAATAAACCCAGTGTCGTAATATCGGTAGAGGACGGGGTCGGAAAAGGTTCTGCCAGAAGTGTGTCGGGGTTTTCTATATTTGAAGCGCTGGACAGCTGCCGTGACATTTTGTCCGCATTCGGAGGACATGAGATGGCTGCCGGCTTCACATTGGAGCTGGACAAGATAGAACTTTTAAAGCATCGGCTCAATGAGTATTGCCGCTTGAAACCGAGAAGCATGCCGATTATAGAGGAGATTATAGACTCGGTTGTCGAATTCTCGGACATCGATGTTGAAGGGATTCGAGAATTGGAAATGCTCTCGCCGTTCGGTGCCGGAAATACCGTTCCGGTTTTTGCTACGCTCGGAGCGGAAATCCTCTCGATAGACCCTCTCGGAAAAGGACATTCAAAAATTACATTCAGAAAGAATGCCGTTACGCTTTCGACAGCTTCTTTCGGAAAGTCGCCGGACAACCATCCTTTCCGTGTCGGCGATATTCTTGATATATCATATAATTTGTCGATTTTCAGGTCGAAATACGGCAGAGATTATATTTCAGCAAAACTGATAAATGCGACTCCCTGTTCCCTGGATGAAGAGGATTACCGGCTGATTGACGATTATCGGCTGTACAGAATGGGAGTTGAAATGAATCCCGGGAGACTTCAGAAGGCGGCACCGAAAAGAGAGACAATCGTGGAGTTGTACAGAAAAATTAAAAGCGCTGATATTCAGATTAATAATCTTGAAGATTTGATCATGTACTTCACCTCGATTCCTCCCGCAACGGTTTTGGCCGCCGCGGATGTTCTGATAGAATTGTCTTTGGTAAAAGTCGATTACAATTCGACGGGAGGAGTTATTAAAGCAGTTAAAGATCCTGATAAGAAGAAATTGGAAAATTCACCTACCTATAGATATTTGTGGGAAGTTTGAGATAAGCGATGTATTTTGATGAACTTTCAAAACTTATAGAAAAGAGCGGTCGCCAGTATGATATGGCGCTTATCAAACGCGCCTACGATTTTGCCGAGAGCCGTCATGGCGGACAATACAGAAGAAGCGGAGAAGAGTATATTTCGCATCCCGTCTATGTGGCTTCCCTCTTGGTCGATTTGGGGCTGGACAGCGAGAGTCTGGCTGCAGCGCTGTTACATGATGTTGCGGAAGATACGGAAACGGAAATTTCAGCTATCGAAAAAGAGTTCGGGGAGGAGATAACTTCTCTTGTCAACGGCGTAACGAAGCTCGGAGAGGTGCCTTATTCCTCCGTGGAGGAAGAACAGGCGGAGAATATAAGAAAACTGCTTCTTGCAATGAGCAAGGATATAAGGGTGATGATAATCAAACTCTGCGACAGGCTTCATAATATGAGGACTGCTGATTATTGGGAGGAGCAGAAGAGAAGGGTCAAGGCGCTTGAAACGATGGAGGTGTATGCGCCGATAGCTCACAGATTGGGAATGACTCAGTTCAAGGAAGAGCTCGAGGACCTTTCGCTTGCCTATCTTGATCCGATAGGATATAAAGAAATATTGGAAGTGCTGTCGAAGAGAGATATGCGCGGTACGTTTGTAGAAGAGATATCAAATACAATCATAGAAAGACTGGAAGAAGTGGGAATAAAAAATCCCCTTATAGAAAGCCGCATCAAGTCTAAATACGGCATTTACAATAAACTCATAGTTCAAAACCGTTCCATAGAAGAAATTTTCGACATTTATGCGATAAGGGTGATTCTCGATGAAATAGGGGATTGCTACAACGCGTTGGGAGTTCTCCACGATGCATTCAGACCCATACCGCAGAGATTTAAAGACTACATCTCTACGCCCAAACCGAACGGATACAGGTCGCTTCATACCACCGTCATAGTTCCCGGAGGCATTCCCTTTGAAATTCAGATAAGAACGCATGAGATGCACTATACCGCCGAATACGGAATAGCTGCGCACTGGAAGTACAAGAGCGGGATTAAGGGAAAAGACAAGCTCGAAGAGAGGCTGGCATGGCTTCGTCAGCTGTTGGAAAGTCAAAAGGAATCGGAGGATTCGCTTGATATTCTCAGAGATATTAAGAGCGATCTTGTGCCGGAAGAAGTCTACGTATTTACACCGAAAGGGGATGTTGTAAATCTCCCGACAGGATCTACCGTAATCGACTTTGCCTACAGTATTCACTCAGCCGTCGGAAACAGGATGATAGGCGCAAAGGTTTCAGGAAAAATTGTCCCGATAACATATGTTGTAAAGACCGGAGATTTTGTGGAGATACTGACAGGTCCCGCGGACAAGGGGCCGAGCAGGGACTGGCTCAATATCGTGAAAACCAGTGAAGCCAAGTCCAAGATTCGTTCATGGTTTAAAAAGGAGAAAAAGGAAGAGAATATCATAGAGGGAAAATCGAGGTTTGAAAAGGAACTGAGAAGAAACCTCATAAACATCCCGCAGGACAGGATGGCGGATTTTACCGAAGAGGTGGCAAAACGTCAAAAATTCCCGTCTGCGGAGGAAATGTATGCTGCCATAGGCTACGGCGGCGTTAATATGTCGCGGATACTTCCGAAGGCGAAAGACGAATACGCGAAACTGATAAAACAGGACGACCCGCACACCATTTTTAAAATTCCGGAATCTCCCAAGAATAAGTCTGTGGACGGTGTAATCGTAGAGGGAATAGACAACTGCCTGACCCGGTTTGCGAAATGCTGCAATCCTCTGCCGGGCGATGAAATAGTCGGATTCATTACAAGGGGACAAGGGGTGTCCATACACAAAAAGGATTGTAAAAATGCTTCGGTGGCCAGCCTCGGAGAAGGAGATGCGCCCCGCTGGATTAAAGCCAGATGGAGTGATAATGTAAAGGAAACCTTCAGGGCAACTCTGGAAATCATAAGTCAGGCGAAAAACGGGTATCTCGCCAACATCACAACAGCTCTTTCCAACATGAGGGTTCCGATTTTTTCGATGAATGCAAAGACGACTCAGGACAAAAGGGCGACCATTATTACAACCATAGGTATCGACAATACCGAACATCTTAAAACCGTAATGACAAAGCTGATGAAGGTCCCCGAAGTTCAACATGTAGAAAGGCTTAACAAGTAGATTATGAGGCTTGTAATACAAAGAGTTCTCAGTGCGTCCATATCGATAGACGGCGGGCCGAAGGAATCGATGGGGGAGGGACTTGTCGTCTTTTTCGCCTCTTCACTTGATGACGGGTTACCGAGTGACGAAGCAATTAATAAACTTGCATCAAAAACCGCAAAAATGAGAATTTTTAACGACGGGGACGGGAAGATGAACCTGTCCGCGGAACAACTGGGTTTCGGCATAATGGCGGTTCCGAACTTCACATTATTTGCCGAAACTGCAAGGGGCAACCGTCCGTCGTTTTCCGGTTCCGGAGAACGACAGCACGCGCTGGACGCATTTGAAAGATACTGTGAAGAGTTGGAAAGATACCCTTTGGCGCGGTTTATAAAGGGTAAATTCGGTTCGGATATGAAGGTCGAGCTGATAAACAACGGCCCGGTCACTATAATTGTCGATACGAAGGATTGGTAGATGATGATAACTGTACTGCAAGTCGGATTTTTAGCTACTAACTGCTACATAGTAACCGATAAAAATAATATAGGCGCGGTAATCGATCCCGGGGAAGAGGGCGACAGAATAATTCGTTCTATTGAGAGGCTCGGTATAGACTGCAAATTTGTGTTTTTGACTCACGGACATTTTGATCATGTCGGCGCACTCGAAGAGGTGCTCTCCGCCACCGGGGCGAAACTCGTCGCTTCCTCTGCGGATTCGGAATACGGAATTATCCCCGATATTGAAGCCGTTGAAGGTCTTGTTGTAAAAGTCGGAGATATCGATTTTAAAGTGCTTTCGACACCGGGACATTCAAAGGACAGTGTTTGTTATCTGACGGAGGGTGCGCTTTTTACCGGAGACACTCTATTTTTTGAAAGTATAGGAAGGACGGACTTTCCCGGAGGAGATTTGGGAGAAATGAAGAAATCCCTGAAAAGGCTGAGAGATATACAAATTGACAACATAGCTGTTTATCCGGGACACGGAAATACAAGCAGTCTGAAACATGAAAGAGAGAACAATCCCTTTATGAAGATGCTATGAGGTTAATTCTTAACGGTCATGGATACATATACGAAATCGAGAACACCGTGAGGTCGTTCGGTATAAAGATTTCCGGTATTTTATATGACGGAACGATAAAAAAGACCGGGTCTGACAGCTTCTGTTACAGCAGGTTGGCTAAGATTTCCGAAAAAAGTCTTCTTTTAATAGCCGTAAAAATAAATGGAAACATCAGAATAATAAAAACATCACTGCCCCGGGATGCCGAAAAGAAGGAGATAGAGTTTTCTTTCTGTGAGGCGATTTTTGGCATTCTGGCGGAATTAACCGGATTTTCTCCCGCATGGGGTTTGTTGACAGGCGTGAGACCTGTCAAACTCATGTTGGCTGTTCGTGACGAAGTCGGAAGTTTTGAGCGTGCGGAAGAGTTACTAAAAACAAAGTATAAAGTTTCAACAAAAAAGATTAATCTCCTGTCAAACGTTTCGCGATTCGCGGAAGGTGTATCGAAACGTGTCGACACCATGAGCTATTCCCTTTACATTTCCATACCGTTTTGCCCGTCGAGGTGCAGTTATTGCAGTTTTGTTTCAAAGGAAGTTGAAAGGGATATGGGGCTTCTTGAGGCTTATATCGAAAAGCTGATTGAGGAAATCAGGTTGAGCTTTAAAATTGCGGATGATATCGGTCTCGGATTGTTTTCGGTTTATATCGGAGGGGGCACCCCTACCGTTCTTTCGGAAAACCTTCTCGACAGACTGATGGAGGAGATTTCTTTCTCCATTCCTCCCGATTTGGCGGAATTTACCGTTGAAGCCGGAAGGCCGGACACCCTAAACCGTGATAAACTGAAGGTGCTTTCCCGATATCCTGTGAACAGAATAGCCATAAATCCCCAGACTATGAACGACGAAGTGCTTAAGAATATCGGAAGAAATCACACTGTAAATGACTTTTTAAAAGCTTTTACAGCTGCGAGGGAGATAGGCTTTTCAAACATAAATTCGGATGTAATAGCCGGACTTAAGGGTGAGACGTTAGAGGGTTTTGAAAGAGGCTTAAACCGATTGATAGAACTCAAACCGCAGGGTATCACCGTCCATGCGCTCACTTTAAAAAGAGGAAGCCAGATAAGGGAGGGAAGCAATATTATCTTAAATGGCGAAGCAGCCGATATGGTATCATTTGCAACCGACAGACTCGAGGAGAGCGGATACGGACCATACTATCTTTATCGACAAAAAGGCACCGTCGACGGGTTGGAAAACACCGGATATTCTCTTCCGGGATTTGAAGGGATATACAACAGCTGTATCATGGATGAAATACATACGATAATATCCTGCGGCGCCGGCGGAGTGACAAAGCTCAAGGAGCCTTATGGAAGAAAAATCAAAAGAACATTCAATTATAAATACCCGGTGGAATATATCGACGGGTTTGAGGAAATATTAAAGAGAAAGGGATTTATAAAGAGGTTTTATGAAGAAGCGTTTCAGTCCTAAAACAACTAAGACGCAGGAATATATAAACAAGAGAGCGCTGATTGACGACAAGTTTATATCCAAAGCGGAAGAGAGATATAGAAAGAGAATCGCGCAGGTGGCCGACAAGCTCTCCGAGGCGGGCTGCAGAGTGCTTTTGATGGCGGGACCTTCGGCAAGCGGCAAGACCACCTCTGCCAAGAAAATTTCCTTGGAGCTCGAGAGCAGGGGAATAGAGACAGAGGTCATATCGGTTGATGATTTTTTTAAGGATTCCAGCGAGTATCCCGTGGACGAAGAGGGAAATATAGATTTTGAGAATGTTCAAAACGTAGATATTGAATTGTTTAATGTAAAGCTGGAAGAGCTTGTTGAAAAAGGGCGGGCGACAATCCCGAAATTCGACTTCAAGAGAGGCAGACGCAGTGAAGAAATCAAAGAGATCGAACTCGGAGAAAGCGGAGTTGCGATAATTGAGGGAATACATGCATTAAATCCTCTTTTGTCGGAGTCGGTAAACCATGACAGTATTCTGAGGGTTTATGTCGGATTGAGAGAGGAATACCTGCTTTTAAATGATGAACTGCTGACGACCGGGATAATGAGGATTGTCAGGAGAATGATTAGAGATTCCAAGTTTAGGGCCTATTCCGCCGTAAACACCTTTAAGCTTTGGGAAAGCATAAAAAGAGGCGAGGAAAGGTGGATAAAGGTATTTATGAAGGAGGCCGACATGTTGCTCAACACCGCGTTCGACTATGAGCCGTGTGTGCTGAAACCGATATACTATAAAGTCTGTGAGGATTCGGGATTTGACGACAATCTTATGGAAATTTATGAAAATTTTAAAGACTTCCGATCTCTGCCGCTGGGTCTGGTACCTGCCGATTCCATGCTCAGAGAGTTTCTCGGAGGGCTTGTATTATAGCCGCAAAAAGTATAATATATCGCTATATAAGCGAAACACATGACTTTGAACAAGGAGTGATTACATGAGCGAAAAATGGGATAAGTTTGTCGACACAACCAAAGAGGTGGCGAGTTCCGTTGCTGATGCTGCAGAGAGCCTTATTGAGAAAGGCAAGGACTTTATCAATTTGAAAAAGCTTGAGGCGAGACTTAAGGAGTGCTATCGTTCTCTCGGTGAGTATACGTATAAAGAAGTAATTGGGGAGACTGTTGTCGAAGAAGACAAAGAAGCCCTGGTCGAAGAGATATCATGTATAATCGAATCGATTGCCGCTCAAAAAGGCGAAGAAGCTTCGGAAGTTGAAGAGTTTTGCAAGGAATGTGGCACAGAGCTGCCTGAAGACTCGAATTTCTGCAAGAATTGCGGAGCCAAGGTAGAGTAATACAAAACTCAAATGTCGGCCATCACTGTGAGGGAGAGGCTTTTGACTTGTCCTCTATGTAGGTGTGCCGACTTTTAATGTTGTTCAGAGGGAAATAGTTGCCGGAAGATAGATTGAACTCAAAAAAAAGGATCAAGGGTGAAAAAACCGTAAACTCGCTCATAGGCGGGGGGTTGGTATTAACCGCAGCTCTTGCTTTGGTCAAGCTGATAGGGTTTTTATACAAGCTTCCTCAGACCGCCATTCTCGGCGGAAGCGGAATGGGAATATACAACCAGGCTTATGTGGTATACGGCACTTTTTATTCCATAACGGTGACGGGCTTCCCTGTGGCTATAAGTAAAATTGTTGCCGGATATTTGAGCGAAGGAAGATACCGGGACATTAAGCGCACCGTCAGAGTTGCCAATTTGTTTTTTATGGCGGTGGGCATAGCGTCATCGGTGATTCTTATCGCCTTTTCAGGATTCTATTCCGAAAAGGTGTATCAAAACCCGAATATGTACTACTGCCTCATTGCGGTTGCGCCTTCAATTGTTTTCAGCTGTCTGATGACGACCCAGAGGGGATTCACTCAGGGAATGAAGAACATGTATCCCACAGCTGTATCCCAGGTCATAGAAGTGATAGTCAAAAGCATAGTGGGTCTGCTCGGGGCATATCTTGTTAAAAATGCTCTTACCGTTGAATACGAGTCTTTAGGAAGCGTGTTGGGTATTTCCTACAAACTCGCAAACGATGCCGAAATGGCCATCAGTTCGCTTGCGGCGGCGGGTTCTATCTTCGGGGTTACGGCATCCACTTTCGTAGGTTGGATATATTTGGTCATTCGCGGAGCGGTAAGAGGCGACAATATACTGAAGGCGGATTTGGATGACAGTCCTGCCGCAAATACGAACAGGTACCTACTAAGACAGATACTTGCTGTCGGCATACCCATAGCTGTGGGTTCCGTTACGGTCGCATTGACACAACAGATAGACAGCATAATGATACAGCGCAGGTTGATTGATGTTCTCGAGTCTAATCCGGTTGCGCTTTTTAACTCGCATGGGGGATGGCTTGAAAAGGCCGGAAAAACCTTGCAGACGAAACCTGAAAATACAGCGGTTTTCTTATATGGCTGTTATACGTTCGGGTTTTCGTTTTTCAGTCTGGTACCTTCAATAACCGGTTCTTTCGGAATGAGCGCCCTTCCGCATATCACGGGAAGCTGGGCTATTAGGGATAGGGACGAAACTAAAAGATGCATTGATTCCACGTTGAAAATTATAGCCGTTTTTGCAGCTCCTTTGGGGTTCGGACTGACCGCGCTGGGCACACCCATACTGCACATGGTTTTTTCGAGATATACACCGGAAGAGGTTGCCATAGGAGGACCGCTTTTGAGTATGCTCGGAATCGCATCGATATTCCTCGCTTTGAACGGACCGGTTAATTCGATGCTTCAGGGAATAGGGAGGCTGGATATTCCGGTAAAACTTCTGTTTGTCGGAGGTCTTGTCAAAGTCGCGGCAAATTACATATTGGTGGGGATACCTTCGCTGAACATCAAAATCGCACCTCTCGGAAATATTCTGTGTTACGGACTGATTTCCACATTGAGCATCTTTCTGCTACAGAAAAACACCAACCTGAAAATCGATATTAAAGGGTCGCTTATAAAACCGCTTGCGGCAGGTGCGGTATGCGGTTTGGCGGCAAAGGTTTCATATGAAGTCATGTTTCTTTTACTATTTGATGTAATCAGACAGAAACTCATAACCTTGATATCTATAGCGGTTGCGGGAGCCGTCTATCTGATATTGCTCTTCGTTATGAAGATAATGACAAAAAACGAGATAAAATCCCTGCCGCGCGGTGAAAAGATAGCTTCTTTGCTTGAAAAGTGGAAATTATTGGGGTAAAATTGTATGACTGGTGATTTTGAATTAAAGGATAAATACAATCTTTCCGATGCGGTGGATTTAGTAAAGCTGTTGAGGGATCCCGTTAAGGGTTGCGACTGGGACAAGGTTCAGACTCACCGCTCAATCAGAAACAACTTTATCGAGGAAGTTTACGAGGCTTGTGACTGCATAGACAGAGACGACAGCGAATGCCTTTTGGAAGAACTCGGAGATGTTCTTCTTCAGGTTCTGCTCCATGCGGAGATTGAAAGGCAGCTTGGCGGATTTGATATCGATGAAGTATCCGATTATTTGATAAAAAAACTGATTGCCCGCCACCCTCATATTTTTTCCGACGACGTTGTCGAGAATAAAGAAGAAGTTCTGGTCAACTGGGAAAAGCTGAAACGCCGGGAAAAGGGACAGAAGAGCGGAACCGATTCAATAATGGATGTTCCCAAAGCCTATCCGGCGCTTATCAAGAGTGAAAAGTATCAGAAAAGAGCTGCATATGTCGGCTTTGACTATCCGGGTGCGGAATGGGCTTTTTCAGACCTTGTGAGCGAGGTGTCTGAGCTCGAAGAGCGTATAGAGACCGGTGCTGAAAAAGACGGACTCGAGGAAGAGATAGGTGATGTGATTTTTTCTGCGGTTAATGTCGCAAGGTTTTACGACATAGATGCCGAACATGCCGCACAAAAATCCGCTGAAAGATTCGCTGAAAGGTTTAGGCTGGTTGAGAAATTCGCAGCAGAAGAAGGTGTGGAACTAAAAACCGGCGACATAAACCGTTTAAATGAACTGTGGTCGAAGGCAAAAAATGCCTTGGATTGTAGAAATATTAAGTAATTTAAATTTGGAGGATTTAAAATGACAAAATCAGAATTAATTGCAAGTGTAGCTGAGAAAGCGGGACTGACAAAAAAAGATGCCGATAAGGCGGTAAATGCCGCAATCGAAACTATAACTGAAGCACTCGTCTCGGGAGATAAGGTGCAAATCGTAGGTTTCGGTACCTTCTCTGTCAAGGATCGTAAAGCGCGCACCGCGATTAACCTCATGACAAAAGAAAAGATTGAAGTTCCCGCAACACGCGTCGCATCCTTTAAAGTAGGAAAAGCCCTTAAGGAAGCAGTTGCGAAATAAGAAAGGCAATATCCGGAATTTGGGATTGACATCGGAGACTGTTCGGTATGAGGCTTGATAAATTTTTGAAAGTCAGCAGGATTATTAAACGTCGAAGCGTTGCAAACGAATTGTGTGACGGAGGACGGGTCGCTGTAAACGGAAAAACCGCAAAAGCCTCCTACAAAGTAGAAGTCGGCGATACCGTTGTCGTTACGATAGGTGAGAGAGTCGATTCTTTTGAAGTGTTGTCTACGGTTGAAAGACCGGGCAAAGAAGCTGCCGCGCTGATGTTTAAAAAGGTTTGACGGACGATATTGAAATGGCAAAGAACAAAATGAGGAAAAATAAGAAGCTTTTAAAGTCGGAGAGAAGAAGAAAAGCTCTCTGTGTAGTTCTTGCCGCGTTTTGTGTTTACTTCATATACTCTATAGTAATGCTCAGGATAAACATCTCAAAAGAAAAAAAGCAACTTGATGAACTCAACCTGCTTGTCAAAGAACAAAAATATGACAATGAAGAGTTGGAACGAATCATATTTGACGGGGGTGAAAAAGAGTATATTGAACGCATCGCCCGCCAGAAGCTCGGATATGCGGCGATTGACGAAAAGATTTTTGTCGATTTATCCGGTTCGTAAATCCCTAATGCCAAATTGTTTCTTAAGACCGAAGTTTTAAAACTTCGGTTTTTTGACTTTTTCGGCAGATTATTTATTGAGGGATATATTGATTTAAAACCGGTGAATACCTTTGATTTGAACACTCTACAATGTTATAATTAAAAAAAAACAAAACTTTAGGAGGCCGATATGAATATCACTACAACAGGAAGAAAGGTCACTCTTAAAAACCGTTTTTTAGAGATGGTCGAAAAGCGGATGTCAAAGTTCGACAAGTACTTCGACCGTGATGCTGAAGGACATGTAACCGTCACGGTGGAAGGCAGCAGACAAACGGTTGAAATCACCGTAAACTACAGGGGATTTATTTATCGTGCGGAACGCACTGCCCACGACATGGAACAGGCTTTTTTCGAAGCGGCGGATATTATCGACAGACAGATTGTCAGAAATAAGGGCAAACTTGGAAGCAGAATAAAAAGAACGGATAATCAGATTGCGGCTGCTTCCGACTTCACATCGGCTGCAGAAGAACAGGAATTCAATATTGCACGTGAAAAGAGATTTTTGGTATATCCCATGACGGTCGATGAAGCCATTTTGCAGATGAATATGATAGGGCATACCTTCTTTATTTTCCTCAATGTCGAAGGTGAAGAGATCTGTGTCGTTTACAAAAGAAAGGACGGGGATTACGGCCTGATCACGCCGGAACTGGCATGAGAAAATATAAACCCGAATTTTGATATGAATTACAGAGCTGTCGCAACCTGCCTTTTCGGACTTGAAAAGGTGGTGGAGTTTGAACTGAAGCGTCTCGGGATAGATGTGATTTCCGTCAGTGACGGCAGAGTCTCTTTTGAAGGGACAAAGACAGATATAGCCAGGGCAAATATAAACTGTTCTACGGCAGAGAGAATTCTCATTGTATTGGATGAATTTGACGCAAGTGATTTTGACAGTCTCTTTGATAAGACCGGTGAAGTTGTCTGGGGAGATATTATTTCCGAGAAGGATTCTTTTCCGGTCAAGGGATACAGTATAAACAGTACTTTAACCAGCGTGCCGGCATGTCAGAGAATAATTAAAAAGTCCATAGCGGAACGCCTGAAAAGAGATCTCGGCGTTAGGTCGTTACCTGAAAACGGCAGAAGAAAGATTGCAATTAGATTTTCGATAGTTTCCGACAGAGTAACCCTAATGGTCGACACTTCAGGAGAGGGACTCCACAAACGGGGGTACCGCCCCAATATCTACGGAGCACCGATAAAGGAAACGCTCGCCGCCGGCATATCGGATTTTGCCAGAATCGGGCAGAACAGTACAGTGACGGATCCTTTCTGCGGTACGGGAACACTCATAATAGAATCCGCCTTGAGGGCGAACAGAATAGCCCCCGGACTTAATCGTCATTTTGCCGCTGAGAGTTATCCGTTTATCGGCAAAGGTGCGTTTGACTTTGCGAGAAAAGAGGCGAGAGAGAATATAGTTCGAAACTCGAAGTTTACAGCGGTCGGAACCGACATTGACCCGAAAGCGATCGAGCATGCAAGATTTAATGCAAAAGCCGCAAAGGTTGATGAGTTCGTCAAGTTCGAAGTCATGGATGCGAGGAAATATATTCCGTCGAAGGATATGATTGTAGTTACAAACCCCCCCTATGGTGAAAAACTCATGGATCCGGTTTCGTCGGGCAAACTCATAGGAGAGTTTTGCGAAAACTTCTTCAAATACGATTTTAAAGGACTGTACCTGATAAGCGGACAACCGGATTTTGAAGATATTGCAGGAAAAAAGGCAAAACGCCGCAGAAAGTTGTATAATGGGATGATAGTTTGTCAACTATATATGTATTTTTAATGTGGAGGCTAATATGAAGGTGCTAAATTTCGGTTCTCTAAATATTGACAATGTCTATGCCGTCGACCACTTTGTCAGAGCGGGCGAAACTCTTTCTTCGACATCGCTTAAGAAACATGTAGGAGGAAAGGGTTTAAATCAGACGGTCGCTCTTGCGCGCTCGGGAAGCCAGGTGTATATGGCGGGCAAGATAGGCAATGACGGAGCTCATCTGCTTGAAGTATTGAAAAAGGAAGGCGTCAATGTTGACCATATTATGGTTGCCGATTACATTGATACGGGCCACGCAATAATTCAGGTGGATAAAAACGGACAGAACTGTATACTGCTTTACGGTGGCTCAAACCTCGAGATAACCCGTGAGGACGTAGATGAAGTTCTGAAAAACTTTTCAAAAGGCGATTTTATTCTGCTTCAGAACGAAATCAGCAATTTGCCCTATATTATTAAAAAGGCAAGCGAACAGGGAATGACAATTGCCTTGAATCCTTCGCCGATCGACGATGACTTGGTAAATATGGAAGAACTGGCGCTTGTAGACTGGTTTATACTAAATGAGGTGGAGGGACTTGAGATTTCGGGTAAAAAGGATCCCGAAGAGATATGTTCGGAAATACTCAGAAGATATCCCGGTGCACACGTAATGCTAACCCTGGGGTCAAAGGGAGCGATGTTCAGAGATGCCACCCGTTCCGCTGAACACGGAATATATGATGTCCCGGTGGTCGATACCACTGCTGCGGGTGATACCTTTACGGGATACTTTCTTACAGGGGTTGCGGAAGGACTCGAAATAAATAAGGTGCTTGAGCTGGCAAGTAAAGCGTCTTCTCTTGCAGTTACAAAGGCCGGTGCTTCCAACTCCATCCCCATGAGAAACGAAGTGGAAGAAACCGACATGAAACTCTGTTAAAAAGATAATTAAATATTTATAATTTGGAGGAATGATGACGAGAAATGTTATTGTCGGGCAGTCCGGCGGACCGACTGCTGTGATTAACTCGACGCTGTGCGGCGTTTATGAAACCGCAAAGGCGCTCGGAGCAAAAATTGTATACGGTATGGTTCATGGTATTGAGGGCCTGATAAACGGCGAATATATCAATATGTCCGATTACCTGAAAACAGAAGAGGATTTGGAACTTCTTAAGAGAACACCTTCCGCCTATCTCGGTTCCTGCAGATATAAACTGCCGAGAATGTCCGATTCTCCCCAGGTTTTTAAGGATATTTTCGAAACATTGAAGAAGCTTGATATCGGATACTTCTTTTATATCGGCGGAAACGACTCCATGGATACCATAGACCAGTTGTCCCGCTATGCTCGGGAGACCGACAGCAGCATAAAATTTATCGGAGTGCCGAAAACTGTGGACAATGACCTTGTACTCATAGACCACACTCCGGGGTTCGGAAGTGCGGCAAAGTTTATAGCTACCGCAACAAAAGAAGTTATACGCGACAATCGTGTGAACGACATTGACGCCGTGACGATAATCGAAGTTATGGGAAGGGATGCCGGATGGCTGACCGGGTCGACTGCAATATGCAGAGGTGATGACAGCGACGGACCCGATTTCATATACCTGCCGGAAATACCCTTTGATATTGATGAGTTTCTTGAGAGCATTTCTAAAAAGCAGAAAGAGAAGCGGTCGATAGTTGTTGCGGTGAGCGAAGGCATAAAGACAAAAGACGGCAAATACGTCTGTGATTATTCCTCATCAAGCAGGGGGATTGACGCTTTCGGACACAAGCAGCTTACCGGTACAGCCAGAGTTTTGGGAGACATAGTAGCGGAAAAAACCAACAACAAGGTAAGGGCAATAGAGTTCAGTTCGCTTCAAAGATGCGCTGCTCACATAATGTCGAAAACCGACATGGAAGAGGCGTATCTCGTTGGAAAGGCAGCGGTTGAAGCGGCGAATGACGGCTATACTGGGAAGTTTGTTTCTATAAAGAGACTTGGAAACGACCCGTACGGCGTGACGACCGAACTGGTGGATGTCTCTGCCGTCGCAAATCTAAAAAAAGATGTACCGAGAAACTGGATAAACGAGGAAGGAAACTATGTGACGGATGAATTTATAGAATATGTCCTTCCGCTCATACAGGGCGAGGTGGAACAGTTCTATTACAGGGGAACACCCAAACACATTCCGAGTTTTGATCCCAGTAAACAGTAATTATCAACAGAAACAATCCCAATGAAATCAGAGGAGTTGTACAGAAATTTATTAATTACCTGAAAAGGCGAGGGCGGACGGTTAAATGTCCGCCTTTTGATATATTGAACATAATAATGCTCAATGTCGTGTTGATAATTCATAAATTTGTCTTTTAACGGTTGTAATGTGAATAAAAAATGATAAAGTAATAATCAATAAAATGAAACGGTTATTCGCAGGTAAGAATTAAAAAAGACTATTGGTCCGTTGAAAGGTGATGTTATGAAAAAGATAGCTGTAATCGGGGATGCTCTTGCCGACTTTACGACAAATATAGTTGCATTTCCCAAAAAAGGCGACGGCACATACGGAACACCGATGAAACGCAACGGCGGGGGAACGGCTGCGAACGTGGCTGTCGGACTCGGTGTTTTAGGAGCGGATGTCTCGTTGATTTGTCGTGTAGGAGATGATGATGACGGTGACTTTCTTTGTCACGAACTTGAGAGAGATAATGTAGATATAAAGGGAATCTATAGAGATCCGGAGAATCAGAGCGGGACCGTTCTGATTGCGGTTGATCCGGAAGGAGAACGCTCGATATGGGTTCTATCGATAGGGTCGGCGTACGAAAAATTATCTGTTGAAAATTTAAAATATCTTGATGAAATCAATCCGGAGATAATTTTTGTCAGCGGCTTTATGATGGGAGTGCATCCCGCGGAAGAGGCAATATTTGAAGCGCTTGAAAAATGGAAAGACAGAGCCAGGATTTATTTTGACCCCAATCTGAGACATGCGACGGACGCGGTTCCGCCCGATGTCAGGTTATCTATGCAGAAGTTGAGCGATATGAGTGATGTCGTTCTCAGCGGAAAAAGCGAGATGGAGTGCCTGATGCTGACACCCCGCAACGGGCAGACGTTTATCGTCAAGGATGGGAAAAACGGATCTTATTTATTGGATGATTACGGCAACAAAGCGTTTTCGATTGCCCCAACCGATCATGAAGCAATCGATGCGACGGGGGCAGGCGATACATATGCCGCTGCATATGTTTATGCCGAAGCGAACGGCATGTCGGTAAAGGAATCGATGGAATTTGCAACCGTTGCTTCGGGAATCTCGGTCACCATTCCCGGAGCTCGAAGCATGCCTTCAATTGATTTAATCGAAAAAGAATTAAAAAAATATAAGGAGTAATTTATGAACTGGTATGATTATTATTTTCCTCAGGAAATGATGGAACAGGCGGATGCGATTGAGAATTGTCTCAATCTTCTTGAAGAACAAATTGAACTGATAGCTCAGAAAAGCAAAAATGTTAAAGAAGTCCACATTGTGGGATCCGGGGACTGTTACTTTATCGGATTTGCCGCTGCCCACGCATTTAAAAAGTATTCCGGGATTTCCGCAACGGGATATGAAGCGTATGATTACTTTTTGTTAAAACCTAAGGTTGATGAAGATACATTGGTCGTGCTGTTCAGTTCATCCGGAAGGTCTTTATATGTTCTCAAATCGCTTGAATATGTAAAACAGCAAAACGGAATCTCCGTAGGAGTAACCAACCACGAAGAAAGCGAGTTGGGCAAAGATTCTTCGATTCCTCTTATTACCGTGGCGACGGGAGTATCCAAATCGTTCCCGACAAAGACAACCACAAGCGGTTTGGCACTGATGTATGCCTTAGCGTGTAAATTGGGTGTGATTAAGGGCTATATTTCATCGGAAGACGCCGTTGAATTTATGACCGAATTAAAGGTTGCCGTTCCCGACGTCATAAGAAGAATATATGAAACCGAATATCCGAAAATAAAAGATAATATCCAGAAATTCCTGGGTTCAAAATGTTATGCCTTCATCGGAAGCGGACCGTCGAGAAGTGCTTCCATGGTGGGGGCTGCCAAAATAATCGAAACGAACCACTGCCACATCATGACGACGAATGCGGAAGAATACCTGCATATGAACGGATTTTGTATTATGAGTTCGGATTCCGTAATAGTTATTGGGAGCAATCTGACCGATCACCGTGAGGCGCAGGCTGTTGAGTATGCGGAACAGCAGTGTGCAAGGGTGTTGGTTGTGGGGAATGTGCAGTGCGAAGAAAAGGAAAATACGGTTAAAGTTGCGCCCTTTATAAGCGAGCTGTCTCCCTTTGCGGCGGTGCTTGCAAGTATGGTCGTACTGCATTTGTTTGCCTGTGAGCTTGCGAGACTGTCAAATACGGATCCGGATGTACCCCGTCACGTGAATCTGAAGCATGTAATCGGATTGCTGTACACAGGCCCTGTTGCGGGATGGCAGGTATAGGAATTGTGGCAACAAAAAAACTTCCAATATTTATTATTTAAGGAAATTTAAATTAATATTTTTAATCCGGAATTTACCCGGTTGAGACTTCAAATAAAAACTCAACCGGGTGGTTTCACAAAACATCTTTTAGTGAATTCAGCAGTAAAAGTGATATAAATATCTGTTCAGGTGGTGAGAAAAGTGAATTCAAAATTTGAAACGGTATTCGGCAATCAAAAACCTGTTATCGGGATGATACATTTAAAGGCTCTGCCCGGTTCCCCCGGACATACTGAAAAGTTGGACAAAATATTTGATTCGGCATTAAGGGATGCGGATTCCCTTGTAGAAGGGGGAGTGAGTGCTATTCAGGTGGAGAATCAGTTCGACACTCCCTACTTTCTCCCGGATGATATAGGTCCCGAAACGGTGGCGTTTATCACTGTAATAGCGGATAGGATAAAGAAAAATTATCCCGATACTCCGTTGGGGATAAATGTACATTTAAATGGCGCAAAACAGGCGATTGCTATCGCAAAAGCGACGGGTGCGGAGTTTGTACGGTGCTTTAATTTGATGAATGCTTACATATCGACAAGCGGCTATATCAGTGCATCGGCGCCCGAGGTAATGAGATATAAAAAGTCCATATCTGCGGAAGATGTAATGGTTTTCGGAGATTTTCAGGTGAAGCACGGAAGTCATTCAATAACTCAGGACCGCACAATAGAAGAGAAAGCGCACGATATTCAAATAGCAAAGGCGGATGCGGCAATACTTACGGGAATATCCACCGGTGTCGCTCCCAATGCGGAGAACGTCACTCGTGTAAAAAGCTCCTTATCAATTCCGTTGCTTGTGGGAAGCGGAATAACAAAGGAGAACTCTTTTGAACTGTGGCCTTTAATTGACGGAGCCATAATCGGAAGCGGGTTTAAACCGAATAAGGATTTGACCGCTCCGATAGACAAGGATTTAGTAAAAGAGTTCATTAAGACTGTGAAATCTCTATAAGAAAAAAATATCTGATTAAGCGGTAGAAACTCCCGACAGAACAAAAGAACCATAGCTAAGGCAACTTCTGCTAGGGTTCTTTTTATATTTGTTTCGAATTCCCGAGTTTAAAGGATATTTGAAACAGTTCAGGTTTGATTGAGTTTTTAATATCTCAGATTTCTACGCTGTAATCTATTGTTTTTATCACTTCGCCGGATTTTATATAGACTCTGGGGATTCTCCGTGAAATATTACAGGAGAGTTCATAATTGATGGTTCCCGCCATCCCGGCAAGGTTGCAGAGGCTAATGGGGGAGCGTCCGCCGAAGAATGTGACGACATCATCCCTTTTGACATCCAATCCGGTAACATCCAGCATCAGCTGGTCCATGCATATATTTCCCACGATGTTTACCAGCCTGTCCGCAATCCAGGCCTTTGCCTTGTTTCCGAATATCCGGGGATATCCGTCGGCATAACCCAGCGGAACGGTGGCAATTGTCATTTCCTGCCTTGCAATGTAACTGCAGCCGTAACCGATACAGCTTCCTTTTTCTATTGTTTTAATTTGTGATATCGCTGATTTCAAAGACATTACAGGTTTGAGTCCGAGCGAATCGGAAGCTTGGCGTGTCATAGGGGAAAGTCCGTAAAGCAGGATTCCCGGCCGCACCATAGTGTGATGACTTTCCGGATAGTTTATTATACCGGCGCTGTTGCAACAGTGGATGCATTTAAAGGATATGCCTCTCTGAAAGAGTCCGGAAACGACTGCGGCGAATTGTGCATGCTGATTTTCCGTGAAACTTCGGCTCTCTTCATCGTCTTTATCTGCAGATGCAAAGTGAGTGAATATCCCTGTAGTTATAAGATTTTTCATGTGACAGACTTCTTCTATTTCTATTGAAGCCTCGACGGGATCGACAGCCCTGAAGCCGAGCCGCGACATACCGGTGTCGACCTTGATATGTATTTTTATGTCTTTTCCGGATATTGATGCCTCTTTTGAGAGAGCTTTTGCATATTCGAGATCGGTTACGGTCTGGGATACATCCAAATCGCGTATAATCCTCGCCAGCTTCGGCGGTGTGTAACCGAGTACGAGAATGGGTTTTTTGATACCGGCTTTTCTTAAAACCTCCGCTTCATTGAGATTTGAAACTCCGAACCAATCGACACCGAAATGCTGAAGATATAGTGAGACAACCTCCGACCCGTGACCGTATCCGTCTGCCTTGACGACTGCCATCATGTCGGTGCCGCCGCTCAACATATCTCTTACGATTTTGTAGTTGTGTTCAAGATTGTCCAAATCGATTTCCGCCCAACTGCGGTGCAAAAACGAACCCATCTTTCCACTCCTTTTTAGCTATCTGTTTGTTCATCACCGTCGTTTGACACAATTTGTAGACCCAACTCCTTTAACTGTATGTCATCAAGCTTTGATGGGGCTTTAAGCATGAGGTCTGCAGAACTCTGAACTTTTGGAAATGCTATTACCTCCCTGATACTCTTTTTGTTGAGCATCAGCATTGCCAGTCTGTCCAACCCGAATGCCAACCCGCCGTGAGGAGGTGCGCCGTATTCATAAGCTTCCAAAAGGAATCCGAACTTTTCGTGAATCTGTTCCTTTGACAGTCCGAGGGCGTTGAACATTCTGTTCTGAATTTCCGGATTGCTGATTCTTATTGAACCGCCTCCGACCTCATTGCCGTTAATTACCATATCGTATGCTTTTGCCCTGCATTTTAACGGATTGGTTTCGAGTATCGGGAGGTCTTCATCCATGGGGGAGGTAAAGGGGTGATGCTTAGCGCTGTAGGTGTTTGTCTCGGCATCGAATTCGAAGAGGGGAAATTCGGTTATCCAGAGAACATCGAATCCGTTTTCAAGTGCGGGGAAGTAGCGGTTTTGAATTTCCAGGCGAAGCGAGCCGAGTGAAGTGTAGGAAACCTCGCTTTTTCCGGCTACGGCGAATATAGCCCCGCCCTCTTTCGCCTTTAATCTGTCAAAGAGGGTCTCTTTGAATTCTTTATTAAGAAACTTTAAGAACCCGTGCTGTCCGTCTTCGGTAATCTTTGCAAAGGCCAGACCCTGTGCACCGTAAGTTTTCACAATCGAGGTAAGAGCGTCCTGTTCCTTTCTTGTCACCTTTTCGGAGATGTCGTCGGCGTATATAAGCAAAACTTTACCGTTGTCGGCAACGGCATTTTCGAATACGCCAAAACCGCACTCCCCGGAAATATCGGTAATATCTGTTATCTCCAAACCGAAACGGGTATCGGGTTTATCGCTTCCATAGCGCTCCATCGCTTCTTTATATGTCATCCTCCTAAGGGGAAGCTCAATTTTATAGTCCAGAACATCTCGAAACAGCCTCGCAATAAACCTTTCATTGAGATCCATTACATCCTCAGGTGTACAGAACGCCATTTCAATGTCTATTTGCGTAAATTCAGGCTGTCTGTCTGCACGAAGATCTTCGTCCCTGAAACATTTGGCGATTTGGAAATAGCGGTCGACGCCGCCTACTATCAGAAGCTGTTTTAGAATTTGAGGGGATTGGGGCAAAGCAAAAAAACGGCCTTTGTGCACCCTCGAAGGTACGACATAATCCCTCGCCCCTTCCGGTGTCGAGTTTATAAGAATAGGGGTTTCGATTTCGACAAATCTGTTTTCGTCAAAGAAATCACGGGTGACTTTCGTTATTCTATGTCTCATTGCCAGGGATCTTGCAAGAGACGGTCTTCGAATATCGAGGTAGCGGTATCTGAGCAACAATTCCTCTTTTACGCTGACCTCATCGCGTATTTCGAAAGGTGTTGTCTTTGCGATACTCAATATTGACATGGATTTTACAAATATCTCCAAATTTCCCGTTGGAATATTCGGGTTTTTATTTGAGCGTTCTCTCAGAACACCGGACGCAATTACGACATATTCGCTCTTTAACGATTTAGCCTTTTCAAAGAGTTCGGGTGAAGTCGAATCGTCAAAAGCAAGTTGAACAATTCCCGTAAAATCCCGCAAATCTGCGAAACAGAGGTTTCCGATATCCCGAAATCTTGCAATAAAACCTGCGACACAGACATCATCGCCCGGTGTTGCTTTTAAAAGGTCAAGACAATAATGAGTTCTTCTCATTTCCTGCATAGAATCCATGTATGGGAGTCCTCCAAAAATTATAAAATTGCAATTAGCGAACCGATATTTAAATCTATCGTTGTTTCTTCTTTTGTTTTCATGTCTCTTATGGTCGCCTTTCCGCTTTCGAGTTCCGAATCGCCGATGACCAGATATCTCTTTGAAGAGACTTTATCGGCAAATTTAAGCTGAGCTTTCAGACCTCTGCGGTTGATATCATACAGAGCATATATCCCGCTTTTTTGCAGCTCGAATACCAGGTTTGCGGCTATTTTTTGAGAATTTTCTCCGATATGCGCTATGAAAATTTCCGGACCTTCCGGAACCGGAATTTCTATCCCTTCCGCTTCCATAATAAGCAATACCCTTTCAAGTCCCATTCCGAAACCTATACCGGGACACGGGTCGCTTCCGAGATATTCGACCAACCGGTCATATCTTCCGCCGCCGCAAACCGTACCCTGCGCGCCTGCTCCTTCGTGCACAAATTCAAACACCGTTCTCGAATAATAATCCTGACCCCGGACAATTCTCGGGTTTATTATAAACTCTATTCCCGCATCGCTGAGCTGTTCCTTCAGAAGACCAAAGTGCTCGGAACACGGTTCGCAAATAAAGGAGAGAATATCCGGTGATTTTGAAGCGATCTCTTTGCAAATTTCGCTCTTGCAGTCAAGTATTCTCAGAGGATTTCGTTCAAGCCTTTCATTGCACGTGGGGCACATTAGGTGGATATTTTGCTTAAAATAATCTTTTAATGATTTTATATATTCCGCCCTGCATTCCCTGCAGCCGAGAGAATTGATTTCAAGCCGGGTATTCTTTATCCCCAGTTCCCGCAGTGCATGGTATGCAAGTTTTATAACTTCGCTGTCGGCATCGGGGTAATGGGATCCCATAAGCTCAACACCTATTTGATGATGTTCTCTATACCTTCCGGATTGGGGTTTCTCATATCTGAAACAGGAGGAAATATAGTAAACTCTGACCGGAAGCAAACCTTTGAGCAGACCGTGCTGGATAAGTGCCCGCATTGTATTTGCCGTGCCTTCCGGCCTGAGAGTGATCGATCTGCCGCTTTTATCGAGCATGGTATACATTTCTTTGCCGACAATGTCGGTGGATTCACCGAGTCCGCGGGAAAATACTTCAGTATATTCAAATGTGGGGGTGCGTATTTCCGAATATCCGAATGATTTACAGATAGATGTCAAAATATTCTCTATATAGTGCCACTTGTAAGACTGATCGGGAAGAAGGTCATAAGTCCCTCTTGGAGCGGTTATCGGTTCTGCCATTTTTACCTCCGGAATTGTTAATGCTGATTTATATGAAATGTTGAGAAGATAGGCATAAAAAACAAATAGTGCGGAAATATATTATAACACAAAGTTCAGAGCTACACTCTATAAACAGAAAACAGACTGCCGCTGCGGCAATCTGTCTTTTTATCCGGGTTAAAAGCATAAACTACTTTCTTTTCGGGTTTACAATATTTCTCCAATCAAGGTCTCCTCTTTCAAGACCGTGAATCAACACTTCGGCCGTTGCGATGTTTGTAGCCAGAGGGATGTTGTGGACTACACAAAGTCTTATCATGTTGAGATCGTTGGATTCGCGGGTGTTTGAGGTGTTCGGGTCGGGGAAAAACAACAGAAGATCAATTTCGTTGCAGGCGATTCGAGCGCTTATCTGTTGATCTCCGCCCTGCGCACTGCTGAGAAATCTTTGTATGGGAAGACCGGTAGCATCGCTGACGAGTTTACCTGTTGTGCTCGTTGCACATAACCTGTGCTTTGAAAGCACCCCGCGATATGCGATGCAAAACTGAACCATTAATTCTTTTTTGGAGTCATGTGCTACCAATGCGATGTTCATCAGACACTCCTTGTAAGTAATAACATATGACTATTGTACACTGAGCGGGATTTCCTCGCCCAGCATTCTCTTCGCAATGTTATCAAATATCTTTTTTGATTTTGAACTTCGGGGAAGAGCCAAGATTCCCGAAGAAGCAGCCGCAATATCATCGCTTTCCGGAACAACGCCTATCAGCCTTGAACCGATGCTGTCTATCACAAAATCAAGATCCGGAAAAATCCCGGAGGTTATTCTCGAAGGAACCAACCTGTTAATTATCAATCTTATATCAAATACCGAGTTTTCAATAAGTCTGTCCCTTGCGCTGTTTGCCTCTCTGATGCCGGCGGGGTCGGCTGTGGTAACCAGAAGTGCGTTCATTGCACACGAACAGGCTGCAAACATGGCTCCCATTGATGACGCTGAGTCGATGATGACATGATTATATTCTTCGCCGAGTGAAGACACCAACTTAAAAAACTCATCAATTGATAAACTGCTTTGAATAAAGGGAGCCGATAGGACAAAAAGACCCTTGGCTACGGGACTTTCGACAATTGCTTTTGCAGGTTCGATTTTTCCGCTCAGCACATCGTTTATATCATAAATAAGCTTGCCGTATGTACCCGATACGATATCTATGCTCCGTTGCCCGCTGTCCAACTCTATCACGAGAACTTTTCCGCTTATCGATGCAAGAGAAGCTCCAATGAAAACACTCAAAGTGGATTTGCCTACTCCGTCCTTCCCGGAAGCGGTTACCGTAATAGTTCCCATTTAAACACCTCGGAATTTGATTATAACAGACCTTTTTTTTAAACACAACATCAAATTTTTTGACAAATTATCATATTTAATTCGAAGAGGTGTTTTAATACACAATATTTTACAGAACAACATTTAAATCTCTTAATTCGTTGTACAACCTTGAAACGGGCAATCCCATGACGGTATAGTAATCGCCGATTATCATACTGACGAACTTAGATGCCGTGCCGCTTATTCCGTATCCGCCCGCTTTGTCGTAGGGTTCGTCCGAATCGATGTATTCGGCAAGAGTTTCGTCGTCGATATCCGAAAAGATAACTCTGGTGGAGGAACAAAAGCTCCTCTTTTTTTCGGGCGACATTATGCAGATTCCGGTATAGACGGTGTGGGTGCGGTTTTTGAATTTTGACAACATGGCGAAAGCGTCTTCTCTGTCTTTAGGTTTTCCGAAGACTTCATCTCCCATTGAAACAACGGTATCGCAACCCACGACGACGGAGTCGGGGTGAAGGTTAAATACCGATTTGCATTTGAGTTCCGCAATTTTTAGGGTTTGAATCTCGGCTGTAAAAAGCTCAAACCCCGATTCGTCTACGACAGGGTCCACAGCTATATAGTCCTTGGTAATGAGATTAAAAAGCTCACGTCTTCTGGGCGATTTGGATGCGAGGTAAATTGTCATAAGTATTTTCCGTTTATCTTTTGAATTTGAAATAAAGAAACATTGCAATTCCGATTGTGATTATATGCGCTATGGTTATCGTAAAGGATATGCCTATTGAAAGCAGGAAAACAGACAGGTCTAAAACCGCAGGCTGAGGATGTCCGAATCCTACGGTTGTACCGAATGCCAGCCATGAAAGCCAGGATATCTCCTTGGAAACGGCTGCCAATAGTGAACCGAGAACAATCCCGGATATGAGATAGAAGAAAAACAAAAAATTCTTTCCTGCATTTTTCATAAAAAGTTAACTCCCGGTTGAGCCGAATCCGCCGTCTGAACGCTTTGTGTTGCTCAACTCATCTACTTCTACAAGGGAAACCTCAGGTATTCTTATGGGGAGAAGCTGCGCCACCCTGTCCCCGGGGTTTACCGTATAAACTTCGTTTGATGAATTCATCAGCGAGACGACAATCTCTCCCCTGTAGTCACTGTCAATCACGCCGACCGAATTGGAAAGGGATATCATAAACTCTGCTCCCATTCCGCTTCTGGAAAAAAGAAGCGATACCCACCCGGAATCAGGTTGTTCCAAAGCGATTCCCGTAGGTATCTTTGCCTTTCCCCCGGCAGCAATTTCAACGGGTGAGTCCAAAACTGCATACATATCAAATGCAGCGGAACCGGGTGTTGATTTTTTCGGTTTGACAGCCCTGTCATCCAATTTTATGAAACGAATAATGTTCACCGTCAAATATCCCTTGTCCAACCGAGATCGGGCATTTCCTCTTCGGGATAATCCTCGTTTATATGGCCTTTGAAGTTCGAGGTTGCGGGAGGAATTTCCTCAAAAAGAGAACTCTGCTCCTCCTCTTCCCTCACAGAAGAATATTCGTCTGAAATTACCGAGCTTTTTCTTTCGGAGCGGTGCTCGGGTCTCATCATAAGCCGGTTTTTAAGCTCATTAATGACGCTTTCACTTCGGGAAATAATGTCTTCAAGCTCGGAAATTCTGCCGGATTGCAGGCCTATTCTCTCGACCTGTTCCGTTTCGATGTTTCTCAACCTGGAAATTTCCCTGTCCTGCTTTGCAATGTATTCATTCTGAGAAACCAGTCTGTCGTTAAGAGCTTTGAGCTGAAGCAGAAGATTCTCTCTTTCCTTTTCATCAACGAGATTTCTTGCGTTGGACTCTTCCTTCGCTCTGCGCTCGAAACTTCTTTTGAGTTCCTCCATCTCTGCAGACATGATTTGATTCTTTTTGCGTTCTTCATCATATTGGAGCTTTGCATCTGCAGCATCCGAAAGATAGCCTTTTATCTGGGTCCTCATATTGGAAGCGGACCGGTTTGCTTTTTGAAATCGATCCATATAATCGATAGCACAGAGTAGGGCGGCACTTGTAACCGACGCTTTGGAGTTTTCGAGCAGCATCTGCATATCCCTGTCGATGGCATCAGCTATTCTCTGAACATAACTCTCTTCTTCTTCAGTGGAAATAACTATAGATATCCCGGATATATTCACATGCACCTTGTTTGACACAGCTCACCCTCACTTTCAAAATATATGGCATACTCTTAAAACCGTCAAATGTTGGAAATAAATCTGATAAACTTTAAACTATATTATAATATAACACCGCTCGGAAAAAAAGAGAAAGATATTTGCATTGTGAACAAAATCGTGTGATATCCGTTAATGTCCCCTTATTTCTATACAAAATGTTATATATTGCGACAATTGAAAAAAGTATGAAAAGAATATATAATGCACACTGAATGCGTTTAAAAATAAAGATAATATAAGATATAGAAGTTAGGAGATTTAATTATGAGCGCTTTATTGCCTTATTCTTTTAAATCGGAATACGAAAAAAAATTCTCAAAGATGTACGGGATCGACATTACTCAGGCACTGCCCGAACAGGTGTATTTTACATTAACCGAGGTTGTAAAGGAAAAACTCGGAAATAAGTACAGGCGACATATTGCAGATGCTTACGGAAAAGGTGTAAAGAGAGTTCACTACCTTTCCATTGAGTTTCTTGTCGGGACATCTTTAAAGAATAACCTCTACAATCTCGGTCTTGTGGAAGAGGCTGAGGAAATCGTCGAACAGTGCGGGCTCACGCTTGAAGATATTTATGCGGAAGAACCCGATGCGGGACTCGGCAACGGCGGATTGGGAAGGCTTGCCTCCTGCTACCTCGACGCTTTTGCAACGGGGAATTATTTCGGAAACGGCCATTCGATTCTCTACGAGTTCGGAATTTTTAAACAGAAATTAATAAACGGCTGGCAGAGAGAGGAAGTGGACGATTGGCTGCCGAAGGGCGGCGTTTGGCTCGACCAGCGCAACGAAGACAAAGTCGAAGTGAGGTTCGGCGGAGATATAGAACAGTTTTGGGATAACGGTTATAACCATATCAAACACAGCAACTACGAATCGGTAATAGCAATACCCTACGATATGTACATTTCAGGCTACGGCTCTTCGGGTGTCAGCAAGCTCAGACTATGGAAAGCTACCTCGCCGGGTTTTGATATGGACAGCTTTAACCGCGGAGATTATGCCAAAGCCACGAGAAGCGGGGGACGGGCGGAACTCATATCTAAAGTGCTTTATCCCAATGACAACCACCTCGAGGGAAAACTGCTCAGGCTCAGACAGGAGTATTTCCTTTGCTGCGCCGCAATGAGCGACATATTTAAAAAGCATATGGCACAGTACGGCACGATGGACAATTTTGCCGAAAAGAATGCCATACACATAAACGACACGCACCCGACACTCATGATACCTGAGCTCATCAGAGTGCTTTTGGATGACTGCGGATTTGAATGGGAGCATGCAATGAGAATTGCCAATGCGACTTTCAGCTATACAAACCACACCATTATGAGTGAAGCGCTTGAACAGTGGAATATCGATCTTGTGAGAGTAAATCTGCCGAGAATCTACAGCATAATTGTCGAAATCAACCGCAGACAGAGAATTGCGCTTGAGAAACGGTACGGCGATGACTACGGAAAGATTAACTACATGAGTGTAATCCGTGACGGAAACGTAAACATGGGTAACCTCTGTTGCTATGTCTGTCACAGTATAAACGGGGTTTCGAAAATACACAGCGACATAATTAAAGAACAGCTGTTTCACGACTACTACAACTATACCCCTTACAAGTTTAAGAATGTCACTAACGGGATAGCCTATCGCAGGTGGTTGTTGCAAAGCAACCCGGATCTGACAAACCTGCTGACATCTCTTATCGGCAACGGCTTTAAGAAAGATGCCTCGGTTTTGGAAAGACTTGTCGAGTTTAAGGATTCTCCCGAAGTGCTTGAATCGATTTGCGAAGTAAAACACAAGAACAAGATAAGGCTTGCGGAATATGCAAATAAATATACCGATTATCCTGTTGACCCGTCATCAATTTTTGATGTTCAGGCAAAGAGGATGCATGAGTACAAACGCCAGCACCTCAATGCACTCCATATAGTTCACAGATACCTTCAGATAAAGAACAACAAAAACAAAGACTTCTTGCCGCGCACCTATTTCTTCGGGGCGAAAGCGGCTCCGGGATACTACCTTGCCAAGCAGATGATAAGGTTGATATACGGTCTTGAAAAACTCCTTGAGGAAGACGCCGATGTCAGAGATCTTATGAGGGTGGTATATCTTGAAGATTATCGCGTGTCGGTATCCGAAATACTTATGCCGGCGACGGAAGTCAGCGAGCAAATCTCCCTTGCGGGAACCGAGGCGTCCGGAACCGGAAATATGAAGCTGATGATGGGCGGAGCAGTCACACTCGGCACATATGACGGAGCGAATGTCGAGATATCCCAGGTTGTCGGAAAGGACAATTTCGTTCAGTTCGGACTTACCAAGGGCGAAGTTGCCGGGATAAGGAAATACGGCTACCATCCCGAGGAATACTACAAGAGCAATGACGACATAAGGGAAGCCATAGATTTCATCGACAAGGGCTTTATGGGCAATAATTATCCGGAACTTGCCGGAAACCTAAAAACCTTGGATCCCTATCTTGTCCTCGCGGATTTCAACAGCTACGCAGATGCACAGAATAAGATTGATACCCTCTATGCCGATAGGAATGTCTGGGGACGCATGTCTCTGATGAACACTGCAAAGTCGGGAATCTTCTCGGCCGACAGATCGATAAGGGATTATGCGCTTAATATCTGGAGAGCCGGAACCGTCAGACAGTAAACGGAGGGCGGATATCAAAGAGGGGCAAGAGTAATACATTAACAAAACAAAACGAGATTATATGAACTATAACCGGGACGTAATTTACAATAGCAGGGATATCTTTTTCAAGAAACCTTTCGGAGCAGTTAAAAACGGTACTCAGGTGTTGTTTCGCATCAGATGGCCGAACGACGAAGAGGCATTCTTAACCATTCTCAGGGATGCCAAAGACGCGGTAGATAAAGTTCCCCTAAAATACAACCCTTCAACGGGAATGCATGAGGTTTCGTACACATTTTCCGACATAGGTCTTTTCTATTACAGATTCGGGGGTGACAGCGGTTTCGTCGGCAGAAAACATCCCTCGTCGGAAGGGTTTTTGACAAAAGATAAATCCTCCGGATGGTTTATCCAGTTTGTCTATGACAAAAACTTTAAAGCTCCCGAGGGTTTTGAGGGCAAGGTCATATACCAGATATTTCCCGACAGATTCCACAGAGAAAATGTAATCGAAACGGAATTTGATGACAGGATAATCCATACCGACCTTCGGACACAACCCCTGTTCAGACCGGTTTCCGGCAAAGTTTGGAACAATGACTATTTTGGCGGAAATCTCGACGGGATAGTAAGAAAACTCCCCTATCTGAAAAGCCTTAATGTAGGTATAATCTACCTAAATCCCATATTCGAAGCGCATTCAAATCATCGATACAACACGGCAAACTATATGAAGGTGGACCCGCTTTTGGGGACAAATGATGATTTTGCAAGACTTGCCAAAGAGGCCGCAAAGGCAGATATCAAGATAATTCTTGACGGGGTCTTCAGCCATACCGGTTCCGACAGCATATATTTCAACAAATACGGCAGATATGGAGACGGCGGCGCCTACAGGGACATCAACAGCCCCTACAGGAGCTGGTACCAGTTTGATAAAAGCAAGGCGGGTTATAAGAGCTGGTGGGGTTTTGACACTCTTCCCGAGGTAAACGAAAACGACGAGGGGTACAGGGAGTTTATCTGCAAAGAGGGCGGAGTTATTGACTACTGGCTCAAAATGGGAGCGTCCGGGTTTCGACTCGATGTAGCGGATGAACTCCCCGACGAATTTATTACCGAAATAAGAAAAGCCGTAAAGAGAAACGGCGATGACAAAATTCTTATCGGAGAAGTTTGGGAGGACGCCGCGACCAAGATAAGTTACGGACGCAGAAGAAAATTTTTGTGGGGTAATTCATTGGACTCGGTGATGAACTATCCCTTCATGAATGCAATTACCGATTTTATTTCAAACGGAAATGCAGCCCTGTTTATTGACAATGTCATGAGTGTCGTCGAAAATTATCCGAAACCGATGATGGATATAACGATGAACCATCTCTCGACACACGACACAAGGAGGATAATCACCGCCCTTGTATATAAGGGTAAAACGGGTGACAGGGAGTGGCAGTCGGTGCAGCATCTGAACAAAGATGACTATCTCAGGGGAGTGGAGATGGTGAAACTCGCATTTGTGACGATGGCTACTCTGCCCGGACTTCCCACTATTTACTACGGCGACGAGATAGGAATGCAGGGGTTCAGCGACCCGTTTAACCGTGCGTATTTTGAATGGGACAATATCGATGAAAACTTGCTGAGCTTTGTCAGAATGATAATGAATGTAAGAAGTGAACATTCTGCATTTGCAAACGGGACAATAGTGCCGCTAAGGGCGGAAAACGGATGCGTTGCCTATATCAGGGAGAATGATGAGGAGAAAATCCTTGTTGCGATAAACAGGGGGGAATTCGATGAAATCGTCCGGTATAAAAGCAGATGTTTCCTGGTGAAACCCTGGTCATTCAGAATTCAGAAACTGTAAAACAATACGCAATAAAAGCCCCGCAACATGCGGGGCTTTTTGTTTTGAATTATTCATTCGGACTTTATCTCTTCTTTTTGGACAACCCGATGACCGAAAGTGCAATGGTAAAGAAAATAAGAACAAAAGCGATAAAGAGAGCGCAGTGCATAAAGAACTCCTGAGGCAGAATTTTTATTATGGGATCGGTTTTGCTGTCAAAAATCCAGAGGTCGTTATTGAAAAAGAGTTTGTGGAACAGAGTAAAAAAACCGTCAAAGTCGATTGCCGCACCGATTATCAGAATCGCAGGAAGGACAATGGTTCCAAGAGAGGAAAAGAAAAATGTGTTTCGCCCGACTCTTTTTTTGAAGATAACAAGCAGTGTCAAAATCGCAAACAACGATGCAAAACCCGCAAGATACAATATGTTTATGATGTTTTTTACTTCCTCGAAATGAACGGCTCCTCCCTCGGAAAATTCCATGCCGGCAAGCTTGAATTCGCCGTCATGGAAGGGGGAAAGATATTGGGTTACCGCATGGTAATTGTCCAGTATGAAGTCCTTTTCATACCCCGTTGAGGACTGTATTCCCAGCTTTTCTATATCAAAACGATAGAGAAAGTCAAAATTCAAAAGCAGGAACACCGCCAGTGCAACTGCAAAAACCGAAAAGAGTATACCTAGTAAAATCCCGAGAGTTTTGCTGTCTTTACGCATCGTCGCCACCCCGAAATGAAAATTCACAACCGCAGTAATTTTGTCTGTATAAATTATATTTCTTTGACAGTTGAATCGATTTGAGATAACCGTCCTTTTTTTTGAAGTTTGCGGGAATCCATTTGACATTGAATTCACGCTCGGCCTCTTCGCCGATTTTGTTTATAAGATCCGAGTTTTTCATGGGACTGACGCTCAGGGTTGTCCCGAAATATTCAAAACCCATCAGCGAAGCTTTCTTTGCGGTCTCTCTTATCCTCAGTCTGAAACACTCACCGCATCTGGCGCCCCCTTCTTCTTCCGATTCATATCCTTTTACGGCTTTAAGAAAGTCGGAATGATTGCTGTCGATATCATAAAAAGAGAGATCGGAACGATTTAGAATTTCGATAAATCTCTTCTGCTCGGATTTTCGCTTTTGGTATTCTTCGTTCGGAAAGATGTTTGGGTTGTAGAACAACACGGAAACCGAAAAACAGTCACATATTGTGTTGAGAACATGAGTGGAGCAGGGGGCACAGCAACTGTGAATCAAAGCTCTCGGTTTTGTCGGCAGAGCATTGACTTCTATTAACAATTTTTCCATTTTAATGTGTGCCGGAAGATGTTTCATTTTACGCCCCCATTATATGCGAATTTTAACACAATGACTTTCATATCGCAAAAAGCATTAGCTTAACAAAAAAAATGCACTGTGATATAATTACCGAGTACAAATAATGAGATTGCGATACATTTCCTATTGGAGGAAAATATAGATGAGTCTTGACAGTCCTGAAAAAAACAGTGAATTTAAAGTCGACCCTTTGATAGAGGACGACTTTGCCAAAAAGGAAAGAATTGACAGGTTCTTTTCAAAAATGGAGGAAAACAGAAAAAATCCTCTTACCGACGAATTAAAGCTTCCCGACGGAATCAGATATATGACAACGGATGGGGAAGTCTATCTGTACAAGGGCAAAGAAAGCGGGTATACGGCCGACCCTCAGAAGAAAGCGGATAATGACAATATTCCGCCCCGAGATGAAAAACGCCAAAAAATTGTGGAAGCAAACAAAAAAAGAAAAGCAAAGAGAAGAAAGAAAGATCAAAAGAGAGCCGACAGGCCTGCGAAGAAAAAGAGCATTGTCGGGAGAATCATTGCTTCAATTTTCAGAATAATACTGATTATAGGCTGCCTGGGAATAATTGCCGGTTGTGTGGCAGCAGTATCGGTTTCGATCTATCTCGTAAATGTAACCAAAGACGACGACAAAATATTAAACCTGAATACCCTGCCTCTCTCATACGCCACCATACTTGAGTATCAGGATCGGGAAACGGGCGAATGGGTTGAATATCAAAGGCTTTTCAGCGGAGAAAACCGTGTGTGGGTAAAATACGACGAGATGCCGAGACATCTAATTGATGCACTGGTAGCCTCAGAGGACAAGAGGTTTTGGGAGCACAAGGGAGTCGACTGGCAGAGAACAATAGCGGCCTTTTTAAACGAATACATCCCGTCGCTCAACCTCTTTCCGTCAAGACAGGGCGGTTCGACATTGGTCCAACAGCTGATTAAAAACATCACCGGCGATGACGAAACCGATGCCATGAGAAAGATAAGGGAAATATATCGTGCGCTGGTGTTGGAAAAATACTATTCCAGAGAACAGATACTGGAAGCTTATCTGAACACGTTTAACCTCGGAGGCAAGGTCGGAGGTATAGAGGCGGCTGCAAACTACTATTTTGACAAGAGCTGCAGTGAGCTTACCATCGCCGAAAGCGCGGCTATTGTCTGTATCACAAAACAACCGACAAAAAACAACCCCTATCTCAATCCCGGGGAAAATAGAATACAGCGGGATACGATTATAAATCAGATGAAGGAGCAGGGGTATCTGACAGACAGTCAGTTTACCGCGGCGAAGAAGGAATCCGAATACATGGTATTCGGCAAACCCAACGAAAAGCTTACCGGGACTAATGTCTATTCATATATGACCGACACCGTCATTGCAGAAATATATGATGACCTGGTTAACATTCTCGGATGGGAACCTGAAACTGCGCTTGAAAAGTTCAACAGCGGCGGTTACCGTGTAAAGATGACGATGGATCCCTTTATACAGAGCACCGTCGAAGAGGTGGCGCTGAACGGCAGGAGAACGGAGGAGCAGGAGGCAGGCTATACCTGGCCGAAATACGAGGACGGCTATATATGGCCATGGTATACCGAAGACGGCAGGGCATACGGTGAAGTTGCGGAGATTCAACCCCAATCCGCGATGGTGGTTATGAACTACGAGGGCGAGATTTTGGGAATTGCCGGCGGTTTGGGAGAAAAAACCGGAAGTCTCGAACTAAACAGAGCGGTCGACTCGAAAAGACCGACAGGCTCATCCATGAAACCGCTTGCGGCATACGGACCCGGCATAGAGGTCAACAGACTTCACTTTTCAATGCTGTTTCCCGACCAGCCGCTGCCCCCCTATACCATTCCAGGATACTACAGATTCCCCGACAACTACGACAGCTCCTACGGCGTTCCGGTGACGGTTGCTGAAGGAATAGCGAGATCGCTCAATACCACCGCCGTTCATGCGATAAGAAGGGTCGGAATAGACTTCTCCTTTGATTTTATGAGAAATTTCGTCGGACTTGACACCCTCTCCGATCCGGAGGACAGGACGCACTCCCTCGCGTTGGGAGGGCTTCATACCGGAATTTCGCCCCTCGATATGTGTGCCGCATACGCCCCTTTCGGAAACGGCGGAACCTATTATTCTCCCCACAGCTATTCCATGATAGTGGACGCCAACGGCGAGGTTTTAATAAATAAGAAGAACCATATAAATGTAATTCAGGCATACAGCGAACCCTCCGCCTTTATCATGAACAAGCTTTTGAGAAATGTTATGTACAGCGGATGGGGCGGAACCGGAGTCAGGGCGCGTCCCGATGGGGATATGCCTTATGTGGGCAAATCCGGAACGCATTCCGAAAACAAAGACTATTGGTTTATCGGGATGAACCCCTACTATGTTATGTCAATATGGCAGGGATATGACCAACCCAAATACCAAAACAATATAAGGCCTCACCCGATACAGATTGCATTCAAAAAGGTCATGGGAACCATAAGCGCCGACCTTGAGGTGATATCTTTTCCGACACCTCCGGAGGGGACCGTCAAAACCGCGACGTTCTGTAAGGATACCGGACTTATCGCAGGCGAGGGGTGCCCTGACAGGAGAACGGGGTATTATAAGCCCGAGATGATGCCTGACGGTGTATGCAACCATGCGCTCGACGCGCCGAGGCCTGAAGATTACGCACCTCAACCGACTCCGTAATTTTTGACTTTTACAAAAACCTTCGCTTTCTCGGCGAAGGTTTTTTGTTATTAATCTTTTCAGGTGCGTATCGATATTATTAACCGTGTCCGAAAAGACAACGATATACTGTACTTCTTAATCATGAAATGCATCTTTGCCGTATCAGCTTAAAAACAGTTAACTTATGTAAGCAAATGAGCAAGCTCAAAAATAAGAACAGGAGGGCGGAATCAACAGATTCCGCCCTCCTATAATCAATTTTCTTAATTCACGGGATATCAGTAGATTTCCCTCTCAACATAGGTTGTGTGAAGAATTTCATGTGCCTTATGGCTACCGGGCTTTCCGAAGTATGTGTCGTAAAGCTCGTTCATAACGGGGTTGTCAATGCTCTTTCTAAGCTGCATTCCCGCATCCTGATTGTAAAGGCCCATGGCTCTTGTATGGCGCAGGTTGAGGTTGTTTGTGACAAAGCTGGGCTGAATTGGCTGCCCGCCGCCGTTGACACAGCCTCCGGGACATGCCATGACTTCAATGAAGTGATATTCCTTCTCTCCGTTTTTAATCATGGTGAGAAGCTGATGGGCGTTTTCAAGACCGGAGGTAACAGCAACCTTGACTTTTATTCCCGCAAGGTCGTATTCGGCTTCTTTTATGCCTTTTGTACCTCTGACTTCCGAAAAGTCGATTTTTGGAGCATCGTCGCCCGTGAGTATCTCTGATACCGTTCTGAGCGCGGCTTCCATTACTCCGCCGGTTGCTCCGAAGATATGAGCCGCACCGGAAGCCATGCCGAATACCGGATCGAAATCTTCGTCGGGGAGTTTGTCAAATATTATATTTGCTCTCTTTATCATGTTTGCGAGTTCGCGGGTCGTGAGAACGGCATCGATGTCGGGATATCCCGAGGCGCTTTGACCGGCTCTCGTCTTTTCAAATTTCTTTGCCGTACAGGGCATGATGCTGACCACGAAGATATCTTTCGGATCGATTCCCTGTTTTTCGGCGAAGTATGTCTTTGAAACCGAACCCATCATCTGCTGGGGTGATTTACAGCTCGAGAGGTTGGGGATAAATTCCGGGAAATAATATTCGCAGAACTTTATCCATCCCGGCGAACAGGAGGTGATGAGAGGGAGAACCCCGCCGTTGTTTATGCGATCCAATAACTCCGTGCCCTCTTCCATAATGGTGAGATCGGCAGCGGTATCGACGTCAAAAATACTGTCAAATCCCATCCTGCGGAGAGCGGCAGGTAATTTTCCGTGCACATTTGTGCCTATGGGCATTCCGAAACACTCTCCGAGCTGGACCCTGACGGAAGGTGCGGGTGCCGCAATGACATGCTTGGTGGGGTCGGCCAATGCAGCCCAGACCTGTTCACTCTCGTCCTTTTCGGTGAGTGCACCCACCGGGCAGACAACTATACACTGACCGCAGTGTATACATGAAGTCGCATCCAGAGGATCGCCGAAAGCGGAACCTATGTGAGTGTCATAGCCTCTTTTAGTAGGTCCTATAACCGCTACATGCTGATTGACGCTGCAGGCTGCAACGCATCTTCTGCAGAGTATGCACTTTGAATTGTCTCTAATGAGGTGTACGGCCGAGTCGTCAATATCCGGCTCCAGGTTGGAACGACCGAATCTGTCCATATCTACGTTGTTTTCATGACACAGCGTCTGAAGTTCGCAGTTCGTGTTTCTTGCACACGAGAGACAGTCGGTTCTGTGATTGCTCAGTATGAGCTCGAGGGTTTTCTGTCTTGACTTTCTCAATGCGGGGGTGTTGGTATTGACAACCATTCCCTCGGATACGGTGGTGACGCAGGCTGCCAGATAGGAGCGCGCACCTTCAACCTCTACCAGACACAGACGACATGCACCTATGGCATTCAGGTCTTTCATATAGCAGAGGGTGGGAATTTTGATTCCGGCTTTATATGCGGCGTCGAGTATGGTGTAACCCTCGGGAACTTCAACATTTACGCCGTCTATCTTTAAATTCACGGTTTTGCTCATATTTTTACAATCCTTTCTATTTCCTGACAATCGCGCCGAACTTGCATGCTTCCACACAGGCGCCGCACTTGATACAAGCATCCTTGTTGATGACAAACGGCTCTTTGCCCAACACGCCGGTTATGGCATCGGCAGGGCATACTTTTGTACAGAGTCCGCATTTTTTGCATTTGTCGGCAATTATCGAATAGGACAACAGACCTTTGCAGACTCCCGCAGGACATACCTTGTCAACAACATGAGCAATATATTCTTCTCTGAAGAATTTAAGGGTTGACATAACGGGGTTGGGAGCAGTCATGCCAAGCTGACAGAGGGAGTTCTTGCTGATGTATTCACAGAGTTCATCAAGAATATCAAGATCTTCGGGTTCACCTTTTCCCTCGGTTATTTTATCAAGGACTTCGTACAGCCTTTTGGTGCCGATTCTGCAGGCGGTGCATTTTCCGCAGGATTCTTCGACGGTAAAACCGAGGAAAAATTTGGCTATATCGACCATACAGTTATCTTCGTCCATGACAATCAGCCCGCCGGAACCCATCATGGATCCTGCTTCAGCCAGGCTCTCGTAGTCTATCTTTACATCGAAGAGATCAATAGGAATACATCCGCCGGAAGGGCCGCCTGTTTGAGCTGCTTTGAATTTCTTGCCTCCGGGTACGCCCCCGCCGATTTCATCGACAACCTCTCTGAGTGTGGTGCCCATGGGTACTTCAACCAATCCGGTATTGTGGATTTTTCCCCCAAGGGCAAATACCTTTGTACCCTTGCTCTTTTCCGTGCCTATCGATCTGAACCAATCAGCTCCGTTGAGAATGATTTGCGGTACGTTGGCCAAGGTTTCTACGTTGTTAATTGTTGTCGGTTTTCCGAAAAGACCTCTTTCGGCAGGGAAGGGAGGCCTCGGTCTCGGCTCTCCGCGCCCGCCTTCGATGGACGCCATGAGAGCGGTTTCTTCGCCGCAGACAAATGCGCCTGCACCGAGCTTTATAGTAATGTCAAAGGAAAAATCGGATCCGAAAATATTATCTCCCAAAAGTCCGTATGCCTTTGCCTGTTCTATGGCGATATTGAGACGCTTTATGGCTATGGGGTATTCCGCACGGACATAGATGAATCCTTTGCTTGCATCTGTGGCATATCCGGCTATTGCCATGGCTTCGATTATTACATGAGGATCGCCTTCGAGAACGGAGCGGTCCATAAATGCGCCGGGATCGCCTTCGTCGGCATTGCAGATTACATATTTCTGATCGGCATCATATCCGCGTGCAAATTTCCATTTGAGACCGGTCGGGAAACCCGCACCGCCTCTTCCGCGAAGCCCGCTGTCGGTTATGAGCTGCACCGTCTCTTCGGGCGTCATCTCGGTCAGAACCTTGCCCAAAGCCTGGTAACCGTCAAAAGCTATATACTCGTCTATGAGCTCCGGATTTATTCTGCCGCAGTTTCTGAGTGCAAGCCTCATCTGCTTTTTATAGAAAGGGGTTTCGTGAAGACCGGCTATTTCATCTTCCTTCACCGTCTCGTCATAGAGCAGCCTGGTTACCGGACGACCCTTTAAGAGATGCTCGCTCACTATTTCGGGAACGTCGTCCACCTTTACCATGCTGTAGAAGGTGCCTTCGGGATGGATAATGACTATGGGGCCGAGGGCGCAGAGGCCGAAACAGCCCGTTTTAACTATATTAACCTCGTCGGAAAGCCCCTGATTTGCAATTGCTTCGGCAAAAGCTTCCGCCACCTTTGCGCTGCCGGAGGACGCACAACCTGTACCGGCACATATCATGACATGACTTCTGTACATTTATTATCCCCCTATCTCGCAACGCGGCCGTATGTGAATTCAGCAACCGGTTTTCCGCCGATTACATGTTCGCTGATAATTCTGCCGACCTTATCGGTGGTAACGTTTACATATGTGACTTTCTCATGACCCGGCACGAGAACTTCGACGACCGGCTCATACTGGCATATGCCGATGCAACCGGTTTGCGTTACAATGACGTTGTGGAGTTCGCGACGTGCGATTTCCGCAGTAATTTCGCTCAACACCGGTCTTGCTCCGGCTGCTATCCCGCATGTAGCCATGCCGACGACTATTCTGATGGTGTCTTCATCCGATTCGCGGGTGTCAATCAGATTTTTCATCTTGTCGCGTATAGCAGTAATGTCCGCCAAACTCTTCATAGATTTCTCCTTAAAATGTCTTTATTTAGATTCTGTAATCTGTAAAAAATTATCGTTTGCGTATTCTTCAATAAACAATGCCACCTGGGGCGTGGATACCGGAACCCCGTCCAAAAGTATCTTTATTTCCGCAGAATCAAGGATGAATTCAAGCTCTCCTCTTGAGATGTGAAAAACGAAATCCACATCGGGACTTCCGGAAATCAGTGTTGAGGCGGTAGAACCGAGATTGCCGATGGGCAGCATGTCGATGCTGTTTGCATCAAATAATGCGGTTATTTTAGTACCTGCTCCGACCTCGCTCTCTATTTCCACATACCCTCCGGTCTGCTCCGCCAAAAGTGTCAGAAAGGGTATTCCGAGTCCCACCTTTCTGGTGGTTCTGGAGGTGTAAAAAGGATCCTTGAGTTTATTCAAAACCTCTTTTGTCATTCCCGAGCCGTCGTCGCTTATAATAAGCTTCAGATGATTTTCATCATATATAAGCGAAATATTTACGAGTTTCGCTCCGGCCTTTACGGAGTTGTTGGCCACGTCGAGGATGTTTAAAGATAGTTCCTGCAAAACCGCCTCGCTTTCACACCTTTAAAGTCAATACTTTGCCAATATTCCTTCCAGTTCGTCGCCCGTCAGCCTTCCGTAAACATCTTCGTTTATCATAATTACGGGTGCAAGACCGCATGCGCCGATACATCTGCAGCTCTCGAGACTGAATTTTCCGTCGGGAGTCGTTTCGCCCTCTTTAATTTTCAGCAATACTTCAAGTTTATCCAATATGTTCTGACTGTTTTTTACGTAACATGCCGTTCCCATACAGACGCTTATTTTATAGTCGCCTACGGGGTATAGTCTGAACATCGAATAAAATGTGGCTATACCGTAAAGTTCTTCAAGCGAGACGCCGGTATGTTCGGAAATAATGGTTTGAGCTGCTCGGGGCAGGTAGCCGAATATTTCCTGAGCTTTTTGAAGGGCGGGCATGGTAAGACCCTGCATATCCTTGTTTTCGATGAGCCACTCTTTTAATTCGTTTTCCTGTTCCGGTGTGCCGGTGTAAGGAACTACGACGGTGTTTTTCATTCCGTTTCCTCCAAAGATTTAATTTTAAACAACACAAAAATGCGTTAAATAGATAACAAATAAATTATATCATAGAGGTGTTTAAAAAGGTAGGAGAAAAAACAGGGATTTTATTGTAATATCTTCTAAAAGACAAAATGCATTTTTCGAGAAAAAGCACGAACTTCGGGGTGTTGAAGGTCTTTGCTTGTCACTTCCCGAAGAGATATCGTATAATGTGTTTGGATAAGTCTGAATTATCCGTTGTATGAACGGATAATTGTTTTAACGGATTGATTTTTGTCGACTATAAGAACAAAAAGGAGACTCTATGAAGATATCTGAAATTGCAAAAATACTCAGTGCCAGAATAATGACGTCCGGGATAAGCACCGATACGGAAGTCCATACGGCCTGCGGCAGCGATATGATGAGCGATGTGCTCGCCTATGTTAAGAATCAGGCGGTTCTATTGACGGGACTTAACAATCCTCAGGTCATAAGAACCGCCGAGATGATGGACATGGAGTGTGTGGTGTTCGTCAGGGGTAAGGTTCCCAACGAAGACCTTGTAAAAATGGCACAGGATAAGGGCATTGTTTTGATGACGACCGAAAAAACTATGTTTCTGGCATGCGGAGTCCTTTATGAAAAGGGTCTCATGGAAGGGGAAGGAGCTTGGGAATGAATCCCATCTTAATTAGGCATGATGTTTCGGGTGAAGACTTTTCGCTTGCCGGCGAGGCGTCCGTCGATATAAAGAACCAGCTCAGAAAAATGGGAATTCCCGCAGATGCCGTAAGAAAAGCCGCCATATCCATCTACGAGGCGGAGATTAATCTCGTGATACATGCAACCGGAGGAACGGTGGAAGCGGAAGTGGAGAACAATGAAATCAGAATAAGGATAACCGATAACGGACCGGGAATCCCCGACGTAAATCTCGCGGTGTCCGAAGGGTTTTCCACAGCAACTGATGAAATCAGAAATTTGGGGTTCGGAGCAGGCATGGGGATTCCGAATATGATTAGATATACGGATGAGTTCGACATCAAGTCAACACCCGGCGAAGGGACCGAAATCAATATGACGGTGAGATTTTAGCTAACAGAATCCTCTGGAGGAGACGCAATTGAGTGACAATGATAACGGCGGAAAAATTTTTTTGCATTCCGTCACGCTGGATTTGGATAAATGCAAAGGATGCATAAACTGTATAAAACGATGCCCCACCGAAGCTATAAGAGTCCGCGACGGAAAAGCATCCATAATATCAGAACTCTGCATTGACTGCGGTCAGTGTATCAGGGTTTGTCAAAACAAGGCCAAAAAGGCAAATTACGATGACTTGTCGGTTTTGGATAACTTTGAATACACCGTTGCGCTTCCCCCTCCCAGCCTATATGCTCAATTTAATAATATAGACGACCAGAAAATCGTGCTGGATGCGCTGAAAGCCGTAGGATTCGACGATGTCTTTGAGGTTGCTGCCGCGGCTGAAATCATTACTGCAGCTACCGAGAGATATCTAACAAGAAACAAAGGCAGACTCAAGTATCCGGTTATTTCCACAGCCTGTCCCGTGGTGACAAGGCTTATAAGTGTCAGATATCCCGACCTTTTGGACAATCTGCTGCCTTTGATTACGCCCGTCGAACTGGCGGGAAAGATGGCGAAAAAAAGGGCGTCTGAAAAGACGGGGCTGTCTCCCGATAAAATCGGATGCATTTTTCTTACGCCATGTCCGGCAAAAGTCTCCGCAATTCATTCCCCGATAGGAACGGAGCATAAATACGTCGATGCCGCTATTGCGATAAATGAAGTGTATCCGCTTCTGCTCAAGGAAATGAAAAAATTGGGGGCGGAATTGCCGGATCAACAACCCCTTGCAGGCGCCGTCGGTCTCGGATGGGGTATTATCGGGGGAGAGAGCACATCGCTTAAATCAACCGACAAACACCTTGCCGCAGACGGCATAGACAATGTAATAATGGTCCTCGAGGATCTCGAAAACCACAGATACGGTCTCGAGTTTGTAGAGCTGAATGCCTGTTCCGGGGGTTGTGTGGGGGGAGTTCTCCAGGTGGAAAACCCCTACATTGCGAGGGCGAAAGTCAATAAGATGAAGTCCAATATAAAGGTAAACGATGAGCCTTTGGATGACGACTATGTAAAATTGATGTGGGATAAGGAACTTGACTACAACCCCGCAATGGAATTGGGAGACACAATGGAGGAGAGTTTTGAGAGATTCACCAGATTGCAGAGTCTCATTGAGAGCCTTCCCGGTCTCGATTGCGGAAGTTGCGGTGCACCTACATGTGCCGCATTTGCGGAGGATGTTGTAAAAGGGAATGCGGAAGTAATGGACTGTGTAGTTCTGTTGAGAAGAAAAACGGAGGAAATTTACAAGAGAATGGAGTCTTCTTTTGACAGCGTGGGATTTTCCAACAGAACTGAAGACTGAAGATAAATATATGCAAAAGTTTTTAAACGGGAGATTAAATGAATACATCAGATTTGTATGAGCTCGGATTCAGTGAAATATCGCACTCCCGGGACAGGGAGATAACGGGCGGATTTTGCGGAGACCTTCTCAGCTGGGTAATGGGACGGGCAAAAGAGGGAGACCTCTGGTTCACCATCATGGGCAATATTAATACGATAGCCGTGGCAAGCTTGACGGACGTTAGTGCGGTCGTATTCTGTGAGGGAGTGACGGCGGCAGAAGATGTCATAAATAAGGCGGGGGAAGAGGGGATTAATCTTTTTTCCACCGAGCTTCCCGTGTTTGAAGCCGCGACTAAATTCCACGATTTTTGCAAAGACGAAAGGTGAAGTTCGGGTGAGGAAATGAAACTGAAGTACGATCTTCATATTCATTCCGCGCTTTCACCCTGTGCGGATAACGACATGACCCCCTCGAGCATTGCGGGATTCAGGCTGCTTTCGGGAGCCGATGTGATTTCCCTATGCGATCACAACAGCGCATTGAACACGCCGTTTGTAAAAAAGGCGTGTGACGAGTATAAAATAAGGTTTATTCCGGGCATTGAGGTAAATACGGCAGAGGAAATACATGTCCTCTGCTATTTTTCCGATGTGGATGCAGCTTTGGAGATGGGAGAAATAATCTACAGATCCCTCCCAAACATTAAAATTGACAGTGAAATATGGGGAGAACAGCTGGTTGTCAATGAAAGCGATGAGGTTGTCGGAAGGGTGGAAAAACTCCTCACTGTCGCCTCTTCTCTCGATATCTATGCGGTAAAATCGGAGTGTGAGAGACTGGGCGGGATTGCCGTTCCCGCCCATGTGGACAGGGACAGTTATTCGGTGCTGTCGGTGTTGGGGTTTATGCCGGATGATCTCGGGTTTCACGCTGTAGAGATGGTTAATCCCGAGAAATACCGAAGCTTTGCAGACAAAAAGATGCTCCCCGAAAATGTCGAGGTTTTGAATTCTTCCGATGCCCATAATCTCGCCGCACTTATAAATGAAGATCTCCCTTACCTTGATGACGACAGTGCCTTGATGAGACTGCTTGGTTTATAGATTAAAGGTAAATTTTAATATGGTAAAACAGCCTGTCGGTTGATTACGGCAAGGCTGTTTTTACATGTTTTTACAAATTGAATATTATGAAAGAATAGCGGAGAATCTAAGCCGGCACCGTCTATCTTTCGGCAACTACGATAAGCTTTTCGCTTTCTCCGGGCAGGTATTTCGACATATCGTAATCGCCGAAGGACGTCATTTTTAAAAATCCGTTTTTCAATAAAAGTTCTTTCAAGTCGGCTTCCCCTATGCGGAGCAGTCTGAAATCATACCGGTAAAACGGCCTTTCGGCAGGGTAATGAAGCACGTCGAGCACACTCATTTCGGTATGGTTTTCAAACGGGTGATAGGCAACGGTGCGGGTAAAATTGCCGTCGCTGTATTCCAACCGAATCCGGTCCCTCATACTTTTGCCCAAATTCTCCGCGGGCAGTTCGAGTATAAGAATGCCCCCTTGAGATATTCTGTCTCTCATGGAGGAGAGAGCCCTTGACACTTCGACCGTGTTTTCAAGATGCGAGAGAGATGAAATGCAGATAACACAATCGAATCTGGAGGAATAAACTCTGCCCAACAACCTGAAATCACAATTCTCAACCATTATTGAACTCTGCTTACGCTTCAAAAAATCTCTCGACAACTCCAGCATTGAGGGGGATATGTCGCATCCCGAAGCTCTTATTCCCAGCCTGTCGAAAAAGAAGAGGTGTTTACCGCTGCCGCAACCGCAGTCGAGAAGGGACTTAATGCCGTAGAGTTCAACAAGATTGCTGAAAAAGTGGGACTCCTCTTCAGACAAATTTTCGTCAAGGCGAAACTTCCGCGCCAAAAGAGCATACTCTTCATACGAATCTTCAGCTGAGAAGCCTCTGTTATTGCCGTTATACATCAGTATTCTATTCCCTTTCTCGCCTTTACCCCTTTTTCAAAGGGATGCTTTACAGGCAACATCTCGGTTATGTAACCCGCTTTTTTCTTAATGGCGGGGGAAGCTGTTCTGCCGGTGAGGATGATTTCGGAGTGCATGTTTTCATCTAAAAACAACAGCAGAGAACTTTCCTTCAAAAATCCGAGAGAAACGGCATCCAGAACTTCGTCGAGCACAATCAAATCCAAGCTTTTTGCTCTTTCGGATATTGCGGACAGATGTTTTTCGGCTTTTGATGCAAGTTCTATTTTTTCGTCTTCCTTAAGAAGCCAGGTAAATGTCCCGGGATCTAAAAAACCGCAGTTTATTCCGAGTTTGGTCAGGGCCGAATTTTCGCCCCCGACATCCTTCTTTAAAAAGCCGTTATACTCAACTCTGAATCCGTGTGCAAAGGCTCTGACGGCGAGACCGACAGCAGCCGTTGTCTTGCCTTTTCCGTTGCCGCAGTATATGTGAATTTTCGGTGAAGCAATCATATTTCCTCCTCAAAGCTGTCATAATATTCCGGAATCGCCGCTATGACCTCGATTACCGAATTTCTATGATATATTGTCGGGTCGACTATTGCGGTATAGCCTTCTCCCGGTGCGCATGCCCAGTCAAAGAATGATGCTCTGGGAAATGCCATAACGCTAAGTATATTCCCGATGACTCCTCCGTGTGTAACCACAGCGGAAGAATAGATTTTTCTCCGCATCATTTCATCCACCACCTGTTTGAAACCGGCTATGCATCTGTTTCTGAAATCTCCTGACGGCTCGGCTCCCAAAGGAAGAAAGGACTCGTCTCCCGCCAACCACCTGCCGAACTTTTCGTTATTTGAAAGACTTTCGATACTCATTCCCTCGACTTCACCGAATGATGCCTCTCTGAGATCGCTCACTGCGATTATGTCCGAGTCGGGAAAGAGAATGTCCGCGGTTTCCGTCGCCCTTGAGAGGGGACTTGTAAACACCGTTTCGACATACGGATAACGGGCATTTATGAGAAGTTCGGCCAACTGCAGCCTTCCGTTGACGCTAAGAGACACATCGGTAGTTCCGCAGTAGAGGCCCTCTTCGTTTGCCCTTGTTATCCCGTGTCTGATAAAATGGATTTTGTATGTTTTCACGAAAATCTCCTAAAATTTTGTACATCGTCTGCCGCTGAAAAATGCGGTCAATGCTGTTTTTTAACTTTACAAATAGTATTATTTAATGTAAACTTAACGAACTCGTTACCTTAACAGCTCCGGGAAATGGAGCTTTTTTTATCCCGGCAATTCATTTTTATCTTGGAGTTTCTATGGCTGGCACAGGATTTAACAGAGTTCTTTCGCTACTGAGAAAAGAAGCGGGTATCACACAAAAAGAAGCCGCAAAAAACCTGGGAATATCTCAGGCTTTGCTCTCGCATTACGAGAGGGGTATTAGAGAATGCGGACTGGAGTTTTTGGTAAAGGTTGCCGACTATTACGGCGTATCTTGCGACTATCTTCTTGGCAGATCTCCCGACAGGAGCGGACTCATGCTCAAAGTCGAGGATATTCCTTTGCCGGACGATAAGGGAGATGCCCGTTACAGGGGAAGCGTCCTGCCCACGCTGAATAAAAAGCTGATTTCTAATTCCCTGAACATCCTTTTTGATCTGCTTCAGGAAATATCCAGCAAATCTCTCACCACAAACATCTCAAATTACCTGATGTTGTCGGTTTATAAAATGTATCGCGGCGTATACTGCCTTAACAAGGACAATCCCTCAGACAGCTTCTCGATTCCCGATAAGGTGCATTCCAGGTACTCCGACGCCGAAATGTCTATAATTGAAGCCAAAATAGGCGTCGAGATAGAAGAAAAGAGGGAAAAGAAAACGGTAAACAGCATAACGCCCAAAAACATGGAAGAAAAATACCCGCTTTACTATTCTTCTCTTGCAAATCTCATCTTGATATGTGAAAAAATGATTAAGAGAAAAAACGGTTAGAATCCGCGGAACAACGAAGAGTTGCGGATTGTGAATGATAAGTAAAAAACTGTCTTTAAAGACGGTTTTTTGTTTTTAAATTGTTACAGCATAAATGGTAACATGAAAGCCTCTGTATTTAAAGCTTTGCGCTTCGGATAATATACGCAAACTTAACACCTCTGTCGATCGCGCGTTTCAGGAGAGAGAGTATAATCTAAGAGAAAAAAGAATAACGGGTTTTTATTATATCGGTATTTTAATATCCTAAACATAAAAGCGGAATATGGAAAACAACAGGATGCAAAAATTTGAAATGACCTCTTTCGGCCTCAAGAGATTGGCGATAGCGACAATGTTTATCGATCACTTGGCATTCGCGGTTTTGCCCGTTCTTATGATGGGGGGATTTCTCGGACTTTCCGACAGTATGGAGATCTATAACATTTTGTATTACGGTATGAGAATAATCGGCCGTATAGCCTTTCCGATATTTGCTTTTCAGATTGTCGAAGGAATTAAAAATACAAAAAACATAAAAAGATATCTCGGAAGTCTGATGATATTCGGAATAATCTCGGAAATACCCTTTGACCTGGCTTTTTTCGGTGTTCCGTTTTACTGGAACTATCAGAATGTTTTCTTCACCCTTGCCCTGGGAATGATTGCGGTTTTACCGATGCATTTTGAAAAGAATATTTTTGTCAAACTGGCGACGCTGATTCCCGCTCTTGCCGTGTCGCACTTTATAAAATGCGATTACGGAATTTACGGAGTGTTGACGGTTGTGCTGCTCTATCTCCTGCGAAAAAACAAGATAGCGCTTGCCGTAATAGGTTCTGTTTTCACCATGCTCTACCAGTTTTCCCCGACGGTTATCATTTCATTTGCCGCCATCTATTTTTACAAAGGTAAAAGGGGAAGGGGAAACAAGTGGTTCTACTATTGCTTTTATCCCGCCCATCTGCTGTTGATTTATCTTCTTATAAAACTTATAAAAATATAGATTTTTTATTTTATCGTAAAAAAGGCTCATCACATAAAGATGAGCCTTTAAATTTAAATTTCGTATGTTGTCAGAGAGCTGAAACTTCGGGTGTCCTGCCACAGCAGTTTTTGAACTTCTTTCCGCTGCCGCAGGGACAGGGGGCATTTCTTCCGACTTTTTTTGAGACTTTGACCGGCGATTTCTTTTGAGGTTCATCACCCGACATCGCGGCTTTGGCATGGTCCAGTCTTTTTTTGGCGGCCTCTCTTCGCTGGGATTCGGAAACTATCTCCACCGTCAAAATCAGCCTTGCGGTATCTTCGCGTATTGCCGCGACCATTTCATCGAACATGTTGTACCCTTCGAAACGATATTCGACAACGGGGTTTTTTTGACCGTATGATCTGAGGTGTATGCCGTGCCGCAGCTGATCCATATCGTCTATATGATTCATCCACTTTTCGTCAACGACTCTCAGAAGCACCAGCCTCTCAAGCGTTCTCATTATCTCGCTTGTAAAACGCTCTTCCCTCGATTCATAGAGCTTGTGCGCCTTTAAAATCAGAGTTTGCTTGATGTCCTCTCTTGTCATTTGCATAAGCGATTCGCGGGGTATCTTAAGATCCCTGTTTGTTGTGAGCCAGCCGAGGTAGTGGCTCATCAGGCCTTCTATGTTCCACGTTTCGGGATTTTCTCCGTCCGCCAAAAAGAGATCGGTGTTTTGAGATATCGATTCCTCTATCATCTCGATGATTCGATCCTTGATATCGGTTCCCATAAGCACCATGTCGCGTTGGGAGTATATTGTCTCCCTCATGCTGTTCATTACATCGTCGTAATCGAGGACATTCTTTCTGATAGAAAAGTTTCTCGCTTCAATCTTCTTCTGAGAGCTTTCTATCACATTCGTCAGCATGCGATTCTCTATGGGAGTATGTTCGTCGACATTCAGGGTGTCCATTATTGCAGTGATTCTCTCGCCGCCGAACAGCCTCATAAGGTCGTCTTCAAGCGATAAAAAGAATTTGCTGGACCCCATATCACCCTGGCGTCCCGACCTTCCGCGAAGCTGGTTGTCTATTCGTCTGCTCTCGTGGCGTTCGGTTCCGATGATAAAAAGTCCTCCGGCTCTCTTGACTCTTTCGGCATCTTCCGCCATTTCCGCCTTGAACTTTTCCATATAATCGGAAAAGCTTTGTCTAAGATCGATTATCCTCTCGTCATCCGTTTCAAAATAGCTCGTGGCATCCGCAATATCCTCTTCGGAAGCGCCGTCCTTAATCATGGCATTTTTAGCCATGAATTCAGGGTTTCCGCCGAGAATTATGTCGGTACCTCTTCCCGCCATATTGGTCGCTATCGTGACGGCATTGGGTTTGCCCGCCTGAGCGACTATGACGGCTTCCCGCTCGTGCTGTTTTGCATTGAGTACATTGTGGGCTATTCCGCGTTTTGAGAGAAGCCGGCTCAACTGCTCGGACTTTTCTATGCTCACCGTTCCGACCAAAACCGGTTGTCCGGACTGCTGACATTCTACAACGGTATCGATGACCGCCTCAAATTTACCTTCTTCGGTTTTGTATACCGAGTCCTCGAGATCTATTCTTATCATCGGCATGTTTGTAGGTATCTCAACGACATCGAGACCGTATATTTCGGAAAATTCCTGCTGTTCGGTCATTGCGGTTCCGGTCATTCCCGAAAGCTTGTCATACATTCTGAAATAGTTCTGGAAGGTTATTGTGGCCAGGGTCTTGCTTTCTCTTGCCACTTCAACACGCTCTTTTGCCTCTATCGCCTGATGGAGGCCTTCGTTATATCTCCTTCCTATCATAAGACGACCGGTGAATTCGTCGACTATTATCACTTCGCCGTCCTTAACCACATAGTCGACATCGCGTTTCATAATTCCTCTTGCCCTTACCGCCTGATTTATGTGATGCGACAACCTGAGGTTCTCCGGATCGGAGAGGTTTTCAACCGCGAAATAGCGTTGTGCCTTTTGAATACCCCTCTCGGTGAGGGAAAGACTCTTTGCCTTCTCATCTATGATAACATCGTGGTTTTCTCCCTCTTCATCGATATCGGTTTTATCATCATGCTCCGAGACCTTTTTTATTGTGAGACCTCTTGCAAAATCGTCCGCGCGTCTGTACAGGTCGGTGGACTGTTCACCGGGTCCCGAGATTATCAGCGGGGTTCTTGCCTCATCTATCAGTATCGAGTCGACCTCGTCAACTATCGCATAGTTATGGCCCCTCTGTACTTTATCGACCAGCTCCAGGACCATGTTGTCTCTCAGATAATCAAAGCCGAATTCGTTGTTAGTCCCGTAGGTTATGTCGGCTGCATAGGCTTTTCTTCTGTCGGCTGTCGGAATACCCGGAACAACCAATCCGATTGAAAGTCCGAGAAAGTTGTGGACCTTTCCCATCCACTCGCTGTCTCTTTTTGCGAGATAATCGTTGACGGTAACGATATGGACACCTTTTCCGTCAAGCGCATTGAGATATGCAGGCAGGGTGGAAACAAGGGTTTTTCCTTCCCCCGTTTTCATTTCCGCAATCTTTCCGTTATGGAGTACGATACCGCCCATGATCTGAACCGGAAAGTGCGTCATGCCCAACACTCTTGTAGACGCTTCGCGGCAGACAGCGTATGCCTCTACCAATATTGAGTCCAGATCCTCGCCGTTCGCAAGCCTCTCTCTAAACAGAGAGGTCTGCCGGGAGAGATCATAGTCGGACATCGTTTTGTATTTTCCTTCAAGTGAAAGAACGGCTTCACACAAAGGTCTGATTCTTTTCAGTTCCCTAGTACTGGGCGTGCCGAATAGTTTTTCAATAATTCCCAAATTAAGTTACCTCAATATCTTAAAGTTTAACACCTGACAAGGCGATATTTTCACATCATACATATTACCGCCGACAGCGAAATAATGTCAAATCGGCGATATAGTTTTGCATTAAAAAAACACCGTGAAGGTGTCTTGAAAATATCTAAAATGATTATCTGTCAATAGAATTCCCGATAATTCTTCCCAGGGCATAGTCGAGCGGTTTATACAACAGGGATATAATGATAAAATTCCCCGCCGCATGGACAATATCGAAGATAATCCCCGCGGATATATAGGCAATACCGCCGCCGATCCCGCCTATGAAAAAATAGGGTACGGAGGTAAGGGTGCCGAAAAGAAGGCCGAAAATACCGCCAACAGAAGCATAGTACAGCGCGCCTTCGCCCTTGGCAAGAGAGACGAAAAGATAAAGCAAAGTCCACACGTAAAGATAAGTTATCCACCAGATGTGAAATCCGTATATAATCCCCTCGATAAACGTAAAGACATAGATGACATATAGCGTCTTTCTTTTCAGATGTTTTGTGTAGAGGATAAAAAGCAGGGTGACGGGTTCGATGTTGGGGAGAGAGGACATCGCAAACTTACTGGCGACGACAATAGCCGCCGCCAGAGCGATGGTGGTGATATCCCTTGTCGCCTGCTTTATTTTCAAGAATTAACCCCAACCCTCGACAAGAGTGAACTCATAACAGTCTTTATCGGATATAACGATTTCGGATACACCGGTCTCGGTCATTTCGCCGTCCTTCGTTATCATCCACCACTGTTGCTTATCCGGATTAGCCGTTATACCGTCGACGGTTGTAACCATTAAACCGAATTCGGTTTCGGTTCCGTCGATAATCTTTTCGTCCAGCAGCGCTTCTGATAAAAACTCCCTGTCGGTTGTCAAAACATGTTCGATTTCATCTTCCTCCAGCGGTATGACGCTGACGGTTATCGACTTCATTCCCGGGTTTGCAGCAGGTCTTGAGGTGAAGTAGATTGCAATAAAAGCCGCAATCAGAACAAGCAGAACTGAAATGGCGATTATTGTTCTTTTTTTGTTTCCCTTTAATTCAGACATAAAAAACCTCGTTTCCTTTTTTTAAAAGAGAACGAGGAATCTATTGCTCGAAGGGCAATCTATAACCGTTCTCCAAGACTCGTGGATACGGTGAACACATTCTTCAGGTCTTCTGGCTTGAGCTTTATGCATCTCTTCGCAACCTTCCCGGTAGATACCAGTGGCATAACTGCGGGAGACTCTTCTCTTACAGCGACGAGTTCGCACGGGATTTGCACCCGTTTCCCTTGATTATTGAATGTGTGTTAATTTTAATGCCGCAAAAAGCATAAGCCATCATTGCGGCCGTACCCTAACATAGCCGTAAAATTACAGACATAAATCAGGGTAACAATATTATATATTTTAAAATGATTTTAGTCAAATATAATGAATTAAAATAATTAATTTGGGAGTATTGACTAAATTATACGGGCAAAGCGGCCGTTTTTTGCTCCGGCCGCCAATATTTTGATATTAAGATTATATGCCTTTGCCTATTAATCTTCCTCTTCGGGCAGAGGTATTTCGGATGTGCAGTGAGGACATCTGGTTGCTTCTTTGTCGACTTCAAGACGACAGAAGGGGCACATTGCCGGCTCTTCCTTCGGTTCCTGGTGTTCTTTCTTTTTTCTGAATTTATTTATTGCCTTTACAATAATAAAGACAACGAGAGAAATTAAAAGGAAGTTTATAAAGGACGCGATTAGCGTGCCGTAGGTGATGGCGTTGTCCCGGGGCAAATCTATCTTAAGACCTGCCAAACCGTCCGTTCCGCCGGTGACGAGGTTTATAAGCGGCATGATTATGTCGTTTACAAAAGAATTGACGATGGCTGTAAACGCGGAACCGATAACGACACCGACCGCCAAATCAACGACATTGCCACGGGATATGAATTCCTTAAATTCAGATGTGATTTTCTTCATGGTTTTCTCCGATATTTGAAAAATTTTAAGTTTATGTTAATGATTTATCGTCTTTTTAAAGAATCTCGAACAGATGCTGTTTAAGTATCTCTTTCTTCTGATATCTTAATCGGAACTATTTAATATCTGACTGCCGGTCGATGATCTTCTGCGCCAAAGCCCGTCTTTCCTCTTCCTCGACACGCTCCGCTTCTATCTCCTCGCGTGTGGGAGGGCTTGGTGCGTTAGGTCTGAAATTTGCAGCGTCTCTTTGTATTTGATCATATTTCTTTTTCATGTGCGTCTGGATCACGATGCCGGCTGTAACGATTACGGCAAAGATAGGTATTGCCGTCAGGGGGCTGATAAATCTCAGTACCGTCAATTCGAGCAGCGCGGCGCCCTCTATAGGTGTGCGTATTGTGTGTCTGTGTGTGAGAAATAAGGCATATACTAAAGTAATCAAGCCGGCAAATATGATAGTCTGGAGCATGTTGCAGGGGAAGAGGATGCGCAGCAGAATATAACTTAAACAGAAGATGCCGAACCCGAAAGCAATCATATAAAAAAAATATAAAGCGAGGAATCCTATAGCGGAAAAAATCAACGTAAAAAGAACATTCACCGATAGGAAACCCATTTCAAAGGATTCGGCAATACTCCACCCCAAATATCCCATCGCAGCCGCGCCGAAAAAACCGCTTATAAATTTGTGGGTGCGAAATCCGGTAAGAATCAACGCAATTGCGACCAGGCCGAGCAACAAAGCTAAGCGCGGGTTTCTTTCGAAAAGATCGTTTACCGATTCAAAAGTCAATCCGTCCAGAAAGCGAAGGGCGGCATGGTACCCTGTGAAGAGTCTTTGTTTTATCCAGTCTGTTGCAAAAAGCATACCGCATTCACCCCGTATTTTCACACATTGCCCTTCATTCCGCAGCAATGTCAAACTCATACTGCACAATGAGGCAGACAACAATTTTTACTTATCGGTGCTTGATCCTTCTGCCGACTTCTTCATGATGCTCGGTTTTAACCCAATTTGTTTTGCCCGTCATCTGCCGCCACACGGCTATTAGCACCGCGGGCACCTGCAACAGATTGTAAATCGGCTGGAAAATTCCCGCCAAGATGCAGACCAACAGGTTTTCCTTTGTGTCTTTGTAATACATAACGGCATACATGAGGCCGGGGGCGAAGACAAAGAGTGTGATTAAACCGAACACAACAACGAGCTCCCATGTCGGGAAGAGTGTAAACCAAGAAAATAGGATGCTCTGTTTGGTTGAAAGAAAATAGATAAAAATGAACCAGGATATTACCTGGCTGAACGCTGCAAGCAGCGTAATAATCGGGAGTATCATGAAAAACACCGCATATATCTTGCCATAGGTTGACAGATATCTGGAATTTTTCACCTCATTCCAATAGGTCAGGCACTGCAGTCCGCCCTGAGACCACCTGGAACGTTGCCGCAGAAAACTCCCATAGGTCAGCACGCCCTGCTGGAATACTCTGTCCTCCTGCAGCAGACGCGTCCGCCAGCCCTTGAGCAGCAACCGCAAACTGAAGTCGAAATCTTCAAGCAGGCAGTCGGTCCAGGGTTCCTCGGGATCGATGGCGGACATCCGGTTGAACTGACCGTTGCCTGCCGCACTTACGGTACCGATATATTCGCAGACATTTTGCATATTGTTTATGTAGGTAAAAAATTCAATATCCTGGAAGAGAGGCAAAAAACGGTCGCGAGTAAAGGTGCCTATACGTACACGAGTCTGCACCATCCCGACCGTCGGGTCGGTATGCATTATCACGGCTGTTCGCTCAAATACCCTTCGATTTACAAAACTGTCGGCATCGGTTATCGCCATTATGCACCTGCTGAGCTTGAGACCTTCGTGTTCGGCAACATTTCGAATCCACCAATATGCGACATTGAGGCTTCTGCCTTTGCCCTTTTGCGCGTCAGGTTTATAGCGTTTTATCAGCGTCAATTTTTTGTTGCAGAATTCAGGGCGAAAGGGCGTACTGGAGTCGACGGAAAAAATCTCGTCCCCGAAAGCTTCAGTCAGACGTGCGACGGTTTCGTCTTCGGAATCGTCGTCTATAACGATGATTCGCAGATTTTTCATCTTAGAGTCAAGGGTATTGCGAACGGTGTTCACGATAACTCCCTCTTCATTGAGACAGGGAATTACGACAAAAAAGTGGATATCCATCTCGTCCTCTTTGTACTCCAGTTCTTCGCAGTACTGCACCTTCGGGAAAAATGCCATGAAGTACATCCACAGGTAATAGATACCCATTGTCATATATGAAATAACAACACAAATTATCGTCAAGATATACATCCACACCGGCATTTTCACACCCCCTCTCTAAGTATTGATGTCCGGGATTTTAGGCATCAGACTTATCCGTACGGGACGGTTTAATGTCCCTTGTCGAATTTTCCGCAACAACAGCCTCTCGCTGTTTCCGAATTCTCTTTTCGTATCTTCGTTTGTTCCGATGGTAGAAAAAAAACCGAATACTGAAAAACAAACCTGCAAGCAATACGGCAACAATAGAGCTCGAGATCGGGTAGATTACGTCAAACTTCATTGAGAAAATATCACTGAGAAGCTTTCCCATGCCGTTTCCTCCTTAAGCTCTTGAGCAGAAAAAAGAGGAGCAATCCCGCAATCAGGCATATCGTATTCACGATAAGCGGATATATCAGGAACATTATCAGTATTCCCTCTTTCATATGCGGAACTCTCCTTTATACTGTAAAAACCTTTCAACAATTATACATGTATGAAGGTTTTCGGTGAAAAAGACTTGTTTTAGAGGTAGGTTAAAACTCGTGATAAACGGGCATTATATGAAAAAGCGGCCCATATTTATACACGAAACACTTTATATTATAACAAAATAACTGTTCAATTATGAAATGCAGATGTGCGTTCCTGCAAATAACCGTTAAAAAGTAACGCTGTCAACTCCAAATTAAAGGAATTGATTTTGATATTATACCATTAGTTTTTTAAGGTACACCGCATCTTTGCCGTTTCGATTCCCGCCGAAATTTAATATGTTGTGATGCCGTGTCGTCCCGATTAGGGGTATCGGTATTTTAAAAAACTGCGCCGGGCTCTTTTTGTCCTGTCCGCGAAAATCCGAAAAAAGGAGTTAATACCGAGAAGGTCGGTTTAATGGAATTTACCGAAAAATAGTGGCAGAAACCGGGCAGGCTTTGCCACTACTCACAATTGATTTTACATACAAATTATATCGGATTTTCAGGCAGATGTCATTGTTTTATCGGTCATTTTTAAAAAAGGAGTGGACCTGAAATCCGAGAGTCATTAAGCTGTCGCCGAGATGTACGTTTTCTACATACACTCCCTCGCCCATATGGAGGTCGGAGTCGCTGAAATTCCAAAATCCCTTGATACCCAATTCTTTGAGCTGTTCCGCTGTTCTCTGTGCGCTCCTTCCGGGTATGCACAAAATTGCTATTTCGGGTTCGTTTGTGATGCAAAACTCCGACAGGGACGCGGAGGACATCACTTCAAGATGCTCGACAGGTGATATCGCAGAGTGGTTTTTGTCAAAGAGTCCTATGAGATTTATACCTTTTGAGGAAGATAGTATAAATCCAGCTATCGCCTTGCCGAGATTGCCGACGCCGATAAGGATGGCTTTAAGAGAGCTGTTAAGACTCAAAATGTTTTCAATCTCGCTTATCAGCTGAGGGACATTGTAGCCGTACCCCTGCAGACCGAACCCGCCGAAGTTATTGAGGTCCTGTCTGATTTGAGATGCGGTCAGCCCCATCTGATTGGCGATTTCGGAAGAAGAAATCCTGTTTACACCGCTCCTCGCGAGACCGGTCAGAAATCTGTAATATCTGGGAAGTCTGCGTACAACGGCCATTGATACATCGACGGAAGACATATATCCCTCCTATATTCTCTCGAGAACCGATATCACGTAGTCGGAAAACTCACGACCCGTAGCACCGTCTTCTCTACCGGTTACGGTCAGTTTCTTTTCTTCGAACATGCAGATATCCAATGCTTTGTCGAGACGGTTTCCTTCGTTTGCATATCCGATATGCCTTAGCAGCATGGCGGATGCTCTCAACATTGATGACGGGTCGGCATACTTTGCTCTTCCTTCTTTTACCATTCTCGGCGCCGAGCCGTGTATTGCTTCAAACATGGCATACCGCTTGCCTATATTGGCGCTTCCCGCCGTTCCGACTCCGCCCTGAAGCTCCGCGGCTTCATCGGTTATGATATCTCCGTAGAGATTTGGCAGCACCATGACCTCGAAATCCCTTCTCCTGTTTTCGTCAAGAAGCTTTGCCGTCATGATATCGATATACCAGTCATCCGTTTTAATTTCGGGATATTCTTCGGAGATTCTTTTGCAGATTTCCAAAAATTTCCCGTCGGTCTTTTTAATCACGTTTGCTTTTGTAACTATCGAAACTCTCTTTTTATTATTTGCTTTGGCAAACTCGTAGGCGAGTCGGGCGATTCTTTCCGTTCCCTCATCAGTTGTAACGGTGAAATCTATTGCGAGTCCTTCAAGGTTTACCCCCAGAGAGCCCACTGCGTAAGCGCCTTCGGTATTTTCCCTGAAAAAGGTCCAATCTATTCCCTCGGAAGGTATGCTGACCGGACGAACATTCGCAAAAAGATCCAATTCCCTGCGCATTGCGACATTTGCGCTCTCTATATTCGGAGTGCCGGCGGAAGCGTCGGGTGTCGTTGTCGGACCTTTCAATATCACGTGACAGCTTTTCAGTTCGGCGAGGACATCGTCCGGGATGGGTTTCATGCAGCTTAATCTGTTTTCGAGGGTCAGCCCGTCGATTTCTTTAAAGACGATTTTGCCTTTTGATACTTTATCCGACAAGATTGCCTTTAAAACCCTTTCGGACTCGGCGGTTATAGCGGGACCGATACCGTCTCCCCCGCAGATTCCGATGACGATGGTGTCAACTGCGGAATAATCGACAAAATCAGCTGAAGATTTCATCTTCTCTATTCTTTTAAACTGACTGTTGATTACGTCCTCAAATTTTGCTGCCGCTTCACTCGGGGTCAAAATGTTTTTGCTCATATATATAGACCTTTCTTTAAATTGTCATTCCGTTGCAATTTCTCTTGTATAGTTCAACAATCCTCCTGCGAGGAGATAGTTTTTCTGTCTTTCGGAAACAACAAGACTCATTTTGTAAACGCCTTTGCTCCTGACGTTCTTTGCTTCGATAAATCTTTCGCCTTTCGATATGCTCTCTCTCAGATTTTCAATTTCGATTATATCGCCTTCGTCTATGTCGTCGTAGTCGGAGGGATTGGTGAAGGTTAGCGGCAATATACCGACATTTATCAAATTATCCCTGTGTATGCGGGCGAATGACTTTGCGAGAACAGCTTTCACTCCGAGATGGAGAGGAACGAGCGCGGCATGTTCTCTCGAAGAACCCTGGCCGTAATTTTCGCCCGCCACGACCATGCTGTTCACAAAGATTCCTGCCCTTTTAGGGAAGTTGGGATCGCACCCCGTAAAACAGTATTCCGAAAGATGGGGTATGTTGGACCTGAAGGGTAGGAGCCTGGAATCGGAAGGCATTATATGGTCGGTAGTGATGTTGTCCTCCACCTTGATGGAAACCGCAACCCTGAGGCTGTCGGGAATTGCCTCTCCCTGGGGGAAGGGCTTGATGTTCGGACCTCTGACAATATCGACTCTTTCGGCAGCTATTTCTTCGGCGGGGAGATCAAACATATTGTCGTTTATATCAAACTTTTTGGGAATCTTCGGCTTTGCATCCAAATCGCAATTCGAAGGGTCGGTCAAAACACCGGCAATTGCCGAAACTGCGGCCGTTTCGGGACTTACCAGATATACCCGTGCGTCCTTTGTTCCGCTTCGTCCCTCAAAGTTTCTGTTGAAGGTTCTAAGTGAAATTGCACCGCTTGCGGGAGACTGCCCCATACCGATACAGGGACCGCATCCGCATTCGAGCAACCGAGCCCCTGAAGAGAGGATATCCGAAAGATATCCGTCTTTTGCGAGCATATAGAGCACCTGGCGCGATCCCGGGGATATTGTTAGACTGACATTTTCAGCCACCGGTTTTCCCTTGAGAATTTTCGCAACGGTGATGAGGTCGCTGAGCGAAGAGTTGGTACAGCTTCCTATGCAGACCTGGTCTATTTTCATGCCCTCAAGTTCAGAAACGGGACTGACATTGTCCGGCATATGCGGACAGGCAACCAGAGGCTTGAGCTCGCTGAGATTAATTTCTATTACTTCGTCATATTCCGCATCGGCGTCGGCTGAAAGTTCGACATAGCTTTCTTCGCGTCCTTGAGCTTTGAGAAACTCGCGTGTCCTTTTATCCGACGGAAAAATGGAGGTCGTGGCGCCGAGTTCGGTCCCCATATTTGTGATGGTTGCCCTTTCAGGCACCGTAAGGCTCTTTATTCCGTCGCCGAAATATTCAACAATTTTACCCACAGCTCCTTTTACCGAGATAAGACGCAGAATTTCCAAAATGACGTCTTTCGCAGAAACGCCGTTTTTTAGTGCCCCCGTCAGCTTTACGCCGAGAAAACCGAGGTCCTGGAGATAGTATGTGCCGCCGCCCATAGCGGATGCGACATCAAGCCCGCCGGCGCCGAACGCGAGCATTCCCATACCTCCCGCAGTGGGGGTGTGGCTGTCGGATCCTATAAGAGTTTTACCGGGAACGGCAAATCTCTCAAGGTGAACCTGATGGCAGATTCCGTTGCCGGGTCTCGAAAAAATAATACCGCTCTTTTTTGCCATCGATTTTATATATGCGTGATCATCGGCATTTTCAAAGCCTGTCTGAAGCATGTTGTGGTCTATGTATGCCACCGAAAGCTCGGTTTTTACTCTCGGAATCCCCATTGCCTCAAACTGAAGATAGGCCATAGTCCCGGTGGAGTCCTGGGTGAGGGTCTGATCTATCTGTATTCCGATTTCTCCGTTTTTCCCTTCGAGAGATCCTTCTCGAAGGTGTGAGTTAAGAATCTTCTGTGCTACTGTAAATCCCATATTAACCCCTTTAAAATAACCGATTTTTAAAAATAAATCGGCCGAAAATAATTATTTTGTTGCTGTAAATATAATATAGTAATGGTGAATAGTTGTCAATTTGTTAAAGAAATCGAATATCTTGAAAAAGTGCGATAAACATAGTTGTGACAGGAGTTCAGGCGTCTTTTACGCAACCGTTTTAAAAGGGTGTTCTGTTGAATAAATCCGCATTTTGTTGTAATCTAAACTAGTTGGCATTCCGATATGGTTTTTCGATGTGACAGGGGCGGATTTTGACTCTTTTTGAAGTGATTCTTCAGGGAATTTTACAAGGATTTACGGAATTTCTTCCGGTCAGCAGCAGCGGGCATCTTTCCCTGTTTCAGTATTTTTTCGGTCTTTCGGGAGAGGAGGCCCTCTCCTTTTCGATAGTCCTCCACCTCGGCACGCTGTTTGCCGTTTTCATTGCATTCGGCGGAGAGATAATAAGGATGATAAAGGACTTTTTCGGTATAGTAGCGGATATATTTACCGGAAAGTTTAAGCCCTCGTTTTACGATGAGGGGAAAAAGGCGGTTCTGATGACCTTTGTCGCCCTTCTGCCTCTCGTCTTGATTGTCTTTATAAAGGATGCGGTTTCCGCATTTTCCACCGACGAGGACATAGTTGTGGAGGGAATATGCTTTATAATAACCGGTATTATGATTTTCTTTGCCTCAAAGAGAAAAAGAAATGACAGGACGGCGAAAAATATGACGGTGAGAGATTCTCTCATAATAGGAGCGGCCCAGACGGTGGCGGTAATGCCCGGAATATCCCGTTCGGGCGCAACCGTTTCAACGGGACTTATGCTCGGATTTGAAAGGGAGTTTTGCATATCCTTCTCCTTCATTCTCGGAATACCCGCGATTCTGGGCTCTGCCGTTTTGGAGATTCCGGATGCCGTTGCGTCGGGCGATATACTGCCCTTCAGACTGCTGGCAGTCGGGTTTTTAACATCTGCCTTTTTCGGGTTTTTGTCTATAAAACTGGTAAAGTGGCTCATCACCACAAACAGATATGTGTATTTCTCCTACTATACGGTGGCGTTGGGAGTGTTTGCGGTGATATTCGGTATAATAAATAAAATCAACGTGGGGGTGTGAGGTTGTCGACGAGAAAAGGCAGGCCCACCAAAGCTGAAATTGAAAAAAGAAAACGGGCGGAATTTATATTAAAGGAAAAAAAACGTAAGCGGCAGATTACATCCATAATACTGTTTGCGTTGTCCGTGCTGGTTACATCTCTGAGCCTGATTCAGGGACAGAATGTATGGCACGTGATGCACGATGTGCTCTTCGGAATATTCGGGATTTTCTCCTACATAGTCGGACCGTTTCTTATGGCGGTCGCCGTTTATACGGCATACGACAAAACACCGGGTAAAGGAAAGACCGTAGCGATATTGTTTCTTATGCTCTCTGTGAGCGGCGCTTTCCTTATTTTTTCGTCAATAGATGTAGACACGGGTTCAATAGGGGATAAGATAGCGCGTCTTTATCTTAAGGGTGTGGAGAAGAAAGGGGGAGGAGTTGCTTCCGCTCCCATAGGACTTTTACTTACGGAACTCTTCGGATATCCCGGAGCGAATATCACGGTCATCCTGATTATTTTCGTGCTGTTTATGATTGTTAGCGGAAAAACGATTATCGATCTTGTTGAAGGGATGAAAAAACCCATAGTTGCCCAGCGCGAAAAGCGTATTGACGAGCAGAAACTGATCGAAGAATTCGGACCTGAGAAGGATATGGTACAGGGCAGCACAAAGACCAAAAATATAGATATTGCCCTTACCGACAGGAGCGATATAGATATCCCTCTGGGACCCCCGCCGCTTGAAGCTGCTGAGCCTTTCGATCTGCCTTTTGAGCCGAATACCTCTCCCGAGGAGATTGAAACAGATCTCGTGCTGCCACCGACACCTCCCGAGGCCGCGGTTCTGACTATATTCGAAGAAGCGGAAAGAGAAAGAAGGGAAATGGGCAGGGTGTTCGCCGAGTTTCCCGGACGGGTTGAAAACGATACCGAAGAGCTCATAAGAAAAGCTGCGGAGAAAGAACGCGAAGAAAAGGACGTTGTTTCGGAAAGCAAACGTGCGGAAAAGGCAAAAAGCGGTTTTAAATTCCCGTCGATAGAGCTGCTGGAAAAGGATCACAGGCGCTACGAGGGGGATATATCCGATGAACTCAGGACTAATGCCGATTTTTTGGTCAAGACTCTGGAGAGCTTCGGAGTAAAAACAAGAGTCGTGGATATTTCGCGCGGCCCGACTGTCACGAGATATGAGCTTCAGCCGGACAGAGGGGTAAGACTCAGCAAAATAACAAACCTCGCCGACGACATCGCCCTTAACCTCGCTACCGCGGGCGTCAGGATAGAAGCTCCGATTCCGAACAAGGCGGCTGTCGGAATAGAGGTTCCGAATAATCAAAAGAGAATGGTGCGACTCAGACCGGTGATTGAGAGCAGAGAATTTGCCGAATCCGGTTCGCCTCTTACCTTTGCACTCGGCAGGGATATAAGCGGTAAAGTGATGGTGGCCGATATTGCGAAAATGCCCCATCTTCTTATAGCCGGAACAACCGGATCGGGCAAATCAAGAACGCTGCACTCGATGATAATTAGCCTGATATACAAATCCGCTCCGGAAGATTTGAGATTTGTCTTTATCGACCCGAAGATGGTGGAATTCGGGATATATAACGGCATACCTCATATGCTTATACCCGTTGTTACCGATGCGAGAAAGGCGTCGGGGGCGCTCGGTTGGGCGGTAGGTGAGATGCTTAAAAGATACAAACTCTTTTCCGAGACAGGGGTGCGGGATATAACCGCATACAACAAGCTTGTTGAAAAGGGGGATGCGAACGGGATCTTTGAGGAAGAAGTCCTGCTCGAAAAATTGCCCAGGATTGTCATAATAATTGACGAACTGGCCGATCTCATGATGGCGTCTCCGAGAGAGGTTGAGGACTCGATATGCAGACTTGCACAGATGGCGAGAGCGGCGGGTCTGCATCTGGTGATAGCAACACAGCGCCCGTCGGTGGATGTCATAACGGGAGTCATCAAAGCAAACATATCTTCACGAATAGCATTGTCGGTTTCCTCACAGGTAGACAGCAGAACGATAATCGACACCGTGGGAGCGGAAAAACTGATAGGCAACGGCGATATGCTGTTTATGCCGATGGATCTTCCTAAACCGGTCAGGATTCAGGGGGCGTTTGTATCCGACGAAGAGATAGACAGGGTGGTAAAAGACCTCAAAAAGAATTTTGAGACGGAATACAACGAGGAAGTTTTGGAGGAAATCGAACGTCAGGCCAAAGAACAGGGCACAAAACAGGGAGCCTCCGCATCCTCTGCTTCCGATGACGACGAGATGCTCGACAGCGCTATTGAACTTGTGATTGAGATAAAGCAGGCCTCCACATCCATGCTGCAACGGCGCCTAAAACTGGGTTATGCGAGAGCGGCACGGATTATGGATGAGATGGAGGCTATGGGAATAGTAGGACCTCAGGACGGAGCAAAACCGAGAACGGTAAATATGACGAAAGAGCAATGGTATGAGATGAAACTGGCGAGGGGTGAAGAGTGAGCGATAAATCCGCCAAATCGAAAACACTTAAAAAAGCAATTGCAATCGTCGCGGCGGTTTTGTTGATACTTCTCTCTCCGATATCCACCGTTATATTTGACGGGATAGAAGAATTAGTTTTCAACCTCACGGGAAGCGCCTTTTCCATGAAAATTCAGCTTGAAGACGGAGAGGCAATGGTTGCCGTACTCGATGTGGGGCAGGCGGAGAGTATTTTTATTAAAGACGGGGATATCAGTGTTCTGATAGATGCCGGCGACACTCGGTCGGAAGAAAAAATTGTCAAGTTTTTAAAAGCAAACGGCATAAAAAAACTGGACTACCTTATAAATACCCACCCCCACGCCGACCACATCGGAGGTATGCGGAAGGTGATCGAAAGTTTCGAAGTGGGAAATGTAATATTTCCCGAGGTGCCTAAGAAATTGATTCCCACCAACGAGCTGTACACAAACCTTCTTAAGACTATGGAAAAAGAGGGAACTCCTCTGAGAATTGCAAAAAGAAATGAAGAAATCCCTCTCGGCAACGGCATGCTTGAAGTAATCTACACCGGTCCCGCAGACAATTTGAATGACTGTTCGACGGTTATGATTTACAGATTTGAAGAGACCTCCTTTATGCTTACGGGAGATATAGAAAAGGCTGCCGAAAGAGAAATTTTATCCTATAAAACCGACCTCGGCTGCAATGTGTTGAAGTTGGGGCATCACGGAAGTTCGACATCGACCGGAAAGAAGTTTCTCGACGCCGTCAATCCGGAATATGCCGTTACCAGTGTCGGAGCCGATAACAGCTACAACCATCCCCACAAGGAGGTTATCGGACTGCTAAGAGACAAAGGAATACAACTTTATCGAACCGACAACGACGGCGATGTGGTTTTTGTGACAAACGGCGAAGAAATTGAAATATTTACATCTAAGGAGGGAAAATGACTGCTTTTTATGTTGACAGGATAGAAGAGGGTTATGCGGTTTTGTTGTTTGAAGTGAAACAGGAGGTTGTGCTTCCGGTATCCTCCTTTGATTTTGAGATATCGGAGGGTTCGGTTTTGCTGTTTGACGGTGAAAACTTTACGCTTTCGATTGAAAAAGAAGAAGAAAAGCGAAATGAAAATGCCGATCTTCTTGAAAAACTGCTCAACAGAAACTGACAGAACACCGACCGGGAACTTTTTCGGTTAATCTGGCAATCAAACAGAAATATAAGGCGGATGTTAAACCCATCCGCCTTTTTCGGTTATCAGATTTGAATATAAACAGATATCGTCAATTTTAAAATAACGCACAATAGGTGAAGTGAAACGGGGTTCAATGCAAATCTTTAATCTATCTGTCTGCCGATACATAGGGAATTTGTGTCATCGAAACTTTCGATATAAACCGTGACCGCTTCTCCTCTTTTTGCGCTTCCCGAAAAGTTGACGGGGATATACCTTGCATCATATCCCGAAATGAGACCGTCAGCGCTCTTTGTCTCGGCTATTACCTTAGTCGCAGAACCGATTTTTGAAGAGAGAATTTTTTTTCGGGATTCTTCCCCCGCATCCCTCATAGCGAGCGCTCTGGCAGTCTTTATGTCATTTTTAATCTGTGGCATCCTATCCGCCGGAGTTCCCGGTCGTCTGGAGTATGGGAAAACGTGACATTTCAAAAAATCAAAATTCCGTACAAACTCGAGACTCTCTGAAAACTCCTCATCCGATTCACAGGGAAACCCGACGATGACGTCGGTTGTGAATGTCGGATCGCAAAACAGTTCTCTTATCCTGCGTGTAACTTTGAGAAACAGACCGGTGTCATAATTTCTCGACATTCGTGCGAGTGTGGCATCGCTGCCGCTCTGAAGCGAGAGGTGAAAATGCGGACAGAGTTTTTCTGTTTTCGACAGGCGAATCAGAAGTTCCTCGTCAAGCGAATCGACATCAAGCGAGGAGAGGCGAACCCTCTCTATCCCCTCGGGAAGAGCTGCCGCTTCAACGGCATCCGCAAGACTTTTGCCTGTGTCTTTACCGTATCTCGAGATATTAATGCCGGTCAGGACAATCTCCTTGTGGCCGATACCTGCGAGCCTTTCGGCATCCTTTAAAATCAGTCCGGGAGAAAGTGAACGTACTCTCCCCCTCGCGTGGGGTATTATGCAGTAACTGCAAAACCTGTCGCAACCGTCTTCGATTTTTAAAAACGCTCTGGTGTGTGAGCCGAAAGAAAAAATTTCCAGCCTTTCGATCTCCCGCCCATGGGGTTTTATCAGGATTTGTCTTTCCCTGCTTTCGAGATAGCCTTCAATCGCCTTCGCAATATCGTTTCGATTGCTGTTTCCCATAATGATATCGACCGAATCAAGTTCTTTTGCGGCGTCCGGAGACACCTGCGGTAGGCAGCCCGTCAGTATGGTGATGACATCGGGGTTTTTTCTCTTAGATCTTTTTACGAGGTTTCTCGTTTTTTTATCGCTGACGGCGGTAACGGTGCAGGAATTGACAACAACAATATCGGCGCAATCCGCGCTGTCGACGATATGGTAGCCTTTGGAAGATAAAAGGTCGGACATCGCCTGTGTTTCGAAGCTGTTGGATTTACATCCGAGTGTTTGAAAAAAGACCTTCACTGTGACCCTCCGAATCGCTTTATCTGCAGTCATCAAATTATAACATCGACGGTCGAAAATTCACATACCGGACAGTTTATGACGGAAGTTACAAAATTGTCGACAAAAATTTGTGAGCCCAAATTTTGTTTTATCGACTTTGCTCCTTGCCTTTAAAACTTGGGTATAATATCATTAAATAATAACATTTTACAGTTGCCGAAGACGATAAAAAATGGATGTCGCAGAGAATCCCGTACAAACAATAGATCATTTCGAAAGAGGTGTTTTATGTCGCTGAAGCTAAACAAAACTTATCTTGAGGGGTTTATTTCCGAAGACGAGTATTCGGGGGTGGAGGAAAAAGTAAAAAACGCCGTATCCGAGCTTGAAAAAGAGATTGTGAAAAAAGACGGTTTTGCCGGTTGGGCCACTCTGCCTGATAATTATGACAGGGAGGAATTCCGCAGAATAAAAGAAGCCGCAAAAAAAATCAGGTCGGACAGCGATATTCTTGTAGTTGTCGGCATAGGCGGTTCCTATTTGGGGGCGAGAGCCGTTATTGAACTCCTCGGCGGAGAATTTGTAAACGAAGGTGCGGATTTGAAGGTGCTGTATGCCGGAAACAACATATCCGGTGACTACCTTCTGAAGATAATCGAAATGTGTGAAGGCAAAAGGTTGTCGGTAAATGTTATCTCCAAATCCGGAGTGACTCTTGAACCTGCGGTTGCTTTCAGAGCATTCAAAAAACTGATGGAAGACAGATACGGAGAGGAAGAGGCTGCAAAGAGAATATATGTAACAACCGATGCAAAAAAGGGCGCACTCAAAGGACTCTCGGATGTTGCCGGATATGAAACATTTGTGGTCCCCGATGACATCGGCGGGAGATATTCCGTTTTGACGGCAGTCGGCCTACTTCCGATAGCCGCTGCGGGATTTGATATCGATGCGCTTATGTCAGGGGCGAAAAATGCGATGGAATTATTCGCTGAACCCGAACTCGAAAAAAATCCCTGTTACGAATATGCGTCAATCCGATATTTGCTGGAAAAACAGGGTAAGAAGATAGAACTGCTGACCTGTTTCGAGCCTGCTTTCAACATGTTCGGAGAGTGGTATAAACAGCTTTACGGAGAGAGTGAAGGAAAAGACGGCAAAGGTCTCTTCCCGGCCACGCTCAATTATTCGGCGGATCTCCATTCCATGGGACAGTATGTTCAGGACGGACAGAGAATACTTTTTGAAACTTTACTGAGGTTTGAAAAATCCAACAAAGAGTTTACCGTGGAATACATCGACGGCGATTTTGACGGACTGAACTACATAGCGGGCAAGACTATGAGCTACATCAATCACCAGGCCTCGGAGGGCGTGATGCTCGCCCACAACGAAGGCAAAGTGCCGGTAATGATAATCGAGTCGGAGAAGAGAGACGAGTTCAATGTGGGAGAACTTATCTATTTCTTTGAAAAGGCGTGTGCGATATCCGGATACATGCTTGGGGTCTATCCTTTTGACCAGCCGGGTGTTGAACAGTACAAGAGAAATATGTTTGCCCTGCTGGGAAAACCCGGTTACAGCATATAAACCGCAAGAGCGCCGGCAACGGTGCGAAATCCGTGCCGAGATATTTGATTGAGAGCGGCACTGTTTAGGAGGATGCTATAGATATGGTAAAACTTATAGTCGGAGGGAAGGGAACCGGAAAAACGAAAACCATGGTGGACATGATAAACCAGTCGGCTGATGTGACGAAGGGGAATATTGTTTGCATCGAAAAGAATATGAATCTCACCTACAGCTTGAAGTATACGGTAAGACTGATTGATGTTGATGAATATAAAGTGGACGGATACGAAGAATTTTACGGTTTCGTAGCAGGAGTTCTCGCTGGAGACTATGACATACTTGAAGTTTATATAGACGGAATCCTGAAAATCGGACATGGCGACCTGGAGGGACTGGTAAAACTGATAGAGAGATTAACGGTACTGTGTGGGGGGGAAAAGACGATAATTATAACCGTTTCCTGTGACCCCGGGGATTTGCCCGAAGCTATCAAGCACCTTGAGCTGGAATGTCTGCCGCATCATTATCATTGTTGACAGATGTCGGGATTGTGATATAATCATTTGGCGATTATTGAAATAATATCGGCGGCGATGTGAAATAAGCTTTTCCGATAAGAGGAGGTGCTAAAGTGGCAGTACCGAAAAGAAGAGTTTCCAAGGCCAGGCGTGACAAAAGGCGCTCCTCGGTTTGGAAGTTGGCGGTGCCGAACTTTTCCAGATGCTCACAGTGCGGACAACTGATGGTCCCGCACAGAGTCTGCAAAAACTGCGGATTTTATAAGAGCAGAGAAGTCATCAGCAAAGAAGCGTAATTAAAAGAAGAGGGGCAAAGCCCCTCTTCTTCATTTGATGATTTTTAAGATTCGCTCGAACACCGTTTGATGTCGCGAACGCGCATTAAATTATAAAATAAGATAAGCAGGAAAAGAGAGGACAACTGCCTCTCTTTTTCACGTTCGGTGCGCTTTAAGTCCGATTTTTTTGTGAAAGTTCAATTTTTTTCGGATCGATTTTTAACATTCGATTTGATTGTAGATTGACGATAATGTATTATAAATTTATATATATTTTATCTACACTTTCTTATATAAAAAGTGTAAAATATTATAGATATATAAAATAGCGGTAAAACGGATTGGTGCCGTTCGAATATGAGCGGATTAAAATAAAAAAGAGGAGTACAATAATGGCAAATCAGAAAGGTAAAATCGACAAACTTTCCCTGTTCTTAATTCCTATCGGCATCGCCGTAAACTTTATCGGCGGACAGATAGCGATTCTTCTCAAACTTCCCCTGTATCTTGATGCCATTGGCACGATAGTTGTAGCAGCTCTCTGCGGCTACTGGCCGGGCATTGTCGTCGGTCTCGTCTCCAACATACTGAACGCAATATCTTCTCCGACCACGCTGTTCTATGCGCCTCTCAACATGGCTTTTGCGGTAGTGGCGGTAATCCTTTCAAAAAGAAAATGGTTTAAAAACTTCTTCAAGACCGTTTTGAGTGCACTCTTCTTTGCACTTATTGGCGGAGGAATAGGCGCCTGCATTACCTGGCTGGTCTACGGCTTCGACTTCGGAAGCGGTGTTTCCGCCATGTTCTCGATACCCCTGCACCAAACGCTCGGGTTGCCCAAGTTTGTGGCTCAGTTTATTGCCGAGACATCCATAGACGTTCTCGACAAGGTAATCACGGTAATAGCAGTCTTCGGAGTACTGAAAGCCATACCCATGCGCTTCCTCGCAAAGCTTCCTCTCGGACGCATATATATTAAAGATGCCGAAATGTATGAGGATGACGAGGACTAACCCCTCCCAGTCTGAACACGTAGGGGCGCAGGCGTGTATCCGCGCCGGCGTCCTTTAATCATTTAAGGAGTCCAAATATGCATGTGGAATTCGGAAATTCCTTTAAAAAATTTTACAAAACCGGAAACTTCTGGTGCGATCTCTATCCGACGACAAAACTCATATTGTGCTTCACCGTGGCAATGTCCACAATTGTGATGAATAACTGGATATACGGTTTTTCCGTATGTCTTTTTTACTTTATTTTCGCTTTTTTTACCGGACACGGCAAACAATTTACAAAAACCTTTTTGATATTGTTTGTGATAATCGGTTTGTTTCTGGTGGTGATACGACAGGTGGGAATGCGCACGGGAAATGTGACGCCGATGTTTGAAATATTCGGATGGATATGGTACCGCGAATCCTTTATCACGTCGCTTGACGTATCCTCTTACATGCTCGGATTTGCCGGAGGAATTCTCCTGTTTTTTGATACCACCCCCATGAGAGATTTGATGTATGCGTTTGAACATATGGGAGTGTCTCACGTCACTTCCTTTATCATGTTGTCCTCAATGCAGAATATAATCGATCTCAGGAAAACATCCGTTGCAATACTTGAAAGCCAGAAATCGAGGGGCATAGAAACCGACGGAAATATCCTTGTTCGGTCTAAGGCGTTCTTCCCCACGATCAGTCCGCTCATACTGGGTGCATTTTCGAGCACGGAAGAAAAATCAATAGCCATGGATGCCCGGGCGTTTTCGGTAAAACGAAAACACACCTTCCTTCGAGAGCTTAAGCCGATGTCGCAAATCGAAAAAATTCTTTGTCTGCTGTTTTCGCTCGCTCTGATTTCTCTGACAGTCTGGAAGATAGCGGCTGCTCTTATAAAATAAAAGAAAAGGTGAATGAATATGGCTTATATTGAACTCAAAGATGTATCCTACAGATATCCCTACACAAAGGAACAGGCGTTGAAAAACGTCACATATTCCTTTGAAAGGGGCAAGTTTTACGGAATAATAGGCGAAAACGGCGGGGGCAAAACGACACTTTGCAACCTTATAAGAGGGCTTATACCGCATTTTTATCTGGGCAGGCTCAAGGGCGAAGCGCTTGTCGACGGAGTTGACGTGCGCGATTGGGACACGGGGGAGATATCTGCGAAAATAGGATATGTTTTCCAGAATCCCTTCACCCAGATAAGCGGGATAAAAGAGACGGTTTTTGAGGAGGTCGCAATAGGGCTTGAAAACCTCGGGGTACCGAAAGATGAGATGATCGAGAGGGTGATTAATGTCTGTGAAATGCTCAATATCGAAGATCTGGTAAAGAATAACCCCAACGAACTTTCGAGAGGGCAACGCCAGAGAGTCGCTTTTGCATCGATAATCGTGATGGATACCGACACGCTTGTCATAGACGAACCTACTTCCCAGCTCGATCCCGAAGGAACTGAAAGCGTATTTGAAATAATCCGCTCTCTCAAGGAGTCCGGCAAAACGATTATACTCGTAGAACATAAAATCGATCTTATAGCGGAACATTGTGAGGAGATACTTGTCATGCAGGGTGGAAAAATTGCCATGAGCGGACCGACAAAGGCAATATTGAGCGACTTCGGCACACTTGATCTCGGCACCATGATTCCTGCAACCGCAGTTTTCGGACATGCAATGAAGGAGGCGGGAAAACCCCTCGCTGATATTCCAATAACGCTGGATGAAGCGGTGGAACTTGTAGAGAGGAGGGGCGAGTGATATGGCGATAGAAGTAAAAAATGCGAGTTTTGTTTATCCCAACGGATTTAAGGCGCTGGAAAATATAAATATTGTAATAAACGAAGGTGAACGCGTCGCCATTGTCGGTCAAAACGGAGCAGGCAAGACGACCTGCGTGAAGATGATGAACGGATTGAACAAGCCCACCGAGGGCGATGTAATAGTCGACGGAATGAACACAAAGGACAAGACAACCGCTTTTATCGCCAAGAGTGTCGGATATGTATTCCAAAATCCTGACGAACAGATATTCAACAGCACAGTTCGCGCCGAGGTGGAGTATGTGTTGAGATATTTCAAGCTTCCCGAAAAAGAGATAAAAGAGAGGGTAAAGAGAGCGGTTCAGCTCACCGATATAGCAGGCTACCTCGATATAAACCCGCTCGACCTCCCCTATCCTATAAGGAAGTTTGTTGCAATAGCGGCGGTAATCGCCTCGAAGCCGAAATATATCATATTGGATGAACCAACCGCGGGACAGGACAAGCACGGAACGGAAACGCTTTCCATGATGATATCCGAACTCGAGAAAGACGGGGTTACGGTCATAACGATAACTCATGATATGGACTTTGCCGTGGCAAATTTCGACCGGATAGTAGCCATGTCTCAGAAGAAGATAATCGCTGACGGCAATGCCAAGGAGATTTTCTGGAATGAAGATATAGTGAGCAGGGCGAGAATTAAAAAGACACAAATAGGAGAACTTGCGAAGAGATTGAATGTCCCCGGAGAGGTGCTGTTTTGTGAAGAGCTGGTGGAGAAACTGTAAAAGAACATCATAATATCGGTTTTTAATCCGACAGAGATTTACGATAAAGGAGAAGAAGATGTTTCTAGAAATATTTCCTGAAAAGAAACCCATACTTGCGATGCTCCACCTCAAAGGAGAAACGAGAGAGCAGAGACTTGATACGGCTTTGCGCGAATCCGATATCTATATTGAAAACGGAGTTGACGCGTTGATAGTTGAGGATTATTACGGCGATGAGAAGGATGTCGAAGCCGTACTGAAACTTTTAAGGCAAAAACGCCCCGAATACATTCTCGGGGTGAATGTTCTTGACAATTTTCCCTTGAGCTACGAATTTTCCGTCGAATACGGAGCGCCTTTTATGCAGGTCGATTCGGTCTGCGGACACCTCCCCGTCGAAGAAGACAAGGCATATGCCGATATGATAGAGTGGTACCGTTCCAAAGGCAACGTTGCGGTAATAGGAGGAGTGCGGTTTAAATATCAAAAATACCTCTCGGGACGAAGCCTCGAGGAAGACCTGAACTTAGGCATGTTGCGATGTGATGCCATAGCCGTTACGGGTGACGGCACCGGACAGGAAACGGAAGACGATAAAATAAAAGAATTTCGAAGAATCTGTAAAGATTTTCCCTTGGTGGTGGGTGCGGGAATGACCAAAGAGACAGTACCCTCCAAACTGGGTATTTGCGATGCCGCCATAGTCGGAAGCTATTTCAAGGATACCCGAAAAGATACGGGCGACGTTTTCGGCCCTCACGTAAAAGAATTTATGGATGAGGTAAAAAAGCTTCGCTGATAAACGGGATTTTATATGTACAATCGCGAATTTAATAATAAATCAAACCCTCTCGAATTCGAATACCCAAGCGAAAAAGGACGTCTGATACTGAAAGGCGGCAGAGTAGTTGATCCGAAAAACAAGGTTGACGGGATATTTGACGTCGAGGTAGTAGGGGACAGAGTAGTCGGATTAGGAGCTGAAATTGTTCCTGCTTCGGCAGACAGGACGGTTGACTGCACCGGTCTTGTCGTGATGCCCGGAATTATCGATATCCACCTGCATATCGGTGATCTTTTTGATATTTCAAACAATCCGCTCATGAAGGCGGCAAAAGAAGGTGTCACCACCGCCCTTTCTCCCGGGGCAGGTAACACCTTCATGTCGCCGTCCCTTCTCGGGGCCGAATCCGACAGAGGGCTGCCTATAAATACCGGAGTTTACATCGGAGCGGCTGCCGCTTTGGCAACCCGGCTCACAAACGACGAACTCGTCGCGTTGATTGAGGGAGGGCTTGATTCCGAAACCGCCTCATTAAAACTTTCCGGCAACACGATTACCAATTCGACTGCGGGCAATATGATAGGCATAAAGGAACACAAGGGCCATTTTATTCTCCCCGACGAGGCGATAGAGAGACTGTTTGACATCACTTCTCGCGGGAAAACAATTTTTATGACGCACACCCAGCAGGCCGAGCACGCAGAACATCTTGCAAGACTCTCAAAAGGGAGACCGTTTCATTTGGGACATGCCACCGCCGCAGGATGCGGATCTTTCGGTGATGCGGTGTCGGAATTTGAAAGGGTGCTATCTCTTGTGGATTCGAATATAACGGCGGAATTTGTCAGCTCCATGCTGCTCGAAAATTACGGTCGACATGACGGGCTCAAAATCAATCCGCGCGTTCAGGAATCCGCATTTAAAGCTCTTTCCGATAAAAAGGTGAAGTTGCTGGTGTCGGACGGACAGAGTGCGGCGGTCATGAAGGGATTCGGGAACTCGGCGGACAATATTCCCGCCATATTCAGACTTTCATCCCTCGGGGTTTTGTCGTTGACGGATGCGGTTGCGACCATGACGAGCGAAGCTGCCGGGTTTTTGTCTTTGAGAACGGGAAATGAAATCTTTTCCGAAAAATTCGGACATCTCGGAAAAGGCGCCTATGCCAACATAACCGTCGCCGATCCGAATGTTAAGCGCTGTGTATACACGGTGGTAAACGGCAAAATCGTTTCCTTTGACGAAAATGTCATTCATTCGGGATTTTCAGCGGGAAGATTTATCTGCAAATACGGAGCTTTGAAAAAAACGGGAGCGGGAGATATAAATCTCTATGGAAAACACAGTGAAATCTGACATATCGACCGAAAAATGCATCTGCCTTATTAAGAAACTCATCTCAACCGATACCGCCCAGCCGTTTGGAAATGAAGCCGCGCTCTGCGACTTTATCGCGAAGAGATATGAAGGTTTCGACGTCAGGGTGGTTAGATTCCGGCACGATGACCTCCGGGCATCGGTAGTAGTGGAAATAGCCGGCGGGAATATGAGCGGCATCGCCTTTTTCGGCCATCTCGATACCGTTGCAACGGGCGATCTCTCTGCATGGACGGTAAATCCCTTTGCGGCGGAGATTAGTGGGGATACCGTTTACGGCAGAGGCGCGGCGGATATGAAGGGCGGAATAGCTTCGATGCTGATGGCGCTGGACAAACTGCTTGCCGAGGGCATCAGACCGGACAGGCGGGTGCTGTTCTGTTTTACCGCAGACGAAGAGAAAGGCGGAACGGGTGCGTCCGCAATTGCGGAAAGCGGAATTCTCGACGGTATTGAGGAGATGATTTTTTGCGAACCTTCCGGAGGAAAGCTCGGTCTTTGCGAAAAAGGAGCTGTTTGGCTTGAACTTTCAGCCGTCGGAAAGAGCTGCCATGCTTCCCGGCCCGAACTCGGGGAAAATGCTGCGGAAAAACTCATGGATGCCGTTTTGCGGATAAAAAAACTGGATGCGGGTGGAGAAACTTTGTTGTTGCCTGCCGGAACAATAAGCCTGACGGCGTTTAATTCGGGAGTAATGACAAATATCCTGCCGGATACCGCAACTGCAAAAATGGATATCAGGACTACGCCTCCCCGCAACAACCGCGATGTCATAAAAGAGATAGAGGAAATCGCGCGTGAAACGGGAATTGCGGTCGAAATAATTAATGACAGGCCTGCGGTTGAAACGGATAATGAGGAACCGTTTGTTCAAAGAATCAGGGAAACGGCGAAACATTTCGGAAGAAATCCCGGAGAAAAGGGAATTTCTTTTTACACAGATGCGTCCATAGTTGTTTCCAGGTATCCGTTTCCCTTCGTGATTTTCGGACCGGGAGACGATGCCGAGTGTCATACCATAGATGAAAAATCATCAATTTCTGAGATGGTCTCCTACGCAAAAATGTATTTTCGCTATATAGACGAATACTGCAAAAGAAAGGATGTCGAATATGGTTTTGAATGACAGCGCCAATCCTGAAATAGTTAAAAATAAAAAGGCACAGCAGGCTGCAAAAAAGACGATGAAGGAGCTGTGTGAGACTATCCGTCCGGGAATGAGCGAAAAAGAAATAGAAACAATGGCGATAAGGAGCCTCGAAAAAAACGGCTCGAACAGTTGGTGGTATCACGGAGTGGGGGCGCTTGTGCTCCTCGGAGACCGTTCGACGGTGTCGGTATCCGGCAGGGAATATTACGCAAGCGAAGAGAATATTCTCAAAGAAACCGACGTGGTGACGATTGACCTTGCTCCCACGATAGACGGCTACTGGGGCGATTATGCTCGCACGCTCTTCGTCGAAGAGGGGAGGGTTTATATGGACAATCCCGTCTCGGCCGAGTTTAATCAAGGAGTATCCGCTGAAATTTCACTGCACAAACTGCTGATGGAAACCGCAACTCCGGATATGACATTTCAGGATATATTCGAGATGATCAATGCGGAAATAGACAGACTGGGGTTTGTAAATCTCGACTACAGAAAAAACCTCGGGCACACGATAGAGGAGCACGAATGGCAGCGGTTATATATCGAAGAGGAGAATAACTCCGTCATAGGATATATAGCAAAACCTTTTACATTCGAACCCCATATAAAAGCTGTCGGCGGAAAATTCGGGTTTAAGAGAGAGGACATATATTACTTTGACGGGGACAGACTGGTAATACTCTAATATGCGAAATCCCTGAAGGAGATAAAATGGAAAAATACGGAGTGTTTCTGGGAGAGGTTGCGTTAGACGAATACTACGACATCGGGAGATGGCCCGGTGCGGGAGAAAAGGTATATATAAATCCGATTGAGTCAATACCCGGAGGCATGGTTGCCAACGCCGCGTGCGTCTCTTCATCCCTCGGATTTAAAACATACTTTTCATATGTTCTCAATCGTGGCGATGTCTCAAAATTGTTAATCGGGGATCTTAATAAATACGGCGTCGACACGTCGTTTGTGGCCTATGACGACAACCTGCCGGATTCAAAGGTCATGCTTTTCATGTCGGGATCGGATCACACCATTCTGATACCTTTTTATGAAATCTCTCAGATTGACATCGGTGAAAAAGGTCTCGAGCTTCTCAAATCCGCCGAGTTTGTCTATACAACGCCGTCGGCAATAAAACTCCTTCGCTGCGGAAATACGGACAGCGACGAGATAATCGACGCATTTCGCTCTTCCGGCACAAAACTTGTGTTTGACTTTGATGTGGACTATCTGCAGGACAAAAATGAAGATATCTATAAAAACCTCGACATAGGATTTTTCAACGAGGCGGGCTTCCGCAGTGTAATGGGCGGCAGGGAAGCCGACGAAACGGCCGGACACCTTATCAACCTCGGAATGGAGCTTGTAGTCGTGACTTACGGCTCGAGGGGCTGTATCGTATACGGTAAGGATAAAAAAGAGTCAGTGAATGCAAAAAAGGTCGATGTAGTGGATGTCACCGGCGCCGGAGACACATTTTGCGCTTCCTTTATGGTGGAACTGACATCGGGGAAAAGCCCAAGGGAAGCGGCTTTGTTTGCCACCTCCGCAGCTGCCGTCTGCATCTCCGGTTTCGGCGCAAGGAGCGGAGCGGTCGGCAGAAAAACGGTTTTGGAAATGCTTGGAAAATAATTCGTTTAAAATAAAAATGTTTGTTGATTATAATTAACAGGAAACGCTCACAAATAATTGTTTACATTTAAGACTTTTATTGTGGGCGTTTGCGGTGTATCATATTTATCAGTGGAGATTATATGTCGGTTTTGATTTCGTCTGTAAAAAAAGGCTCCCTGTCCGACATCAGCGGCATCAGGGAAGGGGATTTTCTGGTTTCCGTCAACGGCTGTGAAATCAGGGATATGCTGGACTACGGCTTCAGGACGTCGGAGGAAAAGCTCGAGATCATCTTTGAGAGAGACGGGGAGCTGCATCGCCGAAAGATATTCAAAAACCCCTATGAAGATCTGGGGCTTTGTTTTGACGAGTTTCTCATGGACGGGCAGCACAGCTGCAAGAACAAGTGTATATTCTGCTTTATCGATCAGCTCCCTAAGGGAATGAGACCGACCCTTTATTTTAAGGACGACGACGAGAGACTTTCCTTTCTGTTCGGAAACTACATTACCCTGACTAACCTCGAGGACGAAGATGTTGACAGAGTTATCGAGATGAAAATATCTCCAATAAATATTTCGGTACACACACTTGACCCTCTGCTCAGATGCAAAATGATGAATAACCGCTTTGCCGGGGAAAAACTGAGCTACATGAACAGATTTGCAGATGCCGGCATTGAGATGAACTGCCAGATAGTTCTCTGTCCCGGCGTGAACGACGGGGAACATCTGGACTTTACCGTTAAAGGTCTTTTTGAAATGTATCCTTCGGTGCGAAGTGTGGCGATAGTTCCCGTCGGACTTACCAAATACAGGGAAGGACTGCCGAAACTCAGGGAATTTAATGCGGAAGAAGCCGCACTGATAGTAGACAGGATAGAGGGCTTTTCCGAGTCTTTTCGTCGCCGGACGGATATCGGTTTTGTATACCTGTCCGACGAATGGTACCTAAAAGCCGGAAGAGATTTACCGGACGAAGAGTATTACGATGGATATCCGCAGATAGAAAACGGGGTGGGGATGATATCGAAATTCAGAACCTCTCTCGATGATCTGCTTGACGGTGTAAAATGCAATTCAAGCAAAAGAAAGACTCATATCATAACAGGAGAACTAGCCGAGGGTTTTATCTGCGAGTGTGTGGAAAAGATTAAGAAAAGGTTTAATAATATAGACGCAACGGTGCATGTTGTGAAAAATGAATTTTTCGGCGGGGGCGTAAATGTCGCGGGGCTGGTGACCGGCGGCGACATAATGTCCCAGCTCTCCCCCGAAAAAGTTGACGGCGATTTGATTTTAATACCGTCATCCATGTTGAGAAGCGAAGGAGACCTCTTTCTTGACGGAATTTCTTTAAAGGAAGTTGAGAAATATTTTGGCAGAGAGATTGCGGTAAACGACAATGCCGGAGAGTTTTTGTCGGCCGTTACCGGAAGGTGAAATATGTCAAGACCTATAGTCGCAATAGTCGGAAGACCGAATGTCGGGAAATCGACGCTGTTTAATAAATTAATCGGAGAGAGAAGATCGATAGTCGATGACACTCCCGGGGTGACAAGGGACAGAATTTTCGGAGATACCGAGTGGAACGGAAAAAGTTTCCTCCTTGTCGACACCGGGGGACTTGAGGTCGATTCAAAGGATCTAATAAAATCACATACGACAAAACAGGCGGAAATTGCTATCGACGGCAGTGACGCGGTTGTCATGGTGGTGGATTTGAAATCGGGCGTTACCGCCATGGATATGGACATAGCATCTCTTCTCAGGAGAAGCAAAAAACCCGTAATACTGTGTGTGAACAAAGCTGACAGCATCGGAGAAACCCCTATGGGACTCTATGAATTCTATTCATTGGCTTTGGGCGACCCTATAGCGGTTTCGTCGATACACGGCCATGGGACGGGGGACTTGCTTGATGAAATCACAAAGCTTCTGCCGGATTGCGAAGATTCGGAAGAATATGAAGGAATAAAAGTTGCGGTCATCGGAAGGCCGAATTCCGGAAAGTCCACACTCGTAAACTTCCTTTTGGGGGAAAAACGCATGATAGTTTCCGATATGCCGGGGACTACCATAGATGCCGTCGATGTGGAGGTGGAAAATGATGCCGGCAAATTTATCTTTATCGACACGGCGGGAATAAGAAGAAAGTCCAAGGTGGAAAGCGGAGTTGAGAGATATAGCGTAATGAGGGCTTTTTCCGCGGTTGAGCGTTCCGATGTGGCTGTGATAATGATAGATGCCTCCGAAGGGTTTGTCGCACAGGACAGCAAGGTTGCCGGTTACGCGCACGAAGAGGGTAAGGGTTGTATCATTGCAGTCAACAAATGGGATATAATTGAAAAAGACAACAAGACAATGGATGCGATGAGAAAAAAATACATGTCGGACTTTTCCTTTATGTCCTACGCGCCCATAATATTTATCTCCGCAAAGACGGGACAGAGGGTGGACAGACTGCTTGAACTCATAAAGTTTGTAGACGAGCAGAACAGCATGAGGATATCCACCGGCAAGCTCAACGACATGCTGGCAAGGGCGGTTGCCAGAGTCGAACCTCCCTCGGATAAGGGAAAAAGACTCAAGATTTTTTATATCACGCAACCTTCGACAAGACCGCCGACCTTTGTTATTTTTGTAAACAGAGCCGACCTGTTTCATTTTTCATACAGGAGATATATCGAAAACCAGATAAGATCGACCTTCGGTCTTGAAGGCACGCCCGTCAGAATCATCGTCAGGGAAAGGGACTCATAAAAATGTTGACCTTATTAACTGCCGTAAATGAAATAACCGTCTACCACAAAATAGCAGCGGTGGCTGCGGTTGCCGTCTCGAGCTATCTTTTGGGGTCTATCTGCTTTGCCATAATCGTTACCTATATTTTTACGAAAGAGGATATAAGGAAAAAGGGCAGCGGAAATGCGGGCACCGCAAATGTCTTTCGGTCTGTAGGTCCCGCGGCAGGGATATTGACAGGGCTTTTCGATTTTTTAAAAGGCGTGCTCGCGGTATATATAGGTTACAACCTCTTTAAGCTCGTCGGATTTGAGAGATATACCGGCGGCACTTTTGCCGCTCTCCTGGTGCTTATCGGCCACCTCTACCCAGTGTTTTTCAAATACAGAGGGGGAAAAGGGGTAATGACAATGGGAGGTATTCTCATAATATTGAACTACAAGGTCTTTCTGGTGTTGCTGGTCATTTATTTGCTGACTTTTTTAATCTGGAGAATTACATCGGTGTCCGGCCTTGTATCGGCTGCGCTTCTTCCGGTTGTAAACGCCGTAATCTGCATTATTGAGGAAAAATACTGGATAAACACCACCGTGTTTTTTGCCATTTCCACGGTGCTGATATTTTATGCGCATCGCGAAAATATCAAGAGACTCATGGAGGGAAGGGAAAATAAGCTAAAGGTGAAAAAGAAGGATAAATGATAAAGAGAGCGCAATAACTGTTTTTTTAAAACAAAAAAGTCGCAGGGAAATCTTCCCTGCGACTTCGATTTTGATATCTTAAAAATCAGATAGCTCTTTGTATTCTGTCGGACTTGATACAGCGGGTACAGACGTTTACCCTTTTCGGAGAGCCGTCTATGATAGCTTTGACTTTTTTGATATTAGCTTTATACTTCCTGTTGGAACGTCTGTGGGAGTGGGAGATTGTGATTCCGAAAGAAGTCCCTTTACCGCAGCTGATGCACTTTGCCATTACTGCACCTCCTTTTCATGCGATAGTTGAATTTGCCGGGGCGGAGCCTTCCGCGCACCGATTATATATGCGGCATAAAAATACCGACAATAGTCGCAAAAGGTATATTAACAGAAAAATAAATTAAAAGCAATTATTTTTTTCGTTTCGATTGATTGTTTACTGAAATTAAGGGTTCCGGCGACAATTCGGAATCGGCAACCGGATTATCCGATTCACAGCCGGACGTTTCACTATAACGGGCAACCCGAAGCCTGCAGGAATTTCCGCAAAACTTCGGGAAAAAGTAAAGTGAAATATCTTTGAAATTAATGTATAATAATTTGGATATACATTATTAGAGGTGTTGGCGATTTGCTGAGAAGTTTCGGTACCATGTCGGCCCTTGAAATGGCCGCAAGGGTAATTTCGCTTTTAATATCAATACCGGTGCACGAGTCCGCACATGCGTGGGTATCTTACAAGCTCGGAGACCCCACAGCTAAACGGCTCGGAAGGATAAGCCTTAACCCCATGAGACATTTTGACCTGATGGGATCGCTTAGTATGCTGCTTTTCGGAATCGGATGGGCAAAACCCGTCCCCGTCGATCCGAGATACTACCACAACAAACGGCTCGGCATGGCGATTTCGTCTTTTGCCGGTCCGGTATCGAATATAATACTTGCATATATAAGTCTCGCCCTGTTTAAGCTTTTATTGCCCCTGTCGCTCAAATCAAACCTTGCCTATTTTGCGGTGTATATTCTCCTATATCTGTGCAGAATAAACATCGTGCTCGGTGTTTTCAACATGATTCCTATTCCGCCGTTTGACGGTTCAAAGATAGTCATGCTGCTGTTGCCGGAGAAGATTTATTTTAAAGTCCTTGCATACGAAAGATATATCTTTCTCGGCGTCATGCTGTTATTGTTTACCGGAGTTTTAAGCAGGCCGTTGTCTTACGTAACAAATGCCGTATTTAACCTGTTGGACATATCAACCGTGTTTTTCGGACGGGTATCGTTCGCAATGATTTGGAGGTCTTAATTTGCAGGACTCTCCGATTAGAAACGGCGTATTGAATTACAAACTCGAAAATTTTGAGGGCCCTCTTGACCTGTTGCTGACGCTTGTTCTGAAAAACAAAATGAGTTTGACCGATATCAGATTGTCGGTAGTTATAGACCAGTATCTCGACTATATGAATGAGCATTCCATCAACGATCCCGACACCGACAGCGAGTTCATCGAGATGGCTGCAAGACTTCTCCACATTAAGACATATCAGCTTTTGCCGAGAAGCGAGGAAACGCAAAAACTTGAGGAAGAGCTTGTAGGCGAGCTTATAGAATATTCAAACTGCAAAATTGCGGCGGCCGAGTTTCGGGATATGATGAACCGCATCAAGGTATATGTAAGGGAACCGATGAAGGTTGATTTTCCCGCTACATACAGATTGAACCACCCTCCCATAGTGCTCCTCGACTCCTACCTTGCGTTGATGGACAGGGGTGAACTCGGGCAGGAGGAAGCCGTATCCAAATTCGAGAAAATCGTCGTTACACGAAAGACAAATGTGGCAAGCGGAATTCTTGATATCCTGAGAAAGATAAAAAGAGGGATTTTAAAAAATGCCTCACAGCTGTTTACCAAGAAATCTCCGAGAGGAGAGATGGTTACGACCTTTCTGGGATTGCTTGAACTGATAAGGGCGGGAAGAATAACCGTAAAAAAGACCGGAGAAATATCCGAAAGAATTGACAGGGACAAATCAAAAGTCCATGGGAACGGGGGCGGACATTGAAAGAACCGGAAAGAACGGCTATCATTGAAGCCTTGCTCTTTGCCTTAGCCGAACCGATAGAAGCTGAAAAAATTTCCGAAGTTGTCGGTTGTGAAGTGGGCGAAGCGGTGTCTGCAATAGAAAAACTCAAAACAAAGCTTGAGCGGGAGAACAGGGGAATTAGGATTCTCAAACTGGCGGGCAGATACCAGATGTCGACCGCCGACGAATTTAAGGAATATGTGGAAAAAGCTCTCGACAACAGGAGAAACACCCCTCTTTCGCAGGCGGCTTTGGAGGTTTTGTCCATCATTGCCTACAATCAGCCGGTGTCCCGTTCCTTTATTGACAGGATAAGAGGCGTTGACAGTTCTTCTTCCGTGTCAAACCTGCTGTCAAAGGATTTGATAACGGAGGCGGGGAGACTCGACCTTCCCGGAAGACCTGTCAGTTTCAAGACCACTGATACCTTTCTTCGATGTTTCGGGTTGTCCGACTTAACTCAGCTTCCCCCAGTACATCAGGAAAATCTGGAGTTTTCCGATGCTTCTTCTACCGAAGGCGGTGAGGAAACGGTTTGAAATATCTGTTATACATTTTGATTTCAATTCCCGGTATTATAATTTTTCTTTTAATTGCCGCGCTTTTGCTGTTGGCGGTTCCCGTTACCGTGAGAATAAGGTATGCGGACAAAAAGTTTACTGCATATGCGAGGGTCCTCTTTTTACGATTTAATCTGATGAAACTAAGAAAGTCTGCGGAAAAGAAAAAAGCGATAAAGGAGAAAAAGGAGAAAGGGAAGAAGGAAAAGAAAAAGACCGATTTTAAGAATGTGCTTCAGACCGCAAAAGATATGAAGCAGCCGATAATTCGGTTTTTGAAGACCGTTCTAAAGAGTATAACCGTTAAGTTCAAAACCCTGCGTCTCGTTGCGAGGGGGGAAGACGCCGGCAAGGCGGGAATGAACGCCGGCCTTATATGGTCTTCGATGGGGGTTGTCTGCAATTTCCTGGATAAGCTCATAAAACTTGATTGTAAAAAGCTTGAGGTTCTTCCCGATTATTTCGCCACAGGCAAATTGAGAGAAAAAATTGATTGTAAAATAACCCTGTCGCCGATTATAATTGTCTATGCGGCATTGAGATTGGCGTTAAACTATTTCAAATTTAAAGGGATTGAAAAAAGCCCGAAAAGAGCGAAAACACTAAACAGCAAGAATGTTGGAGGATCATATGTCTGACGAAAATAAAATGAGTGACACCATACGGATTGCGCTTGAAAAGTTCAAGGAAATAGCCGGTACCGATACGGTGATCGGAAATGCCATCACTTTGGGTGAGGGGATAACCGCAATACCGGTATCCAAACTTTCTTTCGGCTTCGGGTCGGGGGGAACCGACCTGCCCGAGAAGGAAGGAAAATCAATTCGTTTCGGCGGAGGCGTAGCAGGCGGTATTTCGATGACACCGCTCGCGTTTCTTGTTTCCGACGCTGACGGGGTGAGGATACTTCATGTCGATACCAACAAAGCATCGGCAGCGGAAAACATCATTAAAACCGTTCCCGAACTGATAGACAAGCTCTCCGCGACATTTAAGAAACCGAAAAAAGAAGAATCCGAATCTTAAATTGAGGATACAGAAATACCTCTCCGACATAGGATTCTGCAGCAGAAGACAGGCGGAAAAACTGATGTCGGAAGGGAGGATCAAGGTCAACGGCAGAAAGGTAAAGCCCGGCGATAAAGTCGAAAGAGGCGATACCGTATTGGTTGACGGAAGGCGTGTTGATCGAAAGGAATGCAGGGAGAAGATATATCTCGCACTCTATAAACCGAGGGGATATGTTTCCACTATGCACGATCCTTATGCCGAAAGGTGCGTAACGGATCTGGTGGCGGAGGAAAACACAAGACTCTACCCCGTAGGCAGACTCGACAAACTCTCCGAGGGGTTGTTGCTGATGACAAACGACGGGGAGTTTTCCAACCTCGTCTCACACCCCTCGTCAAATATAGAAAAGACTTACCGGGTGACGGTCGCCCCCGCCATGACGCAGGATGATGCCGATAGGATATTTGCCGGTATTCAACTCGACGACGGAATGGTGTATCCCACCTTTTTCAGGGTAACGGGTGAAAGACCCGGCAGTACGGTTTTTGAGATAACCCTGACGGAGGGGAGAAACAGGGTGGTGCGACGCATATGTGAGAGCCTGGGGTTAAGCGTGAAGAGGCTTAAGAGAACGGCTGTCGGAAACATAGAGCTCAAAAACCTGAGACCGGGACAGTACAGAAAATTGTCTGCGGAAGAGGTGGGGCGGTTGAAGAAAACGGCAAAAAAATAACGGAGAAGAACAATGCTTGAAATTAAGGTGGAAAAAGACGCAACACAGGTTGAAGGAATAACCGAAGACAGAGAGGGGATGTCGGCATTCGTCGCGACGGAAAACGGCGAAATGATAGGCTACTCTCTTTTTGTAATGGGAGATGACAAAGTGATCGACATAAAGTCGCTCCACACTGCGCCGAAGGATTTTGCCTTAGCCGACGGATTGGGCAGAGCGACGATAAACTATGCCGATTACTATGGAAACGGACTTTTTAAAATCTCCGGCACGAATGACGAGCTGGTGATATTTGCCGCCATGATCGGAGTCAGGCTGAACGAGGAGTATCTGACGGAGGACATCTTTGAATCTTCCGGCTCCTGTGGAATGTCGGATTCGGGGGGATGTTCCGGCTCCTGCGACAGTTGCGGTTTATCCGATTTCAAATTTTAGCGGATTTTGAAATTTTGGTAGATATATGATTAAAAGTATGACAGGCTTCGGCAGAGGATTTGAAGCATTTGAAGACATGGAGATTACGGTGGAGATGAGGAGCGTGAACCACCGGTATCTCGAGGTGTATCAAAGGGTTCCGAGAAGTTGCGGCTTTCTGGAAGACAGCCTCAAAGCGGTTATAAACGAAGAGATAAAAAGAGGGAAGATTGATCTCAACCTCAAAATAAAATCCAAAGGTAAAGAAGACATCGAAATACTGCCGAATGTGAATCTTGCGAGAAAATATTTTGAGGCGATATCGGAAATTGCAAAGGAGCTTGGGGTTAAGAGAGAAGCCAGGCTCGAAACTATAATTAAGTATCCCGACGTGTTGGAAATTTCAGAGGCAGAAGCTGATGAGGAAAGTCTTACCCGGAAGGTTTTGAAGGTTGTGAAAGATGCCCTTTCGGAACTGGTGGAAATGAGATTGAATGAGGGCAAAGCCCTCAAGGAGGATATAGAAGAGAGACTGTCGATGTTGGAGGAAATGGCTTTAAAACTCGACAAAAACTCGACCGAACGCCTTAATCTTTACAGGGAAAGACTGTTTGAAAAGATGAGCGAGGTTTTGGAAGGCACATCGATAGACGAGAGCAGGATACTGCTGGAAGCCGCCATATATGCCGACAGGTCATCGGTTGAAGAAGAGACGACAAGGTTAAAGAGTCACTTTTCACAGATGAGGGAGATGCTCAAATCAGATGAACCTGTTGGAAGAAGACTGGACTTTCTCATACAGGAGATGAACAGAGAGGCCAACACCATAGGTTCAAAGTGCGGCGGACTTGAAGATACCTCGACTGTTGTGGATATGAAGGCTGAAATAGAAAAAATCAGAGAACAGGTACAGAATATAGAGTAATAATATGAAGCTTGTAAATATAGGGTTCGGAAATTTGGTATCAAGAGACAGAATACTGGCGGTTGTTCATCCCGATTCCGCCCCCATAAAAAGGGCAGTGAAAGAATCATCAGACCGCGGATATCTCATCGATGCGAGTTTCGGGAAAAAGACAAAATCGGTCATAATATTCGATTCGGGTCATATCGTTCTCTCTTCACTTACCCCCGACAGTATTTTGAAGAGATGCGATGAGGAGGAAGCGATTGAAGAAGTTTGATCAAAAATATCTCGTGGTGGTATCAGGACCGTCCGGCTGCGGCAAGGACACGGTGGTTATGGAACTCATGCACCGGCGACCCGATATTGAGCTCGCCGTTTCGATGACTTCAAGGCCAAAGAGAGATTATGAAATTGAGGGCAGCCATTATTATTTCGTTTCGAGAGAAGAGTTTGAACACAGAATATCCGAAGGGGAAATGGTGGAGTACACCGAATATGCCGGAAATTATTACGGTACCCCTAAAAAGGAGATTGAAGAGAAGCTTGTAAACAGGCAGACGGTGGTGTTGGTAATAGAGTTCAACGGTGCGAAGAAAATCAAGGAGTTGTATCCCGGATCGCTTCTCGTCTTTATAGTGCCCCCCTCCATCGAAGAACTTGAAAGAAGACTGAGACTCAGAGACACTGAGGAGAACTGGGAGGTCGAAAAAAGGCTGGAAATAGCCGAAGAAGAACTAAAACACCTTGCGGACTACGATTTTGTTATAGAAAACGTAAAATTCAGAGAATGTGCCAAAAAACTTGAAGATACAATTGATTTTTGGCAGAACAAAAAGGAGGAAAAACATGATAATACCTGATATGGAGAAATATATAGGTAATGACGGCAGTGCTTTCGGTCTTGTCGTAGCGATTGCAAAACGGTCAAGAGACATATTGGAAAAAGCCAACGAAAACAAGGTGAAGTTGCCGGATAAACCGATAAATATAGCCATAGAAGAACTCTGCAACAATAAAATACAACTTGCAAGAAGATGAATCGGCGTTTGACAGATGAAATAAAACGACATCTTGTCGAAGTTGCCGTCTCCGACACATCCGTTAAAAATGACAAACTGTACACCTATTCCGTTCCCGAGCATCTGAGAGAACATGTGTCTTTAGGTGCGAGGGTGCTGGTCTCTTTCGGGAGATCAAAGCCGAGAATAGGTGTTATTTTGGGTGTTGACACACCCTGCAACATCGATACGGATAATATAAAGGAAATCCTTGAAATCGAAAGGGGAGAACCCGTTTTAAGCGGTGACCTCGTCGATTTGGTTTTTTATATCAAAAAAAATACTTTGTGCAGGTACTTTGACGCAATAAAAGCCGTTCTCCCCAAAAACAGCAGACTGATTGTCGACCTTATGGGGAAATCTCCGACGCTTACCTCCCCCTCCTCGCACCTCGAAACGGTGTATTTGGCAAATGAAGTTGCAAATGAAACTAAATTGACAAAACGGCAGGGAGAGATTTACGACACTATAATGTCCGAGAAAAAAGGTATGACCCTGAGACAGATTCGAGCAGAAACGCAGGTGTCTAAAAGCGTGATAGATAAACTGGTGGCAGCCGGGGCTTTGAGGGGGGAAGAGAGACTCAAAGAACCCGAATTATTTGGGGATGAGCTGGATAAAAACATTGATTTTGAACTCACGCAGAATCAACAGAAAGCTTTTGACTGCATCTCCGGACGGATTGATAACAAAAAGAGGAATACGACTTTGCTTTACGGCGTCACCGGCAGCGGAAAGACGGTGATATTCGTAAAACTCGTGGAGAAGGTGCTGGCAGAAAAAAAGACGGCCGTAGTACTCGTTCCGGAAATCGTTTTGGCTACCCAGATGATTTACAGGCTCAGACGCCTCTTCGGCGACAGAGTCGGTCTGATTCACAGCTCGCTTTCCGACGGAGAGAGACATATTCAGTGGGAGAGAATAAGAAACGGAGACTGCGACATCGTCGTGGGAACCCGTTCCGCTATATTTGCGCCGATTAAAAACATCGGAATTATAATAATAGACGAGCATCAGGAACAAAGTTATCTTTCGGAACAGAATCCGAGATACAGTGCCGTTGAGACCGCGGCATACAGAGCAAAGAAACACGGCGCCCATCTTGTTTTGTCTTCCGCCACCCCCTCAATAGAAAGTTATCACGATGCGGTGAAGGGAAGAATCAACCTCGTAAGTCTGGAAGAGAGGTATAAGGACATGCCTCTTCCCGATGTGGAGATTATCGACATGAGGGAAGAGATGATGCTTGGAAATTCGGGACTTATAAGTCTTGAACTCGCGGAAAAAATAAAAGAGCGGATAGCGCGGGGAGAGCAGTGCATATTGCTTTTAAACCGTCGCGGATATAGAACCCTTACATTGTGCAGGAGCTGCAGAGAACCGGTAAAGTGCAGATATTGTGACAGTGCGCTTGTCTATCACAAGATAAAAAACAGATTTATCTGCCACATCTGCGGTTTTTCAAGGAGTTACTTTGACAAGTGTGAGAAATGTGAGGGCGAACTCAGAAACCTCGGAATAGGTACCCAGAAGATTGAAGAACAGCTCGCCGAAGCGTTTCCCGAAGCGAAAATCATGAGACTCGATTTTGACGCAGTATCTAAAAAAGGATCCGCAGCCGCCAAAATAAAGGCGTTTTCGGAGAGAAAGTACGATATCCTCATAGGTACTCAGATGGTTGCAAAGGGACTGGATTTCGACAATGTGACTTTGGTCGGAGTATTGTCGGTGGATCAGCTTTTGCTGATGCCGTCATTCAGAGCGAATGAGAGAACGTTTTCCATGTTAACCCAGGTGGTCGGGCGAAGCGGCAGGGGAGAAAAAAAGGGGAGTGCGGTTATACAGACGCTCGATCCGACAAACAAGGTTATAGAACTTGCGGCAAAACAGGACTACCGTTCCTTTTACGAATGGGAAATAATTTCGAGAAAGGCTCATCTCTACCCGCCTTTTTGCTCGATAAGTTCTGTCGGAATATTGGGAAAAGACGAGAAAAAGGTTATAAAAGCGTCGGGATATATATTAAAGCTCATTGAAAAAAAGGTCACGGAGGGAGAGAAGATTCCCATTAGAGTACTCGGTCCCGTTCCAATGAGAGTGTCGTATGCCGGTGACAATTACCGGTACAAACTCACAATAAAGAGTCGCGGAGACGAAAATTTCGTCGAAATGATGGACGGCGTCACTAAAGAGTACTATGAGAACAGAGAATTCTCCGACGTCAGGATTTATGTCAATTTTTATGACGATTCGGAATAATATATTCAAACAGCATTTGTTGATTTATTAAAAATTTATCTATATTTTTAGAATATAATTACATTGAATAGACAAATACGAGGGAATAATGGCAATAAGAACGATTTTTAAAGATGAAGACCCTGTTTTGAGAAAAAGGACCAGAACGATTACCGATTTCAATGCGCGGATATCCGAGCTCCTGGACGATATGAGGGATACGATGGAGGAGGCTAACGGATTGGGGCTTGCCGCTCCTCAGGTCGGAATATTGAGGAAAGCGGCTATCATTGTCGACGGCGAGGAAATAGTTGAACTGTTAAACCCCGAATTAATAGACAGCGAGGGTGAGGTTGGAATGGACGAAGGCTGTCTGTCTTTTCCCGGAAAATACGGATATGTTCGTCGGCCTCAAAAGGTGACGGTAAAGGCGCAGGACAGGAATGGTAATCCTTTTACGAGAGAATTTTCCGATCTGTCCGCCAGAGCGGCTTGTCATGAAATAGACCATTTAAACGGCATTCTCTTTGTTGATCTGGTGGAAGAGCCTCCCGAAGACAGCGAAGAAGATGCAAAAGGCCGGAATAACCCTGACGGAGAATTGATTTGAGAGTTGTTTACTTCGGAACACCCGACATAGCGACACTTCCCCTGATTGAAATAGCAAAACACCACGATGTGGCAGGTGTTTATTGCCAGCCCGACAGGAAAACGGGAAGAAAGGGAATAATTACCCCTCCCGAAGTAAAGGTTGCGGCGGAGAGCCTCGGACTGCCTGTTTTCCAGCCCGAAAAAATCAGGAACGAAGATTTTTTAAGCGAGCTTAAGGCATTGTCCGCAGATGTGGCGGTGGTGATGGCATACGGCAAAATTATCCCGAAAGAGGCGCTTGCGGTGCCGAGGTACGGGTTTATAAATATTCACGCATCACTCCTTCCGAGATGGCGGGGGGCGGCGCCCGTTCAATATGCTCTCATGCACGGCGATAAAAAGACCGGTGTTACGATTATGCAGATGGATGAAGGGATAGATACCGGCGACATCATTTCATCTGAGGAAATCGAAATTGCTGCCGAGGATGATGCGAAATCGCTTTTTTCCGCGGTATCGTCTCTGGGAGCAAAGCTGGTTATCGAAACCCTTCGCGATATTGAAGAAAAAGGTGTTTCAGCTACGCTGCAGAATGAGGAATCGGCGAGCTATGCGGGACTAATCAAAAGGGAGATGGGACTCTTTTCTTTCTTTGATTCGACCGGGGAAATTTTAGGAAAAGTCAAGGGACTCTGTATTTGGCCGGTCGCTTATTTCAAAAGAGAAGGCAGCGACATAAAGGTGCATAAAGCCGCCGCTTCCAATCTCTCGGGCAAACCCGGCGAAGTACTGTCGGTAAATCCTCTGATTATCGGAACAAAGGACGGGTCGCTTGAGATTGTGAAAATCCAGCAGAGCGGAAAGAGGGCGATGAGCGGAGAAGAGTTTTCTCTCGGAAGACGCTTTAAGACGGGAGATTTTATAGATGAAATATATGGAAGCGCTAACCTGAAAGAGGAGAAATAAATGCCTTATTACGGAATAGGATTTGATATATATTACATAATTTTGGTTTTGCCGGCGATAGTTATATCGTTGTTGGCGTCAGCAAAGGTGAAGAGCACCTTCGGCAGGTACAGCAAATACCGCACTTTGCGGGGAATTACGGGATATATGGCGGCAAGAAAAATACTCGATGACAACGGACTTGCCAATGTTCAGATAATGAGAGTTCCGGGCGAACTCACCGACTACTACGACCCGAAAAGCAGAATTGTATATCTTTCGGATTCGGTTTATGACAGTGATTCCGTCGGCGCCGTCGGTGTGGCTGCGCATGAAGCGGGACATGCTGTTCAGTATGCACAGGAATACTTTCCGATAAAGATAAGAAGCGCCATCATCGGAGTCACCAACATCGGATCCGCTCTATCCATGCCGATGATAATTCTGGGCATCATACTGTCCATTGAGCCGCTCATACTCATCGGAGTGATACTGTTTTCCACAGTAGCGGTTTTTCAACTTGTTACACTGCCCGTCGAATTTAATGCCAGCAGAAGGGCAATAGCGGTACTGGAAGGTTCAGGCATGCTGGAGAGCAACGAACTGTCGGGGGCGAGAAAGGTGCTGTCCGCTGCGGCAATGACCTATGTGGCGGCGCTGATTCTCTCCGTTGCACAGATTTTGAGATTTGTTTTGGTGTTTTTAGGCGGCAGAAGGAGAAAATGAACGACAGAAAAAGACGTCTCGTTGTCGAGACTCTCATGGCGGTGGAAAGAGGCGGCTATTCAAATCTCGTTTTCGATAGTCTCATATCGGACACCGACCTCTCTTCCGATGAGGTTTCATTTGCCGCTGCCGTGTTTTACGGGTCTCTTGAAAGACAGACGACAAGCGACTTTATTCTCGATAAATTTCTGAAAAAAGGTATAGATAAGCTGGACCCGGAGATAAGAGCAGTCTTGAGATCCGGAGTATTCCAGCTGATTTTTTCCGACAACATACCCGCCTATGCCGCAATAGATGAAAGTGTTAAACTTGCGAAATCCTTTAAAAAGAGTTCGGCGGCGTCTTTGATTAATGCCGTGTTGAGAAAGGTTTCGGCATACGATGTCAATGCGCATAAAGGTATTTCGGATAATGTCAAAAGACTGTCGATAACCTGTTCGGTTTCCCTTGAACTTGCAAAGATGATGTATGAACAGTATGGTCAGCGCGCTTTCGAAATTTTAAGAAACGGTTTCGGCGGCAGAAAGATGCAGCTCAGAGTAAACACGCTGAAGACAATGCCGTCGGAAGTTGTCAGAATGTTAACTGACAGGGGATTTGATGCCGAAGAATCCGAACCGAGCGGAGCGGTTACCGTTTCATCGGGAAGGGTGGTGCAGACCGACCTTTTTTCTTCAGGTCTTATCAGACCTCAGAGTGCCGCCGCACAAACAGTTGTTAAGGCGCTTGATCCGAAGGAACGGATGACTGTGGTAGATACCTGCAGCGCTCCCGGCGGAAAGGCGCTTACCATTGTCCAGGAGATGAGAGACACAGGAAGAGTCTTTGCATTCGATTCAAGTGAAAGCAGACTGAATCTTGTAAAACGGGCAGCCGAGAGGGAAGGGATACGGTCGATAATCCCGAAAGTGGTAGACGCCGTAAGCCCGGATAAAAGCCTCTTTAATTCAGCGGACAGAGTGCTTTGTGATGTGCCCTGCTCCGGTTTCGGAGAGATGGCCTCAAAGCCCGAGATACGACTGAAACAACCCGCGTCAAACGATTTGTTTGAGCTGCAGTTTTCAATATTGTCAGAGAGTTCAAAATATCTTAGGACCGGCGGCATCCTGGTTTACAGCACCTGCACTTTGGACAGAAGAGAGAATGAAGGAGTTGTTAGAAGATTTTTGTCTGAAAATCAAAACTTTACGCCTCTTCACCGCGAGTTTTTCGGTTTTGAGAGTTGCGACGGAGATTTTCTGATATCGCTTCCGGGAAACGATAACAAAGAAGGCTTTTTTATAGCAACTCTGAGGAGATTATGGTAGAATCAAATTGCAAAAATGATCTTCTTTCCATGACAAAAGGCAGGTTGAAAGAAGTCATGAAAGATATGGGGTGTTTGCCCTATCGGGGAGAGCAGATTTTTTCCTTTCTCCACAGAAACCGTGTCAAGAATATCAACGAAATGAGCAGCCTTCCCCGCGATTTGAGAGAACGTCTTTCAAAGGAGTTTGACATTCCGAAGGCGCTTGTCATCGATGCGCTTCATTCGGAGGACGGGTCTTCAAAATATCTTACGGCATTTTCCGACGGTCAGGCGGTGGAGACGGTTGTGATGGACTATCGTTTCGGAACAAGCGTCTGCATCTCGACACAGGCGGGTTGCAGAATGGGTTGCAGTTTTTGTGCATCCTCAAAAGGAGGGCTTAACAGAAACCTGACTCCCGGAGAGATGTTGTCACAGATTTATCTCGCTTCGGAAATGCGCGGCAGAAAGATATCCAATGTGGTGCTTATGGGCACGGGAGAACCTCTCGACAATTTTTGCAATGTGCTTTCATTTTATGATATTATTACCGACAAATCCGGATACGGACTCTCAAACAGGGGAGTGACGATTTCGACCTGCGGTCTGGCGGATAAGATAAGAATGCTGGCGGATGAAAAAAGGGGAATAACCCTTTCGGTCTCGCTTCATGCGGTTACCGACGAAAAAAGACGCGCTATCATGCCGGTAGCAAAAAAATACCCGCTTGAAGAGTTGGTGGACAGCTGTATATACTACTATAAAACCACCTCGAGAAGAGTAACTCTTGAGTATGCGGTGATACCCGGATTTAACGATGATTTAGAGGATGCGGCCGGACTTTTATCCATATCGAAGCGGATTTCGGCCCATATTAATCTGATACCTGTAAACAGTGTCGAAAAGGGAATACCAAATACCGACAGAAAAAACGCTGAAAGATTTTGCGACGAATTGAACCTTAGAGGTGCAAATGTCACGTTGAGGCGCACGTTGGGAGCCGATATTATGGCATCCTGCGGACAGCTCAGAAATACCGTGATAACCTCGGGTGGAAAGAAGGAATAAATGAGGATTACCGCAAGTACGGATATTGGGTTGCGGAGCGAACAGAACCAGGACTGCTACAAAGCGGGACGTCTCGGCGACGACAGCTATTGGATAGTCCTTTGTGACGGTATGGGAGGGGTGACTTCCGGAGGTGAAGCAAGTTACGTCTGCGTAAGTTACTTGAGCCAAGCTTTCGAAGACACGCTCATCGACCTCGCATCTCCCGCAGAGGTGCAGAGATTCATGCTCGATGCGGTTGTTAAATGCAACGAAATACTCTACAATCTCAGTTCCGAGGGCGAAGGCAGAATAATGATGGGAACCACCGTCGTTATGGCATGTATCAGAAATTCATTTGCACAGATAGTACATGCCGGAGACAGCAGAGCGTACCATATCTCCAAGAGAAACATGAATCAGCTGACTGTCGACCATTCGGTGGTTCAGGAACTGCTCGACAGCGGAAAAATCACCGAACAACAGGCAAAGAGCCACCCCAACAAGAATATAATCACAAGGGCTTTGGGTGTGGATAAAAAAATTGTACCCGATTATAATGAGATTAAATTATCAAAGGGCGACACATTGCTTCTCTGCACCGACGGACTTACAAATATGGTGGAGGAGAGTGAGATACTCAGTATCATCAGGTCTTCCGAATTTTTTGAATCCGCAGACAACCTCGTAAAGAGAGCTGTCGAACTCGGAGGAATAGATAACGTAACGGCGGTTGTGTTTGAACAGTAACGACCGCGGTTCGTGTCGTTTTTTAAATCAACCACAAAGGAGAAAGAAGTGGATAAACATATAGGTAAAAGACTCGATGGAAGATATGAGATAATCGAGCTTATCGGAAGGGGCGGTATGGCGAATGTTTATCGTGCCCACGACAGGCTGGAAGACATCGATGTCGCTGTAAAGATACTCAGAGAGGAATTTCTCGGAAACGAAGAGTTTGTAAGAAGATTTAAAAACGAATCGAAGGCTATAAGCCTGCTTTCCCATCCGAACATAGTCAAGGTTTTCGATGTCAATTTTTCGGACAAGGTTCAGTGCATCGTCATGGAACTGATTGACGGAATAACACTCAAAGACTATATCGAAAGACAGGGCAGTCTGGGTTGGAAAGATACGGTCTATTTCACCGAGCAGATTTTGAAAGCATTGCAGCACGCACACGACAGAGGTATAGTCCACAGAGACATCAAACCTCAAAACATCATGCTGATGTCCGACGGGCTTATCAAGGTGATGGACTTCGGTATAGCGAGATTTTCGAGAAGCGAGACAAGAACCATTACCGACAAGGCAATAGGGTCGGTTCACTATATCAGCCCGGAACAGGCAAAGGGCGACTCCACCGATGCAAAGGCGGATATATACAGCACCGGAGTTATGATGTACGAAATGCTCTCCGGAAAACTGCCCTTTGATTCCGACAGCGCCGTTTCGGTCGCAATAAAACAGATTTCCGATGTGCCCGACAGCATAACACGGGCGAACCCGAGTGTTCCGGAAGCTCTTGAAGAGATAACCTTCAAGGCAATGGCAAAAGATCCGGCGAGAAGGTATCAGTCTGCTTCGCAGATGTTGAGAGATATCGACGAATTTAAAAAGAATCCGAGCATTAAATTCGAATACAAATATTTTTCGGATGACGCCCCCACGAGATATGTTGAGACGACAAAACAGGTGCGCGCGGCAAGCAAGGCGCCGGCACCCAAGAAAAAATTTGCCACACGTGTAACTCTGACGATGCTCGGCATTACTCTTGCCGCGCTTATAGGTTCCGCGATACTCGTTTATCTCATATTCAATACAGGAGACAACGCACTCTTTAAGACGGTTGAAGATGTTGAGCTTCCGAATTTTGTCGGTATGAATATCGAGACCATAAAGCAGAATCCCGATTACAAGTTTCATTTCGAGGTGGTTGAAGAATTCAATTCCGATGACAAAATCGGAGTAGGGGTTGTCTATGACCAGACACCCGTACCTCCTCTGATGATAAAAAAGACAAGTACGGTCACCTTGAAGGTGAGCAAGGGACCCGAAATAAGAACCATCCCGTCGGTGAGAGGTCTCAAAACCGGAGAGGCGATAAAACTTCTCCAAAGTGAAGGTTTTGCCGTCAGGGTGGATCTCAAACCGAATGAAGGCGTCGGCCCGAACGAAGCATATATGACATCGCCCGATTCGGGAGAAAAAAGGCGTGCCGGAGAGGTGGTAACCCTTTATATAAACCCGTCGTCAGGCGGAGGAGTGTCCACGGTATATGTACCCGAATTGGTGGGTATGTCTCAGGCGGAGGCAAGGGTGGTGCTGACTCAGAATTTCCTCAGTATGGGTGAAATCACTGAAGTGGAGGACGAGGCTCCGATAGGTACGATAATTGGCCAGGAACTTATCCCTAAAATGCAGGTTGAGGTGGGCACAAAGGTCAATGTCACGGTCAGCAAGGGAAAGACCGAACATGAACTGGGAGTCAATTACAAGCTTCCCTATTCGGTCGGCGGCAAAACAACCTATTCCCATTACGGTACCCTCAACGACAACGAAATTTACAGAGAGCAGATAACTGCGGGACCCACGACGGCATCCATAGTGGTGAAGAGTTCGGGCGGCGGTGTTCTGAAAGTGTTTGTGGAAGGGCAGCTGTTATATGAATACCACATTAACTTTGACAACGGAACTATTACTTTGGCTCAGGACCATTCTTCGTCATTTGTGATGAACGCCCCCGTTGTCGTCAATAAAGCGAACCTGATTGCGGCAATAGCCACCGCAGAAGCTAAAATGGCGGGAGTCAAGGTGAGCCCGGCCGGAGACGGAAGCGAACCCGAAATTCTTTCGGGAGAGAGCTGGGTTTCGCAGACTGCAATGGACGGACTTGTAAATGCCTTGAATGCCGCAAAGAATATAGTTGCAAAACCGAACGCCTCACAGGCGGAGGTCGATTCGGCGCTTTCAGTTTTGAATGCGGCAATCGGCGGATTCAACCCTCAAGTCAAGCCATAATGGGAAACGGCACTACTGAAAAAAATATAATTATTAAAGGAATCGGCGGGTTTTACTATGTAAAAACCGCCGATGGTGTTGTTGAAACCAAGCCGAAAGGCATATTCCGGAATATAAATATAAAACCCCTGGCGGGAGATTTTGTCGAAATAGAAGAGGTCAACGGGGACTATGTAATAACGGAAATTCACGAACGGAAAAACAGCTTTTTAAGACCGCCGATAGCTAATGTCGACAGGGTGTTCATCGTTATTTCAACCGTCGAACCTTCGCCCAACTACACCGTTATCGACAAAATGACCGCAATCTGCATAAAGAAGGGGATATTTCCCGATATAATCATCACGAAAACAGATCTGTTAAAAGACGACGGGTTATCTGGAATATATGAAAAAGCCGGTTTTTCGGTAACGGATATTAACATGGAAAATGCGGACAAGGAAATAATCGGGATGATGAAGGGCGGACTGTCGGTATTTGCCGGCAACACCGGTGTCGGTAAATCAACCGTATTAAACCGGTTATTCTCACATCTCGATCTCGAAACGGCCAAAATCAGCAGAAAACTCGGCCGGGGCAGGCACACTACGAGGGCGGTGGAAATCTACGACTTTGAAGGCGGCAGCGTGGCGGATACGCCGGGGTTTTCATATATCGATACCGAAAGAGAACAGCCTCTTTACGCCGATGAGATTGAACATCTCTTTCCCGAAATCTCCCCGTATATCGGAAAATGCAGATTTAACGACTGCTCGCATACATCGGAGATAGGGTGTGCCGTTATAGAAAAGGTCAAAAGCAAGGAAATATCCGAAACCAGATATAAAAGCTACTGCGATATACGCAAAGAGGCGGAGGGAATAAGCCGCTGGGAACAAAATGACTGAAACCCTTGTAACCCCTCAACTTATTGAATGAATAAAGACCTCACTCCCATGGGTGAGGCCTTGTTTTTTTCTTATTAAAGTTAAAAACCGAGATCAAAGTCTGCAAAGAGAAGTTCGGTGCGCGGACTGGTCGCCCTCTCTATTATCACTGTGGCTCTGCAGATTTTATTATCAAGCTCACATTTGTAACACCTGTCTCCCTTTGCGGCGCAGGGTGTGGAAACGGAAAGCCTCTTTGCATTTTTCGGAGCGGCAACATTCCTCGCCCTGTCCATCGCCTCTTCAAGAGAGGGTGTGATTTTGTTCTTTCCTATAATGTATATCACTCTTTTCGGTCCGAAAAGACTGGCTGCAACCCGGTTTCCGTTGCCGTCGATATTTACAATATAGCCCGTTTCGGAAACGGCATTTGCGGAAAGAAAATATGTGTCGACGGAAAAACCGAGATATCTTGCAGAATCCCCGCTTTTGGCATGCCATATTATGCTGTTCTTTTCTTCAAGTACAAACGGCAAATCAAGTTCGGATACCGTGGCGCTGCCCCCGAAGGCAATGACCTCGTTCTTTACATTCTCTTTGAGGTATGACAAAAGAGAATTCTTATCGTCAAAGAACTCTACTATAAACTGGCGACCTTCAAAGTTTTTTTTCAATAGTTCCCTGTTCAATAGACCACCTCCCTGACAAATATTATACCACTTTCCGTGTTGCCGGTGAAACCGAAAAAAGATTATATCTGCATTCGAAAATTTTTAAGGGTAAGAAAAGGGGAGCCCGCATCCGGAAAACCGGTATGAAATATCCTTTTGACGATATGCGCTTTATACTCGAAATATTTCTGCTATAATACTATAAAAAAGCGGAGAAATGAATTGAAAGATAAAGACAAAATTCCTAAATGGGCGACAAGGAACAGCCTGTTGAATCTCATCTACAAGACCTTCAGAATGTTAAAAAACGAAGGTCTGAGACAGACCCTTTTTGCCATAGGATACACGTTTAAAAGGGCGTCTCACATGAGACGTCTCAAGAAAAAGCTTACGCTGAGCAGGAGAGAGAGGGAGCGTCAAAGAACGCATGTCTTTAAAAACAATTATACATTCAGCGTTGTTGTTCCGCTCTATAATACGAAGATTCGGTTTTTGAAAGATATGGTAGAATCTCTCGAAAGGCAGACATATGAAAATTGGCAGCTCTGCCTTGCGGACGGAAGCGATGAAAACCACAAAGATGTGGAAGAGTTTTGCCTGATGAAAAGCGGCGGCGACAGCCGGATAAAGTATAAAAAACTTGAAAAAAACGAGGGTATCGCCGGCAATACAAATGCCGCCATAGAAATGGCGGAAGGAGACTTCATATCATTTCTCGATCACGATGACTTTCTTGCCGACAATGCCCTGTTTGAGGTAGCGAAGGCAGTCGAAGAAACGTCTGCCGATTTTATCTATACCGATGAGATAATTTATACCGGAAAGCTCAACATTGCCGGGAATATGCATCTGAAACCCGACTTCTCTCCCGACTATCTGAGGAGCTGCAACTACATCTGTCATCTTACGACGGTCAGCAGGGGACTGCTCGAAAGGACAGGTATGATGGACAGCGAAATGGACGGCAGTCAGGACTACGACTTCGTGTTGAGGGCGACGGAGTCTGCGGATAAAATTCATCACATAGACGAACTCCTCTACTACTGGAGGGTTCATGAAGACAGCGTCGCGAGTTCGATAGATGCAAAACCCTACGCATACCTCGCCGCAAAAAAAGCGGTGGAACGTCATCTCGACAGGGTAGGACTGAAGGGCGAAGTGATAAAGTCGATTGCGGTTCCCATGCTCCATATAAACTATGTAATTGAGGGAAATCCCCTGATATCCATAATAATTCCCACCTCTGACCATACAGATGTTTTGAAAAAATGTATCGACTCGATATTCGAGCTGAGCAGCTACGAAAACTTCGAGATAATCCTGGTAGAAAACAACAGCAAAAATCCCGAAACATTTGAATATTACGAGAGTCTTTCGGGAACTGAGAAGATAAAGATACTATATTATGAAGGCGGTTTTAATTTCTCCGCTATAAACAATTTTGCCTCAAAGACGGCGGAAGGCGAACATCTGCTCTTTCTCAACAACGACATAGAGGTGATATCGCCGGACTGGCTGGAACAGATGGTGATGTTCAGTCAGAGAAGCGACGTCGGGGCGGTCGGAATAAAGCTTCTCTATCCCGACGACACGGTGCAACACGGCGGGATAGCTGTCGGAGTTTGCGGAAGTGCAGCCAACCTATGCCCGCTGTTTCCGAGGGAAAATCAGGGTTATATGAGCAGGCTTGCGGTGGTGAACAACCTCTCGGCGGTGACCGGCGCCTGCCTCATGATGAAAAAGAGCGACTTTTTCAAGGTAGGGGGATTTTCCGAAGAGCTGGCGGTATCGCTCAATGATGTGGATCTCGGGCTTAAACTCTCGAAAATCGGAAGATATAATGTTTTTAACCCCGTTGCTCTCGCCTACCACCATGAATCGAGATCGCGCGGTTACGACAAAAAGGGCGAGAAGAGGAGAAGACACGAAGCGGAAAAGGAGATACTCAGAAAAAAATGGCCCGCCTATTTTGAAGAAAAGGGAGATCCTTTCTACAATAAAAATTTCGGCAAAAACAGTGTGAGCTATAACAGGTAAGGAGAGGAAATGGGCGATAAAAAGGGTAAAACACCCGTAAAGACGGGAGCGGAAAAGAAAACTTTAAAAAAATGGTTTGCCTTGCAGGGCAAGCTGTTTTACTCCTTCTTTAAGGTGGGACTGCTGACATTCGGAGGGGGGTATGCGATGCTCCCTATGATTCAAAAGGAAATAGTCGACAAGAGAAGATGGGCAAACGACAGTGAAGCTATAGATGTGTTTGCCGTATCGCAGACGCTGCCGGGCGCTATTGCCTTAAACAGCGCTGCGCAGATAGGGTTTAAGGTGAGCGGGATATCGGGTGCCGTCTCTTCTTTGTTCGGAGCGATAACGCCGTCAATAATTATCATCATAATTATCGCCGCTTTGCTTGAGTCGGTGTGGGATTCTCCCATAATCGCCTCCGCCTTTGTGGGGATATCGGCTGCGGTCTGCGCACTCATAATGGCTACGGTTTTGGGCTTTATCGTTAAACAGGTGCGAAATATCTTCAGCGCAATCGTCTTTTTGGCGGTGGTAGTAAGCTCACTGGTGTTCGATCTTTCACCCATCATATATGTGCTGGCGGCATCCGTTCTCGGCATAATCTATGGGGTTGTTTTTAAGAAAAAGAAAAGCGATGATGCCGGCGGAGATGATGTGACGGAGGAATTCGAATGATTTATCTGACACTCTTTTGGGAATTTCTGAAAATAGGTCTTTTTACAATCGGAGGGGGACTTGCCGCCCTGCCCTATCTTTTCGATTTGGCGGAGCGTTACACCTGGTTTACCTCCGAACAGGTCGTAGATATGGTGGCTATAGCCGAAAGCACGCCCGGACCGATAGGAGTAAATGCCTCGACTTTTGCCGGATATCAGGCCGCGGGAGTGTTGGGAGGAATAATCGCCACCTTGGGTTTTGCCCTCCCGGGACTTATCGTATCGATAATTGTCGCAAAGTTTTTAGCGACGTTTCACGAAAACAGATTTGTAAAAGCTTCTTTTCTGGGTTTAAGGCCGGCGGTGACGGGATTGATTTTTGCAGTGGGCATAAAACTCATAATGGAGGTTTTGCTAAAAGAATGGAGCGGAGAGTTGTCGACCCTAATCTCCTCCGTTGACATAAAGTCTGCTATACTGTTTGTCGTCAGCTTTTTTGCAATTTTAAAATTCAAAAAGCACCCGATAGTGTATATCGGTGCGGCGGCGGCAATAGGAATAATATTAAAGCTTTAGACTGAATATTATTTTATTGACAAAAGCTTGTGTTTTAATTATAGTTTACGCATTGCGTTTTTCGAAAATCGGGTTTTCCGGCTTAACGTGACCGGGCCCGGTTTTGTGTTTTGCTTCAGTCGGCAAAATATAAAGCGCAGCGATTCAGCCTCTTTTGCAGGGAAGGCTGAAAGAGTACGGAAATAACGAAGGGGATATGTGATGGAAAAAGACTTTATCGTTCAACTTGACAGGATAAGTGTCTCTTTCGATCAGGAAGAGGTGCTTAATAACTTCAGCCTCGACATACGCGACGAGGAATTTGTGACGCTTTTGGGTCCGTCAGGATGCGGAAAGACGACGACGCTGAGGGTGATTGGCGGATTTCTCATGCCCGACTCGGGAAGGGTGTTGTTTAACGGTCGGGATATAACCTCAATTCCTCCTTACAGGAGAGAGGTCAATACCGTTTTTCAGAAATACGCGTTGTTTACACACTTGAATGTATACGACAATGTCGCTTTCGGACTCAGAATAAAGAAAAAACCTGAATCGGAGATTAAAAAAGAAGTTACCGAAATGCTCAATCTGGTAGGACTGAGCGGCTTTGAAACGCGAAAAACCTCGGCAATGTCGGGAGGACAACAACAGCGTGTCGCCATAGCGAGAGCGCTGGTAAATCACCCCAAGATTCTGCTGCTGGATGAACCGCTCGGAGCGCTTGATTTGAAACTTCGAAAGGAGATGCAGGTTGAGCTCAAGAGAATTCAGCAGAGTCTCAACATAACCTTTGTTTATGTTACGCACGATCAGGAAGAGGCGCTGACCATGTCGGATACCGTCGTAGTAATGAATAACGGAATTATCCAGCAGATCGGGTCGCCCATAGACATATACAACGAACCGAAAAATGCTTTCGTAGCGGATTTCATCGGAGAGAGCAATATCCTTCCCGGCATCATGCACAGAGACTTTACGGTGAGCTTTGCAGGCAAAGAGTTTATCTGTGTTGATAAAGGCTTTAAACCCGACGAATATATAGATGTCGTCGTACGCCCGGAAGATATAAAGATTGGCGACTATAAGACGGCTCAGCTTTCCGGTGTCGTAAAATCGACGGTTTTTAAAGGCGTCCACTATGAGATGGTTATTGACCAGGGCGGCTTTGAGTGGCTGGTTCAGTCCACCCTTTCGGAGGAACCGGGAACGCTTGTCGGGATGAATATCGGTCCCGACGACATCCACATAATGCACCGCAACGGGCTGGACGGGGAGGTGGATGAAGTTGTTTAAGGCGAAGGCAGTGAGCGTTCCGTATCTCATATGGATGGCGATTTTTATTATTGCACCCCTTGTGCTGGTGGGGATTTTCGCATTAACCGACGCCGAAGGTTCATTTACAATAGAAAACCTCTCCGGAATAGGCAGATTCACGCCGGTTTTTGCAAGATCCATCTGGCTTGCCGCAATAGCCACGGCGATATGTCTTTTAATTGCTTTTCCCATGGCCTTTGCGATATCCAGAATGAGCGAGAGAAGACAAAATCTGTTTCTCATGCTTGTCATGTTGCCGATGTGGATGAACTTTCTATTGAGAACATACGCCTGGATGTCGCTTTTGGAAAACAACGGCCTGATAAACAGGTTTTTCGGACTTTTCGGCATCGGACCCTTTCAGATGATCAACACTCAGGGCGCAGTGGTGCTCGGCATGGTATACAACTACCTGCCCTTTATGATTCTCCCGCTCTACTCGGTTATGACCAAAATTGACAACTCCGTCATCGAAGCGGCGCAGGACCTCGGCGCAAGCAACGGCAAGGTCTTTTCCAAGGTCATAATCCCCCTCGCCGTGCCGGGAATTACGACGGGAATAACAATGGTTTTTGTCCCGTCCATCAGCACATTTATAATATCGAGAATGCTTGGGGGCGGCGGCAACCTGCTTATAGGCGACCTTATAGAAATGCAGTTTCTCGGAAACTCCTATAACCCTCACCTCGGGTCGGCGATGGCGTTGGTGCTTATGGTGATTGTGCTTTTTACTATGAGCATAACCTCGAGTATAGACAGTGAAGAATTGGAGGATATGTTGATATGACCAGGTCTACAAAAAGCTCAAGGGCATACCTGTACGTGGTCTTCACCTTTCTTTATCTGCCGATTTTCGTTTTGATATTTTTCTCTTTCAACAAATCAAAGAGCAGAAACCTGTTTACCGGATTTACGCTGGACTGGTACAGACAGCTTTTTCAAAACGAGATGATACTGAGGGCTTTGGTGGTGACGCTTGCGGTGGCGGCCATAGCTTCCGTCTGCGCAACCATACTCGGCACCGCCGCAGCAATAGGAATTCAGGGCATGAAGAGATGGTCAAGGTTTACGGTGATGAACTTCACCTATATCCCCGTAATTAACCCGGAAGTAGTGACGGGTGTTTCCATGTTGCTTCTTTTTACATCCCTCAGATACTTTCTGAATTTCAACATGGGATTCGGCACCCTGCTCATAGCACATATAACATTCAACGTTCCCTACGTCATACTCTCGGTAAACCCGAAATTCCGACAACTTGATAACAGTCTGTACGAAGCGGCGCTTGATCTCGGCTGTAATCCGACGCAGGCTTTCTTTAAAGTTATTCTGCCTCAGATAATGCCGGGCATAACCACCGGTTTCCTCATGGCGCTGACATATTCCATAGACGACTTTGTAATAAGCTATTTCACGTCGGGAACATCACAGACGCTTTCCATCGCCGTCTACTCGATGACGAGGAGAAAGGTCAGCCCTGAGATAAACGCCCTGTCGACACTGATATTCGCTGCGGTGCTGACTATACTTCTCATCATGAATTTCAAAGATATCCGCTCGGAAAACTCCAAAAGCGGACTGAAAAAGAAGGGGGCGGAGAGGATATGACAAAGAGAATACTGTCCTTTATCTTTGCGGTGTTGCTGACGATGTCGTTTTTCGTCTCTGCCGAGACGGAATATGAAACCGATATAAGCTATTATGAAAAATTCAAAGATCAGAACATCACAATCAACGTCTATAACTGGGGAGAGTATATCTCCGACGGCGGCGACGATTCCGTAAATGTTAATTCCGAATTTGAGAAACTGACGGGCATTAAGGTTCACTACACCACTTTTGCGAGCAACGAGCAGATGTACGCCAAGCTGAAAGGTGAAGGCACCTCGGTCTACGACATAATAATACCCTCCGAATACATGATAGCGAGGATGATAAAGGAGGATATGCTCGAAGAAATCGATATGGAAAACATCCCCAACTATGCCCTGATAGACGACCAGTACAAAGACCTGCTGCATGACCCGGACAACCTCTATTCGGTGCCCTATATGTGGGGAATGGTAGGGCTTATATACAACACCTCGATGACCGATGAAGAGATAATCTCCTGGAACTCCCTTTGGGACGAGAGATATTTCGGAAACATCCTGATGTTTGAAAATCCTCGCGACGCCTTCGGCATATCCCTTGCGCGTCTCGGATATTCAATGAATTCGGAGGATCCGAAGGAGATGGAGGAGGCTGCCGAGGAACTGAAAAAACAGAAGATGCTGGTTCAGGCATATGTTATGGATGAGATCTTCAACAAGATGGAGGGAGGAGAGGCGGTAATCGCTCCTTACTACGCCGGAGATGCCATCACCATGATGGATGAAAATCCCGATCTCGCTTTTGCCTTCCCGGAGGAAACGACGAACTTCTTTGTTGACAGTTTTGTTATACCGAAGGGCAGTAAAAACAAAGAAGCAGCGGAAATGTATATCAACTTCATGTGCGAACCCGAGATTTCGGCGGCAAATGCCGAGTATATCGGATACTCCACCCCTATATCTGCCGCCAGAGAGATGCTGGATCTCGATGAAGAGATAATGGCAATATCCTATCCGTCGGTTGAAGTTATAGAGAAAAGTGAAATATTCAGAGAACTCGATCCGGAAATCAACAAACTCATGGACAAACTCTGGACCGAAATAAGAAGTTATAATGAAAGCGCAAATGACTGGATAGCTCCCATCTTTATACTTTCGCTGTTTTTGGCATCGATAACGATAATAGTGGTCAGAGCTGTTAAGAAGAAACGAAGCGTTCAGTAAAGTCAATACCCGACCCCTGCCGAGAGGCGGGGGTTGTTGATTTTCGGGAAATATTAATCGGTTTGGGGCAAACTGATAAAGACGCTGTGAAAAAATCGTCGTTTTTGACAAATTTTCGACGGCGCAAATCGTGGTATAATTATGAAAAATGTAAAGGGGGGTAACGTTTTGTCAAAAAAAAGAATTCCCGTCATTCTCGACGGAGATCCGGGACACGATGATGCGATAGCCTGGGTTTTGGCGTTTGCAAGCGACATGCTCGACATAAAGGCGGTAACATCTGTTTCGGGAAACGTCAACATAGACCAAACTACCAAAAACACTCTTGAAGTGCTGACCCTGCTCGGAGTAAAGGACGTTCCGATTGCAAGGGGATGCACAAAACCGCTCATCGGACCGTTTTTCGACGCTCCTTCGGTTCACGGAGAATCGGGACTGGACGGTCCTGTAATGCCCGAATCAAAACTCGAACTCTGCGGCCTCCATGGGGTTGACCTCATGATAAAGGTTTTGGAGGAAAGCGAAGAGCCGGTTACCTTGGTGCCGACGGGACCGCTGACCAACGTCGCGCTTTTGCTGATTACGAGACCGGACCTCAAAGATAAGATTGAAAGAATATCCCTTATGGGCGGAGGACTTCTCCACGGAAACTGGACCTATGCCGCCGAATTCAACATTTTGGTTGACCCAGAAGCTGCGAAATTCGTCTTTGAAAGCGGTATTCCCATTATCATGGCGGGTCTGGATGTTACCGAAAAGTCCTACATAACCTCGGAAGACATAGACAAGATAAGAGCGGTCTCAAATGAAGTGGCGGTGATTGTAGCCGACTGGATTGATTTCTTCTACAAATTCCACAGAGATATCGGCTATCTCGGCGCACCGGTCCACGACCCCGTTGCGATAGTCGCCCTTATAAACCCCGATATACTGGAAATGAGAGAGCTGTATGTCGAAATTGAGACCGAAGGGGAATTCCTGCGTGGCGCCACACTCGGCGACTACTCGAGCTTGTCGGGTAAAGCGCCGAACGTAACGGCCATAACAAACATCGACCGAGAGGCGTATGTCGATATGATTGTCGAAGCGACAAAGAAGTATAGTGAGGTGACGATGTGAACAGACGCCCGATTATTATTGATTGCGATCCGGGATACGATGATATCCAGGCGCTAATCCTTGCAAAACAGTGCGAGAATGTCCGCGTCGTGGCGGTAACGGCCGTGTCGGGAAACGTCGCACTGAAGTATACCGAAAAAAATGCCCTCGCCATTACCGAATATTTGGGATTTGACGTCCCGGTGGCATCGGGAGCGGAGAGACCGCTGTTCAGAGACCCGCTTTTTGCGGAAGAACACCACGGCGAAGAGGGTCTGCTCGGCATGAACCTCCCCGAACCTTCGAAAAAGGTTGTAGATAAAAAGGCATGGGATTTCATCTATGACATAGCGGTTGAGCTAAAAGGCGAACTCGAAATAGTCGCGGTAGGACCGCTGACCAATATAGCGATTGCCCTTATGAAATATCCCGAACTGAAAGATCTCGTTAAAACCATTTATATAATGGGCGGGGCTATACTGAGCGGAAACAGCCGTTTTTCGACGGAGTTCAATATACACGTCGATCCCGAGGCTGCAAAAAGGGTATTCGAAAGCGGCATACCTTTCTACCTCTGTCCGCTCGACCTGACGAGACAGAGCTATATCACCGACGAGGAGATAGTAAAGGTCGAAGAGATGGGCAATAAAGAAACAAAATTCTTCGCCGATATAACGAAGTTGTCGATGGTAACCTTTTCGGGCAATCTGCCCCAGAGAAAGGACGGAATAGTAGGTTCGAATATGCACGACCCCTGCACGCTTCTCTTTGCCGACGACAACAGCATTTTCGACTTCGAAGAGTGTTATATAAACGTCGAAACCTTCGGCAAAAACGCCGGCAAGACGGTTACCGACTGCTACAGCGACAAACAGGCGGAGGTAAAGAACGGCTATCTCGTAAAATCTGTGGACAGAAAGGCTTTTGTGGAGAGAGTCTACAGCCTGCTTTCAAAATACTGATATCAAAGCATGAGATAATTTAACAATAAAACATACCGGGCGGAATATTCCGCCCGGTATGTCGTTTTCGTATATGTTTAAAAAATACCCGTGATTATTTTTACACCGCTGTTAAATTTGTGTTTTATCTTCTTTTGAGTTTCGGGCGGATGAGGCGGATGTAGAGGATTATGAGTCTCGTGAGAGCGATGTCGTAGACAAAAAAAGTCACGTTGCCCAGAACGAGCAGCAACAGAAGAAAGGCCGTTTTGTAGTCGGCGAATTCCTTTACTATCGCTTCAAAACCGAATATCTTCAGCATCAGAAAATATGCCGATATAATCGAAATATTAAAAACCGAAAATTTAAGCAGGTATTCGAGTATCTTTCTTTTGAGGTTTTCGAAAAGCGCCTTCAGTATGGGATAGTGCCCGAAAAAGAATGCGAAGAGAAAGGTGACTTCCCTGTCCGAAACCAGCAGAAGGGAGAGAATTGAAATCGAAAGATAGACGATAAAAGCGGTGGTTTTTGAAAGCTCCATTACAAAAAACAACACCGTAAGGGATGCCATTGCAGGGACGGCAAATGTGGCAAAGGGAATCATCGAACCCATGAACATAATGGTTATGCTCACTGCGGTGAGGATTCCCCCTAAAGCTATGACATAACTGTCGGACTTTCGCAAAATTTCCTCCGAAATATCAGCAACAGCGGATTAAGTCGCCGCCCATGCACTCGCAACAACAGTCGGCACAGAGAAGACCGGTGCAGATGTCGCAACCGGAACAACCGCCGCCGCTGCGGCGCTGTGTATCGTAACCCCCGTAAGGATTTCCGGGAGCATTTCCCTGACGGTATCCCTTCATGCGGTTATATGCCGCGCTGTACTCCTTGTTTGAGGGCTGCATGGAGGTCGCAATTGAAAAATATCTTTCCGCTTCATCGAGCCAACCCTTGGCGTGGGCGACGCTGCCCATGAGAAAATTCCATTCGGCGTCTCTGAAACTCGGCTTTATCGCCTTAAGCGTCTCTTCCGCCTCACCCGTTCTGCCGGAATTGATCATATTTCTTATTGCGACGCTGTCGTAGTTTGAGAAGACCTGAGACCTGTCGTTATAGGTGTTTTGTGCTGCGCGCGGATTTTGACGGGCCTGTATGCTGCGCTCGGCCATTATCCTGTCGTAAGCGTCGTTTATGTCCTTTTGTTTCTTTGCCGCAAGGTCGGCCAGAGGATTGCCAGAATAATTTTCGGCATCATATTTTTCCGAAAGCCTGCGATAAGAGGCCTTTACCTCTTCGTCGCTGGCATCGGGAGAAATTTCAAGAACTCTGTACGGATCTGTCATCATTAAATCTCCGAATTGTTTATCGGCTTGTTGCCGCAACTACAATTATACTCTAAAAAACTCGATATTACTTTATATCGACATATTATCAGACGGGTAATTACTCTGTCTTCTCACCGGTTACTATCTCGGTTTTGAGCTTGCCTATGTTGTCGATTGAAGTGTAGAGTCCTAAAAAAATTATGTTGTCGAGAATCTCCCTGTAATTCTTTATTTCCAACAGGTTGTAGGTTGAAGCGATTTCGCCGACATTGAGCCTTAAAGAACCTTTGAATTCTTCCACTGCCTGCTTTATCTCGTCTTCCGCCGGATTTTGAGAGAGTCTGTTTCTCAGCGGGTTAAACCGGTTATACTTTATGTCATCGGAGAGGTCGTCCCCCGCGTCGCAGAGATAAATAAATCTGCCGAGCAGATATCCGAGCCTCTTGAGTATCCTCTTTGTGTTCTCCTCCTCCGACAACATCTCAAATATTGCGGAAAGTCCGTTGGCGGACGACTGGGAAGCAAGATCGGTTGAGGAAGTGCTGTTCCTTTCAATCCCGCTTTGATTTTCCATCTCCGTATTTATCAGCTTGTCGATTTCGGGGTAGAGTCTTTTAGCCCTTTTATACCCCCTCGAAATGGCGAGCTTTGTCGCAAAAGAAGCCGCTTTTTTAATAAACCTCTCATCGGACATATCGTCAGCCAGTTTGTAGTATGCGGTGATGACCGCCATGGCTGCGGAAAATTCAATCGACTCGTTGCCTTTGGCGACGGGTACTTTTTTTAAAGGATTTGTGTTGCAGCGTTCCCGGGATACGGTTATTTCCCCGTCCTTGAGCGACAATGAGAGGAGGGTCAAAAAGACAAAGTCGTACCCGACGAGAATTCTCGAAGAGGCGGTGAATTTGTTCGAAAGTGTTTTACAGAGTCCGCAATAGACGGCTCTGTAGGTGTTAAAATCCCTGATTGTAAGGTCGGGTTTTGAAGGTATGATATATCCGAACAAATCTTCACCTGCGCGTTTTTTATAAGTTTTTAAAATGATACTATAATTTATTTCAGCCTGCAATTTATGTATGTTAACAGATATTGTTACGGAAAAAGCGGGGCAGGTTCGATTGATTTTGAAAAACCAAAGTTATATACTTTATTTTGTATGAAAACTAATACCGAAAGGAAGGATAATGGATAAAATTCCGGTATTTATAGATATGGATCCCGGCGCGGAAGACGCGCTTGCCGTCATGATTTGTGCCGCGCACAACTGCGAAATCGTGGGAATGTCGGCGAGTTACGGGAGTGTAAGCCTAAAGGATTCTCTTGAAAATCTCAAACAGCTGGCGGAGCTCTTTTCCGTCGACTGTTCCATATCCCGCGGGGCAAACAGACCCTTGGTTTCCGCGACTGAAAGGGATGAGGATTTAAAAGAGAGTCATTTGAAAAGCTGGGACGCGATAAATGATTATGTAAAAGAAAATCCCGGCAAACTCACCCTGCTCACGACCGGACCGCTCACCGATATTGCAATATTCGCGCTCAGATATCCCGAATCGGTCCAGCTGGTAAACAAGCTGGTGGTTTCGGGAGGATCGATGGGGTTCGGGGATGTGACCCCGACGGCGGAATTTAACATTTTTGCCGACCCCCACGCCGCCTCGATAGTTCTTGACGCCGGATTTAAAGAGATATTGATGGTGGATCTCGTCGGAGCTTCGACGGGATTCCTGACCGAGCTGGAGGCGGACAGGCTGCTGATTGTCAAATCGAAAGCCGGACAACTGCTTGAAGCCATCCGGCTCTACCAAAAAAGACTTCAGAAAAATGACGCAACGGGCAGGCATCTTGACGACAGGGTGATATTTAAAGATGCCGTTGCAGCCGCGGTTGCGGCGGATGAGACGATAGCGGAAATAAAGAGGCGTTTTGTATTTTGTGAAACGCAGAGCGATAAGAATAAAGGCAGAACCGTATCCGATAAAAACAGCCGTTTCGGTCAGAAACCCAATGTATCCATTGTGGAATCGGTGGACAGAGAAAAATTTGCGGATATGTTTCTTTCTTCGATAGTGTTTTTTGAAAAGGAGGAAAGCGATGAGTAAAATTCCCGTAATACTCAATGTCGATACAGGAATAGACGACGCATTTGCAATAGCGCTTGCGGTTTCTTCCGAATTTATAGATTTGAAACTCATAACCACCTCCTTCGGAAACTGTCCCGTAAAAACCTCCACCACAAATACCCTGAGAATACTCGAACTGATCGGGAGGGGAGATATACCCGTCGCGGTGGGAGCCGCGGGGAGCATTATGTCCTATCTGCAGACTGTGGTGGGAAGCGCCGCACACGGAGACGACGGTCTCGGCAATAAAGCCGCGCTCCTGCCCTATCCCGAGATAATTCCCTCGACAATGACCGCCGTGGAACACATGGCAAAGACGATAAAAGAAAGCAAAAACAATGTAATCATAATTTCAACCTGTGCGTTGACGAACGTCGCCGTGCTGTTGCTTTCACACCCAGAAGTTGCGGAAAAAATCGACGGCATTGCTTTTTCGGGCGGTTCTCTGTTCTCGGGAAACGTATTGCCGACGGTCGAGGCAAATGTCTTTTCCGACCCCGAAGCGGCACAGGTGGTTTTAAACAGCGGAATCAGAGTTTTGATGTGTTCGCTGGAGGCATCCACAGGCGCATATTTTACTTTTGAAGACAGACAGAAGATAAGACAGCTGGAGACGAGACCCTCGTATTTCCTCTGTGAAGCGCTTAAGCACCACGCAGACCACTTTGAAAATCTGCTTTTAAGAGAGGGAAGCGTGCTCCACGACATAGTTCCCGTAGCGTGGACGATAGACCCTTCAACCGTCGAAACAAAACCCTATTACATCGAAGTGGACCTCGACGGACGCTATACAAGGGGCTCCACCGTCGCCGATTTCCCGAAACAAAGAAGGGCAAATGCCGCAGTCTGCATGAAGGTGGACAGAGAGAAGCTCGTTGACCTCGTCGTCGAAGGACTTGGAAAGATTGGATAAAAGACGGTTTCTCACGTGAAGTTCATTGTGCATTCTGCTACAATGAACTTCAATTTTATTGACTATTATATATAATCTTGTTAATATTATTAGAAATTTTGACCGTCCGAAGGGACAAAAAAGAAATCAGTGAGGGTAAAAATGGAAATCAGAATGTGGCAGAGAGAAATCGAAACGATGCAGAGGGATGCAATTAAGGAGCTCCAATTGGAGAAGCTCAAGTCGATGGTCGCCAAATTATATAGGGATGTTCCTCACTATAAGAAAAAATTCGATGAGGCGGGGGTCTCTCCCGACGATATAAAGACTCTTTCGGATATCTCCAAGTTCCCCTTTACCACTAAAGAGGATATAAGGGTAAACTATCCTTACGGATTGTTTGCAAAACCGCTGAAGGAGATAGTGAGGATACACGCCAGCAGCGGAACCACCGGAGTTCCGACGGTGGTCGGATATACGAGAAACGACCTGAACACCTGGTCGGACCTCGTTGCGAGAATAGTTGTGGCGGCGGGAGTTACCGGTGAAGATATTGCTCAGATATCCTTCGGATACGGGCTTTTTACCGGAGCGCTCGGACTCCACTACGGATTGGAAAAGATAGGCGCCACGGTGGTGCCGGTGTCTTCCGGAAACACCGAAAGACAGATAAACATAATGAGAGATTTCGGATCCACCGTTTTGATAAGCACCCCCACATATGCCATGTACCTTGCCGAGACGGCAAAAGGCATGGGACTTGAAAAGGGCGATTTAAAGCTTAAAATCGGACTCCTGGGTTCCGAAGGGTGTTCGGACGAATTCCGCGACGAGATAGAGGAGAAGTTCGGAATATTCCCGACCGACAACTACGGTTTGTCGGAAATCATGGGACCCGGTATTTCCGGCGAGTGTGTCTACCGCGAGGGAATGCATATAGCGGAGGACCACTTTTTAGCGGAGATAATCGATCCGGTTACCGAAGAAGTACTGCCGATGGGCAGTACCGGAGAGCTTGTATTGAGCTCGCTTACACGCGAGGGGATTCCCCTTTTGAGATACAGAACAAAGGATATAACCACCCTGATAGACGAACCCTGCCGTTGCGGCAGAACGCATACCAGAATGACGAGAACGCTCGGAAGATCCGACGATATGCTCAAGGTCAAGGGCGTAAACGTATTCCCGACTCAGATAGAGAGTGCGATAGTAGGTATAGAAGGTATAGGAAGCCACTATCTGCTGATACTCAGAAGGGAAAACTATATGGACAACCTCGAAGTCAAGGTTGAGCTCGTCGACGGAAAGGTGCTCGAGAGCTACGGCGAACTCGAAAAAATTCAGATGACGATAAAGAAGAGGCTGCTTACAATTTTGGGTCTCGATGCCAAGGTTACGCTGTGTTCACCGATGGAACTCGAAAGATTTACCGGCAAGGCGAAGAGGGTGCTCGACTTGAGATTTGAGAAAGAGGGCGGCAGATGAAACAGTTGATGTTGGGAAACGAAGCGGTCGCAAGAGGTGTGTATGAGGCGGGATGCGAACTCGTATTCAGCTATCCCGGCACGCCCAGCACCGAGATAACCGAATATGTAACCAAATACGACAATATCTACGCCGAATGGGCGCCGAATGAAAAGGTCGCTCTCGAAGCGGCGATAGGCGCCTCCATGGTGGGTGCGAGAGCGTTTTGCGCCATGAAACACGTGGGGCTCAATGTCGCCGCCGATCCGCTTTTTACCGCGGCCTATACCGGAGTTTCGGGAGGACTGGTGATAGCGGTTGCCGATGACCCCGGTATGTTTTCTTCACAAAACGAACAGGATACGAGAGCCATAGCATTGGCGGCAAAGCTTCCCGTCCTCGAACCGTCGGATTCGATGGAGTGTATAGAATATACAAAACTTGCGTTCGAGATTTCGGAAACATTCGATACGCCGGTGATTTTAAGACTGACTACAAGAGTTTCCCATACCGCTTCTCCCGTCGAAAAGGGTGAAAAGAAGGAGCGGAGAGATATAGATTATAAAAAGAACGCCGTTAAGAACGTCATGGTTCCGGCAAACGCCAAAACCAGGAGAATAGAACTTGAAAAGCGTTTTAAAAGACTGGCAGAATACGCGGAAACGAGCGGCATCAACAGGGAGATTCAGGGAGAAAATCTCGGGTTTATCTCCTGCGGTGTCGGTTATCTCTATGCAAGGGAAGGAGCGCCGCAAAACAGCGGACATCTAAAACTTTCTTTGACAAACCCTCTGCCGAAAAAGCTCATAAAGGATTTTGCCTCGAAATACGAAAAAGTTTATGTGGTGGAGGAACTCGACCCGATTATTGAAAACTTCTGCCGTTCACAGGGAATAGACGTCATAGGAAAAGACCTCTTTTCAAACTACGGGGAATATTCGCAAAACATGATAAGAGAGAGGGTTTCGGGAATAAAGACGGAGCACGACGGTTCTGACATCGAACTTCCCGGACGTCCTCCGCTGCTCTGTTCCGGATGTCCCCACAGAGCCGTGTTTAAGGCGCTTAAAGACCTGAAACTGTTTGTGAGCGGGGATATCGGCTGTTATGCGCTTGGTGCGGGAGCTCCGCTCTCCGCCATAGATACCACCGTTTGTATGGGCGCATCGGTGTCGGGACTCCACGGAGTATTAAAAGCGCGTCCCGATATGAGCGACAAGGCGGTTGCGGTAATAGGGGACAGCACATTTTTGCATTCCGGCATAACCGGCCTTATTGACATCGTTTATAACGGCAGCAACGCAACCGTGATAATACTCGATAACCGCATAACCGGAATGACGGGACACCAGCACAACCCCGCCACCGGATTTGACATAAGGGGAAATGAAGCGCCCGCCATAGATCTTGAGAAGCTCTGCTATGCCTGCGGAGTCAGCCTTGTCACGGTAGTGGACCCCTGTGATTTTGAGGCGAGCAAAGAAGCTGTAAAGCAACATCTCGCTCTCGGAAAACCCTCGGTGATTATAATGAAAAGGCCCTGCATACTGCTCAAAAACTCCCTGAGGGAAAAACCCTTTGAGGTGAACGCGGAGCTTTGCAAAAGCTGCAAGATATGTATAGGAATAGGATGTCCGTCAATAAGCTTCGATAAAAGGGCAAAGATCGACAAAGAGAGCTGCACCGGATGCGGACTCTGCGCCCGGATTTGTCCTTTCGGAGCCATTTCGGGAGGGGACGATGAGTAACAGCAGAACGGTTATAATAGCAGGTGTCGGCGGACAGGGAAATATCCTCGCCAGCAGGGTGCTCGGTCTTGCCGCAATGAAGGCGGGATTTGATGTAAAGGTCTCGGAAGTTCACGGAATGTCCCAAAGGGGCGGATCGGTGATAACCTATGTGAGGTATGGCGATGAGGTTATATCCCCCGTCGTAACCGAAGGCGAAGCCGATTATGTAATAACATTTGAAATTCTCGAATCTGCGAGATGGATATCTCTGCTGAAGAAGAACGGGGTATTGCTGACCGGAAAGAAAAAGATTCCCCCCGTGCCGGTTCTCTCGGGTGCCAGAGAATACCCTGAAGGAATCGAGGAAATGTTGGAGAAAAAGGGTATAGACTACCTGTCAATAGATGCGGAGAGCATTGCAAAGACCGCGGGACTTAAAAAAGCCGAAAACATCGTGATGCTGGGCGCTTTCGCCGCATATTCCGACCTCGATATCGAATTCTTTTTTGACGCTATGAAGGATGTAGTGCCCGAACGCTTTTTTGAGATAAACAAAACCGCCTTTATCGCCGGATACGATGAGGTGAAAAACAGGTGAAATACTTTGACTTTAACGAGGTGATACCCGAAAAGGTATTGAGGAACCTGCAGGCCGAACGGCTTATTGAGACGGTAAAGAGGGTGTACGACAGGGTTGCTCCCTACAGAAAAAAGATGGATGAGGCGGGCATTTCGCCCGACGATATAAAGAGTCTCGACGATCTCAAAAAACTTCCCTTTACCGAAAAACAGGATTTGAGGGATTCCTATCCTTATGGATATTTTGCCTGCGACATGGAAGATGTCGTGAGGATTCACGCCAGCAGCGGGACGACAGGAAAACAGACGGTGGTCGGATATACCGAAAGAGACCTCGATGTCTGGGCGACGGATACCGCAAGGGCGCTTGTCGCCGCGGGAGCGGACAATACCGACTTTGTCCATGTATCATACGGTTACGGGCTCTTTACGGGAGGACTCGGAGTAAACGGCGGAGCGGAAAAGATAAAAGCAAAGACCATCCCAGTCTCGGTCGGCAACACCGCAAGACAGATTAACATAATGAAGGATTTCGGCTCGACGGTTCTCTGTTGCACTCCGAGCTATGCGCTCTACATGGTGGAAGCGCTCAAAGAAGCCGGGATTTCAACCGATGAACTCAGCCTCAAGTGCGGAATTTTCGGCGCGGAGCCCTGGAGCGAAAATATGCGCGCCGAGATAGAGAAAGGTTTCGGAATAAAGGCATACGATATCTACGGTCTTTCGGAGGTTATGGGACCAGGTGTCGCCTACGAATGTTGTGAGCAGGACGGTCTGCATATAAGCGACGACCACTTTATCGCCGAGATAATAGATCCCGAAACGGGTGAAGTTTTAGAAGACGGACAAGAGGGGGAACTGGTGTTCACCTGCATAGATAAAGAGGCGCTTCCGCTTATACGGTATCGCACCAGAGACGTTTCATACCTCTACAAGGGAGAGTGCGCATGCGGACGGAGCTTTAAGAGAATGGCAAGACCTATGGGCAGAACCGACGACATGCTCATCATCAGGGGAGTAAACGTATTCCCGTCGCAGATAGAGCAGGTTCTCCTTGAAACCGAACATATACTTGCCCAGTACCTCATAACCGTTGACAGGGTTGACAACCTCGACAGAATGCTGATTGAAATCGAAATGTCCCCCGATGCGCCGTTTGACGCCGTAAGGTTTGTCGAAGAGAAAGAACGCTCGATAAGGGCGGCGATAGAGTCGACACTCGGTATATCCGCAGTAGTAAAACTCGTAAGCCCAAAAACGCTTGCGAGGGGAGAGGGAAAAGCGAAAAGAGTAATAGACAACAGGAACATCTGATGTGATATAATAATAATTAAGCGAGTATAAGGAGGTAGGACAGCATGTATGTAAAACAGATATCGGTTTTTATAGAAAACACCAAGGGGAGACTCGCGGATATCACGTCGGTACTTGCGAAAGGCAGTATAGACATACGCGCGTTGTCCCTCGCCGATACCACCAACTTCGGAATTTTAAGACTTATAGTTGACAGACCGTTTGATGCGGAAAAAATGCTAAAGGAATCGGGATTTACCGTTTCGGTAACCTCAGTTATCGCAATAGGAATTGAAGACAGACCGGGCGCACTCGCCGAAGCGCTGAAAATTCTGGAGGAGGGGGATATCTCGGTCGAATACCTCTATGCGTTTATCAGCAAAACCTCCGGCAAGGCATCGGTGATATTAAGAGTGGACGACGGCGACAAAGCGGTGGAGATGTTGGTAAACGGCGGAATTACCTTCCTTTCCGACAAGGATATAATCGAAATTTAAAGCCGATTTGAACGCAGGCCGGCGGGGATTTATCCCCGCCGGTTTTTTGTCCGGACAACATATTGCACAAAAAGAGGGGGATAAATTTTATATAAAATATCCTGAAAATCTATTGTAAACAGTATGCCATATATAGTATTATTATTTGCACGGACGAAAAACAAAACACTATATATAGTGTTTGTCGCGCAGGCACGAAAAACGGGGTTTTTGCCCCGGATACCCTAAACATAAGCGCTTTTGAGATTTCATTTAGAGCTTTTCTGCAGGGTGCAAAATGCCGATGAGCCGATTACGGCGCCAAACGCGAAGGCTTGTCTGAAACCGCAATTACAAAACTTGAAAAGGAGCATGTCATGGAAGCACTCGCAGTAGAAAAAAGGGAAATCGCAACAAAATTTGAGGTAATAAAAAAGAGAGACGGCAAACTCAATGCGTTTGACGCCACGAAGATTTCCGACGCAATTTACAAGGCCTCCGTCGCTACCGCAACCGACGATATTTCGGAGAAAGACATCGCCAGGATAACCGAAGCGGTCATAGCCGAACTGCCCTCGGGCGTGATACCCTCCGTAGAAGAGATACAGGATGTGGTGGAAAAGAAGCTTATAGAGGCAAACTACGCCGACACCGCAAAGGCCTATATTCTTTACCGCGCCCAGAGAGCGAAGATAAGAGAAGGCGAAGACGGTCTTATGGACATATACTCGGACCTCACCTTCTCCTATTCAAAAGATGTCGACCTCATGAGGGAAAATGCTAATATCGACGCCGATTCGGCGATGGGAACCATGCTGAAATACGGCAGTGAAGGCGCAAAATACTATGTCGATCACTATGTCCTGCCAAAAGATATCTCCGAAGCTCATCTCAACGGCGATATTCATATACACGACAAGGACTTTTATATGCTGACCGAAACCTGCTGTCAGATAGACCTGATAAAGCTGTTTAAGAACGGGTTTTCTACGGGACACGGGTTTCTGAGGGAACCCAACAGCATTACCAGCTACGCTGCCCTCGCGTGTATTGCGATACAGGCAAACCAAAACGAGATGCACGGCGGTCAGAGTATCCCGAACTTCGACTATGCAATGACTGAAGGGGTAAAGAGAACCTATCGCAAGGAATACATAAAAGCTCTCGCCATGTTCTCCTCAATTTATACCGATATTCCGGTGGAGGAGATAAAAGACCTCTTTGAAGCCGAAAATATAAAAACTTCCATGTCCGACGTTTCGCCGGATCCGAAAATCGAGAAGATTCTGGTTCTTAAATTCGGAATGAAGGAAGAGGACGCCGAAAAGGTCATAGACAGAGCGGCGAAGACCGCATACCGCGACACCGAGCGCACCACATTTCAGGCGATGGAAGCGCTTATCCACAACCTCAACACCATGAATTCGAGGGCGGGGGCGCAGGTGCCTTTCAGTTCGATAAACTACGGCACCGACACCTCCGAAGAAGGCAGAATGGTGGTGAGAAACCTCCTGCTTGCAACCGACGCCGGTCTCGGGGGAGGGGAAACGCCGATATTCCCGGTGCAGATATTCAAGGTTAAAGAGGGCATAAACTACAATGAAGGGGACAAAAACTACGATCTCTTCAAGCTCGCCATGGAAGTTTCGGCAAAGAGACTCTTCCCCAATTTCAGCTTTTTGGACGCGCCATTTAACCTAGCCATATACCGCGAGGGCGACTACAACACCGAGGTCGCGTATATGGGATGCAGGACGAGGGTGCTCGCCAATGTGCACGACCCCAACAGACAGGTTACCTGCGGAAGGGGCAACTTGAGTTTCACATCGATAAACCTGCCGAGACTGGGAATCGAGGCGAAAGGGGATATCGATAAGTTTTATGAAATGCTGGACGATAAGATTGAACTCGTCGTCAGACAGCTGCTCCACAGATTTAAAATCCAGTGCAGAAAGAAAGGAAAAAACTATCCCTTCCTCATGGGACAGGGCATATGGATAGATTCCGACGACCTGACGGAAAACGACTCCGTCGGTGAAGTGTTAAAACACGGCACCCTCAGCATCGGATTTATAGGACTTGCCGAAACGCTCAAAGCGCTCACCGGAAAACACCATGCCGAGTGTGAAGAAAGCAGAAAGCTGGGGCTCGAGATAGTGACCCGGATGAGAAAAAAGGTGGATTGGTTTGCACAGCACTACAAATTGAACTTCACCCTGCTCGCCACGCCGGCGGAGGGACTTGCCGGCAGATTTGTTGAAATAGACAAAAAGAAATACGGAATTATCGAAGGTATTACCGACAGAGATTATTACACAAATTCCTTCCACGTGCCCGTCTATTACGAAATCTCCGCCTATAAAAAAATAGACATCGAGGCGCCCTACCACGCCCTCACGAATGCCGGACATATAAGCTATGTCGAACTCGACGGCGATGTCACGAAAAACATAAAGGCGTTTGAAAAAATAATCCGCCTGATGAAGGAAAAGGGCATGGGCTACGGCTCTATAAACCATCCCGTTGACAGAGATCCGGTCTGCGGTTACTGTGGAGTTATAGGAAATGTATGCCCGGGATGCAACCGGACCGAAGAGGACGGAGTGAAGTTCGAGAGGATAAGGAGAATTACGGGATATCTCGTGGGGACGACCGACAGATTTAACAACGCAAAACAAAAAGAAGAGAAGGATCGCGTAAAACATGGGATATGAACTTCGCATTTCCGGAATAAACAGGGAATCCATAGTTGACGGAGAAGGACTCAGGTTTGTGGTGTTTGCACAGGGGTGTATACACAACTGTCCGGGATGCCACAATCCCGAGACTCACAGTCTGACGGGGGGCAAGCTTGTTCCTGTGGAAGAACTTTTCTCGATGATAGCCGAAAACCCCCTGCTCGACGGCGTGACCTTTTCCGGAGGAGAACCCTTCCTGCAGCCCAAACCCTTTCTCGAGCTTGCAAAGATGGCGCGCGCCTCGGGTATGGATGTGACTGTTTATACCGGCTATACATACGAAGAGCTGCTCATAGAAGCAAAGAAAAATGAGGACATCATAAAACTTCTTGAGGAGACCGACGTGCTGATAGACGGCAGGTTTATAGAAGAAAAAAAAGATCTCTCGCTGGCGTTCAGAGGCAGTGAAAATCAAAGGATAATCAGGCTCTGCGACGGCCGTCCGCAGAAAGAAGAACTGTAAACGACAAAAAGCCCTCCCGTAAAAGGAGGGCTTTACTGTTAAATGTCAAATTCCCTGAATTCTTATTTCAGTCTCTGTTCGCAATGTCGTAGAGGGCGTTGTAGTCTAAAATCTTAATCTTTCCGCGGCCGATCTCGACCAAACCTTCGCTTTTCAGGTAATTTAAGGTTCTCGTAACCACCTCTCTTGCGGAACCCATCTGTTTTGCAAGCATATCGTGGGTGATAATGAGTTCATCCGACTCGTCTATCGCCTGCTGTTCTATGAGGGCTGCGGCAAGCCTTGCGTCGAGACTTTTAAATAGTATCTGTTCAATCGTCCACATAACCTCCGAAAACCTCGAGGTCATGAGATTGACGACGTACTGCGCCATTTCAACCGATTCCGATTGGATTTCTTCCACCACATCGGGCGGTATCTGGTAGACGGATGTTTTCTTCTCCACCTCAAACTGTATCTCGAAGTTCATGTTGTTCATCGTGCAGGATGCGGTGAAGAGGCAGATATCCCTTTCAAACAGGCGGTAGAGGCTTACCTCCCTGCCCTGATTTGAGAGTATGAAGGCCTTAAGCCTCCCGCTTATGACGAGAAGCAGGCCGAGACAGCTCTTGTCGTCGCCTCCTATTATCCTGCCCGGCGACAATTCAAGCCTGTTTGTTCTGTTTTCTATGAGATCCCTGTGACGCTGTTCCATCTTCTCCCAAAAGGGGAAAAAAGACGATACCGCAAGTTCGTTTTTCATCCGCTACCTCCGAAATCCTAAGAGTGAGTATAAATCGGAGGTATATTTATGTCAAATAAAAAGACCGCACATATTAAGAGCGGTCTTTTTGGTTTTTTGCAATTTATCCTACTGTGAGGGTTGGGGGCGTGTATACCCTTGCCCCGAGTTCCTGGTCCAAAGCATAGAGTCCCTTGGCATCTGTTCCGAAAAGGTCGTATTTCGAAATCAGCGTGTTCGCATTGTTTTCTTCTTCGACCTGTTCTTTTACGAACCAGTTGAGAAAGTCAACCGTTCCGAAATCCTTTTTGCTTAAAGCATGATCGTAAATCTCATATATCGAAGCCGTTACCAGGCGTTCGTGATTCAGCGCGGCTTCAAGCGGGGTTTTATGGTCGCTGTACTTTGCGCCGGGCGCGTCGATTGCAGTGAGAATCGGTTCAACCCCGTGAATGATGAGGTAATCCTTAATGAGTTCCGCATGACTGAGTTCTTCCCTGGTCTGAACGTTAAACCAGTTTTGGAAACCCTCCAGTCCCTCGACGCCGTAGTAGTTTGCTATTTCGTAGTAGATATAGGCGGAATGAAGCTCCATGTTTAATTGCTCATTTAGGAGCTCGCATAATTTTTTGTCCAACATTTATTAGCACCTCTCTTGTCAAAAAGAGTCTTAAAAGTTATTTAAAGAGATTTAGCAGTTCCTGTTTCGGCCGAACTCCGACAAGCGTCTTTTCAGCTTTTCCGTCTTTAAAGAGGATAAGTGTGGGAATGCTGACTACCGAATATTTGGAGGCTAATCCGGGATCGTTGTCGATGTTTACCTTTCCGACTTTTCCTGTCGTAACTTCTTTTGCCACTTCTTCTATAACCGGACCGAGCATTTTACAAGGCATACACCAATCCGCATAAAAATCCACCAGTACCGGCTTATCACTTTTCAGAACTTCGGTTTCAAAGTTGTCTTTTGTTAATTTAAGTGTCATATTATTTTCTCCTTTTGGATAATGATTAATTTTTTTACTGTCCTCATTATAACACGAAAGGAATTATGTTATGTGATTAAATCACAATAGCTTTAAATATATGAAACCTTCATACCGGCAAGGCCTGCTATCTCTTTTATATGGGAAAGCCGGAGGGAGGAACGGTTGTCAACGACGCTGAAATTTTTAGCCATCGCATCGGGAAGAAGGTCGACAAAGAGCATATTCGCTCCCGAATTCACCGCATCGAGGTTGCCTTCGGTATCCGACAGACCTTTTTTAAGATCCCTGCCCGGCTGCTGGGCGGTTATATTGACCGTCGGCATCATTATCCTTAAAATCGATATCTCTTTATGGAGGAGTTCGAGATTTCCGGGACCGCCTTCTTTTGCAAGCGGGGTATCCTTTGCCGGAAGATAGGATATCACCGGCGCCCAGCTTATAGACAGTTCTTTCATGAGCATAATGTCGTTTGCAAGAGAATCGCGCGTCTGGCCGGGATAGTCGACGATATTTCCCGACGCCAGCGATATGCCCTCCTCGAGAATAAAGGATATCCTCTCCATTCTCCTGTCGAAATTTGTGGAAGGGTTGAGTCTGTTAAAAGTATCCCTGTCCGACATCTCGAACTTCATCGCATATTCGTCGAGTCCCGCCGCCTTCAGCTCGTTAAATTGGGACCTTTCCAACTCCCCGATTCCGAGACACACTCTCATACCCAGCTTTTTTGCGTATGAAAGATATTCCAGAATATCGTCGAAGGAGCAGCCCGGGTCTTCGCCGGAGATAAAGAATATTCTCTTCATGCCCTGACTGTCGGCAAGGTCGACGGAATTTTTAATCTCTTCGAGATTTAAACGATATCTTTCGATTTTGCTTCCGGCGCGCATGCCGCAGTAGAGACATCTGCTTCTGCAGACGTTGCTGTAACCCAGCATGGCGTTAGCTATTATTTCATTTCTGTAATTTTTATAGATTTTCTTAGCAAGCGGTGCGATATCCCGAAGATATTCCTCTCTCGGCATATCGAGCAGAGCAAGCACATCCTTTTTTGTTTCTATATTCAAATCAAATCCTCCCACTTGATAATGTCCGCCGACAAAAGTTCCGCTTCGTCCCTGTCGTGAGTGACGAGTATCACCGTCGTATCCGCAGTGTTTTTTAAAATGTAGTTTGAGACATTCTCCCTGTTTTCCTCGTCCAACCCCTTAAAAGGTTCGTCGAGCAGCAGCAGTTCCGCCTTTGCCAATACGGCTCTGACTATGGAGACGCGCCGCTTCATTCCACCGCTCAGATTTTCCGCCGTCTGAAGGGTGCTGTCGGTTAAACCGACTTCGATAAGGTGTTCCCTTGCCGTTTCGTCGCCGATGTTTTTGCCGGCAGCGAATTTTGCATTAGACAGGGCGGTGAATTTTTCAAATAGACGGTCTTCCTGAAATACGAAGGAGATTTTTTCGGGCAACCCCTCTATTCTTCCGCCGTCCGCTTTTTCCAGACCGGAAATTATTTTAAGCAGAGTGGTTTTTCCGCAACCGGACTCGCCCATGATGGCGATTTTTTCCGATTTTTTAACCGTCAGGTTGAGATTTTCAAAAACAGTGCGGTTTTGGTATGTTTTTTTGAGATCGGTAATTTTTATATCCATCAGCTCCTCCAAAGTCTTTTATAAAAGAATTTCAGAGCCCAAATAAAGATTTTTTCAAAGAGGACGCTTGCAAGTATGATGACCGCCGTCCAGGCAAAAACCTCACTCGTCATGAGATAAATCTTCGCCTCATAAAGTCTTTCTCCAATCGACCCCTTCGGTATTCCGATTACTTCCGCCGCCGTGCCCGCTTTCCATGCCATGCCAATCGAGGCGGAGGTTGCCGAGAGTATATAGGGTTCGAGCTGGGGGAGATAGATGAATTTAATGCGCTTAATAAATCCCGCTCCGAAAACCTTAGCCACCTCTATCAGCTTTTCGTCGGTGGAGGTGAGTCCCTGAAGCACGTTTGAATATATGACCGGAAGGACGATAAGGAAGGTAACAAACGCCGAAAGGTTTTTTGAAGAAAAGATGATGAGCATGAGGATGACGGAGGATGCGACAGGCGTCGATTTTATAATTGCGATATACGGCCAAAGAAGGGTGCGCATCGGTTTATATGCGTATGAAAGCGACGCCAGCACGATTCCGAGGATTACCGCCACCGAAAATCCTGCGAAAATCCTCAAAAACGAAAAGAGTATCGAGCCCCAGAAAACCGGCGTGACAATGTCCTTTATCAGCTGTTTCGTCACATCAAGGGGGCCGACGATGACGATGCTGTTGCCTATAATCACGGCAAGCAGTTGCCAGAACAACAAGGCAAGCAGCACCGCCCCGAATTTTAAAAGTTTATTTCGAGCCATAATAGAATGCGTCGTCAGGCAGATGTTCGCCGACCGATTTCGGGTTTTGGTCAAACAATACCTGCAGATACCCGCTCATCGCAGCCTTCATTTCGTCGCCCGCATAAAATGCGATGTTGCAGTAGGGGAGGGCTTTTTTTGCGATGTCGGCTTTCACTATATCGTACTTTTCAATCATTGCGGAAGCTTCGTCGATATTTACATTTACATACTTTGTTGACGCCTCGTACTCTTCGAGGAATCTGTCAATGAGAGAAGGATAACTTTCGGCAAATTCCGTGCGGACTATGAGAACACCGGTTATCAACATGCTGCCGTTGTCGAGGGCGTCCCATTCTTTTGTGAGGTCGACGGCTATCCTGAGGTCGGGTATCGACGCCTGCGCAACCGTCACATACGGTTGGGGCATCATGGCAATACTCCCGGGTTCGTTTTTCATAACGGCGACAACCTCGGTAGGCTCCGTCTTCCACTCAATCGTGAGATCCGTTTCGGTGTCGATTCCGTTTTCCTTAAGTATGTAGTTTAAGGCGTATTCGGGAGTTGAACCCTTGCCGGTCGCATAGATGGTTTTGCCCTTTAAATCTGCAAGGCTCTTGACGGTGTCTCCGTTCTCGACGATATATATTACGCCGAGGGTGTTTATTGCAAGGAGTTTTACCTTGCCCTTTGTGTTGTTATATAAGACGGCGGCGAGGTTTGCGGGAACAGCGGCTATGTCGAGTTCTCCGCCTATCAGCTTCGGAGTGAGTTCGTCCGCCGCGCCGTAGATGGAAAATTCGTATTTATTTAGCGAATCTCCCGCTTCGTTATCTTCCAACAATTTTACCAGACCCATCGAGGTGGGGCCTTTTAACCCTCCGATTCTTATAACCGGTTCTTCTTCCTGTTTCTCAACCGGTTTTTCGACGGTGACATCGGGCTTTTCCTCTTTTTCTATGGGCGCCGGTTTCGGCTGATCTTTTTTGCAACCCGCCATCAGCGACACCGTGAGCAGGAGGACTGTGATAACAGCAATAAACTTTTTCATTTGATTTTCTCCTTAAAAGGGTTTTTGATTTTTGTAGCTTTTCTTACCCGTGACGGTCTTGCTGGTGACGCCGTCTATCATGCCTATCTTTCCCGAAAGCGAACTGACAACATCCATGGGCGCGTCAAGCACGATGCAGATTATGGATAAATCCCTGTGCCTGTGGGGGATACCCATTCTCCCGATGATGTGTTCAGCGTTTTCGCTCAGCAGTTCGTTTATCCTGCCGGCGTTTTTGAGCTCTTCGATTATTATGCTTATAACGGCTATTCTGTTTTCGACTTCAGCTGACACCTATGCACCTCCAAAACAAAAAAGCACGCCAAAAAGGCGTGTTTACAGCAAAAATAACGATCGCCTTTCGCCTTTAAAGACCGGAAAACCCGATTTTTTTAGAACGTCAAGGAATAAGACTGTCCCTCTGCCTCAGGAAATACCTTCAGCATGGGGAATTTTTTAAGATTGAAATGCCGAAACGGAGTTTACCGAAACGGTCCACTTCAACTGTCTATATGTTAATTTATTTTTTTAAAAAAAGCAATAGAAAGATATAAAAGATGTAATTGAATTATTTTTATAGTTTTATATATAGTACTGTTAATTATTGGAATTCGTTACATAAAACGCTTATAATAAAACTTGGTCTGACAAACCCGTTGTAAGCGGGAGAAACGAAAGGGAAACTGATATGGTATACAGAGAATTGGGGAATACGGGCAAAAAAGTCAGTATTATAGGTCATGGATGTGAAAATCTTGACAGAAAGCCCTATTCACAGGTCGAGGCTACGGTAAAAACCGCACTCGACAACGGCATTAATATATTTGAGATGTTCATGCCGGGCAAACAGATACGCGAAGATGTAGCAAAAGCTCTCGGCGACAGGCGCAAGGATGTTTTTATACAGGGACATATCTGTTCAACCGATATAAATCAGCAGTATGACATAAGCCGCGACTTTGAGACGTCGAAAAAATACTTCGAGGACTGTCTTCGCATCTTCGGCGGCTACCTCGATTTCGGAATGATATTTTTTGTCGACTCGGATAAGGACTTTAATGCCATATTCGACAACGGTATAGTCGAGTATATGCAAAAACGCAAAGAACTCGGAGATATCGGACATATCGGCTTTTCCTCGCACAACCCGCTTGTCGCCACAAAAATGATAAAGACGGGGATTCCCGAACTCATGATGTTCAGCATAAACCTCGCATTCGACCTCTGCCCTCCCGACACATATGCGCTGGGAGAGTTGGGAAGCGACTTTAACAAGGTCGATTTCAGGGGAATAAATCCCGAAAGAGCGGAACTCTACAAACTCTGTGAGAGAATGGGTGTCGGTATAACCGTAATGAAACCTCTCGGAGCGGGAAAACTTCTGTCCACCGACCACACTCCCTTCTCCAAACCGATGACGGATATCCAGTGCATCCACTATGCGCTCTCCCGTCCCGCCGTTGCAAGCGCGCTTGTCGGTTGTCAGACGCCCGAAGAGATTATCAGCTCTGTTAAATATCTGACCGCGTCGGATAAGGAAAAGGACTACACTTTCTTTTTGGACGATATGGAAAACGACTTTATGGGGCACTGCGTCTATTGCAACCACTGTCAGCCCTGTCCCGTCGAGATAGATATAGCGGCGGTTAACAGCTACCTCGACATAGCAAAACTCAACGAAGCCGACATACCTCCCTCTATAATTTCCCACTACTCGGAACTTTCGGTTGGCGGATCCGCCTGCGTATCCTGCGGAAGCTGCGAATCGCGCTGTCCCTTCGGCGTCCCGATAATCGAAAACATGGCCGAAGCCGCAAGAATATTTGAATAAACAACAGAATTTACCACACCCCCGGCTAAACCGTCGGGGGTGTAATTTTTGAACGCATTCTTATTAAAAATGATAATTAAATATATTATCTGCTTAATGAAATCGCACGAATCTCAAACTGCCTTTTTCCAACTGTTGGAAAATGTGCCTGTTTATCTACCCTATGAAATTACACTACTCTCAAACCAGCACTTTCCTTTGACCCGTCAGAGAAATGTTTATCTACCCTATGAAATTACACTACTCTCAAACCGGCGACAGAGGCAGTCCTGGAAGGGTTTGGTTTATCTACCCTATGAAATTACACTACTCTCAAACCAAATTTGCGTAAATCCTCGCCATTTACTTGTTTATCTACCCTATGAAATTACACTACTCTCAAACCGCGCCGCGTAACTAGCCAAACAGCTAGAAGTTTATCTACCCTATGAAATTACACTACTCTCAAACGGGAATCGATACGAAACCTGAACCGTGAGAGTTTATCTACCCTATGAAATTACACTACTCTCAAACCTCAAATCCAAGATAAAAGAGTATAGCGCCACTACATCGCCGTAATTTCAGAGGATATATTTATAATACCACTATCTTACTAATGCTTCTATATAATTCTGCAATAATCGCAGTCGTATACCGTTTTGACTTCGCCCTTTATCTTATCTCTTTCATGCGACTCGACTAACATAAGCTTATATCCCTTATATGCCGCGAATTTATAAAATTCTCTTAACTCTTCGCGTTCCAAATAGTCCTTTAATGATATAAAGATGAATATTTCGATTTTACTGCATAAACTGACTATTTCCATATAGTCGCAGAGTCTTTCGGCGAGAGAGATGTCGGTTATATCCGCCCCAGCCTTAACCGCCTTTATTAGTGAGAGAGGGTCTATCTCTACCGCTGTCAGGTTGCAGGGAAACTCGTCTAAAATTTCAAGTATATATCTGTTGATTTCGGAGCATATATTTGAGGTTTTAATATAATAGTTTTCTGAAACGGCTATATCGCTTAGTTGCTGATGTATGTAGTTTAATATTCTTCGCGAATTGGGGTCTGCGTTTGGCGGAAAGGATATCAAATCAGCGCTTTTTGAAAAGACGAGGGGGGTATATTCCCGTGAAAGGCAGACGTCGGAGTCCAAGCCCAAAGAAGCGTCAAGCAGGCTGAAAGTTAAATCTCTGAATGCCTTCGCATTCTCCAAAACCAGAACGGTTGCGGCTCCGCTGTTTATTTCTATCGGTTCTTCTAAAACCGGATGAACCAGGCGCGTCACAGTATCACCAACCTCTCATCGCTGTCTATAATTTCGCTTTCTCTGTTGCCTACTATGAGCTCTATGGACGAGTATTGCCTTTCGGTTATTGTGAGCAGTTGCACATTTCCTGTCGGAGGTTTGTTTTTTCTTATGTTCGACGTAATAGCTTCAACCGCCGAGGAATTAAGCGCCAGTTTTGAATAGACGGATTCCTGTTGCATGATAAAACCCGACTTTATTAAAAACCTTCTGAATTTTCTGTATTCCTTAAGGTCGGCAGAGGTGGTCGTAGGGAGGTCGAACATCACTATTACTCTCATAAATCTATAGCTCATATTCTATAAACCTGAGATAGGAGATATCTTCATTATCAAGACTGTCAAAAACGCTTCTGCAGTAGAGAGATATGGCGTTATTTAAAAAGTGCTTTTTTCCGTCGATATAACATTCCGAATTTAAAATCGAGAGCACGGCGACCTTTTCCTCCTTGCCGAAGTTTTCGGGTTTTAAGTCATAGACGGTTTTATCGACGAGCGGTCTGAGCGGTTCCATCAGATCGCTGCCGAAGTTAAACATGTTGTAGATATTATCGTGGCAGATTCCGAGCTGAGTGAGGTAGCCCGAAGCGGTTATATGTCGATTTACAGCCGAGAGAATTACCCCGTAACCGTAATTCAATGCCGCATTAAGCGGGCTCTCCCTCTCTCTTGAAAAATCTTTTCCGAAAAGTGCGTTAAAGTAGACTTTGGCGGAGTGACCCTCGCGGTTGGTGGAGTCGTTATGCTCAATTTCGGATAGGTAACCCTCGAGCATTTCCGATTCTTTTAAATTTCTGCTTTCAAGATGGCGCATCTGGTTAAAAATTTTCTGCTCCACTATCCTGGTCCAGACGGATTCTTTAATATCGCGGCTCCAGGATATCTGCGAACGCACCTTTCTGCTGGTGTCGTGACTGCCGTAGTAAGGGGAGGTCTCAAAGAGGGGATTTCTCTTTTCATCGCAGAATATGACTTTTACCTTCTTCTTCACAAGTTCCGCCAACAAGGCGGCGGTAATCGAAACAGCGGTATTTTCTATTATCAGAATCGAGATTTCCGATATGTGAATTTTATTAACCGTTTCGCCCCTTACCGTCAGATAACCGAGTCTTAAATCGAGTTTGGCGCGCTCGGATATCTGCACTATCCTCCAGCTCACAACTTCGGATCCTTGAGGTCTATTACCTGCTCAAAGAGCCCGGTAATTGACTGATGAATCAGCTCAACGCTGTCTGCATTATCAATATTCCACGAAACGGTTAATCTTCCGACCTGTCCTTTTCCACCTATAGCTTTAAGATCAGACATACTAACCCGACAGGCAAATAAAATGAGTATGTTGTTTAGGGTAGAACACTGCTCCCTTAAGCTAAGATTTATGAATATCTCTCTACCTTCTTCAAGAGTTTTAAGTTGATCAGAGAGCTTTTTGCGGTATATGGTAACCCTGAGTTTCCTGCTGAGTTCATCATAGAAATTGAGATTTTCTTCGGATGTAATCTTATAATATTCCTTTAAAATCTCGTCCGAATCTTCCTTTGCGCCAACTGCATTTTCGATCTTTTTTGCGTAGTTGTAATAGTCATCCGAAATTATAAGCGGAACAGCTTTCTTAATCGTGAAATTATTTCCGGTTCTTCCGGATATATGACCCCTGAAGCCGTCTATGCTCAGGAGGGAATTAATCTTTATCTTCGGGATAATTATTCTTGGCTCTTTTAAGCCCAAAATGCTTTCGGCATAGGCCTTTAGTCCTCCCGGCTTCTCCACTTTTGAAATATTTAATCTTGTTACCGCATTGAAGGAACGCTTGAGTTTTTTACCTTGTTTATGTTCACATAAGAAATAGTATGCGACGCCGGGCTTGTTGTATCCGCCGTATCTGGAGGTATCGTGAAACCTCTCATCTTTTGTTTTTATCGGAACCAGACTGCTTTCTTCCTTCGGTTTATCCTCTTTTTTAAGTGGGTTCTGGTCAAAGAATTCGCCGGTCTCGGTTGTCGCATATCGCGTAAACCGGATGTCGTTTTTTGACAGAACTTCTTTTACCTTGGATATTGATTTTCCGTCGGAAGCCTCCCAAGCCGTATACCCTCCTCTTGATACATCGAAGTCGAATATTTTATTCATGCTGTAGCTGTTTCCGCTTTTGTTTATATTTTTTATGAAGTTGAGGGGATTTGAAGTGAACTTCGTGTCGTAGACGTTTCCGACCACTATGTTTAAATATGCATCTTTCGCATGATGAAAGTCGTTTACAATTCTATTTTTGGTTATATTAAATTTTTGTCTGAATTCCGCCACGTTTCCCGCCTTGGAGTAAACCACCCTGCTGTCGGGATAAATTTTTTTAAATACCTCTATAACCGCTTTGGAGGACTGTCTCGTCTCGACAAGCTGGCGGTTTATAAAGCCCGCCAACTCATCTTCGCTTAGCGGTCTGCTTCTGGTGAGCCTGTCGTATTTTTCCTGCGACATCATTTTATTTGCCTTTAATACCTGCCAGAGATCCCTCGCTTTTTGGGTAACAGCATCTTTAGGTATGGGATAGAGGTCTTTTTTTGTATCCTGGTTGAACGAGCTTTTTGAAAGTACGAGATTGTCGAGACTGTCGTCCTTAACTTTCGACCTCGGAATTATATGGTCTATATCATATCGTTTTGTTTTTTCGGAATATAAATCGCTTAAGTTTATAGGTTCGCCGGTATAGATACACCTTCCCATCTGAAGGTAGTACAAAAACAGAGTTCTCTTATTAAGTCTGTTGTTGTCGGTTTCTTTGAGTGACTTCTGAAAATCCTTGATAGTTTCATTCAGCTCCAGACTGTCGGCTTTTGCATTTTTGTAGAGTTCTTCGAGCTGTTCCTTTCTCGACCTTGTTCTAACTCCTCTTTGTAATCCCGTACTGTCCCTCGCCGTCTCTACAAAAATCTTTTTGGGCGCTTTGCCGGTTATTTTTACTATCTCCTTTACCAGTACGACGGTTCTCCAAACCGCCCTCTTTACAGCTGGAGATATGTAGAGCTCCTTTATATCGTCATAACTGAATCCCTTTTTATCGCTTGCAGCTTCGCTGTTAAATTTTTCTATGGATTCGGCGAAGTTATAGGCGTAGGATAAAAGCTGCTGCAGATTGTCCTGCCTGCTTTCGAGAGCATCGATTATCGAAAGCGCTTCCCCGGTTTCCTTGTCTATGTGAAATATTTCGGTCAAAAATTCTTTGGACAGCCTGCCATATCCCGTATAGTTCAATCGCGTTATTTCCTTTATCTGCTCATCGCTCAAAAAGGAATAGCTTTCAGCCAAAGAATCCCTTAAAAGGTCTTTTGATTTTCCATAAACGGTTATTCTCTCTATGATGTCTTCCACTATCTCATCGTCCGGAAGCTTGCCGTCAAATATCCTTTTAAAGTCGTGATATGCCTTCATCTGTCCGACGATTTCTTTATCTATTCCCGATACGCTTATTTCGTTCGGCTTTACGAAATCTCCTTTAGAGATTAAATATTGCTTGATTTCCCTTTCGGTAACTTTGTTTTTTGATGACCTGCCGTCGCTCAAATAGAAATGCTCAAAAAACTCTTTCTTTGCTTCCGGTTCAAGAAGCATGCCGTTTATTTTCAGAACATTAAGTTTATTCAAAATGTCAAATTTGCTGTAAAGTAGCGATTCCTTCGGAAGCACCTTTGCGGCGGGAAGATAGGTGCAGCTGCTGACAAGATTTTCGATAAATTTGGCAGCGCTTTTCTTTTTATCGACCACTTCGTCAAAACTCCATGGATAAATCTTTTCTTCCTCTGCTCCTTTAACCCTTTCGAACCAGGAAAATTCGGAGTGCCTGTTAAGCGGCCCGACATAGTAGGGTACCCTGTATGTCATTAGCGACTTTATCTTTTCCGTTGCGGTATAGCCGTCGGAATCTTTTTCTTTAAGGAAGGGGAGATATTTCGAAGCGTTTTCCAATATCTTATCAAGCTCCTTTTTATGAAGCTGATTGGGTATCTTGCTGTTGTCTCCGCTCTTTTGCTTAGGCAGGGCGGTGTTGTTGTTTATTTTATTCAACAACTCCGTTTCGCTTTCCGACAAATATAAAAGATCGTCCTTTTCAATCAATTCGGAAAGATTTTTTCTGAGAAACTTGCAAAAATCCTCCTGGGAACAGACGCTTTTGTTGTTCTTCCCCTTATATCTGCCGATATAATTCACATAGTTATGCTCTACATTGTCTTCCTCGAAAAACTTTTTGTAGTTTTTTCTTTGATAAGTATTAACCAACCGTCTGAGCAGAGCAAGGTCGCGCTTGTGTTCTTCATATACCGCAACCTTCGCTTCCGAGAGGTATTCGGAATCTCTTAAAATATTTTGAAGTATCGACCAGTCGTAGAGACTCTTTATTGCGGTAAAAGCTTCAAGCTCAAAGTCGTAAAGTTCGACCTTAAGAAGGCTTTCCTTTTCTTCAAGATCCTCTTTCAGGCTCAGTGAATTGATTTCCGAGCTGAATTCTTCCTCTCTGTCGAACAGGGCATTTAATTTGGCTTTGGAACCGACAAGGAGTTTAATCGCTTCTTTTTGCTGAGGAATGGTTGCCTTTAATATTTTAACCAGTACGGAATTTTTTTCTCTGAGATTTATACTTTGATTTTTTAATATTTCTTCGATTTTTAATTTGTCCGATTCGTCGAACTCGGGAAATGATATTCCGCAAAATTCAAGCGATTTTATCATTTCGCAAAATAAATCCTCAAAAGACAAAATATCTCCCGAACCGAAATCTCCTTCAAATAAAAAGTGGCCCCGATGTTTGAGGATGTGGTTCAAAGCGAGGTAAACAAGCCTAACATCAAAGGGTCCGCTTTCCTTAATAAGCGCATATCGAAGGTGATAGATGGTTTTATAGGTGTTATGATAATCGACATCGTTAAAATCATCGTCGTCAAAGAGCGAATATTTTTTCTTTTTCGGATGTTTTCCTTTAAGAAGTTTTGAATCCTCTCTGTGATAAATGCTCTCGCTCAAACGCTCAAAAAAATCGCTGTCGACTTTTTCTATTTCCTTTCGGAATATCTCTCTAAGCAACAGCAATCTATAATCTTTGCGCCCTTTTCTCCTTCGTGCGCTTCTGAAAGTTCTTCTTTCCAGGGCGGTTTTTCCCGACTCGAAAAGGTGTATGCCCATCATAGTTTTTCTGTTGAATTTAAGCGGAGTGTAATTTTCGTCGGTGACAGCCCAGCCGAGCGAGTCGGTTCCGATATCGAGTCCTAAATAATAATCCCCGTATTGATTTTTCATTATTGACAACCCCCGAATAGTTTTATAAACTATAGGTAGTTTCATTACCCTATGAGACTACACTACAGGTTCAAATAAAAATTTATTCTAACCGTCACTTTTGTGACCGCACGCTGTGTGCAAAAGAAGGCCGATAACAAATCGGTCTTTTTGTTTTACATTTATTTATAATATTAAAACCGATTTTTGTAATTATAACATGTAATCATCAATGACATTAATTGAATTTTAAGCAACTTGACATATAACCTAAACTTTTGCAACTATAAACTCTCAAGTTGCTTTTATGTGATATTATTTACTAAAGCGACCGATGCGGTTAATCGGATATCAATATGCTTTTTTGAAAGGGGGTTGGAGTTGAAAAACAGGGTAAAACTGAATGACGGAAGCTGTATTCCGTCGATAGGATACGGATGCTATAAAGTGAGCCCCGACGAAGCGGAAAGACTTGCTAAAACCGCGATTGAATGCGGATACCGCATGATCGATACGGCTATAAGATACGAAAACGAAGCGGAAATAGGAAGAGCCGTAAAATCCTCGGGACTCTTCCGCGAGGAGTTATATATAGTGAGCAAGGTTTGGCAGACATGTTACGACAGACCCGTTGATGCGATTGAGTTCAGTTTAAAAGAGCTTGACTGCGATTATATCGACCTGTACTACCTGCACTGGCCGGCTACCGATGCCGGCAGGAGATACAGAATGTGGGAGGCGATATTGAATTACAGGGAGAAAGGGCTTATAAAAAGCGTCGGAGTGTCGAACTTTAAAGTCCATCACATTAAAGATTTAATAGAACAATTCGGAGTGGCGCCGGCTGCAAATCAGGTAGAACTTCACCCTCTCTATCAGCAGAGGGAAGTGTCGGAATACTGCGAAAAAGAGGGAATTAAAATAGTCTGCTGGGCGCCTATAATGAGGGGGAAATTTGACGAGATACCCGCGCTCTTCGATATCGGGGAAAGATACGGAAAAACCCCCGCTCAGGTTGTGTTGCGTTGGCATATCCAAAGCGGACGAATTCCTCTGCCGAAATCCTCTTCAAGAGAGAGAATGACGGAGAATATAGACGTTTTCGACTTCGAACTCTCGGATGAGGAAATGGGAATTATAGGGGGGTCTGAAACAGGATTTCATTTCGGAAGGGACCCCGATATCTACGACGGCGAAGATTTTGTGATTGAATATTAGAGATAATAAAAAACACGGCCTGTTTGGCGGGCGGAATTAAGACAATAAAAAACGGAGGACAACCGGAATGGAGTATTCAAATTGCGGTTCTGAATTAAGAGAAGATAATAAAGGGGAAAAACAGAATATAAAGAATTCTAAAAAGCGATTGCGCATTGTTGCTTTTGCGGTTGCTTTAATGCTCATGATTCCGTGCTTTTCCCTGCTTGTAGGATGCGGAGACGATACCGTAAATGAGGAAATTACATGGTCGGATTTGCTCCTCGGCGACTTGCTTCCCGAACCCGGGTCCAATGTCGGCTGGGTGATGTTCGACTCGCAGGATATTCTTTCCGTATATATAAACGATACGTCAATGACCGAATTCTATGACTATACAACATCCTGCAGGGATATGGGGTTTACCATTGAGGCGGACCAATCATCAACTTCATTTAACGCCTACAACGAATCGGGTTACAAAGTATCCGCTTTTTTTAAAGAAAATGAAAAGAAAATGGAAATCAACCTGTTTGCTCCGCCGGAATACGGCGAACTTGAGTGGCCGGGGAGCGGTTACGGGAGCCTTCTGCCGGTTCCCTTATTCAAATACGGAAAAATTGAAAAAGACGACGAATCAGGTTTTGAAGCGGTAATAGCCGAAACATCGCTTGAAGAGCTGAAAGCTTATGCGAAAGAGTGTTCGGATGCAGGTTTTTCGGAAGATGTAGCGGAGTGGGAGGTATACTACAGCGCAAGGAATGCACAGGGAAACAAGCTTACTCTTGAATATGCCGGATTTAATACAATGTCCGTTAAAGTTGACGAGCCCGAATATAAAGTGAATATCGAAGTGGAATGCGTTGAGAATGCGGTGTTCAGCAGATATGACATTGATGTTTATATAGACAACTCTTTTGAGGATACGCTTGAACACGGAACAACAAAAACCTATTCCGTCTATCGCAAAAAAGGAACTTATACGATTGAGTTTATAAGTACGGAAAATGACGACATAACCGGTACGGTCAGCATTGATGTTGCGCAGAACGAGGATTTTAAATTTACGATTTCCTGTTACGACGACGGATTGAATGTGGTTAGAGATTAGGATAATTTAAACGGCGCATATTAAAAGAAGGACAGCCTTTTCGAGGCTGTCCTTCTTAAACGCTGAGGATATTTTTAAAGATACTTCTTCAAAAAAGAGGTTATCTTGTTCCAGTAGATTTCATGTTCGAGTATTTCCGACTCGAGATGACCGGCGCCCTCCACGATTAAAAAGTCTTTTTTATCGGATTTTGCCGACTTGAACAGTTTGAAGAGCATATGGCAGGGCACGATTTTATCCTTATCACCGTGTATGAGGAGCAGGGGAAGTGAGGATTTTTTTACCTGATTGACGGTGTTTGCCGTGTATATGTTGTATCCCGCCTTTTTCTGAATCGTAACCGCGGAGAGGGGAAGTACCGGGAAGGGGGGGAGCTTCATGTAGGTTTTCATAATGAATGCTATCTGTTCCGATATACTTGAAAATCCGCTGTCTGCGATTACCGCCTTTACCGCCTTGGGAAGGGATTCCCCCGCCGTATTCAGTACGGTGGTGGCGCCCATGGAGACGCCGAAAAGGACTATTTCCGCATTGGGGTTCATTCTCAGAATGCGGTTTATCCAGCCCTTTATATCATGTCTCTCCGGCCAGCCCATGCCGACATAAAGTCCGCCGCTCGAACCGTGACCTCTCGCATCGGGTATGAGCAGGTTAAAACCGAGATCATAAAACTTTTCGGCATAGGTGGACATAAACATACCGCTTATGCCGTATCCGTGACAGGCTATTACGTATTTGTTGCTGCCTTCATTTTTAACAAAACGTGAAAACAGCCAGGTTTTGTCAAAAGCGTCCATATAGAGTTCGGTGGAGTTCTTCTTTAACCACTCATCGGTCTTCTTTTTGCGCTCTTTAAATTCATCGGAAAAGAAAACGGAATAAAGTTCCTCCGCCGAGCCAGAGAGTTCGGGAAGCTTTTCCATCAGATTTTCGGGCTTTCTCTCAATGCCCAGTGTGACGAGTTTGTCGATAATGGCCCATGCGGCAAGCGAACCGAGCGCCAGCGCTGTCGTTGCACACAACACATATTTAGGTTTGCACATATAATTCACCTCTTATATAATCTGTCGGTTTCTCGCATAATGAAAGATATACTGCTGTGCTATCCCGGCATATTCCCTTGCACATTCGGGAAGACCGTCGGGGAAAAGGCTTTCCATAGCCCTTTTAATCCATACATCCTTCGGAAATGTCTCGAGACGGTTGGCGGAAAAGAGCAGAACACAGTCGGCAACCTTGGGGCCGACGCCCTTTATTTTCATAAGCATATCCCTCGCCGAATCGAGAGGTGCCGTTTTAAGAAATTCTTCCCGTACGATGCCGTCCGTCCATTTAATTGCGGCATCGATTATGTATTTGTCTCTGAAACCGGCGCGTATGGGAGCGAGATCTTCGGGAGAGAGCTCCGATAGAACCCCGGCTGTGGGAAAATCGCGGTAACCCCCTTTGTCCTCGCCGAAATTATCGCAAAGTCTTTCGACTATGCCCGATATCCTCGGTATGTTGTTGTTTTGAGATATGATAAAGGTTATGAGGGTTTCAAAAACCGGCTGTCTCATTACCCTTATTCCCGGCGCGAATTCGACAATCTCTTCAAGCGTCGGATCGAGACTCAGCTGTTTTTTGATTTTTTTATAGTCGATGTCGAGGGAAAAATAGCGGTTAAAGTCGGCTCCGGCAAGACTGTCGCTAGAAGAAATTTCAATCTTATCATCTTCCTGTTTTATAAAAATCTCTTTTCCGAGCGCGACCCCTTGGTATCCGTCATTAAAACTTTTAAAACGAAAAGTCTGCCCGCTTTCCAACGTGTCTTTAAGGGAAAAATCCTCCCTTTCGGCATGTATAAAAATTCTTTCTATTTCAAATTACCGCCTTTATATCTCTTACATATATTATATATTCCATGCGATGTTAAATGCAAAATAATTGATAATTTTGTGTTAAGAGACGGTAAACAACAGGTTTTTGTAATATATTCAACGATAAGTTTTGTTGACAATTTTGAACATACAGTTGAAAACACCGTTTATTCATTAAAAAAAATATCCGAAAAGGCCGATAAACTCGCGGTTGTAGACAGTTTGAACAGAGTTATCAACATTAAAAGTTGCATAAAGATTATACAAAAGGTAATCGAACCTTTTACTGCTGTCGGTCGGGAAAACCGTTTTCGGGATTTGCGGATATCCCGGAGTTTTATATGCGAGGAAAAGAGGCGGATAAAGATAAAAGATTATAAATTTCCCGTATATGGCAATTCTATATAAATAACTGATATAATTCTTAGTACGAGGACAGGAACGAAAAGGTGCAATACCATGACTGAAAATCGTGCTAAAAAAATAGACTTTAATTTTTTGATAATCGGTGCGGCGGTTGTCGCAGGCTGGATGCTGTTCATGCATGTCGATGTAATGGAGACGGCGAACCATGCCTATATTTTTTTGGAAAGCCTTTTCAGCGGACGTCCGCTTGATTTCTACTCCGTCGTTTCCGCCCATGAAAACAGTTATTACTACATAAACAACGCACACTACAATATTGCAGTCTATCTGCTCTTCGGACTGTGGGAACTCCCGGTGTTTGCCGTTAACGCCGTCTTCTCCCTTCCGCTCAACGAGGGGTTTCTCTGGCTGTGGGCGAAGGGACTCTGCGTTGCCGCCTTTATCGGCTGTTACTTTATTATTAAAAAACTTGCCGATTTCGGAAATATAAGGAATCCGAAAATTGTTGCCATTGCCTTTCTGTTGAATCCGGCGGCATATTTTATGCCGGTAGCGGTGGGACAGTATGATGTTCTCTGCATATTTTTCATACTGCTTTCGCTTGTCTACTTTTTAAAAGGGGACTCCCTGAGATTCAGCGTGATAATGGGAGTGGGGATTTTACTGAAGTCTTTTGCCGTTCTCGCATTTATTCCGCTCCTGCTCTACAAGGAAAAGAAGTTGAAAGACATAATCAAATATATGCTGGTGGGTTTTTCCCCCTATTTAATAACCTACCTGCTTTACAGAGGCAGAACGGGAGATGCGGATTATTTTAACAATGTAATGATGGGCCGGCTCTTCGAAATAAAGGTAGGTCAAATTCCGTTGTTTCCCCTTTTCTTCGCTCTTCTCTGTCTTGTATGCTGGTCGGTTGACTTTGAAAAAAACAGAGGAAAACGGCTGAAAACGGCTTCCTTCATCTGCCTGTTTGTATTCGTTTCACTTCTTCTTTCGATTTATTGGCACCCCCAGTGGGCTTTCCTCGTGACTCCGTTTTTGGTAATCTCCGCATTCTCATCCGAAAATAAAACGCTTTATCTCTATCTGAACATATTCTTTTCCGCAGGTGTTTTTCTCCATGCCTGGAGGGTGTTTCCCGGACATTTCGAGTTCAACATGCTTTTTTACGGTATATTCTATGCATTGGGAAATAAACAGTTCTACATGATCCCTTACCGCACGATGTCGTCGATAATGGCCTCGCTGCCCGTTTTTTGGCATGTTGCATCATCGCTCGTTTTTGTTGCATCTGCCGCCGTCGTTCTCGCATATCTGCCGCTTCCCTCTCTCGGGAGAATTTCGGATAGAAGGAAAGAACAGCCGAAAAAAATGTTGTTGTGCCTGTATCTCGGTTTTCTGATACCCATATCATTTTGGGCAGTCTCCGCCCTGATTTCGCGTTATATTTAAATCGGACTGAGAAAGCCTGCTGTTGTTGAGAAGTTAACGGATGTGATATAATAATTTGAATGGTATAAATCACCGGAGATAATATTTTGTCAAAAAATAACGAAAATAACAGGGAAGTCAGGGAGACCGACGAACTTGTCGTTTACGGAAAAAATGCGGTATTGGAGCTTCTTCGAAGCGACAAAAAGATAGATACCCTCTATATCGATTCAAAGAGGGAGGACAGACAACAGTCCTTTATAGTTTCTTCGGCTAAAGAAAAGGGCGCCGTTATAAAGAGAGTGCACCCGAAAAAGCTGGAAGCATTATGCAATAATACCGGACACCAGGGTGTCGCGGCTCTTGTCCCGGGAATAGAATACAAAGAGCTCGGCGAGGTTCTGGACAAATCTTTTGAAAAAGGAACCGCGCCGTTATTTGTGGTGTGTGACGGGATATACGACCCCCAAAACCTCGGAGCCATTATAAGAACGGCGGAGGTTGCCGGAGCGGATGCGGTTATAATACCGAAGAGAAATTCCGTAGGTGTAAACTCCACCGTTTTCAGAGCTTCTGCGGGGGCTGCAAGCCATATTGATGTTGCAAGGGTGGGAAATCTGCCTGATGCCGTCAGGGAACTTAAAAAAAGAGGCATTTTCTGCTACGCCGCCGACATGAACGGCAATTCGGCCTACGAAACCGATCTTACGGGACCGATAGCGCTGATTGTCGGCTCGGAGGGTTTCGGCGTATCTTCGCTTGTGCTCAAACTCAGCGACGGGGTGGTTTGTCTGCCGATGGCGGGCAAAACAAATTCCCTAAACGCGTCGGTCGCAGCCGGTGCCTTGATATATGAGATTATAAGACAAAGAAAATACAGTATTTAACAGCGACGTAAAAAACAAGAGGTGTATTTATGAGCGGGTATGACGCAGACAAACAACTTGAAGAAATACTCGAAAATATCAAAAAAATGCGGGAAGCGGAGCAGCGCCACAGAGAAGACGCGCTTTTAAAGACGGCCGAACTCAAAAGAATCGAGGAGAAAGAAGCGATAGAAAAGACGGCCGAGCTTAAAAAGATCAAAGAAGAAGAGGCTATGGAAAAAGCGGCTGCCGAGCATGCCGAATCCGGAGAAGAGCTGCCGGCGGAAACCCTTTCCGAGACGGAAATTAAAGAAACCGCCGTCGAAAAAACGGCTGAGGAAGAGGTAAAAAAAGACGTCGGCTCCGAAAAAAAGAAAGAGGTATTCGTTTCGAAGCCGCAAAGAAAAAGCGATTTTGCGCGCGCGTTGTCCGGCGATGTCGTCGAGATGAAGACGATGGAAGTTTCCTTTGAGATTGATGAGGACGAAGAGGACAAAACAGACGAAGCAAAAGCGCCTGCTGCGGATCCGGCGGAGCATCCTCTCTTTACCGATACATCCTCTTTTGACAGAGCAATTCCAAAATCGGAAGATGAAGGGGAGAGGGAACAGAGACGGCAGGAACTGGAAGAAAAAAAGCATGAGGAACCCGAACGGCGCGGAGTGATAGTTGAGGAAAAGTTTGAGACAAAGGGAATCCTCAACCTCAGGGAAAGCGTAAACGACGAGGATTTTAAAAAATTCTTCAGCGACACCGTCATCATTGATGCAAAAACCCACACGCAGAAACGCGCAAGACAGCGAAAGGTTACAGATTTCGTGGTGAGCGAAAATGCCGGAGGTCCCGTGTTTGCCGACGAGCCCGAGACGGATACGATAGACGAATACAGCAGCGAGGATCAGACGGAATATGTCATGGAACGTCTGATTGATGACAAACAGCATCTTTCAACGCGTGTCTTCTTTACCGGTCTTTTTGCGTTGGCGCTTTTGATATTCAACCTGCTGATTGCTTTTGATAAATTTTCCGAAGGTTTTTCCGGAAATCCTAAAATGATTTACGGTCTTAATGTTCTCATGATGGCCGGAGTGTTTGCATTTAATCTTTCCGATGTGATAAAAGGCTTTTTAAATCTGATTACCTTTAAGGCCGACAAAAGGTCGATTACTTCATTTGCGGTGATTTCGGCGCTTATAGAACCGATTGTAATGTTTTTTGCGGCGAAGGGTGACGGTCCGTTCATCTGCCATGCCGCTCCCATAGCTGCGCTTACGATCTTCTTCTCGGTGTATGGAGAAAAACTCGCTGCGAAGAGAGTGCTTAGAGGATTTAACAACATATCTTCCGACTACGATAAATACGCAACCGTTGTGCTTGAAGACGATCCCCTGGTAAGAAGACTGACGAGAGGACTGATAGAGACCGACCCGAGAGTGCTTGTAAAGCGCAAGACCGGGTTTACCGACGACTACCTCGCTCACAGCAAATCCGAGGACACCTTCAATCCGGTAGTTTCCAAACCTGCGAGCATAGCCTTTGCGGTATCCTTGCTGGCGGGACTGATAGTCTTTTTAAAGACCGGTTCCTACGCCGAAGCGATATCCGCCCTCGCAATGGCGGCGGCGCTGTCTGCGCCTTTTACCGCAACGCTTGCAAGCGAACTGCCGTTCGGCAGAATGCAGGCTCACCTTTCGAGAATTGGCTGTGTCATACCGGGGTACTCGGCGGCCGACGAGGTTATCGATTCAAATACCGCGCTCTTTGAAGGAAAGGAGATATTCCCGAGAGGAAACGTACTGCTTCACGGTATAAAGACGTTTGAAAGGGAGAGAATAGACAAAGCGATACTCTTTGCGGCTTCGGTTCTGATTCAGAGCTGCGACACCATGAGCCACATGTTTTTAAACGTCATACAGAGCAAGACGGATATGCTTTACGATGTCGACAGCATAGTTTATGAAGACGGGTTGGGATTCAGCTGTTGGATAGACAAGACGAGAATCCTTATTGGAAAGAGGGAGCTTTTGGAGTCGAGGGATATCGAAGTGCCTTCGAGGGACTATGAAAACCGCTATACCAAGGCGACCACCCGCGACGCTATCTACCTCGCCGTTTCGGGAAAACTCTATGCCATGTTTGTGGTGAGTTATGCCGCGTCTAGCGAAGTCGCAAGGGCGATGAGAGAACTCGAAAAAGAAGGAATAAAGGTTATTATAAGGACGAGAGACTTTAACATAACCGCGGAAAAAGTCTCTAATCTCTACAGTATTCCCAGAGGAATGGTATCGATAGTTGCCGACCACGATATGGAGGAGCTTGCGACAAAGACCTCCTACGCAACGAGGTCTCCCTCGGTAATGACCCATATAGGTTCATTCAGCTCCTATGTCGGCGGGATACTCTCCTGCCACAAACTGCTCGGTTCATTGAGACTTACTTCGGTCATCGAACTTGCCGCGATTATCATAGGCGCCCTGCTGTCGCTGCTGCTTGCCATATTCGGCGGACTTTCAACCTTCTCCATCTTGACGGCTCTGCTCTTCCATACGGCGTGGCTGCTGATAACTGCGTTGATTTCGTATATAAACAGATATTGAAATTAGTAAAATAATACAAAAATCACTGTCAATATTTTACATGCTCCCGGAATTTTATCGCTTTAATATAGAGCCTTAATATGATAAAATGATTGGTGCAGTATGCAAACGGTTTGGTTGCTGCCAAGCCGTTTTTATATAATAACGACCGCTTCGGCGGAAGATTTAAGGGGGAAATATAAATGGGATTAAAACCCGTAGACATCAGAAATGTAATGCTCGGCGGACACAGCTCCAGCGGAAAGACCTCGCTTGCAGAGGCTCTCATGCACCTGACCAAATCTTCGGACAGGTTCGGGTCGGTGGTTGACGGAAACACCGTGAGCGACTTTGATCCGGAAGAAATTAAACGCGGATCTTCAATTTCGTCATCCCTTCTTCAATATCAGCATAGCGGGAAAAAGATAAATCTTTTGGATGCGCCGGGAATATTCGATTTCGAACTCGGACTTTATGAGTCGGTAATGGCGGCGGACAGCGTGCTCATAGTGGTGTCGGCGAGAGCCGGAGTTGCGGTGGGTACCGAAAAGGCAAACCGCATTGCCTATAAAAACAAAAAGTCGAGGATGTTCTTTATAAATCAAATGACGGTGGAGAATGCCGACTACGGCAAGGTGCTTGCATCTCTCAGAGATAATTTCGGAACTTCGGTATGTCCCATTGTCGTGCCGGTGGTCGAAGAGGGTAAGGCGACTGTCTATGTCGACCTTCTCACAATGAAAGCTTATGAATATGCAAACGGAAAGGCAAAGGAAGTTGACCTTCCCGATGCCGATTTGGAAGAATATATCCACGAACTCAACGAAGCCGTCGCCGAGACGGATGAAGAACTCATGGAAAAGTTCTTTTCCGACGAACCCTTTACAGGCGAGGAGCTCATTAAGGGCCTGTCTATCGGAATTGCCGACGGCAGCGTAGCGCCCGTTCTGGCCGGCGATGCCGTGGAACTTGAAGGAATAGACCTTCTTCTCTCCGCAATCTCCGATTTGCTGCCGTCGCCCCTGAAGGCATCGAAGGTGCCCGCGGTTGACGCGAAAGATGAGGAAATCGAGATTGCAATCGATCCGAGCGGCAAGCTTTGCTGTTATGTCTTTAAAACAATCGTCGACCCCTTTGTGGGAAAGCTTTCTTTTGTGAAGGTGCTTTCCGGAAAACTCGGCTCAAACAGCCCGCTCTATAACAACAACAAACACGAAAACGAAAAGATAGGAAAGCTGTTGTCGATAAAGGGCAAAAAACAGACGGAAGTTGACGAGATAGTTGCCGGAGATATCGGCGCAATCACGAAACTCTCCGATACCGGTACGGGAGATACCTTGAGCGATCCCTCCTTTAAGGTCAAGGTAAAGAGCATCGATTTCCCGACACCCAGTCTTTCGATAGCCATTGCCCCCAAGAAAAAAGGCGATGAAAGCAAGATATCCGGCGCCATTCAGAGAATAACCGACGAAGACCAGACGCTCAGCTATTTCGTAAATTCCGAAACGGGCCAGCAGATTCTTTCGGGACTCGGAGAACAGCACCTCGATGTCGTGCTCAGCAGAATGAAATCGAAATTCGGAGTTGAGGTCGACACATCCGTTCCGAGAATTGCCTACCGTGAAACGATAAGAAAGAAAGTAAAGGTACAGGGAAGGCATAAAAAACAGTCCGGCGGACACGGTCAGTTCGGAGATGTCTGGATTGAATTCGAACCCAACGAAGGCGACGAACTGGTGTTTGAAGAAAAGATATTCGGCGGTGCGGTTCCCAAAAACTTCTTCCCCGCAGTTGAAAAGGGACTTATCGAGAGCACCGAAAAAGGAGTGCTTGCGGGTTATCCGGTTGTAGGAATCAAAGCGACACTCGTGGACGGCTCCTATCACTCGGTAGACTCTTCGGAAATGGCGTTTAAAACCGCCGCATCGATAGCCTTTAAGGAAGGCGTGTCGCAGGCGTCGCCCATACTGCTTGAACCCATCCTCAGCGTGAAGGCATTGGTTCCCGACTCCAACACGGGAGACATCATGGGAGAAGTCACAAAGAGAAGAGGCAGAGTGCTCGGAATGCATCCCGGAGAGGATTCGCTCCAGCAGGTCGAAGCCGAGGTGCCGGAATCCGAGATGAGCGACTTTACGACATATATCCGCTCTTCGACGCAGGGCAGAGGAAGCTTTACAACGGAATTCTTGAGGTATGAGCCCCTTCCCTCCACCCTCGAACAGAAGGTTATAGATGAAGCGGAGAGACTAAAAGAAGAAAACCAGTAGTTTTATATATTGCCGGTATCCCGAAACACATTTCCGTGTTTCGGGATGTTTTTTTGATATTTCCTCTCTGCAGTATGACAGCAGATTTATCCGAGGTTTAAGGCAATTTCTGCTTGAAAAAATAACACTATTTCATATAATAGGTTAAGATACTTTTTTTGAAAAAGACAGGGTGAAATCATGCTTGAAATGAAGTACGAAGAAGATAAAAACCGCATTGCCGCATATGTCGGGGACAAAATGGTGGGCAAGGTGCTGTTCACCGTAGACGGAGATGTTTGGACTATAGACAGCACAAGGGTTGAAAAGGAGTACAGGGGCCAGGGTGTTGCGCAAAAACTCATAAAGGCCGCCATTGTCACGGCGAGAGGCAAAAATGTTAAGATTAAGCCGGTGTGCAGTTTTGCCGTCAAGGAGTTCGAGAGGGTCAAGGAATACAGAGACCTGCTCTTTGAAGAGTAAAAAAGAAACGCCGCTACCGAAACCGTCAATAACGACATTTTGTTCACACCGTTTCGAGGATTGGACAGGGAGTTTTAATAAGGGCATATCCGTCGTTCGTGGATAAACGGGATTCGGAATATGTCCTTTTTGATTTTTGTCAGAACGAAAATAGTATTTCCCTCTCCGATATAAAACAGTTGAAAGAATTATTATGTTTGTTTGAGAGTTGAGGTTTAAAGTATAATAATTAATTATCGAACAAAACTATAAAACAAGGATATCGCATATTCTCTGCGGAAAGTTTTCGGCATAAAGATTATGATTACCTAAAGAATTAAAAATAACCGACTGAATGACAGGAGTATTTCATGGGAGAATCGAACGACAGAGAGAAAAAACCGCTAAACACCATACTCATGCATGAAAAGCTTAAAGGGGAATCCTTTCCCGACAACTGGGAAGGGTTTCTTGATGACGATATCCGCAACTTCTTCGACGCCTTGCTTAACGAAACCAAACAAAAGAAGAGCGAGATTATAAGAAAGGCGAACCTCTCCCGCGTCTACGGATACCAGCTGATGGAGGGCAGAAGACGGGGAAAACGGGATTACTACCTTCTCATAGCGATTGCCATGTCTCTCGACCTTAAGACCACGCAGAGAATGTTGGCGGTGGTGCAGTACGGTTCGCTTCATCCGCTCATCAAACGCGATGCCGCGCTGATATTCGCGATAAACCACGGATACGATATAGAAAAGACCTACGATTTTATGTGTTCCATAGGAGTTGAGCCGCTGGACGACGGTCTGGATAACTGAAATAAGTCGGTATTCACTTAACCGTAAAAAGAATTTTATCCTTTTTGTTTAGAATTAAACGATTAACGGTTTTGATGTTGGGGAGAGTTTGGGAATGCGGGGAAACAGGGCGAAGGGTTTTAAAAGATTATTGAGCGGTGCAGTCTGCATGCTCTTATTATTCTCGTTGTTGTTTTCCGGCTGTCGCCGCAACACGAAATTCGAGCCTGCTGTTGAAAAGATAGCCGAAATCTCGCAGGCTGCGGGTTTTCTTGCGAAAAAGGCGGAGGAGAGCGGGGGGTTTATTTCGAGTCTGGAAAAGAAATCAAACGAGCCTGACCACGCCTATGTATATGACAACTCGCTGGCGGTTATAGTGTTGAGCTTTGCCGGCGCGCATCAGCATGCCCGGACGATAGCCGACGCGTTGCTCTTTGCCCAGCAACACGACAGAACATTTAACGACGGAAGACTGAGAAACGCCTATCTTGACGGCGATCCGAAGAGTGATTCCGGCCGGTCGATAACGGCGGGGAAGATTAAAATACGGCTTCCAGGGTTTTGGAAGGACGGGCGCTGGCAGGAAGATTCCTTCGTGGTTTCGACTTCTACCGGCAATATGGCATGGGCGGTTCTGGCTTTCTGCACCGTGGCGGAAAATGCAGCTCCCGAACAGCGGGAAGAGTACCTTGCGGCTGCCGTCCGCGCGGCGGACTTCCTTATCGGACTGAAATCCGAAAGCGGGGGATTCACCGCCGGCTATGAAGGGTGGGACGATACACAGAAAAAGGTGACCTATAAATCAACCGAACACAATATCGACCTCATCTGCGCTTTTAAAGCGATATCAAACTCTGTGAAGGAAATCGATCCCGAAAAATCAAAAATCTATATGGATGCGTCGGATTACGCCAAGGAATTCGTGCATTCCATGTACGACAATGAACTTCACTGTTTTTATACCGGTACCGGAGATGACGGAAAGACGGTAAGCAAGGGGGTGATACCTCTTGATACGAACACCCTGACCATACTCGCTATCGGAGATGAACTTAACAATGCGGACAAGATGCTGCTGTTTGTTGAGAAAAACATGGCGGTGGGCGAGGGGTTTGACTTCAGCAACGGAGACCTCGACGGAATATGGAACGAAGGTACGGCTCAGATGGCCGTCTGCTACAACTTGCTCGGCTATCAGGATAAATATACGGCTATTATGGAATATCTTAAAACTCAAATCGCAAAGGACGGCAGCATTCCGGCCGCCGACCGCGACGGAGTTTCAACCGGATTTGTCGTAATAGGCACGGAGATTTACTGGGAATATCACAACTCTCAGAGCATCGGGGCTACCGGCTGGCTGGCCTTGGCGCAGATGGGCAGAAATCCTTTTGAAATAACCGGATAACGGTGTCGGTATATGCTGAAAAAAACTCCCCCTAAAAGAAAAAGAATTCCCGAAAATCTCGGGAACAGCGTATGCGGTGTCTGGCCGTATGCGGTTGCGCTCGCTGTCAATGCGGCGGCGCATATCGTCCTGTTTATTTTATACGGACAAACAGTCGTGAGTTTTGTCCGTCTTTTTTTCTCCTTTCTATTCTTTATATATCCCTTCTATTATATTGCGGATTCGCTCTGGTCTCTTCGGCCTTCGGTTTGCGATATGCTTTCCGGCCGCATTCAGATAAACAGGAAATACTACATGAATACGGTGCAAAAAGAAGTGAGCAAAGAACATCTTGTTCCGGTCACGGTAAGCATACCGGTTTACCTGGAAGACAATGAGGTGATTTTTAAAACTTTAAGAGAGAGTCTGGCGGCGGTAAAGCGGTACGGCGAATACAGCGGCAGATATGCAAATATAATTGTTTCCGACGACGGACTTGCCTCGATGCTTGGGGGCATATGCGATAAAGGGGCGGTGGAGGATCTGGTGTTTAAATTCTACGGAAATCCGTCCAATCTGACATTGTCGGAAACGAAAGCCGCGGAAAGGATTCTCTTTTACAGGAAAAATAAAATATCATTTGTCGCAAGACCTGCGAATGACAGAGCGGGGCTTTTTAAAAAATCTTCAAATCTGAATTTCACCCTTCGCCTCGGCGATGCGATATCCGAAGGAGTGTCGGGAGATGTCCTCACGGGGGAAAAAGGAAAATTTGAAGGCGGATATTATGAGGGAGATATCGAAACCCGTGAAATAATTCTCCTGCTGGACAAGGACTCGGGGATTAAAGAGAGGATAATAGAAGCGGTTGTTCCGGAATTCGCTTTGGACGACAGACTGGCGTATGTGCAGTGCGCAACAAAAGCGGTAAACTCAAATGACAACTACTATGCTAAATCGACGGGACAGCAGACGAGCAAGCTTTTCCACAATGTCTGGCCCTGCAAAGCGCTTCAGGGTTTTTTTGTTCCGCTGGTGGGACACAACGTTTTTTTGAGAAAGAGCGCGCTTTCAAAAAGCGGATACTGGGCGGAGGACAGGGTGTCCGAAGATTACGACAAGGCTATCGTTCTCTACGGCATGGGGTATCACGGAAAATATGCTCAACTGAAAGGTCTTGAGTTTACCGAGTATGCCAGCAGGACATTTATCGAAGAAACGGGAAAGCAGAGACGGTATGCGTACGGACTGTTTGAAATGCTTTTCGACGGTACCGTCAGGCTGGGAAAGACCCGAAACTGTGATATTTTTTATATGATAATGTACTTTTTTTCGCTGATAAACGAAATATTGCTGTTGCCTACGATACTGATTGAAAGCTATTTCGGAAGTGTTCACTTTCTATGGGCCGGTTTCATTTTCTGCAATTTAAATTTTCTGCTCCTGCCGCTGATAAGGGGATTTGTAATGAAACGCTATGTGCCGAAGGATTATATAGAACACACCGTACAGACCTTTATTCTGGTGCTTTCTTTTATAGGCCACTCTCATTCCATAATGGCAGGCGCGTTCAGATATATCGGAAATAAAATAAAAAAGAACAACAGACCCTTTCCGGCAACCAATGTCGACAAACAGGAATATAAATTTTCCGTAGGACTTAAGATGTTGACGGAATATCTGATTAACAACAAATGGTTTATACTTATTATCGTCCTCTGCCTCGACAGAGGGATGTTCATGCTGACCAAAAGGGGAATCGGCGCGGCTACGACCTTTGCCTACTGCTATGTTCTTTTTAGCGCGGCATTTGTACCGGTAATTCTGACACCGCATCTTTTTGGCGGACTTTTCTCTGAAAACGGCATATTCGGAAGAAAGGAAAGAGTAGCAATGGCGGCTATGGGAGGAGAAGGGGGTTTTGACGAAGTGGTTAAAGAGCGTGAATTCGGATATGCCGATATTCCGGTATCCTCTCCGCTGATTGTAAACGAAAGGCGCGATGAAACCTTGTCCGATATAGAAATAGAGAGCTTTCTCGGATCCTATCAAAAAATTCTGCTCGGCTCTATAGACGAGGAGATTCTAAATATGGAGCGGCTTTCAAGCTACACCTTTGAGAGCTGTATCAGAAAGGATCCCGATGGGAAAAAGGATATATACCTTCTTGCGAGAGCCGACGGCAGCAAGGTGTTGCTTAAAATTACAAAGGATTATCCCCAGGAAGACGCCATTGAGGAAGCGAAGCTGTTGTCAAAACTTGACCACCCCGGAATCCCGAAGGTGTACGACTATTTCGAACATGAGGGAAAAAACTATATAGTTCGCGAATATATCGAGGGAAGATCTCTCTATGAAGTCGTAAACACGACGGGGAATCTGAGCACAAAAGACATCTTCGACGCCGTAAAAAAACTGGCGGATATTTTAAGATACCTGCATATGAGGACGCCGCCGGTAATCCACCGCGACATCAAACCGCAGAATATAATCGTCGGAAAAGACGGCAGGATGCATCTGATTGATTTCGGGATTGCAAGACTTCATAAAGAACAGCGAAGCCAGGATACCTCCGTGCTGCTCACACTGGATTACGCTTCCCCCGAACAGTACGGATTTGAGCAGACCACCCCGTTGTCCGACATATATTCACTCGGAATGGTAATTCTCTTTATGGCCACCGGACGAACCGCGCGGACAGGGCTGGAGTCGCAGATTGTAAACAACCGGCTTCGCGTGCTGATAGAACAGTGTATAGCGTTTAATCCGCAATCCAGATTTCAAAGTGCGGGACAGATTATTGACTACATAACCGATGAAAAAAGCAAAGGCGCTCCGAAGAGCAGACGCCTTATCAAAGCTGCGGTCTTAGCCCTAACATCCACCGCGGTACTGTCGGCGGCTTCTTACGGCGCGGGATATTTTCTTAATAAATCCAAAGCCGAGAAATCGGGATATGACAGAGGCTATGAGGTGGGATATTCGAACAGCTATTCCGCCATGCCGGTGCTTAAGCGGAACGGACCGGCAGGCGATAAGATTAAGGGAAACATATCGGGCAACTCGGCAATAGCCAAAGGGGCGTTTGCCGTATCCCATGAAGATATCTCCTTTTACATATCCGACGGAGATATCCTTAGCATGTCCGGCAACGGAGGGACGGGCGGGATATCGGTTACGGGCAGGAACGCCGAAGCGTTGAGTTTTATGAACGGGTGGCTCTATTACTCGTCGCCGGACGGTATATATCAGACAAGCATATACACACGGGAAAGTGACTTTCTGTTTGACTCGGCATCGGGCGAGCTTTTGATTGATGACGGAAAGTTTTATCTGAAAACTCCGGACACACTCTATCGGGCAAACCCGGAAAAGGGGGAACTCCTGCCACTTATCGAGGACTTCAATCCGGTTTCTCTCAATATCTCACGGGAAACGGCGGTTTATATCGACAAAGATAACGGGGCTCTCTTTAAATACAACTTATCGGATAAAACTTTTTCAAAGATAATCGACAGAGGCTGCAGAAGCGTCTGCCTTTTTGACGGGGATATATATTGCGCAATGAATGACGGAGGGAGCGGGGAGATTATAAAGGTCTCGGAAGATTTAAAGGATATTCAAACGCTTGCCGAAGTCAATACCGCTATGATAAATGTGGACGGCAACGGGATTTTCTTCCTGGACGAGGTTGACAAAACGCTCAATATTATTTCTTTTGACGGCCGTATAAGAAAACAGATCTCGAAAAACCGTGCAAGCGACTTCAATATTTCCGGAAACTGGATTTTCTATCACAATGAAGCTGATGCAAACAGAGTGTGGTGTGTAAGAACCGACGGAGCAAACGACCACCCCGTCTATGCGGGAGGCTGATATGTCTTTAAAATCAAAAAAAATCAGTGATAATCAAACGGTGCGGAGCATTCAGGAGATAGTATCGGAGGGTGCAAAGATGCGCTCGAAGGAGATACTTAATATTGTTTTGCAGCTCTGCGATATGTCCTGCATAAAAAACGATGACGAATCAACCGAAAGAAATGCCGATATTCATCCGAAAAACATATTTCTGCGAAGCGACGGGGTTGTTTTTATCGGCGAACTGTCGATACCGACATCGGAAAGACAGACATATATACCTCCGGAACAGAATTTAACCGACAGGTTGACGGCGAAGTCAAAAATATATGCCTTGGGAATGCTGATGCTTTTCATGGCGACGGGAAATGAGAGAAAAAGGGATTTGGATACCCTGGAGGAGGACAGAGCCCTTGTTCCGCTGATTGAAAAGTGTATTGCCTTTGACCCGAAACACCGGTTTTCCGGGATTAAAGACCTTTCAAATGCGATAAGACAAAAAAATGTCCTTCGCAAAAAGATACTACCGGCCGTCGGTCTTACGCTGATCGTGCTGGCGGCCGTGCTTTCGGGACTGTTCTTTTACGGCGAGGGAAGAAGAACGGGAATCGATGAAGGAGAAAGCCTGGGATACAAAAAAGGATATGCCCGGGGGTATGATATGGGCTTTTCCGATGCGCCGGGAATCGGATTTAAGATACCGGTGTTTGAAACAAAAAACGGCAACATTTCCGGCAATTATGTCGCCGGAATAGGAGCGATAGCGACTCGAAGCGAAGAAGAGGCGCTTTTTATAATGGACAGCGGCATATATAGAATGGATCCTTATACGGGAGAGGTTGCCGTGCTGTCTTCGGATGCGAAAGCCGTCGACATAAACTATTATGACGGATATGCCTATTTCTGCACCGACCGAAATGTTATGAGAATAAATATGAAGACTCTGAAAGAAGAGGTTTTCTGTGAAACTCAAACCGGAAATCTCCAAATAATCGACGGCAGGTTCTATCTGCACGATTTGGCTACGGGATATCTCTATAGCATAAATCCCGATACAAAATCGACGACCCAGTTAAACGGAGGGATGAGGTATAGAAGCCTTAACATTTCAGACGGAAAGCTCTACTTTATAGATGAGAATGACGGAAACTTCCTGTACAGCAGCAATCTTGACGGAGGAAATCTGAACCTTGTAAACCGCAACTACTTTGACAGTTTCTGTATTCACAACAACAGAATATACGCATCGATGGCGGGTTCCGGGGGAAATCCCGTTAATGAGCAGGCTTTTGAAATTGTCAGCATGGATTTGGACGGGGGGAACCTTGAGATCCTCACAACGGTATCGGGATATCATCCGATTGTCACCGACGAGGGAATATTTTATATCGCAGGCAAAAACAAAACTCTGGAATGGATTTCTCCCGATACAAAAACCCGATATGTCATTCTGCAACAACCTGCAGAATCGTTTAATCTTGTCGGACGCTGGATATTCTACCTGAATGAACAGGACGGCGAGTTGTGGCGGGTTCGAATCGACGGATCGGGAAATTCAAAACCGGACCCGAAGGGATAAGAATCTCAGGTTTTATAAAATGACGGAAACTGATTAATAAAGCGAGAGGCGACGAAGTGTCGCCTTTTTTTGTGCGGTAAATTCAAAAAAACTATCAAAAAGATTGTTTTGTATGCAAACTGCAGACAAGGGGACTGAAAAACAAAGGTAAACTTTAGTCAAATGAAAGATATATCCGGTGTTTTTGGGAAAAAGGGAAAAGTAAAAATGTCGGATAAATAAAAATTCAGGTAGGGTTTTGACTAAAAAGTTAAAGGAGAAGAGAAATGCTTGAAGTTATATTGTTGATGGTACTGGTCAATAAAAACAAAGAAAACGCAATTAAACGCGGAAAAAAACCGGGAGTTTTCGTGTTCCTTACAATTATTCTGTGGATTGTGCCGGAGATTATCGGCGGAGCCTTAGGCGCTTCGATGGGACTGGGATACGGCAGTTATGCACTGGCAATTCTCTTTGCGGCAATCGGAGCCCTCACCTCATACCTGATAGCGAAATTCGGAAAACAGGGAGATTATGTACCTCCCGCAAAGAAGATAGGCGAAACGCTCGGACAGACCGCCACGCCCTTAAACACCCCCGCTCAAATTGTCGTCGTGAGGGACAGCAGCATGGTCGGGGCTCTAGTGCGCTGGGATATAATGCTCAACTCAAAACAGGTGGGCAGTCTCGCCAACGGAACGAGTCTGACGGTGATGACGAACCAGCGTCAGAATATGCTGGTCGCAAGAGACGCATACGGAAACGACACCCCTCCTCTCGTTTTTGATGTTTTGGACGGAAGTGTGGCGGAAGTGCACTTTAAAGCGGGAAAATTCATACCGAACGCAAGCAGGGGAATATATCAGGCGACACTGCCGGGAGAACAAAATATCTCAGCTCCTCCGGCATCGATAAATCCTGCCGCGCCCACGGCAGCAACGACGAACTTTAACGCACCCCCGGCAACACCGGTGAATCCTCCAGCTCCTCCTGCACCCGCGGCACCGGTATGGACGCCGAATCAGACGGCGGAAAACGGACCCGGAGTGCTTTCGGTTCGGTTTTCAATCGAAAAGCTCAATGAACTCGGCGGTTCATACGGATTTCAGTCGGGAAGACTGATAGGAAGAGCGGTTCATCCCTCGTTGCTTGAGGGAATGACTATAAGCGACGGGGATTCCGCCGCAACCTTGAGGGAAAACGAATATGTCTGCATAGTATCCGTTTCGACGCCCTTTAGCCGCTCGCTTTTGAAGGAAAAAATAGAACCGCTTATCCTGGCGGACAACAACATACTCGCCTGCGGAAGCTACCCGATCACATCAATTGAAACGGCGTCGAACGAGCCGCTGGTAAAAGACGGAATAGTCAGAAACGGCAGAATAGAAGGCCCCGGAGGATGGTGTGCAAACGGCTTTGCAACCGCCTGGAGAGAGCGGGGATGGGCTCAATAAAACCGCTTAAAAAATCTCTAACCGAAAAATTAAAATTATGTATGGAAAAGATGAAAACGGAGGAATATAATGATTGAGAAAATTGTTAATGTAATTAAGGTTACCGGAAGAGCACCGTCCCAGGCGGAGGTGGACAGACTTTCAAACATCGAGTTTAAAAACATCCCGCCCGGAAAAGCGGAAGTTAAAAACGCATTTAAATACTTTTTACTCGGAATAGGTTTCGGCGTCGGAATGTTCTTTTTCGGACTGTGGGTAATAAAGAATTTTATAGGTCCCGGGGTTTTGATTTTCGGATATTTAGGTACCGCCGCCTCGCCCTTCGTCTTCGGCTTCGGAATAATCTCCCTTCTCAAACTGCTCGAATCCGCGAGAAAAACCAAAGCCTCAAAAGCTTTCCGCTGGATGTGGATTAACGCCGTTCTCGGCAGAGATGCCGTCGATAAACGCTTCGGCGAACCCGACTATGCGCTTTCCACCATGAGACGGATAATTCCCGACGGCACCGTCTGCTCAAAAGAGGTGTTCTCAAATTATCTCGAATCAATCCGTTCGACTATGGGCGGTATATGCGACAAATATTCGGCAAAATACAAAGAAGAGGGCTGGGGTGAAACCTCGCCTATGAAAGATTTTAAGATAACCGAGGAAAAGGAGCTTCTGCCCTATCTGCACCAAATCACCGGCGTGGTTGCCCTTAGAGACAGGGTTTCGAAAACCGTAAACAAAAAGACCGAGATTCAGGTTCCGTCGATTGTGGAACTTCATATCAGCCAGTACTACATCCGTGCGGGAAAATATTGGTTCCCGTATGACTGCACACCCGCATTTCAAATTGAAAAAAAGGAGGATTACGATGAATTCAAATAACGGCGAAAACAAGGAGCAGGTTATCTGTAAAAATTGCGGAGCCGTACCGGGAGAGGAGGCTATGTTCTGCACCGTATGCGGGAGCTTTATAGACAGAACGCCCGAATACGCAAAAGCGGAAATTGAAACGCCCGTTCCCGCCTCCGACCTTACACATCAGACAACGGATCAGTATTTTTCACAGCAGCAGGAATATGCTTATCAATATCAACCCGAAACTTTCGGAAATATCGACTATCAAAGCGATATCGGGACTGCGCAGCCGACGGAAACATATGCAAGCGACGCCGGATATCAAAACTATTCGGAAACCGCGCAAACCGCTGAAACATATGAAAGCGGCGCAGGCTATCAAAATTATAATCAAACGATGCAGCCTGCCGAGGCTTACGGATACGACGCGGGAAATCAAAACTACGCCTACCCGGCAGAAGAGCCCATTCAGTATCAGCTGAACACACAGCAGCCGGTAAAGAAAAAGTCAAAGAAAAAGCTGATTATTATTTTGTCCTCAGTCCTGCTGGTTGCTATTGCCGCCGCGATTATAATCCCGCTGTCGATAAAAGCCTCAAAACAGGCAAAGTACGACGACGCGATACTGCTCATGGAAAGCGGCAGCTATGCGGAAGCCCAGACGATTTTTGCCGGACTCGGGGACTTTGAAGATTCGGCCGACAAGGCGTTGTTCTGTAAAAATTCCGCAACTTATGAGGATGCGATTGCCGATCTCGAAAATGAAGACTACGAAAACGCCAGGGCCAAATTTTTCGGTCTCGGAAGCTTTAAGGATTCGCCGGGAAAAGTGCAGTATTGCGACTATTTTATCTCCTATGGGGAAGCGGAGGGGCTTTTTAACTCGGGAGACTACGAAGCCGCAAGGGATATCTATAACCTGTTGCCCGCTGATTTGTTCCCGGATGCAATGGAGAAATACGACCTCTGCCTAAACAAGAAAGCGTACATCGATGCGGAAGGGTTATATAATGAAGGAAAGTTTTACGACGCCTACCTTGCATTTGAAGAACTCGGAGACTTTGAAGACGCATCCGAACGTCAGTTGCAGTGTGTGCAGCCTTTCCCGGGAACGGCCGCTACCTATCAGAACGAAGAATACTCATCCACCGATTTATCTCTTAAAATATCACCTTACAACGACGGAAACAGAAACTACCTTAAAATCTATACCGATACCGATGTGTTGGTATGTTGCGTCGCGATAGAGGTGGGAGATACAGCGAGAATTTCGCTTCCGGCGGGGAACTACAAGATTAAAAGAGCCTTCGGAACCGGAGAGTGGTTCGGAGAAACGGATATGTTCGGAGACGAGGGAACGTATTTTCTTATGATAAATTCCAATGAAGATACCGAGTATTTCTACCTCGAATACGGAGGAGACTATATCCTAACCATCGGTGCGCCCGGATATGTTCCCGGCAATCCGGTGGGCGAGGAAAATGAAGACAGAAACACCTTCTAAAGCTTTCAATTAATAATAAAATCGGTCAGCCGGGTCTTGCCCGATTGACCGGTTTTCCTCTTTTTAAGCGGGGCGGACTTTATTAACTCTCACGAACGGGAGTTATAACGGAATAAAATATCCGTTTGTATGCAATCAGCAGACAAATGAAATTTGCTTTCGGGATAAACTTAAAAAAAGTGAAAATGGCGAAAAGCAAATAAAAAAGAATACAATAAGATTGACTTTGCGGAGGATTAAAACAATGAAGTCTTCATATTTAAGTTTTGTAATGATATTGGTGTTGCTGTTGACGGCGTGCTCCGGAACACCGGCAAAGACAAAGACGGAAGCCCCTGCGCTACCGAAACCGCAGACTGAAAAGGCCGAGGGACCGATATTAATGGAGGGCACGGTAAGTATAGAATACATCACCGAAGCGGCTGAGAGGCTTGCAAAGAACCCTGAGGATTTCGGCAGTTTCTTCGCGGAGTATAAGGAGAAAAACAGGGAAGGCATCGAGGACTTTACTCTGCGTAGTTACCGTCGCAACGGATATATGCTCGATATGGGCAGCCTCGATTTAAGAGCAAAAAAGACCGCTGACGGAAACCGCGTGCTCATTTGTTTCGAACAGTTTGCAAACGAAAAAGCTTCATTGGATCTGAAAACCGGAGTGTTTCTTGACTGCATGGCGCAGCTGCCTGAAGAAAACATTCCGGATAGTCTGACAGAGTACGATACCTTAATAATAATATCCGCTTTTCCCAATACGGTTGCCTATTACGGGAGCACGATGTCAATACCTGGGATTCAATGGACTATCAATGTATCGTATTATGATACGGTATTGGATATATACACGACCATTGATGAGTTTGTCGGCAGCTATCCTCCCGGAACGGTTATGGTGAGCGAAGCTAAGAAATTCGAAGACGGGTCATATCCGATGGATCAGGCTGTGGAGTGCGCATTAAAATACGCCACCGGGAATTTGGATATGAAGGTTAGCAGCTCAAATATTGTTGAGGGTGAAATCCTGCCGCAACACGGAATGTACGGGGAGCATATGGACGGAGATGTGCCGACGCTGTCTTTCCCCCTCTCAATAAAATATGCGCCGAAGGATACCGTGTGCTATGCGATAAAAATGACCGACCCGGACTCGGTGCCTCTCTGCGGATACGAATGGTACCACTGGACGGTCGTAAACCTGAAGGATGACGAACTGCCGGAAAACGCGAGCGTTTTAAGGGCGGCGAAGATGGTTCAGGGGAAAAACGATTTCGGAAAAATCGGTTACGGCGGCCCCACCCCTCCTGATAAACCGCATACCTATGTAATCACGGTCTATGCCCTCGATTGTGTTGTCGGACTTGAAAACGGGTTTACAAAAGAAGAATTTGAAGAGGCGATAAAAGGACATATCCTTGCCGAGGCGAGTATGGAGGGCCTTTATAACAATTGATTTGCATTATTGATAACGGAGAAAGAGCGAAATGAAAAAGATTAAAAGAGCCGCCGTTTTTACGGTTATTATGATTATCTGTCTGATGATGTTGGCCGGTTGCGGGAAAAAACCCGACTTGTATTTTGTCAGCTACAGCGGAACAACTAAAAAATATGCCGAAGAAGATTTCGGAAAAGCCTTCGAGGTGAAAATGACCGATCCGGCAATCGTGAAGGCATCTCCCGGGAAAGGCGATTATGTGGTTTTGCAGATGAGCGGTCAGCGAAACCTGGATCTGAATAATATTTCTATCTCGGAGGACGGCGGGGAATGGGTTGACTATCTGCTGTTCTGGGCGAAATCGGAGTACAACAGGACATGGAGCGATCCGAATGCCTATCAGAAGGATGTTGAAGAATTGGCTTCAAAAGGCATAAAGGTTTTAATGTATGTAAGCGGGACCGGCCGCAACGGGGAGGGATTTTGCACCGAGGCGCACTGGATGGAGAAAGGCGAATTAAAAAGCGAAACCGGATATTATATAAGTACCTACGACTATAAAACTGAAGACATCATGAAGGACATAAACGAATATTTTTTGGGACTTTAGAAAAGCGGATTTAATCGAAAACAAAACCCCCGCAAGACAGGCAAAAATAAAAGTCGATTTTTAAAAGGTGCCGTGTTTTATAAATATTCGGCACCTTTGCTTTTTCAAAAAATTACACAGTTTATGACAAATATGAATCTATAGATTTATATATTCGGGTTGAGGCGATAAAGGTTAACTACAGTCTTGAGAAAGATAAAAACTGTTATATAATTATAGGCAGGGTAAGAAGGTGCCGGATTCAAACTTATTGATATTGAAGAAGGGTGGCGCAATTGATTAAAAAGCGTCTGGGTCAAATTTTAAAACAGTTCAGCGTAGGTATGAGGATTATTAAGACGGTAATATCCATATATCTATCCATAGTTATCAGTTTGGCTATAAACGGCCAGCCTACCAGTGCGGCCATAGCCGCCTTTATTTGCACCAGATCCAGCAACAAGGATTCTGTGGATACGGGTAAAACAAGGGCAATCGGCACCCTGATAGGCGCGTTGTTTTCCCTGGTTTTTATTATTATCATAAAGTATTTTAATGTAGAGCTTTTTACCCATGGTTATTACATTATGCTCAGCCTGTTGTTAATACCTATAATCAAGGTTACAATTTGGCTCAAGATACCGGGCGCTACCGTCAGTGCCTGTATAGTGGTGCTTATTACGCTCTTAAGCTATGTCAAAGACGGAGACCCCCATGTGCGAATAATCTATAGATTTGTAGATACAATAATAGGCGTTATCGTAGCGATTATTGTCAATAAAGTTTTATCCTTTGAAAAAGATGAAAAAGAGGGGGAAAAGGAAAAACCTGATAAAGACAAAGGCGCAATAAAAGAAAGCGCCGATACTAATGAATTATAAAACCGATGCGGCTTTTAAGAATCAGCTGCAGTTTAACCGGTGAAACCTAATCCCGTTGTTTCAGATGCAAAACCTCATAGACAACAAAAAACTGCCGGATAAACCGGCAGTTTTATAATTAATAACTATTAAAGAATCATCTCGAACTCGATTTCGTGGCTCATGGGTATTCCGGTAAACCTGCTTATCTTGGGTATTGAGGGTTTGAGATAGCGGTTTTCGTTTATTGAGTTCCGATAAATCTTTACCATGTCAAAACCGTTTCTCTGATAAAAACTTATTGATTTCATATTGTCGTTTGTCGTCATAACAACAAGACGTTGACAACCGTGCGCGCGTGCAATTCCCGCAACCCTGTCAATCAGTTTTGCGGCTATTCCGATTCCCTCTATCAAACTGTTGAGTGTGACTATTTCACATTCCGTCGGTCTTATGTCGTAGGTTATCAAGGCAACTATTTTTTTGCTCTCTTCGTTTTCCAAAAGAAAACCTTCGCAGGTTGTAGAGTCGAAAATTTCTCCCCTGATGAGAATGTCCGTTGAAAGCCAGTGGCGTGCTATGAACTCGTTTACTTTTTCTCTGTTTTCAGGTCCTATAGGTAAAAACTTCATAATTTCCTCCCCGATACCGCTAAAGCTCCTCTCTCTAAAAAGTAATAATACCTTGAAAATCCCCATTTATCAATATTAACATCTTTAAATTTTTCTAAAAATGTGATAGATTAATATTCATGTGTAAATAATAGATAAATTTCGAGATGGAATATTGTGTAATATTCCCTCGGTATTCAGTTTATATAGAAAAGAAGGCAAATTATGTTAAATCTCATTACCAATCTGTTTTCCGAGATAAACCCGATTCTTGCCGTGTTTATCGTGACAATGACTTTGTTGTCCGCCTTTATGGGCGGTTATGCTTTGATATCCTTTTTGAACAACTTCGGAAAATATAAGACGCCGACCCTGCCCGATAATCCGCGCACAAGGTTCAAGGTGCTCATACCTGCCCACAACGAAAGGCGTGTAATTGCCGATTGCATAAAATCGGTTTTTGAGAGCGACTATCCGAGGGATATGATGGATGTCATCGTTTTGGCAAACAACTGCAGCGACGACACCGCCGAGGTTGCAAGACAGGCCGGCGCAAAGGTGGTTGAGGTGGAGGACTCGAGGATAAATTCAAAAGCGAGCGCTTTGAGCTGGTATTTCAGAAACTCCGATCTGATGACCCATAAAGACGAAACGCTTTTTATGGTCGATGCCGACAATATCATTGATAAAAACGCGCTGAGATATCTCGATGTGTCCCTTTCGAAGGGATATAAGGTCGTGCAGTCCCGCTGTCTCGCGCTAAACAGAAACGCATCTGCGGCGACGGGAATTATGGCGATATTCTTTGCGGCTGAAAACCGGATTTGGAATCTTCCGCACTCGAACAGAGGACAGACCACGCTGATGAAAGGCACCGGCTGCGCGATAAAAATTTCACATCTTGCGGATATAGGCTGGAAGGTGGAGAGCTTGAGCGATGATGTGGAATTCAGCCTTAGAACGATACTTTCGGGGAATACGATACACTACAACGACAAAGCCACGGTGTATGCGGAATTTGCAACCGAACCGGAAACCCTCTGGAAACAGCTCAGGCGCTGGTACTCCGGACAGTGGGATGTAATGGGAAGATATTTTCCCAAACTGGTAAAACGGATGCTGCATGACTTTAATTCGAATCTGATGGTCCCCTTCGTGCTTTTGCTCATGCCGATACTGACGGTAATGTCGATTATAAAGCTGATGTTTATACCTATGATTAATGAAATGATCTTCGGAAATACTTCGACGCATATCGCGGTTCTATCGGTACTGTCGTTTATAACAGTCAGCTATTCGGGGACGGTGGCTTTTTCGATATTCGTTCTGAAGCTGGACGGGCAGAGCTTAAACGGCATCTGGAAGGGCATTCTGCTCACACCCTTCTACGGCATATTTGCGGGATTGAACTGCGTGTACAGCCTTATAAATCCTAAAAAGAGCTGGGAGCCGATAAAACACGGATTGAGACGCGGGAGAATTAAAAAGAAAAGCAGGGCGACAAACCGGTAGCATATAAAAAACAATCAAATCAAAGGGGGCTTTTTATAAAGCCTCCCTTTTTTAACTTTCCTGTTATTGAAGGAAGAAGTGAAGAATGATAAACTGGGTTTACCTTTTTAAGGAGGACTTTATATGTTGAGCTGCGAGCTGCAGGAAAAACTGATGAGAATTGCACAACAACAGGCCGCCCTTGCCGTGGAGCGCGGAGACTATCCGTTCGGAGGTCTGATTGCCGATAAAGAGGGGAATGTAATAGTAAAAGACGGCAACCGTGAAAAGACGCTCGGCTGCCCCACCCGCCATGCGGAGATGACATTGCTTGAAAAAGCATGTAAAGAACTCGGCACAAACGACTTGAGCGGTTATATTTTGATGTGCAACGCCGAACCCTGTTCGATGTGTTCCTCCGCCATTATCAAATGCGGTATCCGCGAAATTTATTTCGGCGCCGACATGGAAGAGTTCTGCAATCCGCTTTTGCGTGTGGCGGAGGTGGCGGAATATACAAAAGGAGAACTTTTAGTGGTGCCTGGGATTTTAAAGGAAGAGTGTACCGCACAGATTTTTGCGGCGCGCGAAGAGCAAAACGAATGGGTGTAGATATAATAAAAGACGGTTCCGGAAAGGAGCCGCTTTTTTTATGATTTTATTTTAAAACTATTTTATTATGGTTTCCCAGCCGCCGGCCGTTTGTTTATAAATAAATTCCGTCAAATCCTCTTCTAAAAATATTCTGAGGAGTTCATGGAAATCTTTGACGAGCTCCTTTTCAGGCAGATTGTCCTTTTTAAACCAGCGGATCTCTCCCTCGTCGGATCCGTGACATTCTCCGCTGTATTCGTCGGTTTTAAAGAGAAATACGATATATCTCCCGTTCTCTATCGGAAACTGTTTTATTCCGCAGAGTTTCGGGTTTTTTATATCGAGGGAAGTTTCTTCCTTTATCTCCCTTATCACCGCATCGACTATCGATTCGTTTGTTTCGATATGACCTCCGGGGAGGACATAGCCTTTATAGTCGTCCCTGTCTCTGTGCTGCAGGAGGTATTCATCTTCATTATAGACAAGGCACAATACCGCGAGTTCCGTGTTTTCCGTTCTGGCCAAAATAATCTCCTTATAATTTGTCGATCGAATAACAGAAGAGATCTTCTCTCCTACCCGTGTTTTTGTCGATGACATATCCCTTTAATGTGGCGTCGTAGCTCATGCCGGCCTTTTGCATAACCCTGCCGGAAGCGGGGTTTGTGCTTATGTGCTTTGCAAAAACCTTCTCTGCGCCGACTTCCTCAAACATGTATTTTATAAATGCCGTAAGAGCTTCAGAGGCATAGCCTTTATTCCAAAACCTGCTGCCGTAGCAATACCCCACTTCGACCGTTTTGTCTTTAATCGAACCGCCCACCGCGTCTATCTCTCCTATGAGTTCGCCGGTCTCTTTGAGCTCAACCACCCAGTCAAAAAAGAAGTTATCGTCATAGTTTACCGCTTTAAATGCGACATATTCTTTGGTAGTTACTAAATTTTCGTGCTTGTCCCAAGTGACATATCTCGCGGTAAGGGGGTCGCTCGTCCAGTTTTTATAAATCATCTCCGCGTCGTCGATAGACATCCGTCTCATTATAAGCCTTTCGGTCTCAATCTCTTTTGTGCCGATTCCCTTCATATTTCCCCCCTGAATTCGGTATCCAACTTTTCGTTGTCGGTCTTTTTTAAAAGAATATGCCAGATGTCGGAACCGGTAAATCCGCAGTTTCGGTAAAGCTTTTCGGGATTTGAATCGCTGTCCGCCCTGCAGCATACGGTGGCGAAAGAGGCTTTTCTCTGCAATCTCTTAAGCAGTTCGTTTACAATGAGGGTTCCTATTTTATTTCCGCGTTTTTCGGGCAGCACCTGTATCCATTCGAGATACCCCTCGTTAAGCGTCCTGTCATAGTCTGCTATACCGCATCCCGCAACTTCATTGTCTTTTGAATCGAGCGCCAATACCCAGAGATCCCCGTCATAGGTTTCGGTTTTGATGAGAGAAGCAAGTTCTTCGACGGTGGTCATGATATCGGGATAGGAAAGGTTTATTACCTCAACTATCTTCGGGATATCCTCCAAAACGGCGGTTTTGAGATAGTATCTGTCGGAAGTGGGAAACTCGACCGTTTCAAGCCGGTGGAGCAGTCTGAAATAGCGCTCACAGCTATAATCCGACAGCATGCTCTCCTCAAAATCGTCGTCGTGAACACATTTTACATCTTTGTTCGGATTTTGAGATTTATATTTAAAGTAGGGCAGCGGAAGCGTTCCGCAGGGGTTTTTCAGATAATCCGAAACCGACACCATAACTTTATAAATCTCCGTTGTTGGTGAAAAACGGTATCCTATCCTCAACCTTGCGTGAGGAAATATAAAAACTTAAAAAATTCCGACGATATCTTTGCCGTTTATATCCATCTTTTCAGCGGCGGGGGATTTTGGAAGTCCCGGCATGGTCATTATTTCGCCTGTCAATGCGACTATGAAACCGGCGCCGGCCGATATTCTGAAATCCTTTACCGTTATTGCGAAATTGTCAGGCGCTCCGAGCAATTTGGGGTCGTCGGAAAAACTGTACTGCGTCTTGGCTATACAAACGGGGAGCAAACGATAGTCGCTGTCGGAAATTTCCTTCAGCTTTCTTGCCGCCGCGGAGGAAAACTCGACATGAGTTGCCCTGTATATTCTTTTTGCGACGGTTTCGAGTTTTTCTTTTAAAGAGAACTCATCGGGATAGCAGAAGGAAAAATCATTTTCCCTTTCGCAGAGTTTAACCGCAATTTCGGCAAGAGCGGTTGCGCCCTCTCCGCCTTTTTCCCAACCTTCGAAAACAACCGACTCGACACCGAACTTCTTCGTGAAGTTTTTAATTGCCTCGATTTCCTCCGTCGTGTCGCTTGGGAATCTGTTTATGGCGACGACGGCGGGAAGATTGAAGACGCCGGTTATATTTTCTATGTGTCTTTTTAAATTTGAAAGCCCTTCATTTAACGCAGTCGGGTTCGGGTTGGTAAGTTCCGATTTTACAACGCCTCCGTGATGCTTTAATGACCTTACCGTGGCGACGATTACAACTGCATCGGGCGTCAAACCCGATTTTCTGCACTTTATGTCGACAAACTTTTCTGCTCCCAAATCCGCGCCGAATCCGGCTTCGGTAACCGCATAGTCTGCGAGGGAGAGCGCCATTTTAGTTGCCGTAATTGAGTTGCAGCCGTGAGCGATATTGGCAAAGGGACCGCCGTGTATAAAGACGGGGGTGTTTTCAAGCGTCTGAACGAGATTCGGGTTAATGGCGTCTTTTAAAAGAATTGCCAGAGCGCCTTCGATTTTGAGCTGTTTTGCCGTGACAACTTTGTTGTCATAGGTATATCCGACTATTATGGAAGAAAGACGCCTCTTTAAATCCTCTATCCCGTCGGAGAGGCAGAGGACAGCCATAACTTCGCTTGCGACGGTTATATCAAACCCGTCCTCCCTGGGCGTGCCGTTAGGTTTGCCTCCGAGACCGCTGACGATATTTCTGAGCTGGCGGTCATTTATATCAATACATCTTTTTATGGTGATTCTTCTCGGGTCTATCGAAAGTTCATTTCCCTGTTGAATATGGTTGTCGACGACGGCGGCAAGCAGGTTGTTGGCGGAGGTTATTGCGTGAATGTCGCCTGTGAAATGCAGATTGATATCCTCCATAGGTATGACCTGGGAATATCCGCCTCCGGCGGCTCCGCCCTTCATTCCGAAAACGGGACCGAGAGAGGGTTCTCTTAAAGCCGCGACGGAATTCTTTCCTATCCTCCTCAATCCGTCTGCGAGTCCGACGGTAACGGTGGTTTTGCCCTCGCCGGCAGGAGTGGGTGTCATTGCGGTGACGAGTATAAGCTTGCCTTTTTTATTTTTTACAGGCATGGTGTGGTCAATCTTCGCCTTGTATTTCCCGTAATTCTCGATATACTCTTCATCGATACCGAGTTTTTTCGCCACTTCGGAAATCGGCAGGGGAGTTGCGGATTTTGCAATTTCAATGTCGGACTTTGGAATCATCTTGTCATCTCCGTTAACTGTAAATAATAAAGTCGTACCAAATTATTGTAACAGATTAAAAGACTATAAAAAAGCGATAAAACTCAATGACTTTAAAGAATGAATACATTTTTTATATTCAGTTGTGTAAAACGGCAGGGATTACATATAATATAGAGGCGGTTGCAGGAGGGATAATGACAGACATAAATAAAGAGAAAAAACTGAAGAGAGGGGAAATTCTCGCCCTGAGGGAAGCGTTTGGCAGGGAGGGGGTAGAAAAACACTCTCTGTTGATAGTAAAAAAGCTTCTTGATATGCCGGAATACCTGTCGTCAAAGGTTGTATTGAGCTACAGTCCGATAAATTTTGAGGTTGATGTATCGAAATTCAATATAACCGCGGTAAAGGAAGGCAGAAGCTGCGCCTATCCCGTTGCTTTAAAGGACGGAAAACTCGTTTTTGCGATTCCGAAAGACGAGAACGCCTGGCAAGAAGGCTCCTTCGGAATTAAGACGCCGGTATTGGAGCGGTCTTTGACGATTCCGCCGTCTCAGATAGACTTTGCGGTAATCCCCTGTGTGGGGTTCGACCCCGAAACGGGTGTTCGGCTCGGCATGGGAGGCGGATATTACGACAGAATCATACCCGAAATGAAATCCGCATTTAAGGTCTGTCCCGCCTTTGAATTTGCAAAGGTTAATAATATCCCGGCTTGTGAGTACGATATGCCGGCGGATGCGGTTGTAACCGAAAAAACGATATATCGTTTTAAATAGATGAAAGATAAGGGTTGAACAATGGATGAAATGAAAGTAAGAGAATATGTAGGCGCGGTATTTTCGGAAAATCCCGTTCCGGGAGGGGGAGGAGCTTCGGCGGTAGCGGCTTCGATAGGCGTCGCCCTCGGCGGAATGGTGGGAAATCTGACAATCGGAAAAAAGAAATATGAAGAGGTTCAAAAGGAAATAGAGAAGCTGACCGATAAAGCCGAAGAGTTATATTTAAGATTGCTCGAACTCTCGAAAGCCGACGCCGAAGTGTTTTTAAATTTGATGGACTGCTTTAAACTGCCGAAAGTTACCGACGATGAAAAATCAAAGAGGGAATCCGCAATATCTGCCGCGCTCATACCCTGCGTAAACGTCCCGCTCGAGATACTGGAATGTTGCCTGGAGGGGATAAAACTCGCGGGAGAGTTTGCAGAGAAAGGAAACGAAAATGTAATTTCCGATGCGGGATGCTGTGCGGCGCTCTGCCTCGGAGCGGCGAAAGCGTCTGTCATAAATGTATTTGTAAATACGAAATCGATAAAGGACAAATCGCTGTCGAAGGTGTATGAAATAAAGGCGCGCGGCATATTGGCCGAATGCGAGAATGAAGCGGAATCGATAATCGCTGCGGTCCATTCGAAGATAGGAGAATAAAAAAGCATATATCCATTAAAAAGATATAAGCTTCGCATAAACAACTTCACCCCGGTTCCGGAAATCAGGAGCCGGGGTATTTTAATGCAGAGAAGAGGGTGTCTGCATAATTATTCACAAATCTGTATAATTATTTATATATCGGGAGGTTTTATGAAAAGGTTGATTTGCAGAATCGGAAATAAAAAAGGCTGCATTTTCGTCGAAGTGCTAAATCAAAATATTAGTTTTTGGTCA
>JAAYNJ010000018.1 GCA_012520915.1 Oscillospiraceae bacterium
ACTACCAAAACAGAAGAGAAGCTAACCTTTTTAATGCTGCATCACTGCGTCTATAAGCTTCTGAACGGCTAATGTAATACCGGCGTGTTACCTTGTCTTCCCAGCGTTCTCCGTTTCGTTCAATGAACCTTGTAGTTAAAAGAAACTGCTCTTCTTCAGTTAACCGTTCCCAATACGGCATTAATTCTTCAATATATGCGCGCGCTTGCTCTCTTCCTTTAAGCAGAATGTCTTTTTTGTCGATTGCAGCACATAACATTTCTTCCGTTCGACTTGCTCCTCCGGTAACAGGAGTTTTATCAAGCGAAGCCCCTTTAATTGAAGTCATTTGAGAATTTATTTCAGCAACTTTTTCGTCTCCATAAGTTGCCTTCCAGTGTTTATCACTCCAATCTCTTAATATGCAAATTGTAACCTTGACAGGGTCTATGTAATTGATTAATTCGCTCATAACCACTCCTCAAATTTAGAAACCTTGGTGATATTTTACTTATCGTTCTTTCCTTGCTTTATCCTCTTTTATCATCTCTCTGATTTCCGAAATAATAACCATGTCTTTCTCTAGATCTTCTATTGCGTCTTTTAATCTTCGCCCATATCCACGGGCGTTCAACTCATCACAATATAGTTTGACGAAATCCGGTTCTTTTACTTTTTTGACTGTTATGAACGGTGTATCTAACTTGTAATTCCGGAAGTCTTTTTGCGTAAGTTTTAATGTTTCAGTCATTGTTTTCACCCCCCTCAATAGGGTCAGGTTTAATCAAGTTTCTGAATAGCTTTTTAAATATCCTCCTGAACTCGTCAGGAGAGGCTGGAATGTCACAGAATTCGTCTCCGTCTACACCTGCAAAAATAATCGGTCCGACAAAATCTACACCGCAGATATTGCAGTTATAGGGCATTTCCAGAAGCCGGCCGTCCTCGTTGCAGATAATTGTCATATCTTTTGCAATCGTTACAGTCTCTATATATCCTCCAACGCTCCTCTGCAGCTCGCTAAGACTATTTTCAATATCGGTGAAATAAGGTTCTTCACCCGGGTTTTTGATAACTACTTTCACATTCAAATCTCCTCTTCTTCAAACGGTTTCGGAAGCGGCATCCAGGCTTGAACTCCGGACATCGAACCGGAGCCGTGCCACCATCCTTTTTCATCTACATAAGCTCTGTTTACGCTCTTTTTCCCTGATTTGGTCTTGCACGACACTAAGACCATCTCACCCGGGGTAGGGAGAGCTTTCGTTACTGGAATCCAGGTCTTTTTTTGTTTCATTTCTTCAATCTCTTTGTCAAAATAGACTTCGTCTTCGGGCAATGCATATTCACCGAAAACTTTTACTTTTTCTTCTGTCATTTTTTACCTCCTATTCAAGCGCTTCCCTTAGTTTTTTGAGATTTTCAAACATGATTTCTAACATTAAATTTTGAAAAGAGACCTCGTCATAAACACAATGTGCTTCAATATTAGCGAAGGGTTTTAGGTCTAATTTATCGTCTTGAAACAACAGCGTGATTATGTTCTGCAGTACATTCTGTATGTCGCTAATCATTACTGTATTTTGTTTGACAACTGATACCAATGTTAAGCTGGCCTCAACTTCCTCAACTCGTTTTAATCCTCCTGTCATCTTTTAATCTCCTCTCTTTCCAAGTATCTTTTATAAATCTTTACCCAGCCTTCAATCTGCATGGTAACGAGCCAACCTTTTCCGTTCTTCCTGTGAAATACAGTCGGTATAGCGTTCTTTGCATCTCTGACAGCTTGCTCTATCGCTTCATAGATATTCAGTCGTTCTACGCGTTTAACTTCTATATGGATATCCGGAAGTTCGACAACATCACCGTCCCCGGCAATCCCTGAAAACTGTTGAGATCTGCGCGTTTCAAATCCGTATTCTTTAAGCTTCTTTGCAAGCTCCAACTCTCCGCGCTTTCCTTTTTGTCGGCTATTCATATACAGTCTTCTCCCAATATTTCCATTGCTTTTCGTCTCTTTTGCTCGGCTATTCTTTTTCTAAAACTTGTTCCGGTTAAAACAAGTTTTTGGGGACACATCCGGTCAATTCGGTCATAAGCTCTCGAATAAGCAATATCCGGGGGTTTCCTTATTTCGGCTATTGACAGGTTAGTTGTTATAACCAGAGGTTTACCCGATAAATCACGGAGATTAATTATGTTCTCAAACTGTTCATAACCGTAAGAGGTTCTGCGCTCAGCTCCGACATCATCCAGAATAAGAAGGGAAACGGCAGAGATCTTCTCAAAAAGCTCATCTTTAACGGATATATCCGCATTAATGATTTCCGATACCGAGATCATTAGCACTGAGTTTTTATATTTTTCTATAATCTCGTTTGCGATGCACGCAGCGTAGAAAGTCTTTCCGGTTCCGACATCTCCGGAGAACATGATGCCTATATTGCCTTCTTTCATCTTCTCCCAGTTGCTGACATATCCTCTCGAAACAAGAGAAGCATTGCTGTCCGGCCGGACATCTTTTTCAAAGACAAATTTGTGATAAATAGCTCCGTGAAGTCCTTGCTTAAGCTTTTCAATCTTCGCAAGCTCTCTTTGCCTTTTCATTTCTTCATCCATTCGCTGGTAGCTTTCCTTGCTGCATTTACAGAATATGGGGAGCAAGGCAGGGATCCCTTCTATCCGGCAGGACTTAGGTGTTTTGCAATGGCCACAATATAGAATGCCTTCATGCATATAATCACCGGGACTCTTTTCTGCGTTGGGAAATTTAAACAACATTGCTTTCCTTTCCGGGATATATGAAACCCAAAGACTCATCATGTTTGCTGACAGATTGACTGATTTGAGAATTGACAACAGATAACTTTTCAACATCTTTCCGGCACCAACTGTTGATAGTGGCGTAATGGTTTTTATATCCGAGATATTTGCTGTTTTTATTTTCTATTCCCGTGTCAAGAGCGACTATTTTAGACTGCACCATTGATACACCATATCGGCCTACCAACTTTTGATATTCGTCATCAGTCATAACAACGTGATTAAATTCACCGAATGTTCGTGAGGATTCATTCACTTCTGACTCTTCATATATTCTCTTATATTCTCTTAACTTCTCTTCTCTTATATTCTCTTCTATTAGGCGTGAGTCCTCAGTGGGCTCTCCGTGAGTATTCAGTGAGTCCTCAGTGAGTGATACAATTTCGGCATTTTCAGTCTCTTCGGGTAACGGGATAGGTGAAGGAGAAGGACGATTGATTTTCTGATGTTTAAGGAAGTTTACGATATGGTAATAACGCTGACCGTCAAGGTCGTACAGAGTTATGAGGCGAAGTGTACAGAGGTTGCCGAGTGCTTTTTCTATATCGCTATCTCTTAGGCTATCGTATGGAAATACGTCTGCTTTAATTAGCTTGGGGTTGGCTCGACCGGCTCCGTTATCTTCGGCAAAATTCCAAAGACCTATAAACAACAAGCGTTCCAAATGGCTTAACTCTCCTATTTTTTCATCTCGCCAAAAATTTGGATCAATCATTCTTTTTCGCGCCATTTCTCCCTCCTTTCTTTAGAGTTAATGAGTCTAATCTTCGCGGTCTATTTCATGTATCAGAAACGGAAGTACAAATCTTTCGTTGCCTGCAGGTTCGGGACGGTGATCCGTAATTAAATAAATCAATACGCTTCTTATTAGTCTTCCAAATTCTGCATCTGAAAGCAGGGATGTGTTTTTGTATATACTATTGTGCAAATGTAAATATTCTCTCGCCATTAGTTGTCCTTTCTATCAGAATTTTAAGTAGGGGGGATGTATTTAATCCCCCCTGGACCTCCTTTCTGTTAAGCTTCTTTATTCTCTTTAACTTCTTCTAAAACCTCTTCCAAAACCTCACCCGTCTCTGTGTCTATCACAAACTCAGCATCGGCTTCAACTTCGATGTAAGTGTTTGGAACCTCATACATGTCTTCCGAGATTTCAGTCTTTATAGTTTCATCAGCGGACAATCCTCTGACAAAATCGCTCTTTAACGGCGCGTATTTTAATACACGCTTTAACACCGTCTTCTTTGCCATTTCTTCAAAGTTTGTCTGCCACGGTCCGGAATCAAATGCCTTGCTATACTTCCGTGCATGTCCTCTAACATCATCAACGCTCATAACGTCAAATCCGTAACCGCCGTCTTTTGTACGAAAAACAGCGTAAACGTGAGTAGGCTCCCCTCTATCGGATGTAGCCGGAACATGTTTAAGTACCGGATTAAGACCGAACTCGTATGTAAACTCATCATTTTCATATGCTACATGAGCCTGAATTATTGTTACTTCTCCGGAACGATAGGCAAGATCTATCAGCCCTTTATAGCCTAGTTGGAATTGGCATTCATAAGCTTTAGCTTTACTGTTCCAATAGGGAATTAAGTATGCCTGTCCGAGCGGAGTGTTCGGTTCAACTCCCAGTTGTGCAGCGGTCATCATCGCGCCAAGGAAGCTTTGAGGTGTGGTCTCTGCAAGTTTAGGATTGGAAGAAAGAGCAGAAAGAACTATCCGTGTAAATCTCTCCGGAGTGATTACTGAAGGCAGCGCCTTTTTAATTTCACCCTCCATCTGTTTAATGTACTGCTGCATTGTCAGTCTTTTGCCGTTACCGTTTTGTTTTAGTTTTGTTTCTGCCGTTTTTTGAATAATTCCACTGTTTGCCATGTTAGCTAACCTCCCTGATTTTAAATGTTCTGAATGATGATATTTTGTAATAATCTTCAAGCGGTAAGTCCGGATAATCTTCCGCAAAGCTCTTGTCATTGAATGTTCTTCGAGTCTGCGGTTTCCACGTGACTTTGTGAGATCCGCACATTCCTGTCTCGTTTTCTCCTAAATCGATAATGAGCGTCTGCTTAATTTCCTCCATCCTGTTTGTCGCTTCATTTTTAATGTCTCTCTGACTGAAATATTCCTGTATTAAAGAGTCTCTGCCAAACAGATTAACAAGCCCTTCGCTGTTGCTGTCTGCATAGATTGTTTGCAAGGCGTCCATTGTTGCATCGCTGCCATCGGCCGGAGGAGGGGAGTCTGTTTCAACAAACTTCCAGAAGTCTAGCTCTTGTTCCATTAATGCTCTGATCTCTTCTTCATCGCGTTCGATGGTAAATTCGTAGAAACCCTGATTAAGAACGAGAACACCGAGATACCATCTCTTTGCTCCTGTAACCGCCATGTAGTGGACACATTGGACATAGTAATGTTCCGGATATGCTCCGCCTTTGAAATTCTTAAGGTTCATAACGGATGTGGTTTTACATTCGAGTCCGGCATCTTCGCCTACAACAAATCTGTCAACATCCGCATGAGCGAAAGGATAGGCAGTATTTCTAATGATGAAGTTAGATCTCCGAACCTTCTTCCCGGTAACCTCACACCATCTCTGTGCGACATAGTCTTCTAAATCTCTTCCTTGTCTCATGGCTTCGTTATCCGGGATTTCCGGAAGCCTTCCGGTTTTATCCGCCCATACTCTGTAAGGACTGGACCATTGATTTAATCCGATTATTGCAGCAGCATCGCTTCCGCCTATGGATTTTCTGCGCTCTTCCAGCCATTCTTCGTGACTCATATTGATAGTTGGAATTCTGATAATCTCACTCATCGCATAACACCTCCCAGGCATTCGCGGTGCCGATACACTCATCACAGCCTACGATCTCTCCATACAAGTTGGTGTAAACGGTGTCGCATTCTTCATCGCAAATCGGACAATGGGGGATTTCGGGATATATTCCGTCAGGATAACCTGTCGCTTGTAAATTTCTTATAACCGGGTGATCCGGTAATTGGTTGGACACTGTTAGATCTCCTTTCTTTGAAGATTTATTTATTTGTTTGTTTTAATGTGATAAACTGATTTTGCATTTAATCTTTTTGTGTATATAGGAGTCGCTTTGTTTACTGCTTTTACATTGATTGAAGAATCAAAAGAATGTTGCGTTGTTGCAAAGTTGTTAGCGGATAACCAACACTACAAGTGGGCGGTTTATATTGCCGGCTATTCTATTGAGTTTTCTTTGAAGGCTTTAATTTGTAAACGCAAGGGATTTAAAACTTATCCTGATGAGCAATCTAAATATAAAAAACATGATTTTAATAATCTCGTGAATCTAGCTGATTTAAGGAGTGATTTGAAGGAATATCAAGATTCAAACTTAGAATTCCAAGTTAACTGGTCTTTGACTACAGACTGGTCGCCGGATCTTCGATATGAACAGTTTGATCCTGCCTCTTCGGAGAGCAGATGGCTGGATTTTTATGATGCAATAACGAATGAGGATAGCGGGGTGATTGTGTGGCTGCACTCGTTGATATAAACCAAGAAAAACTTCAGTTTGTAAGGGAATATATTGATCTCTTGATAGAAAAGTATGGCGATATTCACATTGCTTTTGCGCTTCCAAATCAGTCTGAAAAGTTAGGGCTTGATTTTACACTCTTTCTATCTGCTTCTTGGTTTAATCGGTTCAAAACGTCGAGAGACCTTTTAAAACTCCTCTTTACGGAATTAAGGGCGAGGGAGAAATACATTACATTGAATCCTATTACAAGGATTACCCTCGTTGCTCCAAATGACCGATCTCTAGCATCTCAACTCATAAAATCTGGTGCTATTTATGTCCAGAAATCTATTTCCAAGTTTACAAACTGTACCTTTGCAGGTGTTCATATTCAGATTGGCTATGCTTTTGAGCTCCGCAGTCGATAACGGCATCTAAAGGCAATTCTGCGTCATAGACAATTTCTCCTGATTCATTCTTCAAAACAGCGTGTTGTTTAATGATTGACCCGTCATCGAACGGTATTCTTTTTTCCGGAATAATTAAGACAAATTTACTCATAGGTTACGATTCCTCTTTATCAATATCTTTTAACTTTCTTTTAAGATGCTTCTGCTGAACCAGGATAGACATTGCCCGGGACTTATTAATCGCCATTTGAGCTTTTAGATCCTGAGGATCATCTGCTAAGAAGTAGCCTTTACCGTCCTGAAGGTTGCAAATTGGATAACCTGCATTTCTTAAATCTTCTATACTTTGCCTCATCATCCGGTCGGAGACACCTGCCATCTTTGCAAGCTCAGAACGTGGAATTGCGTTCTCCCTTCCGGTTTTTAAATATTGCAACATTTTTATTTCCTCGTTGATTATCTTTATTTTGTGTGATATTCTTTTGGTACATCTTTTTTGATTATCTTGTTTCGCTCCTCACTCCACGAGGAGCATCTTTTTTTGTCTTTTTTCATCACAGTACCCCTAACTCCAAAATTCCAAACAGAAATGTTAAGAGGATAAAAAACAGGAAGAGTAATGTTACTTGTATCCCGGCTTTTAACCATTCACGGGGTGGAACTTGTTTAATAAAATCAATTATTTCTCGCATTAATCTTCTCCCATTCCTTTTTCTGACGAAGCGCAGCTCTTTCGGTTTGCTTATAGTCAATCCTCAGCATTGCGTCTTTTTCTTTGTGATAAAACGGCTCCGGAGGGACATCAAACTGAACTTCTCTTGGTTGAGAAACTGAGACTCTTCCTCCAGCCACTCCTGTTATTAATTCCCAATAAGATTTCATTAATTACCTCACTTTCATTAGCACAAATAGTGCTGCAAACCCGATTAAAATTGCTATTTTTATAACCTTTAACCTTGTCTCGATGTCTTTAATTAACATCTCAATGGTCATTAAAATTAGACAAACTGCTGTTAAAAAAATTCCTACTATTAATTCCATGATCTACCTCTAGGGTTCCCACGATTGAGCTCTGGAGATCTTCTCGATTGTGGTTTTTCCATTGATAAATCCATAAGGATTTCCACGTTCTCTTATAGATCTCCGGATCGTTTGAACATGACGGCCAATTATCCGCGCTGCCTGAGTCATATTTAATTCACCGGCCGTGATTCCAAGCTCTTCGGCACGCTCTCGGTTTCGCATAAGCGTTGCGCGGAAAGTTGGCGATTCTCTTGACATATTTCCTCCTTTCTTAATCGAGATTTAAAGTAACTCCGTAAAGCTTAAAAATCCTTACAATCTCCAGCGCCGTAAGGGTTTCAGGTTTCTTTCGCTTTACAAGCCAAGTTGCTGCAGTTATTCCTAATTGCAAAGCAAAATCTGAAGCTTTGTGTCCATGCCACTTCCGCTTTGCCTCAACTCGCTCCACGAAGTCTTTAAGGATTTTTTGTTCTGAACCGTTTAGTTTTGCCATTTTTACCCCCTGTCCGTTCTATCGGACAGCCGTTTTGTTATGCTGTTCAGACAATAGGTCGTCAATAGTGCATCCGAAATAATCAGCAACGGCTTTAATCTTGTCGGTCGTCGGACTTGACTTATCCCAGCGCCCGATTGTTCCGTTGCCAATACCAAGCTTCTGCTCTAAAGATGCAATGCTGATTTTGTTTTCTTTGCATAATGTTTTAATGTTGTCGAGTACCAAACTATCCCCCTCCTTCTACACTTGAGTCTTTAGAGATTTCTCTTGACAATGTTTAGAGTAAACTCTACAATCAAGTTATCAGCATTGATTGTTAAAACATTGAAATAGGCGAAACTCTATGTCTAAAGTGATTATATAGGCTTATCTCTAAATAGTCAAGGGTTTTTTCGTCTTTTCTCTAAAAATTTTTATAAGGATTAGAGAGGGAGAAAAATGAGCAGCGTTGACCGTGTTAAAGAAATTTGCCGGAATAGAAATATTCCAATTTCAAAGCTTGAAAGAGACCTGGGATTTGCAAACGGATATATAGGGCAACTTCGAAAAGGTGTGTTCCCGGATGATAGGCTTCTTAAGATTGCAGAATATCTTGAAGTTTCCACAGATTATCTTCTCGGAGTGTCCGACATCAAAAATCCCCCGCCACAAAACGAGAGAGAAGTATTATTGAATGCGCTTTTTGACGGCGACAAAAGCGTTACCGAAGATATGATGGATGAAGTAAAAGGATTTGCCCGGTATGTAAGGGAACGAGAGAAAAACAGAACGAAAGATGAATAAATTATTTGAAGTCGCAGAAGTAAATAATGTTGAAGTGGTTTATTTCAATTTGCCTTGCACTCAATCGCAGTCTGCATCACTAAATGGCAATTGCTATGTTGCGCTTGACTATGGCTTGCTGTGGCAAGGTGCAGATGAAAGAGTGCATCTCGCCCACGAACTGGGGCATTGTTTAACCGGAAGTTTTTACAATCTGTATAGTCCGTTTGATTTACGCTCGAAGCACGAACGGAGAGCGGATAAGTGGGCGATAAAAAAACTCGTTCCGGAGAACGAGCTAAGAAGATTATCAGAACACGAAGATATGGATAAATGGGAACTTGCAGATTATTTTAACGTGACCGTTGATTTTCTTGAAAAAGCTGTTGAGTTTTATAAGGAGAATTCCAATGGATAAGAGGGGTAATTTTGCATGAATAGATTTATTATCACTTTGTTGTTTGGGTGGCTCGGCATACATAAGTTTATGCAAAAGAAAATCGGAATAGGCTTACTTTATATGTTTACGTGTGGATTGTTTTGCATAGGTTGGGTATACGATACAGTAAAAGCCTATAAAAAAATGAAGACAGATGATAAGCAGCTTCAGGATATGATTTTAGAGAACGAGACAATTACAAATGAAATGTCTGTCGTTCGTGAATTACGCAAACTTGCTCCTGATAAAATCGACCAAGAAAGCCTCTCTTACCACTATCAGGATGTTAATATTCATATAGCCTGGCAGTATGGTGGCCATTATGGGAAAAGTTGCAAAAGCATTGGTGTAAAACGTGGAGATCCTCTCGAATTAAATATTGAGGAATCCGAAGAACAAGGAACGATAGTTGCCGTCTATTGGAAAGGGGAAAGAATCGGAGAGATGAAAACTAACCGGTTAGCCGATATGGTTATCCAATGGAAAGATTCAGATCTCCCTGTTTTTTGTGCAGTTTCATTTTTAGGTGGAAATAACAGGATCTATTTTGAATTTGCATTCTATGGTAGGCCTGCAAGAAAGCAATAAGAAACTGTAGAAAGACCTGGAGAGTCTAATAGATTTTGACCGCCGGAAGTGGAGAGATGAACAACAAAATAGAAGGTAATCTAATATTCAAAATAAGTGATAATAATGTAAAAAATTGTGCAAAATAGAGAAAAGATGTGTAAATTATTGACTTTGATTAGCTAGAGAGCTAACATAATGATGCAAAAGAAATTCTATTTGCTATGAAAAACAAAGACTCTCTAGCAGTACGCTCCTCAATATTCGAGGAATGCCGAACCTAGGGGGTTTTGTTTTTGTGGAGGAAAAATGAAAATTGCTATCTTAGTAGACGGTGGGTTTTATCGAAAAAGAGCAAAGTACTGCTTTGGCGAAAAATCTGGAATAGAGGCTGCAAATGATCTTTATAATTATTCTAGACTTCATTTAAAAGACGGGCCTAAGGGAAGATATGTCACTAATGATTTATATAGGATATTTTATTACGATGCACCTCCAGTAAGTAAAAAGGTTTATCATCCTTTACTAAAAAGAACAATCGATTTTTCAAAAAGTAAAGAATATAAATGGATGAACGATTTTCTTAAGGAACTTACTAAAAAGCGAAAAGTTGCCTTAAGGTTAGGATATCTTGCTGAGAATTTTGCTCACTACAATTTGAAATATGACATTATAAAGAAATTATTTAATAACAGTATTACCATATCTGACATTAAGGAAAATGACTTCGAACTTAATGTCAAACAAAAGACAGTAGATATGAAAATAGGGCTTGATATCGCTTCACTAGCTTTTAAAAAACAAGTTGATCAAATTGTTTTAATCGCAGGAGACGGAGATTTTGTACCAGCTGCAAAATTAGCCCGTAGGGAAGGAATTGATTTTATTGTTGACTCTATGGGGCGCAAAATAAATGATTCGCTTTTTATACATATCGATGGTTTCAATACGAAAATAAAATTATTTAATAAGAGATACAAAATAAACACGAAAGAAGTAAATGAATAAATTTCCATATATTTACCAAGTGAGCATCTAAGAAAATGGCAAAGCGAAGATACTACCGAAGACCCAGCGGTTTATATGAAACCCAGCGGACGATAAACGGAAAGAAATATTACTTCAGCGCCCGGACCGAAAAGGAAATGGATGAAAAGTTGATGAACTTTTCAAATTCCATTAAAAAAGGTCGTTTATTTTCCGAAGTCGCAAACGAGTGGTATGAAATAAAAAAGAAGAATATCAGTTCCGGGACAAAGAGATCATACGATCCGGCCTTCAGAAGAGTGCTGCAGTATTTTGGAGACAGCCGGATTGGAAGTATCGAACCTTATAATGTCAGCGCCTTCCTAATGAAGCTAAAAGAAGATGGATTCGCAAAAAAAACTGTTTCGAATAACTTCATTGTGCTCAGCATGATTTTTAAATATGCCATTATAAATGGAGAGATAAGGGATAATCCGGCTCAATATATTTCAGTCCCATCAAATTTACCGCAAAGTAAACGACTACCACCTACAGATAAACAGATAGAGATCGTTAAAAATAACGTACGCCACAAATATGGTCTTCTACCGTTCTTTTTGCTTTATACCGGATTAAGAATAGGGGAGGCCCTTGCTGTTCAATATAAGGATATAAAAGATGGCTACATCCATATAAACGGCGCCGTTAAGTTTAATGGAAACAATCCGGTTATTGATAGCACTAAGACAAAGGCAGGAATCCGAAAGGTTCCTCTGCTGGAAGTGCTGGAGAAACATATCCCAAAGGGGAAAAAGGATGACTTCCTTTTTGGTGGAGAGAAACCGTATACTCAATCAATGTTAAATAGACGTTGGACTTCCTACTGGAAGGACACGGGTGAGACAGAAGAAATAGTTAGAAGATATAAAAAAAGAGATGGCAGCATCGCTTTTGCAAAAGATTACAAAGCAAAAGTGACGCCCCATCAGTTTAGACATGAGTTTACTTCAGCAATTTTAGAAGCAGGAATAGATGAAAAGGTGGCTCAAACCCTATTAGGCTATGCAGATGTTTATACAATGAGAAATGTATATCAGCACATTAGAGATCACCAGTTAGAGATTGCAAAAAACACTTTAGACCGGTATTTCAACGGGCGCTAATCAACAAACCTCGATATTGTAGGGGTTTGCAGCGTTTTATTGTGAGTTCAAGTCTCGTCACTCGCACCAAGAGCCTATGATTATGCAAATGCGTGATTGTAGGCTATTTTAATGTTTTACCATAAGTGCAACGGGTTTGTTGGCGATTTAATACTCGCGGAAATCCGAAGAATATTCTGAGATTTACGAGACCTTGCACGCTGAATGCAATACAAATAATGTACATAGACTAAGACGGGAATAACCGTCTTTTTTGTGCAAACAAAAACCGCCTAAAGGCGGTTAATCTATGATTATTCTTTTTGTTTTATTGTATCTGCAATTAATTTTGAATACATCTTCGTCAATCAACCATATTCTCCCGAGCGCTCAATGTCTCAGAACGGATATTTGAATAGCAATAGCTAAACTCAAAGCGTCTGCAGCTCCGTGTTGATTAACAAATCAGCGATACGCTTGCTGGCCTTGCCGTCACCATATGGGTTTTGTGCGCACGCCATATTGTTGTAAGCATCGGTGTCATCGAGAAGTTGCCTGGCGGCATTATAGATGCCCGTCTCCTCTGTTCCGACCAGCTTCAGCGTCCCGGCTGCAACGCCTTCCGGACGTTCGGTAGTATCACGCATAACAAGAACCGGCTTGCCGAGACTTGGCGCTTCCTCTTGAATCCCACCGCTGTCGGTGAGAATCATGTAACTGCGGGCCATAAAATTGTGAAAGTCCAGTACATCTAACTGCTCGATAAGGCGGATACGGTCGCACCCCTGCAACTCGGTTTCGGCAATGCTTCGGACATTCGGATTGAGATGAGCCGGATAAATTGCTTTCACATCAGGATACTCTTCAACGATTCGACGAACGGCACGGAACATTTGGCGCATAGGTTTACCGAGATTCTCCCTGCGGTGGGCGGTTATAAGTAAAAGGCGGCTGTCGGCACCCCAATCCAGTAACTGATTGGCATAGTCAGACTGTACCGTCGTTTGCAGTGCGTCAATACCGGTGTTGCCGGTAACGAAGATAGTTTCAGCACACTTGCCCTCCTGCAAAAGGTTCTGTCTGGCAGTCTCTGTCGGAGCGAAGTTATATGCGGCTATCAATCCGACTGCTTGACGGTTGAACTCCTCGGGATAAGGCGAATAGATGTTATAGGTACGAAGTCCCGCCTCAATATGACCGACCGGAATCTGCATATAGAAGCAGGCAAGCGCACTGACAAAAGCTGTTGAAGTGTCGCCATGTACCAGAACGATATCCGGCCGAACTTCTTCCAACACCGTTCTGATTCCGGAGAGGATGTTCTGCGTTATGTCAAACAGCGTCTGTTGTTCCTTCATGATAGAAAGGTCATAGTCGGGTCTGACATTAAATGTCTGAAGTACCTGATCAAGCATCTCCCGATGTTGTCCGGTGATGCAAACAACAGTATTAATTTCCGGTCTTTTCTTTAATTCAATCACTACAGGGCACATTTTGATTGCCTCCGGTCTTGTACCGAAGACGAGCATTATTGTTTTCATTAGATTTTCCTATCATTTTTTGCGCACCGGCAGCGTTTTTTATATAGACAGTATCGCTATACATAAAGGACACATACAGAAGTAGGCGTGCTTTCTATTTCATCTTAATACAACTAAATAACAGAATCAATCGATTTTGAACTGACACTCATTTTGTGTATTAGATTGCTTTTGTATATCTATTTTTTAAATTTCGTTTCCGCCAGAGCATTTGTACATGTAACACCCGTTAGGATATGTTCTCTATGAACAAGTATTGAAATATTTTAAAAATCATTAAATGCAAACTCCTGTTGTGGTTGGGAGCATTATATAAATCAGAATGGCTAAATATTTGAACACGATGTTTACCATCAAGGCAAAATATAAATTAGCGCAGAACTTTACCGGACAACAATATTGTTAGGTTGTATTGTGAGTCTTTTTACAAAATGTCCTGATACCGGATTGAAATTATATGGGATTATCAACTTCCGGATTTCAGCATTCTTAAAATATTATCTTTTGTAATTTGTGGCATTCGAAATAACGTGTATAATGAACGAGTAAAACCTTCGCCATTCTTTTGGAGCAGCAGATAATTGATAATTAATGTTAACAATGTATCGCATTACTTTAGCGACGAACCGATAGTAAAAGATATTAATTTAAGAGTACTTGAACGAGATAAGATAGGGATTATCGGAAACAACGGCTCGGGAAAAACGACTTTTCTAAAGTTGCTTTCCGGAGAAATATCTCCGTCTTTTGGTGATATTTCATATAAAAAAGATTTAAAAATCGGATATCAACGTCAAGGAATAGATGTTAAGGATTCGAACACTGTTTTCAGTGAAATGCAATCCGCAATTGGTGTGCGCAATTTAATTGAAAAGATTCATAAACTTGAAGAGAATATTTCTGCTGAGGAAAAAGTATCAGATGAGTACAGTATGCTTATAGAAAGATTTGAAGCATTGGGCGGGTATGACAGCGAATATCAAATAAAAAAAGTTTTGAATGGGATGGGTTTTTCGGCAGATAAATATGAAAGAAAGGTTAAAAGTCTTAGTGGTGGAGAAAAAACAAGGCTGTCATTGGCAAAATTATTAGTAACGGGTGCCGATGTCTTATTACTTGATGAACCTACAAATCACCTTGATGAAATTACCGTTGAATGGCTGGAGAATTTTATCATGTCCTACATCGGTGCGGTTATTATAGTGACACACGACCGCTGGTTGTTGGACAGATTTGCAGAAAAGATTTATGAAGTTGAAAATACAGCTATATCTGAATACAAAGGAAATTATAGCAGTTACCTTAGTCAGAAGGAACTGAGAACAAAGAGTCTGAAGAGGGAATACGCTAAGAAGCTCGAAATGTCGGGGGAATATAGGGAATATCATAGGAGAAACATATCTCGAGCCTCAACTTCCAAAATGGCAAAGAGCCGTTTGAAAATGGCTGAAAAAATTAATTTGGATAAACCTCAAATTACAGCTCGCGAAAATATTCGTTTTTCAATACAACCGGAATACACATCCAATGAAAAAGTTATTGAAATTAAAGGCGCAACCATCGGTTATAGCGACAAAAAACTAATTGATAAATTTGATTTGACTATTAGAAAAGGCGATAGGGTGACGATTGTCGGGCCTAACGGTAGCGGCAAAACATCTTTGCTATTGGCAATAACCGACAAAATACCGTTATTGGATGGCAAAATCGCCATTGATGAAAGAGCAAAGACATCATTTTTGTCACAAGATGTGTATGGTGAAAAAATCATTTCGGCAGTTAAATATCTTGAAGACAAATTTCCGAGATTGAGTATTTTAAATATTAGAAACCTTTTAGCTGCGCTTGGATTTAAAGGGGAAGATGTATTTAAGCCGGGCTCAGGCCTGTCCGGGGGCGAGCTTAAAAGACTAAATTTCGCAAGGATTTCGCTTGAAAAACCGAATTTGCTTATTTTGGATGAACCTACAAACTATCTCGACATGCACACTAAAGAAGTGCTGTCAAATGCGTTGAAGAAGTATAGGGGAACGCTTGTTTTAGTGAGCCATGACAGGCACTTCGTTTCAAATTTGGATACATCCATGGTAAGGATTCTCAAGGACGAGGTCAAAATATATGATAGTTATTCAGAATACAGAAATGATATTGAAAAAGAATTGAATTCCGAGGAGGCTATTAATAGCCCTTCAAAGCTAAGAACCGGCGATGCAAGATTAAACAAAAGAGAAATAAGAAGAGAAAAAGCAATAATGAGGGAGAAGAAAAGCAAAACATTAAATCGAATTGAGATACTTGAAAATGAAATAAGCGAACTGAATGATAATCTTTTAAAACCGGAGATAACAAGTGATTATACGAAATTGATGGAGATTACAATAGAACTCAATCAAAAACAAGAAATGCTGGATTATTACATTGATGAATGGACAAAAATAGAATCAGATGAATAAAAACACACCCGATTGATGATAAACAAACGGGTGTGTTTTTTTATATTAATCAGTCAAAATTTGAGAGCTTGGCGATTGTAGTGTCTGAAACGAGACTTTCGAAACTGTAGAGAATCAGGACATTGTCAAAGTCCATGTCTGCGAATTGCTTAAAAGATTCTGTAATGGGGAAATACCTTGTGTCGATAACATGAATGTTATTATAGTTTTCAGTCAGCATTGGAATAAAGCTGTTCCCGAAAGAATCTTTGATTACGAGTATTGAGTCCAGTTTTGTAGAACTCTGTTTCGATTTAATAATGGTGTAACCGTTGTTGCCATAAAGAAATGCGGCATACTTGTCTTTCTTTGAAAATTGGTCAAAATTGTATAAAGATGGATATACTTTATCGGGTTCAGAGAAACCCTTGATTGTAAGGGAGCCTATCTCAAAATCGTAGTACTCAATATTGTCGAAATGTTTTACGACAGGATTACTTCTTAGGAAATGTGTCCCTAAAAAATCGGAAACGGTTTTAAGTTGATAATCGGAATACTCAAAAGGTATGAATCCGGCTGAGAGAGCAAATTGGTTGTATGCAAGATAAGCGCCAAAATTTGTCCAATGATGATCTGTTTTATAGTAGATGTAAGATGTATGGTTAACTGATAAGATGTCTTTCACATTAACCGGATTACAATTTTTTGAAAGGAACTCATCAATAGAATTTATATAATAACTCTGCTCTACTAAGGGCAAACCTTCCGGAACATATTCAATTAAAGGATAGTATTTTGAGGGAACAATCATTGAGGAAACGGGTGCCTTCATTTCTGCGGAAAATTTGTCAATTGCCATCAGATTGTTTTTCAAATATTTGTCATTAAAAGAAAAGAATTTATTAAAGAGATAGCCGTCTTTTCCGAAAACAATATTATTATTCTCCAATTTCAGCAGAGCAGATTCAGCGATGGACTTTGTCGATACCCAAAAATCTCTCAACAAAAACTGATCGGAAATATATTCCTCATACTTTAAAGCAAAGCTCCCGTCGATTAAAGTCTTTGCAGAAACCGCAGGTAAGGTTGCCAAACGGCGATTTTCGGTTTCTGAAAAGGCTTTCTTTGGAGCAATTATATCAACAACGGAAAAAATGATAATTGCTACTGCAACCAAAAGGAAAAGTGGGCATTTTTTTAAAAAATGTAAGGATTTCATATGCTAAAACCTGAAATACAGAAATGGATTAAAAGTAGAGTCAACCAGGTATGCAACGGAAAGGAAAAGAATTAATAACAGGAAAATGCTCTTCAACGCCTTCTTTTCAGACAACTTGGTATAGGCAAAAGTTGTCAACGGCGTTGTTAAAATAAAGCCGATGGCTAATATAACGGCATAATTTCTCAGGTAATAAACGATATCAACTGTAAACCCGGTTGAGTTTAACATTGTTGGAATAAACATTCGTTTTAAAAACTCTCCAAGCAGTGAAAAGTCTGTAATAGAGAAGAGCGCCCACCCAACCAGAATTACAATAAACATGTATATGTAAGATATTATACGATGTTTGTTTAGAAAGTTTATAAATCCCGATTTTTCGATTACGAGGAGAACGAAAAAGTAGATTCCCCAAAAAACAAAATTCCAGCTGGCTCCATGCCACAAACCGGTTAAAGACCACACGATGAAAAGGTTTATTATTGTTCTTCTGTTTCCCAGTCTGGATCCACCTAAAGGAAAATAGAGATATTCTCTAAACCACGAACTTAACGTCATGTGCCATCTTCTCCAAAACTCGGTGACGCTTCTGGATTGATAGGGATTGTCAAAGTTTTTGGGGAAATTAAAGCCTAACATTTTTCCCATTCCTATAGCCATCTGAGAATAACCGGAAAAATCAAAATAGATTTGCAAGGAGAAGGCTAAGATTCCTAACCAGGCGAGTCCGGTAGATATGGTGCCTACTCCGATTTTTTCAATTTCACTCCATAATTGGCCGACATTATTCGCAATAAGTACTTTTCTGCCAAGGCCTAAAATAAAATCCTCGATGCCTGATTCGAGATTTTCCAGAGTGATGGTACGGGATTCAAGTTCTTTTGAGACATCGCTGTACCGAACTATAGGTCCGGCGATAAGTTGGGGGAACATTACAACATAAGTTCCCAATGAAATAATATTCTTCTGTAATTTAACTTTACCCCGGTAAACGTCAATAGTATAGGACATTGTCTGAAAAGTGTAAAAACTTATACCAAGCGGGAGTGTCAAATTTATATGAGGAATATCAATTCCAAACAAAGAATTGAAATTGTTAATTAAAAAATCTGAATACTTAAATACAAATAACATACCGAGACTTACAAAAATCCCGATAAAAAGCATAGTTCTTCGAATTAGGTAGTTCTTCCTATATTTTTCAATGAGGATCGCGGTGATATAATTCACTAGTATCAGGACAACCATTACAGGAAAATATCTTACTTCGCCCCATGAATAAAAGACTAAGCTTGCAATAAAAAGGGCAAGGTTTTTTAGCTTCTTCGGCGCTAAGTAATAGATAATTAATGTAATTGGCAGAAATCTGAATATAAATAGTAGACTGCTAAATACCATATCGGTCTCCATAGTAGGCGAATATAAGAAGCAAATGAGATTGTGCGGATTATTGTTTTAAATATTTACTACCGGCTTGTTCAACAATGACGGACAACAAAATACCCGCATTAAAGCGAGTATCTAAATCGTATCAAGATGCTTTAAATCAATCAACTTCAACAACTTTAATTGATGAGTCACCTTTCTTAGCCGCATTCTTAGCAATATCCATCATTTTAAAAAAGTTCTTGGAACTCATAGTAGCTCCTGCAATGACATCGGTATCTTCGCCCAAGCTGCCTATATACTTATTTACGAGATCGGAATAAAACTTCTCGGGATATGTTCCGCTAAGCGTTTCCATCGATCTTTTAATTTCTTGTGATGATGTCTTCAGGCTTCCGTCTTTTTCATATATAGCATTGGCAGTTATTTCCGTCACGACTCCATCTTCTATTTCAAATTCAACGAAATCCTTATATCCGTTTTCGTCATATTCAGACATCTCAACACGATAAACACCGTCATCCAGCTTGACTTTAACTTCGCATGATGACAGTAAAACAACTGCAATACAAATAAAAAATATTGCAAGAACGAATTTCTTCATAAATACTCCTTGAGGTAATAACTTCCGTACATTATAATATACTGAAAAATAATGTCAAATTTTGAAAATGTTCGGAGAACCAATTGAAAAACTCCATATCAAAAAGAGTTGCGACTATGGGACTGCTTATGGCATTGGCCATTGCTCTCTCATATCTTGAATATATGATTCCGACACAGGGCATTCTTCCCCCCGGGGTAAAGCTCGGAATATCGAATATCTTGACCATGTACTGCCTTTATTTCTGGAGTTTTAAATACGCTGCTTCAATTGTGATTTTTAAATCCTTATTTTCCCTGATTACCAGAGGTCTGACGGCGGCTCTGATTGGATTGGCGGGTGGAATTTTTTCCATATTGATAATGGGGTTGATACTGTTGACCAGAAAAAAATCTTCAAATACATTCGTCAGTATAATTGGGGCAGTATCCCACAACATGGGACAATTGATTGCCGCGCGATGTCTATTAGGGAGCAATGTGGTTTTTGCCTACATCCCTATACTTTCCATAAGCGGAGTAGTAATGGGGTCATTGACGGCATTTATTTATAAAATCACAAAACCATACCTTACAAGATTAAAACCATAGACACTTTTGATGGAGATAACAATGAGATATTCTTACATTATAAATCCAATTGCAGGACAACGAGACAATCTTGAAAAAAACATCAAGTCCATAGAAGAACATTTTTGCGGCTCTGACGACGAGTATGAAATCTATGTAACCGAGTACCCGAAACATGCAAAAATTATTGCAAACGAAATAGCGAAATCCGGAGAAAAAGCAAGAATTTGTGCCGTCGGAGGAGATGGAACGTTAAATGAAGTAGTTTCCGGAATTGTCGGATATGACAATGTTGAAGTTGGCGTATATCCGGATGGGAGCGGCAATGACTTTATAAAAATGTTCGGAGAGCGAAAGGATTTCAGGGATGTCGGCTATATAAGAAGTGCAAAAACTCACGAAGTTGATTTGATTGGAATAAATGATGATTATTGCATAAACATTTTTTCCCTGGGTTTGGATGCAGACATAGCCAGTGATATTCCAAGATTCAGAAGGTTGATTCCGGCTCTTGGAGGGAAGTTCGCTTATACGATGTCAATCGTGAAGAATCTATTTAAGAAACTCGGTAAGAGAATTAGAATTGACATAGATGGAGAAAAAATGGAGCTGAATTGTTTGCTAATGGCGGTGGCAAACGGCAAGATTTATGGCGGCGGTTATTGTGCAGCGCCGGAAGCTGATGTTGATGACGGCTTGCTCGACGTTATAACTGTAAAAAATATTCCAAAGTTTAAGATAGCTTCCGTTATATCAAAGTATAAAAAAGGGGAGCATATTGTAAAATCCGCTGTAGCAGATAAGTTCAAAGGAATTGTGGAATATCGAAAAGCAAGAAATGTGTTAATTGAAAGCAAAGAAAAAATAATTATAAATCTTGATGGGGAATCAATGTTTGCAGATTCTGTGAATGTAAGGGTAATTCCTAAAAAGATAAAATTCCTTATTCCGCATGTTTGCGGATGTTAGAATTTATCTGTTAAAGCATTTGCACAAATTACCGATTCTAACTCAAGACATATTAGTGAGATTGACGAAAATTCATATATTACAATTTCCAACTTGATTTTTTGAATAAAAATGACTAAAATTGTATTAGCACTCAATAATGATGAGTGCTAATTATTAAACAGGAGGAACAAAAATGAATCTCAGACCGTTGTCGGATAGAGTGATTGTAAAAATGGTAGAAGCAGAGGAAACAACAAAGAGCGGAATAATATTGACTTCCTCAGCTCAGGAAAAATCCCAGATAGGTGAAGTTATAGCGGTTGGCCCTGGCGGAATGGTTGACGGAAAAGAAGTGATAATGAGTGTTAAAGTAGGCGACAGGGTAATTTTATCCAAATACGCAGGAACTGAAATAAAATCCGCTGACGATGAATGTGTCATTGTCAAGATGTCAGATATTTTAGCGGTAGTTGAATAAAAATATTATAGGAGAATACATTTTATGGCAAAAGAAATAAAATACAGTGAAGATGCAAGAAAAGCCCTTCAAACCGGAATCGATAAACTTGCCGATACAGTTAAGATAACTCTCGGTCCAAAGGGAAGAAACGTCGTTCTTGAAAAAAAGTATGGTGCTCCGGTAATTACTAATGATGGGGTGACAATAGCAAAAGAAATTGAACTTGACGATCCTTTTGAGAATGCCGGCGCCCAGCTTATTAAAGAAGTTGCAACAAAAACAAATGATATCGCAGGTGACGGAACCACCACGGCAACATTATTGGCGCAAACCATTATAAGAGAGGGAACAAAGAATGTTGTTGCCGGTGCAAATCCGATGGCACTAAAGAGGGGTATTGACAAAGCAGTTGATGCCGCGGTTGCTTCCATTGTTAAGAACTCCCAGCAGGTTTCAGGTAATAAAGATATCGCACGTGTCGCGACCGTATCCGCAGGAGAAGAGTTCATAGGAAATCTTGTAGCGGAAGCAATGGAAAAGGTTTCGAATGACGGTGTTATTACTATTGAGGAATCCAAAACATCCGAGACTAGAACGGATATAGTTGAAGGTATGCAATTTGATAGGGGATATATAACACCTTATCTGGTTACCGATACCGAAAAGATGGAAGCTGTTTTGGAAGATGCATCGATACTTGTGACCGACAAAAAGATTTCCAGCATTCAGGAGATTCTCCCGTTGTTGGAGCAGGTAGTTCAAAATGGCAGAAAACTTGTAATAATTGCAGAAGATGTCGAGGGCGATGCGCTTGCAAACCTTATAGTGAATAAGCTCAGAGGCACTTTCGTTGTAACAGCGGTCAAGGCTCCGGGTTTTGGAGATAGAAGAAAAGAGATGCTGAGAGATATCGCTATATTGACAGGCGGAACTGTTGTAAGCGAAGAACTGGGAATTGAACTCAGGGATGCAAATCTTGAACATCTGGGAAGAGCGGATAAGGTCCAGGTAAAGAAAGAAGAGACAATTATAATGGGCGGCCATGGTGAAAAAGCCGACATTGACGGACGAATCAATCAGATTAAAGTACAGATTGAAGATACAACATCCGATTATGACCGCGAAAAATTGGAAGAGCGCTTGGCAAAACTTTCCGGTGGCGTAGCCGTTATAAGAGTCGGCGCAGCGACCGAAGTTGAAATGAAAGAACGCAAGATGCGCGTTGAAGATGCGCTTTCCGCAACAAAGGCAGCTGTAAAAGAAGGAATTGTTGCGGGCGGTGGTGTAGCATTTGTTAATGCAATGCCTGCAGTCGAAAAGCTAATGGAAGAGCTTGATAACGATGAAAGAACAGGAGCATCAATAGTGCTTAAAGCGCTTGAAGCTCCGGTTAGACAGATAGCTGAGAACTCCGGCCTTGAAGGTTCAGTAATAATTAACAACATCAAAGAGAGCGGAAAAATCGGCTACGGTATGGATGCTGAAAAGACCGAATATACCGATATGATTGAGGCGGGAATTGTGGATCCTACTATGGTATCCAGAAGTGCGCTACAGAATGCAGCTTCAATTGCTTCAATGCTTCTGACCACAGAGGCTATGGTTGCGGATATACCTGAACCTCAGCCTGCGGCGCCTATGCCCGGCGGTGGAATGGACGGAATGTATTAAGATTCATTTACAGTTTCATAGACCGACATGGAGTACACTCCATGTCGGTTTGTTTTATTGACAATTATTTAATCTTATTTTATAATCAAAACGATAATTTTGACTGTGAACGGAAGAAATTGTACTGTGATTAAAGAGAATAGCCGGTTTGGTGTGAGGCTATATCATTAGGTTCAATGTGCCGTCCGGGAGTCACTGTGAGATGATTACAGCGAGTAGCTGCGTTAAAGTGATTGAGCGGGTGTGATTACACACAATCCGGGTGGTACCGCGGAATAATATCCGTCCCGATAAGGGGCGGTCTTTTATTTTGAAAAACATATTGGAGGCAATTTATGAAGTGGTTGAGTTTGAATGATATAAGAAAGCAATTTTTAGATTTTTTTGTTGAACGGGAACACTATCTGCTTGAAAGTGCTTCTCTCATACCAAAAGATGATAAAAGCCTTCTTCTTATAAATTCAGGAATGGCGCCGCTAAAAAAATACTTTTTGGGTCAACTTAAAGTACCTAAAAACAGAGCCACTTCATGTCAAAAGTGTATTAGAACTCCTGATATTGAAAGAGTTGGAAAAACATCCAGACACGGCACTTTTTTTGAAATGCTCGGGAATTTTTCTTTTGGAGATTACTTTAAGAAAGAAGCAATTGAATGGGCCTGGGAACTCCTGACAAAAGTATGGGAAATCCCCGAGAAAAAGTTATTTGTTTCGGTATTCCGTGAGGACGAGGAAGCATATGGTATCTGGGTAGATGAAATCGGTGTAGAAAAAGAAAAAGTAATCTTTCTTGGCAGAGAGGATAATTTTTGGGAGATAGGGGCCGGTCCTTGCGGACCTTGTTCTGAGATTTATTTTGATCGGGGCGAAGAAAACGGATGCGGAAAGGATGACTGCAAACCGGGCTGTGACTGTGACAGATTTGTTGAAGTGTGGAATCTTGTTTTTACTCAATATATATCGGATGGGAAAGGAAAATACGAAAAAATGGATACCGGGAATATAGATACGGGCATGGGGCTTGAGCGTATTTCCGCTATTATGCAAGGTGTCGACAACCTTTTTGAGGTAGATACTATCAGAAATATTATGAAGCATATCGAGAGAATATCCGATACAAAGTATAAAGAAGATGAAAACAAAGATATATCTTTAAGGATAATAACCGATCATGTCAGAAGTATAGTCTTCATGGTTGGTGATGGGATTTCTCCTGCAAACGAAGGCAGAGGTTATGTTTTGAGAAGACTTCTAAGAAGAGCTGCAAGACATGGAAGACTGCTTGGCGTCGAAAGACCTTTCCTATATGAAGTTGCGGATACGGTTATTAATGAAAATCTTAAGGCGTACCCGAATCTATACGGCATGAAAGACCATATAAAAAACGTAATAAAATCGGAAGAAGAAAGGTTCTTAAAAACTGTGGTTCAGGGGTTGGAAATGCTTTCCGAAATTATTTCAAAAGCAGAACTGGCTAATGAAACCGTTATAGAAGGACGTAAAGTTTTTAAGCTTTACGATACTTTCGGCTTTCCGTTGGATTTAACGGTTGAAATACTTGAAGAAAAGGGAATTGCTGTCGATGTTGACGGATTTAATATTTTGATGAATGAGCAAAGAGAAAGAGCCAGAGGCGAGCGAAAAAAAATAGATGATGAGGGATGGGAGGAGGATGCATTTTCGCACCTGGACATGGAAAAAAGTGAGTTTGTGGGCTATGAAACACTGAATACATCTTCGGAAGTGTTATATTTGGTACACGAAAACGAATCAGTAGATGTTGCCTACGAAGGAATGAAAGTATCAATAATATTAGACAAGACGCCGTTTTATGCAGAAAGCGGAGGTCAGGTAGGAGATACGGGTAAATTAAAAGGCGAGAATTTGCTCGTCTTAATTACCGGATGTATCTCTAATGAGAACGAGATATTCATTCATGAAGGTGAGGTGATTTCAGGAGATTTGCGTGTAGGAGATGCGGTTGAAGCGACTGTTGATAAAAACAGAAGAGATGCGATTGCCCGAAATCATACAAGTGTTCACCTTTTGCACAGTGCTTTGAGGAAAGTTCTTGGGAATCATGTCCATCAGGCGGGTTCATACGTTGATGAAATGAGATCAAGGTTTGATTTTTCACATTATTCCGCTGTTGATGAAAAGCAGCTTGCTGAAATTGAGAATTTGATAAATGAAAAAATCCTTGAAGATCTCAAGGTAGATGTTTCGTTTGTTTCGAAAGAGCAATCAGAAAAAATCGGTGCACAAGCCCTATTCGATGAAAAATATGGTGAAGTTGTTAGAGTCGTAGATATTGAAGGTTTTTCAAAAGAACTGTGCGGAGGAACGCATGTAACTAATACTGCGAAAATAGGGCTATGCCGATTGTTGACAGAAACTTCAGTAGCTGCGGGCGTCAGAAGAATAGAAGCGACAACAGGTTTTGGGGTAATTGAAAATCTTAACAGTCAGAAAAGAATATTGAATGAAGTTGCAGAAGTTTTTAAAATCGGCAATTTTGCAGACATACCCAAACGGACTGTGACTATCATGGAAAACTCAAAACAACTCGAAAAAGAATTAAGTCGACTGAAAATTAAAGATGCAAAGGACAGGTTAGGCAAACTGCTCGATAGTTTTGAAACGGTTGACGGAATAGAGGTTAGAGTCGCTGAAGTTGAAGGGATGAATCATGAACAATTAAGACAGGTAGCGGATGAGTACAAAGGAAATATAGATAATTCTGTAACAGTAATAGCATCAAAAATCGATGATGAAAAAGTTGCATTTGTCGCAGCTTTTGGGAAAGAAGCGGTAAAGAAGGGGCTAAAAGCCGGAGAAGTGGTTAATAAGATTGCAAAAATTGCCTCAGGCAGTGGCGGCGGTAAAGCCGATTTTGCAATGGCCGGAGCAAAAAAACCGGAAAAAATTCAGGAGGCATTAAAGTCAGTAGTAAGATTTGTAAAGGAAGGTTTGGATATGGAGGAAAAAAATGAATGAATGTATTTTTTGCAAAATTATAAATGGTGAAATATCAAGTAAAACAGTCTATGAAGATGAGTTTGTCATTGGATTCGAAGACATAAACCCGATGGCACCGGTACATATTTTAGTGATACCGAAATATCATTTATCGTCAACGGAAAGTGTTGACTCTCAAAATAGTTTTTACATCTCTAAAGTTTTTGAGGCAATACCTAAAATTTCGAAAATAAAAAACCTCGATAGAGGTTATAGGGTAGTTACAAATACAGGGGAAGATTCCGGACAGACTGTCAAGCATATACACTTTCATATACTTGGCGGGAAGACACTGGATTTGAAAATGTGTTAGAATTTAAAATAGGGGTGGGGAAGTGGATAATTGTTATTCAATTGAAATTGCAGGGTTGAAGAGAAATCTTCCTATTGTCAAAATTAATGATAAGTTATCTATAGCGGTGTTTATCCTGTTTTCAGATGTTGAGTTGACAGAGAGATGCTCAAAAGCGCTTCTTGAAAAAGTACCCTCGGACTTCGACTATATTTTGACTGCTGAAGCAAAGGGAATACCGCTCGCATACGAAATGTCAAAACAGAGTAATAAAAAATATATAGTTGCAAGAAAGATGTCAAAACTATATATGAAGGACCCGATAGAAATTGAGGTTCAATCAATTACAACAGCAAATAAACAGAAGCTGTTTCTCGACTCGAGAGAAATGGAGCAAATGAGGGGAAAGAGAATCCTGATTGTTGACGATGTAATAAGTACAGGCGGGTCTTTATTTGCTATGGAGGCCCTTGTTGAAAAAGCAGGAGGCATTATTGCTTCAAAGGCTACGGTATTAGCGGAGGGAGTTGCAATTGAGCGAACAGATCTTATATATCTGGGCGAATTGCCTTTATTTGAAAAGCAATGATGCCGGTATAGTGTGACCGGTTTAAATGGGGTTTTTAAATGAGAATTATTAAACGAAGTGGCCAAAACGAGAAGTTTTCACTCAATAAGCTTCGCCTTTCGGTTACTTATGCAAGTGATCGATCAGGCAAACCTCTCAATAAAGGCGATTTGGATGTGGTGGTCTCCGAGATTATGCAAATAATCGGGAATAGGGACAGTATTAAGTCTGTGCACATCAAGATGATTACGGCAGGAGTTTTATATGTATTGGGTTTTAGAGAAATCTCAAAACAATATTCCGACTTCAAAGTCTAAGACTTCTTCTATCCATAATATTTCCCAATTGAATGATTGCTTTTTCTAAAAGCAGTTTATTGTCTACTCGAGAAGACTTCAAATCTTTGTCGAGATTGTACAGCAGTTCTATAGATCGAGAAAGTTGATTTTGTGTAAATTTGTTGCATTTGTTTAGGGCGATCGAAACTTTTCGGTCGCCTGCTTTATATGAAAATATTTCATATATTTTTTTATTATCCATGTTAGTGATTGAAAAAAGTTTTGCGCGGTAAAGATTTACAAATGATGTAAATACAATATTTGCAATAAAGATGGGGTCGGTTTTTATTTCAAGAATATTTTTTAATGAAATAAGCGCACCGGTTAAATCGCCCTTTTCAAGAGAATTTATTACATCATAGATACCGCTCTCCGCAGTTTTTAAAGAAATAATTTCTACATCATCTACTTCTATAGACGTATAGTCGGTGTAAGCAGCCAGCTTTTTTATTTCATTTTCTATGGATGTAAGATCACCGTTCAAAAACTCTAAAAGTCTTTTGATCGCCTTTGACGAGATTTTGCATCCGTTTTCTCTTGCTAAGTCAACAATAATCCTTTCAGATTCAAAATATTTTATTTCGCCGGCCTCGATAATTTTTGCTTTTTTAATTTCGGAAAAAAATAACCTTATCTTTTTTGATATAGTAAATCTGTTTGCTGTTATAAAATCCCGTAAAATGACCGTAAGATTAAGGGGTGTTTCCTTTAAAAGCTCTTTATAATAAGACGCTTCGGAATCTGCCATTGAGGATATTTTAAAGTTATCAATCATAACTATATTATTTGTATTTGTAAAATGATAGGTGAAAAACGCGGCGTCCAAACCCTCTTTGTTGATTTTTTTTGCATCAAAAAGCATTAGCTTGTTGTTAGGAATGGATTTTATAATTTTTTCCGTAGATGAATCAAAAGAAAATTTGTCATTTCCGATAATGTAAAAAACACCCATGTATTTTCCTTTCAAGCGAGATGAAAATGAAATTAAACTATTTAAATATAGAATAATTGTCTTTGCTGATAACCGTTTCTATAACTTCTCCGTATTTATACCTAATTATATTACCATTTGCATGTTCAGGCAGATTAATTTCTTCGGGAATATACACCCAATCGGCACAACCAATGTCAACGGACTTGGATTTTCTGAATAAATATACGGCATCTAAATCTGAAAATTCTTCAGTTTCTGAAGAAAAAGCAAATCTAAAATCAAAAATATTAACGAGAACCCCTTTACCCCTGAACTCTAAATTAAATTCTTTTGGGATTTCAAAATCATCACATGCAGGCTCATTTTCAATGTTTTCCTTATTAATAAAAGCAGCTTTAGGAAAAATATCTTTAAGATATCTTGGTGTTTCCGTATCGTTTTTATTAAGGGAGATAATGGTTTTAGGTTCATCAATTCCGTTGACAAGATAGAAGTTTTCCAAAAAAATCAAATGTTGTTCTGTCAACTTATCTACTATTATAATGTTGCTGTTTTCGCCAATTAATGTAAGACTGTCGCTGTTAAAATAAATTCTCGGCTTTCCAACTCTGAAAATAATGTGGGGAGCGATGATGAATGATAATAAAATAATAGAAATTAATAATATGTTGAGAAAACGATATCTGCTACTGCAGATGAAAAATGCGGCTATTGAGAGAAACATTACGACAACAGACCATACTTTAAGATAAGGAATATCAGTTGTCACTGCAGAGAACCTTAAATTACCAAAGAATACAGATATCGAAATGATTACATAGCCTAATATATCGGATAGAAAAGCGACTATAGTTGACAGGAAACTTAAAATAGGAGGAAAAATCGAAAATATGACTGTAATTATCGAAAACACCATAAATGGAGAAACTAAAACCGCCACGATAATGTTTGCTAAAGGCCCTACCAACGAAATAGGCAGTTTGTAAAAAATTAGTATAGGTGATGTAATCAGACTGATAGTTATCGACAGCGCTACAGCTTTTATAAGATACTTAAATGTTTTCGATAATAAACTTTTCCCGGATATTGATTTTAACGAGTCAATATATTTAGATGCAAATGGAAATACTCCGACTATAGCGTAGCATGAAGTGAAGGAAAGCAGGAAAGACAAAGAGGTTACCGCCCTTGGGGAAATAATAAGTATTATCGTAGCGGCTAACATCAGTGACGTTATTGAATCAGATTTTCTGTCAAAAAACTCAGCAAAAAATACGAACCCGCCCATTGTACATGCCCTCATGACGGATGGGCTGAATTTATAAAACACCAGGATTACAATTAAAAAAGATAAGACAGTTATTGCAGAAACAACGGAATAACGCACTTTTTTAATAAAAAACGAAAATAATGAAAGATATATCGTGATGTGCAGGCCCGATACTGCAATGATATGTGAGACTCCGGATCTTCTCAGAGAGTTTTCAAGTCTTGAGGAAAATCCTTGCCTGTTACCGGTCAACATTGCAGATGCAAGCATGGAGGAGTTGTCGGAAAGAGCATTTTTCAATATAGATGAAATGTTTTCGGAAAACTGATTTGAATAATATAGAATATTATTATTTCTGCTTTCTATATGGTGCAATGCTTTGATTTTTCCGCTGACTGAAATATTCTCTGTGTAGTTGTAGCGTGGTTCATAGAACGAAAAATTTCCGTATATCAAATCTCCCGTAAAGACTCTGTTCGAATATAGATAGAAGTTTGTTGCGATACCTGAAATTTTCTTATTTCCTGCTGAAATTACTTTACCTGTAACTTTTAATGCATTTTCTTTTTCTTCAACAGCCACTACCGAAACACCGATTTGATTATCTGGGTTTAATACTGCCTCGAGCATTTTATTCTCATTATTAATTCTTATTGAAGAAAGAAGCGTACCGCATAACGAAATTAAAATAATGAGATATAAAAATATTTTTCTGCTGCGCAATATATTTTTTTCTCTAAAAATTAAAATATATATAATAATAAAAACAAGTGCAGAAAAAAACGCAGAAAGCAATGTTGAAATAAAAAAAGACAATCCCGTCGAGATGATAAAAAAGAGAGACGCGATTGATAGTGGACGCTTATACGAAATATTGAATGCTTTTTTCAACATAGTTAATTCAAATAAAAAACGGGGAGAAATATTTCTCCCCCGTTTGAAAACTTAAAGCTTGTCGTTACTGCCAAGGACGTTTTTAATTTTATGGGCAACCATAGACTTTATTGCTTCACGTGCAGGAGCAAGGTATTGTCTTGGATCGAAATGACCGGGATTTTCAAACAAGTATTTTCTCACAGAAGCAGTCATAGCCAATCTCAAATCGGAATCTATGTTAATCTTGCAGACTGCCATTTTAGCTGCTTCTCTTAACATATCTTCAGGTATTCCTATCGCCCCGGGGATGTTTCCGCCATATTCATTTATCATATCTACGAATTCCGGGACTACGGAAGAAGCTCCATGCAAAACAATTGGGAATCCTGGCAACAATTCACCTATGCGCTCGAGGATATCAAAACGGAGATTAGGTTTCTGACCAGGTTTAAACTTGAAAGCGCCATGGCTTGTTCCTATTGCAATAGCCAGAGAGTCGACGCCGGTTTTTGATACAAACTCCTCCACCTCTTCGGGACGGGTATAAGAAGACTCCTCTTCCGAAACTTTTATGTCATCTTCGACACCGGCGAGACGACCGAGTTCGCCTTCAACAACAACTCCATGATCATGGGCGTAGTCAACAACCTGCTTGGTAAGCTTGATGTTTTCCTCAAAACTCAAATGGCTTCCATCAATCATAACGGACGTGAAACCTCCGTCAATACAGCTTTTGCACAGCTCGAATGAATCGCCGTGGTCAAGATGCAGAGCAATAGGAAGCCCGGTATCTTCCACTGCCGCTTCTACCAGTTTTACAAGATAAGTATGTTTTGCATATCTTCTTGCACCTGCAGAAACCTGCAAAACCAAAGGTGAGTTCAGTTCTTTTGCAGCTTCCGTAATACCTTGGATAATTTCCATGTTGTTTACATTGAAAGCTCCGACAGCGTAGTTTCCCTCGTATGCTTTCTTGAACATTTCAGTAGTGGTCACTAACGGCATAATATCACCTCAATATGAATTTGTTTCTTTTCAATTAATTTTACCATTAATTGACATTAAATCAAGTGAAACAAAAAATCTGTGTGCTTGGAGAAATGTTTTTATACAATATTGCCTATGGTTGTTTAAAATGTTATAGTTTAAATTAAAATCAACGCCATTTTAGTCTTATATGTCCAAACATTTGTTTAATTAAATCATTTTGGAGGGTAATATGTCAGTATTAAAAGGAGCCTGCATAATCGGTCAGTCGGGAGGTCCGACATCAGTAATCAACGCTTCGGCAGCTGGAGTGATAATTGAAGCGCTTTCTAATGAGAATATAACCAAAGTTTTGGCGGCGGAGCACGGTATTGTCGGTGTACTTGAAGATAAACTAATTGATTGTTCCAAAGAAGATATTGAAGAACTCAAGTTGTTAAAAACAACTCCGTCATCTGCTATTGGATCCTGCAGGTATAAACTCAAGGACAGTGATGTTGATGATACGGAATATAAAAGAATTTTAGAAATATTTAAAAAATATGATGTAAGATACTTCTTTTATAACGGCGGAAATGATTCTATGGATACCTGCAATAAAATATCCAAGTATATGCATAAAGTCGGCTATGAGTGCAGGATATTAGGTATTCCGAAAACGATAGACAATGATTTATACGGAACAGATCACTGCCCCGGTTTTGGAAGTGCAGCAAAATATATTGCAACGACATGCGCTGAAATATCGCTTGATAATAAGGTGTACGGAACTCAAAGCGTAATAGTATTTGAAATTATGGGCAGAAATGCCGGATGGCTGACAGCCTCAGCTGCGTTAGCAAATTTAATAGGTGAAGGACCCGACCTGATTTATCTCCCTGAAGTTGACTTTTCTCTGGAAAAACTACTTGAAGATATTAAAAAAGTATCAGAAAAAAAATCGAGCATTATAGTTGCTGTTTCAGAGGGTGTAAAGGATGCATCTGGCAAGTTTATTTCCGAATACGGATCGGATCTTTCCAAACAAAAAGACGCCTTCGGACACTCTCAAATGGGGGGGCTTGCCTCCTATCTTGCATCCGTTATAAAAGATGAAACAGGATTTAAAACCAGGGGAATTGAGCTTTCGCTGACTCAGCGTTGTGCTGCGCACTGTGCTTCCGCTACAGATGTAAATGAGGCGTACATGGCAGGTGCGGAAGGAGTCAGACTTGCAACGTTAGGCGAGACCGACAAGATGGTTGCTTTTAAAAGAGCGGAGGGTTCTGAATACAAATGTGAAATAGATATGATTCCTTTGAGCTCAGTTGCAAACCATGAGAAAAAAGTTCCTTTAGAGTGGATTAACAGTGAAGGAAACGGAGTGACTGAAGAACTTATTGATTATTGTTTACCTCTCATTCAAGGGGAATCAACGGTGAGAGTGGAAAATGGGTTGCCGAGGTTTGCGAGACTTAAAAAAATAAGAATTGGAGAAGAGTCATGAGGCTCGTAATATATTATGGTTAGGAATTTTGAGCGAGAAATTGAAAAACTGATAAGAAGAAGCAAGGTTTGTGTTTTAGGTTCAGTTGATGTGAACGGCTATCCGAATTCGAAAGCGATGTTTCGGCCCCGAAAGGTTTTAGGAGTTAAAACATTTTACCTTCCCACTTCGATCAAATCGGAACATGTAGCTCAGATTGCCTCCAACCCGAGAACTTCGTTATATTTCTATAAAAGATGGTTTGGATTTAAGGGAGTTCTTTTAGTTGGGAATGCAGAGATAATAACCGATACAGATGTAAAAGAAATGTTGTGGGACAAGAAAGATTTAAAGCTGTTTGCAGGAGGGGTAGCGGATCCCGATTACTGTGTTTTGAAATTTACCTGCACTAGCGGAAGAATATTCAATAAAAGAGATTCTCAGAATTTTGTTGTTGAAGGAGACAAAGCGCGAAGTTTGGATTTTTGATTGGATAAAAAATGAATTCGGACAGTTTGATTGTTTATCAAACTGTCCGAATTATTATGTTTGAGAAGGAAAAAAGAAAACCTATTGCTTGTATAGCATATCAGTATAACTGGGATACGGCCAGGAGTCGGATGGTATCAACTTTTCAGCCTCGTCACAAAAATATCTTAGTGTCTGCATATTTTTTAATACCTGTTCATAACAGATATCGGCTTTCTTTAAAATATCCGGCTGAGACGAAACATAGCTTACGGAGCGTTCCAGTTCGTTTAGGTTTTTGTCAATTAAATCCGCTAAATGTATTAATTTCTTTAACAGATTGGTGATTGAATCGGAGGCAAGGGAAAGATCTGAGATATTTTTTGAACAACTTGAGACTTCAGCAATAAACCTTACACATGCAGGGAAGACATCGGCCTTTACCATGCTGATCATAGTGCTTGCTTCAATGAGTGAAATGTTGATGTAATTATTCATCATAATTTCGTATCTTGCATATAATTCAGCTTTACTTAGAACTTCATATTTGCTGAATAAGTTAATGTTTTTATCAGCAAGGATGATGGGTATGGCAATTCTGGTTGAAGAACAGGAAAAGAGACCTCTTGATTTTGCCTCGGCAAGCCACTCATCGGAATAATTATCGCCGTTGAAGATTATTCTGCTGTGTTTTCTGAAAATATCGCCGATTATTTCTTTTGCCGCAAATTCTATGTCATCTGATTTTTCAATATATTCACATATGTACTCTAATGAATCGGCAACGGCAGTATTTATGACTGTGTTCGTGAAGCCGATAGATTGTGAAGAGCCGACCATTCTGAATTCAAATTTATTGCCGGTAAAGGCAAAAGGAGAAGTTCTGTTCCTGTCACAATCATCAAGCTCAAGGAAAGGAAGATTTGACACTCCTGTGAAAAGGTGATGCCTATCGTTTTCTGAAAAGACTCTTGACTCTGATATGCTTTTTAGAATACCGGTAAGATGTTCGCCGATAAAAAGTGACATAATGGTTGGCGGTGCTTCATTTCCGCCCAATCTGTAATCGTTTCCGGGCGTGGAGGAAGATAAAAACATCAAATCTCCATATAAATCAACAGCCCTGATCACAGAAGAGAAAAATAATAAAAATTTAATGTTTGAAGAGGGGTTGTCGCCGGGGTTTAGAAGGTTTTCGCCGGAATCCGTCATAAGTGACCAGTTATTGTGTTTTCCCGACCCGTTTACTCCTTCAAAGGGTTTTTCATGAAGAAGGCAACCGAATCCGTGTTGTCTTGCTAAAGGCCTTATCACCTGCATTAAAAGTTGGTTGTGATCCAATGCCACGTTGACGGTTGAATATATTATCGCCACTTCATTTTGAGCGGGTGCGGTTTCGTTGTGGCGAGTTTTACTTGGTATGCCCAAAGACCAGAGTTTTTTATCCAAATCTTCCATAAAAGCCATGACTCTGGTCCTGATTCTACTGTAATAGTAGTCTCCAAGTTCCTGCCCTTTGGGAGGTTTTGATCCGATAAGCGTCCTGCCGCAAATAATAAGATCCATCCTTTTTTCGTAATATTTTCTGTCAATCAAAAAATATTCCTGTTCAGCACCAACGGTAGCTTTTACACTTTCGACTGTTTTATCACCCAACAAGTTAAGTAATCTCAACGATTGAGCCTCAAGTGCCTGCATGGATCTGAGTAACGGTATCTTTTGATCTAAAGCTTCACCGTTATAACTGTAAAATGCCGTGGGTATATATAGAGTTGTTCCAAGTAAAAATGCCGGGGAAGTCGGATCCCACGCTGAATATCCGCGTGCTTCAAAGGTCGCCCTTAAACCGCCTGACGGCAAACTGCTTGCATCTCCTTCACCCCGAATCAACATTTTGCCGGAAAAAGTATAGATTGGATTAGTTTTATTAACTCCCGATAAAAATGCTTCATGTTTACCTGCCGTCAAGCCGGTTAAAGGAATAAACCAATGGGTATAATGGGTTGCGCCGTTATCCATAGCCCAAACTCGCATTGATTCAGCTACCATATTTGCAATATCTTCAGTCAATGCTTTACCACGGTCTCTAATAGAACAGAATTCGCTGTATACTGAAGCAGGCAAACTGGATTTAATTATCTCGTCACTAAATACAAATTTTGCAAACATATTACTCACAAATTCTCCGAAATAGAATTTTATAAAAGATTTATTCCGTTACTTAAGCATGATTTAACAGTTTTATCATCCCAAACCGATGCCTGCACCTCTCCAATATGAGCTTTCTGCAACATAAGCATACAAACGCGGGACTGCCCTATACCCCCACCTATGGTAAGCGGAAGCTCACCGGATAGCAGCGATTTGTGGAATGACATCCCTGATTTATACTCTGAACCGGATAAAAGTAGTTGCCTTCGTAATGCGTCTTCATCCACTCTGATGCCCATACTTGATAATTCAACCGAACGATTGAGTAGGGGATACCATACCAACAGGTCACCGTTCAATGACCAATCGTCATAGTCTGCTGCACGTGTATCATGTGGCTTACCGTCTGAAAGCGGTGCGCCGATTCCGATTATAAACACAATACCATGTTTTTTGCAGATTTTATCTTCACGATTATGGGAATTTAAATCCGGGTATTTATCAAGTAGTTCTTGAGAAGTAATGAAGTAAGGCTCTTCATTAAAGAGGCTTGAACCCAGGTCAAAATTACTGTTAAGTATATTTTCGGTGGCGCGAAGAGAATCAACAATCTTTTTTACAGTGCTCTTTAAATACTCGATATTTCTTTCTTCTCTTGATATAATTTTTTCCCAGTCCCACTGATCAACATATATGGAATGCAGGTTGTCGAGCACCTCGTCTCTTCTCAAAGCGTTCATATCGGTGTATATTCCTGAATTTTCATCAAATCCGTAATATGAAAGCGCATATCTCTTCCACTTTGCAAGAGATTGTACTATTTGAACATCAAAACCGGCATCAGGCACATCAAAAGTCACAGCTCTTTCACGACCCGTTAAATCATCGTTTAGTCCTGTTTCGGGTCGAACGGTCATAGGAGCGGAAACTCTGATTAGATTTAAATTTTCTGCCAATATTCTTTCAAGATTGTCTTTAATCAGCTTTATTGCTTTTTGTGTTTCTATTAAACCGAGTATGTTTTTATAATCTTTGGGAATGATTAGGTTCTTAAGTCCCATGAAACTTTTCTCCAATTCATATTCGTGATAATCTTGAAATATGTTATCAAAAATCGAAGTGCAATACAACAAAAACGAGATTATTGATATAAAGCTACCCAAAAAGTATAATGAACGAAGCTGCAATTATATATAAGAAAGGGAAGATTAATTGGAAAATCTGAGAGAATATTACAAATCATTAAATAATAAAAAGGTTGCGTTTATAGGACTTGGTATGAGTCATTCCCAACTAATCGAAAAATTTTTGGGGTACGGCAGCAAAGTTACTATTTGTGATAAAAAGGAACTCGAAGAACTCAACATTCCCTTAAACATGTTAAATCTTGGAAATTTAAGTTTTTCCCTAGGGACAGATTACCTGAAAGGGCTGAAAAACTATGACATTGTTTTCAGATCCCCCGGCGTGGAATTTACTAAACCTGAAATACAAGATGCGGTAAATCATGGGATTTATGTTACATCTGAAATAGAGGAATTTTTCAAACTATGTCCCTGTAAGATTATAGGAATTACCGGAAGTGACGGAAAGACGACGACATCATCGCTCATATACAAAATATTGAAAGACTACGGACATCGTGTTTGGCTTGGAGGAAATATTGGAAGACCTATGTTGCCCATTATTGATGAAATAAAAAAAGACGACTTAGTAGTGGTTGAATTGTCCAGTTTCCAACTAATCTCAATGAAATCGAGTCCCGATATTTCTATAATTACAAATATTACACCGAATCATTTGGATCATCACAAAGATATGAACGAATATATTGATGCAAAAAGAAATATTATTAAGTTTCAAAAAAGCAATTCAATAGCAGTATTAAACATTAAGAATGAAATAACAGCTTCAATGAGAAGTGAAGTCGTCGGTGAGCTGAGGGAGTTCGGTCTTCCGACTTCGAGAAATGGTGCATACACCTTGGATAAGAATTTGTTTTCAACCTATCTGGACAAAAACACGAAAGTTTTCAATATGACGGACATTAAGTTAAAAGGCAATCACAATTTTGAGAATATAGAGGCAGCGTATCTGGCAACCAGATCCTTAGTGTCTACGGAAAGTTTCATATCTTCGGTTTCTTCGTTCAGTCCGGTTGAACACAGGATTGAATTTGTAGCCAAGATCGATGAAGTGGAGTGGTATAACGACTCAATCGCCACAACGCCGAGCAGAACTATAGCCGGATTGAAGTCGTTTGACAGAAAGGTAATTCTGATAGCCGGAGGATCTGATAAAGGACTTTCCTTTAACACTCTCGCAAAGTGCGCGGATAAATATGTAAAAACAATCATCCTTATGGGGACAACCTCGGAAAAAATTTTAGATGCGCTGTATGAAGTAAAATCAGGAATTAATGTTTTATATGCCGGTAATATGTCTGAAGCAGTAAGCAAAGCGCGTGAAAGCAGTGTTGTTGGAGACATCGTTTTACTCTCCCCGGCGTCTCCGAGTTTTGATATGTATACAAATTTTGAAGAAAGAGGAAGACATTTTAAAAAGCTCGTTTTGGAGATGTCGGATGAGTAAATTTAATTGGACGGATTTCGGTATTGATAAAAAACTATCCGCTATTGACAGAGATGCGATGAGCATGTGCCAAAAGCATTTTAAAATTGCGGAAGATATTAGAGACATCAACCAACTGAAAGTATTAAATTCATTTATTGAGTTGGGAGTAGGAGCGCAACATCTCCAAGGTTCAACAGGGTACGGTTACGGTGATATTGGCAGAGAAATGTTCGACAAAGTATTTGCCAAATCGATTGGAGCTGAGGATGCCCTTTGCAGGACACAATTAATGAGCGGCACACACGCAATTACAGTTATGCTTTTCGGAATTCTCCGACGAAATATGACAATGCTATCAATCAGCGGTACACCGTATAGCACCTTAAGACAAAGCTTGGGACTTGGTGATTCGAAAAGAGGGAGTCTTCATGATTACGGGATAACATACAAGCAAATTGAATTGGATCTTAATGGAAATATTAATGTCGATGAAGTAGCTAGAAATATTGATGAAGTTGATATGGTATACATACAGAGATCCAGAGGATATAGCGTAAGAAATGCCGTTTCTCCGGAGGAAATCGGGAGAATCTCCTCAACTATAAAGGAAATAAATAGAGAAGTTATTATCGCTGTCGACAACTGTTACGGCGAATTTACGACAACATCCGAACCTACAGAATTTGGTGCTGACATAATGGCCGGATCGTTTATAAAAAATCCGGGCGGCGGAATTGCGGAAACGGGAGGATATATTGCCGGCAAGAATAGTCTTGTGGAGCTATGTGCTGAAAGACTGACTGCCCCCGGTGTGGGAAGAGAAATCGGAAGCAACATATTGGGTTATAGAAATATGTTCCTTGGGCTCTATATGTCGCCGCATATTACTTGTGAGGCGCTAAAAGGTTCGATTTACTCTTCGGCATTGTTCGAATTGGCAGGTTATAAGGTGTCTCCATCATTCTCCGAAAGAAGAAACGACATTATAACTTCAATAGAAATGGGAAACGAGAATAAGTTAATGGAATTTTGTAAGGCGATACAGTCAACATCGCCGATAGACAGTTATGCCGTACCTGTACCTGGGAGAATGCCCGGATATGAAACCGATGTAATAATGGCTTCGGGCTCCTTTACAAACGGATCTTCAATAGAACTCTCATGTGATGCGCCGGTAGCTCCTCCTTATAATGTCTATGTGCAGGGCGGATTAAATCTTATTAGTACAAGATATGCTCTTCTAAAAGCTCTATCTGCTTTGGGGAATAATAATGACTGCTAACAAGAAACCGATTTTAAATTTTTTGATCAAAACTCTAATGACAATCATTCTGTTCGTTATTTTGACGACTTGCTTTTTTGGGACGGAATACACCTATTCGATTTATGCGTCTATATACTTTATTGGCATAATTTTATCGGGAATACCGCATCTAAAAGCCCTGAAATCTGAAAACACCCCGTTAGAATTTATTTTATTTTCCTTTTCTATAGGGATTTTTCAGCTAATTATCCTTTACCTGGTGCTATCCGCATTAAAACTGTACTCATTCTTCTCCTATATCCCGTTGTTAAGTATCGTGATTTCGCTGATTGTTCTATATCTAAAAAGAAAAGCTAAATTAAGGTTCAAAGCTGATGCCGGTGAACTTAATTTGGCTTTTTGGTTTGCTCTTATCGCTTTGATAGGAGTACTTATTTCGCTTACATCCAATAACACCACTCCTATTATGGCTGGTGGCAGCAGATATCATGTGGATTTACTGAATTCAGTAGGTTTGGTTGATTCCGCATCACGGGGTTTTCCGTTTGAAGATGTTAAAGCAGCAGGGATACCGTACAATTACCATGTCTTGAGTTTTGCTATTTTAGGGGTTCTGAAATCTGTTTCCGGCATCGACAACTTTTCTTTGATAACATTGTTTTCCCTTACCGTTTTTACGCCCTTCTTTGCAGCTTGTGTAGCGGCATTATCTAAGAGAATATTGGGTAATAGTCTGAAAATCGCATTTGTATTTGTTGCGATATTTATTTTATCACCCTTTGACAATATGTTTTTGTACTACCTTTACTCGGATACCTTAGGATTTTCGCTATCCGCAGCATTTGGTGCGCTTTCAATTCTTGCGCTTCTTAAATTCTTTGAGAGCAAAGATAAAAAGATATCGTCCGATATTGTTTTATGTTGTATAACCTTAGCCCTTTCCACCTTTGCAAAAGGTCCCGTTGCGGCTGTTTATGTTCTAGGATTTGGTATGGTTTTCCTTGTTGCTATTTTAAGAGAAAAGAAATTTTTAAAAAATCTCGTTGTGGGGGGCATGGTTTTCCTAAGCTTTTTTTTCGTCTACCTGTTGATATATACATCAGATTCAGCATCTCTTGTGACGTTTTATCCGGGTAGATTTATTGTGGACACCGAGATATATTCTTTTATAAGGTCAAAACTACACATAGACTCGAATTTCATTTCTATAGTTTTAATGTTTTTAACGACATATATATTTATGTTCTTCGGAATATTACTTCAAACGTTCAGATTTGGAAAGTCAAAAAACAATGAGTTTTATTATTCAATCTTTGCAATAACAATCTCGGTTCTCGGTTTCTTGTTGACAAATATTACGCACCAATATGGTGGAAGTGAAATTTATTTTGTTTTAGCGGCGTATCCCTTTTCCGTGATAATTCTTGTAAATGCAATCAGTTCGATGTTTGAAAATAAAGCAAAATCAAACGGTAAAATTCCAATTATCGTTTTGACGACAGGAATATTGGCGATATTAATTTTATCCGCATTACCTTCAGCAGCTTTTTTTAAAAATAAAATTCAAATCGGAAAACACCGATATTCTTCTATTAATGCAAGTAATGAAGACAGAATCATCTACGGTTTTGTTGACGATTCGATCACGGAAAAGGAATACGAGGCACTTATCTGGATTCGTGACAATACGGACAGGAATGCAATAGTTGCATCCGAGAGGGCGGTATTAAACAGCAAATATATGTATGGAACAGCTTTTTCTGAAAGAAGATTTTTCCTTGAAGGGTATATTTATATAACCTCTTATGATGAAACTTCAAAATATTATGAAGAAATAATGAATAGAGTGTCTATTTTAGAGGGAACATATAGCGGAAATGAAAAATCTCTTAACGAATTAAAACAAAAAGATGTAGACTACATTATTTTAAGCAAAAGAATCTTTGATGACCGCAGGCCTTTTGAACAACTGCAAAGTGTATATGAGAATGAGGATATAGAAATTTTCAAATTATAAGAATTAAAAAAAGACTGTGCACATACACGCACAGTCTTTTTTGTGTGTCTGTTTACAGTCCTCTTTTGGCTTTGTCTTTTTCGAGAACATCGATCATCCATTTTACGAAGATATCCTTATCGGCATCAAAAGCAAAATAGCAATTTTTGGGTGTGGGATTTACTCTTATGCGTTGATCGATTATTGTCTGACCGTATGCAATTCCTTTGGAGATATCAACATGACAATTTACATGTACGACGTTTTTAAGAACCTCAGGAATTACCAAAGCACAAACCGCCAATGCATCGTGAAGCGGTGCTCCGTTAAGTGCCTTCATCTCGGCATCCATTTGAGCATATCCTGTTGCACGCTGTTTTACAAGGTCTGCAATAAGGATTGCGGGTTTAGTTCCGATAGCACGAATTCTTTCGGATTCTTCAACTGTCATGAAACACTTATGTGTAGCATCCAGCGGAACCAACGTAATTTTACAACCGCTTTGAAGAACAATCTCCAAGGCTTCAGGGTCAACCCAAATGTTAAACTCAGCAGCAGGAGAGGAGTTGTTAACATCATGACCGCCGCCCATAATCATAATTTCTTTAATTTTAGGAATAATTCTCGGGTCTGCTCTCATTGCAATTGCAATGTTTGTTAGTGGGCCTACAGGAACCAGGGTGATCTCACCGTCTTCCGCGGCAAGAAGGGTCTTTATCAAAAATACCACGGCTGATTCAGGTTCTTCTTTTATTTTTGGCACGGGCAACGGAAGATGGTCGGTATGAACCTGAATGGACTGTTCTCTTGTGCCTTCTCTGTGGGGGAGGGGGTTTGTGAATCCGGGCATTTGTGTAGCTTGCGGACCCCACGGCATCAAGGTAGAAGCAATCGGCAAATCGCATCCTTTATATACCTTTACTTCGTCCTGCTTGTCACAACACTCAACAACTCTCAAAGAGTTCATCGTTGTGAGCTTTACCTCAACGTTTCCGTTGACTGCTGTTATACCGAGCAAATCAAACCGCTCATCCAGCATTGCCATAACCAGCGCCATCGCATCATCGGAACCGGTGTCAACATCCATAATAATTTTTCTTTTTTCCATATTAAAGCTTTCTCCTTATTTTTAGTAAATGTAAACTACTTTGCTCCTTCAAGAATGCCTACTAGTATATTTACGAACTTTTCTCTGTCTGCCCCAAGCGCAACATAGCTGTTGGGAGTTTTTTTATCATATTCGAAACTGCCAGGGTTAATGTCGAATATCGTCTCCCCATCACAACTGCTGCCACCGCAATCAACCTCAGCATAGCAATGGTGAATATCTGTGAGTACAGACGGATCATGAATTGCTGCTATACAGAGAGCATCATGTATCGGGGCTGCATCGGGCGCTTCAACTTTCTGATAATTGCTATAACCAATAATTCTCTGTTCAATAAGCTCCGCAACCACTTCTGCCGGTTTGGTGCCGATACTTCTTATTCTTTCGGCATCGGATTTAGTCAGATATGCGGCGTGTGTTGCGTTTAGCGGAACCCATATAAAATTTCTCACTCCGGATTCCAAAACTATTTGAGCGGCTTCCGGATCCACCCAGACATTATACTCAGCTGCCGGCCTTGTATTCCCCAGGAGATGACCGCCGCCCATATAGATGATTTCCTTGACTTTTTTTACAGTTCTGGGCTCAACCTGAAAGACATGAGCAAGGTTTGTAAGCGGTCCCACAGGAATTAGAGTGATAGATTCGTCTTCGGCTGCCATGAGAGTTTTTATATACCAACTTACAGCATTAAGGTTCGCTTCTTTTATGGTAGAAGGCGGAAACATATCCAGGAAGTCGCCATGGATAGATTTTCCGCTGGTTTTATATTCTTCAGCGTGTTGGTAATAGTGTCCTCTGGGAATTCCGGGTTTTTTACGCTTTATTGTTGCAACCAACGGATAAGCGCATCCTCTGACTACCGGTACGGTCTCCGAAACTCCGAGCATCTCAACAACTCTGAGAGTGTTCTCGGTTGTATACTCAACACAACGATTTCCGTTTACGGTTGCAATGCCGAGCACTTCTATGTTTTTAGAGAGTACGGCAGAAATAATCGCAACTGCATCGTCGGAACCGGTATCGACGTCCAAAATAACTTTTCTTTTATCCATTGGTCACACCCCCGCTTCCTTTGCTTTTGACATTACTTCGCAGACAATGTCCAAAAACTTCTCTCTGTCTGAATCCAAAGCGACGTAACAGTTCGGAGCTTCACCGCCGATTCTGCCATTGAAAATATCGAACATAGTCTGACCATCCGCTATTCCTCCGCCGTTGTCTACCGTACAATGAGCCGGAACAATCGTCTTAAGCACAGATGAATCAAGCATATACGAAATGCATAAAGCATCAAAGACAATTGAGTTAACGTCCTTTCCGATAAACTTTGGATGGCTCCATATGAAAGAGATAATGTCTGCTGCAGCGTCGGCAACTCTGTTTCCAATGTCCCGAATTCTTTGAACGTCGTCTTTTGTCATGTAGGAAGCATAACAGGCATCAAGGGGAACCCATGTAAATTTTTTAATTCCGGCCCGCATAACTATTTCGGCGGCTTCAGGATCTACCCAGATATTGTATTCAGAAAGGGGATTGGTATTGCCATACTTGTAGCCCCCGCCCATACAGATGACCTCTTTTATCTTTTTTACGGTTCTGGGTTCGATTTGAAAGACATGGGCAAGATTTGTCAGAGGTCCCACAGGGACAAGCGTAATGGACTCGTCTTCGGCGGCCATTAGGGTATCTACATACCATGTCACCGCGTCCTGGGATTCGGGCGCTATAGTTGCTTTAGGAAGTTCGTCCAAAAGCCATCCGTGAGTTTTTTCTCCGGGTTTATCCTTTTTCGGAAGTGTGGGGCGCTTGCCATACATGCAGGCAACCAAAGGATATTCGCAACCTCTGTAAACGGGAACTCCTCCTCCCATAAACTCAACAACCCGAAGAGTGTTCTCGGTTGTATAGTCGAGACACACATTGCCGTTTACCGTTGCTATTCCCAAAATATCAAACTCGTCTTTACAAAGCATTGCCATCATGATTGCTATAGCGTCGTCGTGACCCGTATCTACATCAATTATAATCTTTCTTTTTTCCAAACCGGATCCTCCATTTGAAACTCAGATCAATGTGATTAAAGAAAAATTTACATACCTCTATTAGCCTTGTCTTTTTCAAGAACATCTATCATCCACTTAACAAAGATGTCTTTGTCGGCATCGAAAGCGAAATAGCAGTTCTTGGGTTCGGGATTGACCCTTATGCGCTGGTCAATTATAGTCTCCCCGTAAGCAAAACCTCTGGAAATATCAGTGTGGCAATTGACGTGAACGACATTTTTAAGGACTTCGGGATAAACCAATGCACATACTGCCAATGCGTCGTGAATCGGAGCCCCGTTTAAGGCTTTCATTTCAGCGTCCATTTGGGCATAGCCGGTTGTGCGTTGTTCTATAAGGTCGGCAATAAGAAGTGCAGGTTTAGTCCCTATGGCACGAACTTTTTGAGCTTCTTCAACCGTCATAAAGCACTTGTGTGTAGCATCTAGAGGGACTAAAGTAATTTTGCAACCGCTTTGAAGGACAATCTCAAAAGCTTCAGGATCAATCCAAACGTTAAATTCTGAGGCGGGAGAGGAGTTGTTTACATCATGACCGCCGCCCATAATCATTATTTCTTTAATTTTAGGAATAATTCTCGGGTCCGCTCTCATTGCGACAGCGATATTTGTAAGCGGTCCTACGGGAACTAAGGTTATTTCACCGTCTTCAGCTGCCAGAAGAGTTTCGATTAAAAATACAACTGCGCTGTCCTCTTCTTCCTTAATGGTGGGTGCCGGAAGAGGAAGCTGATCCGGGTGAACAGCTGTGGCATTGTCCTTTGATCCTTCCCTTATAGGAACCCCCCTAAAGGACTGTGCCGTCCAGGAAATAAGTGTAGAAGCTATTGGGTACTCACATCCCTTGTAGACCTTTACTTCCCCCTGCTTGTCACAACATTCGACGACACGAAGTGAATTGTCTGTTGTTAACTTGACTTCAATATTTCCGTTTACGGCGGTGATGCCTAAAAGGTCAAAATGTTCGTCAAGCATTGCCATTACGAGAGCAATGGCGTCATCAGAACCGGTATCGACATCCATAATGATTTTTCGTTTTTCCATACAAATCTCCTTATTAAAGTATTTATTATGAAAGGCTACATAAAATTATAGGACAATAAAAAATCAGTGTAAATGAATAAAACAATCTTCGGCAAATTACCCGATATCTTCAATTATAAAGAGTACATTATGCACAAGAACCGCCACAAAAGGATGTGGCGGTTCAATAAGAAAAAAGTAAATATTTGTCGAAGTCAATAAATTAATAACCGGAAAAAGCGGCAGGAATTTCCGCAACGCTGTCTAAAACCAGGCGGGGAGAGTAGGGGTAGTAATCCAAGTCTTCTCTGGATGTGACCCCGCTTAATACGAGAACGGTATCGAGACCGCTTTCAATCCCGGAGATGATATCGGTATCCATTCTATCTCCGATTATGACTGCGTTTTCAGAGTGAACACCCAGTCTTCTGAGACAAGACCTCATCATTAACGGATTGGGCTTTCCGACAAAATACGCCTTCTTTCCGGTTGAAAGTTCTATCGGAGCCATAAGCGCCCTGCAGGCAGGGATGATTCCGTGTTCAGAAGGCCCAGTAATATCGCTATTGGTTCCTATCAACTTTGCGCCATTTAGCACAAGATTGACGGCGAGACATATACTTTCATAGTTGTAATTGTTCGTTTCTCCAACTATGACATAGTCCGGATCAATATCGTTTATAGTTATACCTGCGCTGTAAAGCGCATTATATAAGCCGGGTTCTCCAATCACGTATGCCGTACAACCGGGAGATTGTGTCGACACAAATTTTGCCGTTGCCATTGCACTTGTGTAGAAGTGACTTTCATCAATTTCAAGTCCCATACGTTCAAGTTTTTGTTGAAGTTCTTTTGGAGAACGTCCGCTCGCATTTGTGAGGAACATAAAATCTTTATTTTGATCATAAAGCCACTTAACAAACTCAGGAACTCCCGGAAGAATCCTGTTGCCATGATACAAAACACCGTCCATGTCACATATAAAACCTTGTTTTTTCAGAAGTGATTCCATTAATTACCCCTCATAAGTACAAATATATTAAGCAAGTATTTAGCAAAACCTTAAATATGTTATCACTCGGACAAAGGTTTTTCAACAGGATGGAGTTTAATTAAAAGTGAACAATAGTTAAATTTATATTGGAAGCGGGAATTATAATCTATTTTACAAGTATTTCAATTAGTCTCTTTTTAAAGAGAGGAATATCGATTTTTGTGCAAACCTCAGCGTTAGGGGATTTGAATTCAAATGATGAATCGTACTCCCTTTTATTTTCCATCTCGTTTTCGTCAAACATTACGACAGTTCCATATGTGAATTTATCATTGAGAACGGTGTGACAGAAATAGTGTCCCGAATTTATGATGATATCGTCCCACATCGCTATCCCCATCGCAATCGGATCCGGGAGATCAATAATATCTCTTCCGTTTCTTTCTATGTTAAATTCAATTAGTGTCTTGTTGCAATCAACTGCAAACTTCGCTTCACGGACACCACTGTTTAAAAGAAAGTCAATTTCATCCCTTTCAAGGGCGGAATCACCGATGCAAAGGTCGAAACCCGCTATCATAATGGGAATACCGCTGTTCAACATTATGTCGTATGCCTCGGCATCCGCAAGCACATTAAATTCCGGCACCGGCTGACAAGCCCAGTCTCCAACCCCTCCTGTTCCCATTGACCAGATTTTTTTTGTTTTTTTCATGGCTTCTCGGTCTTTCAGTATTGCAAGTGCTATATTTGTAGCAGGTCCGAGCACCATTATTTCGATTTCATCAGGATATTTTGAAACCAAATCAAGTATAACATCAGCGGCATGACCGCTTGAAACCGAGCCGGTGGGATGAATAAGATTGCTGTCGCCCATACCGTCTATGCCGTGAACACCCAAAGCATGAACTTTGTTTCTAATCAGCGGCCGATATGCACCGGCATAAACAGGAGGCAAATACTTTCCAACCACCTCCGAGGTCATCAATGCATTTGGAACAACATGCTCAATAGGGCAATTTCCGGATACCGCCGTTATTGCCTCGATTTTAATATCATCACACTTAAGTGCCATTATCAGGGCTATAGCGTCGTCACTTCCGATATCCGTGTCAAAAATGAATCTTCTCAATTTATACCTCCTTCAACTAAGCGAGTTATATTTAATTTATAAATAAATTTATAATAATGATTCAAGGTTTTATTCATATCTCAATGCGTCGATCGGATTTAGATTTGCAGCTTTAATAGAGGGAAGGAGACCGAAAATCAACCCGACAACTACGGAAAAAGCCACTGAAATGATTATTGCCGGAAGACTTATCGAAATCGGCGCGGTCGCGATTTTTGAGATGGCGAATGCCAAAGCAATGCCTACCAAAACACCCAATATTCCACCGATACTTGTGAGAACCGACGCCTCGGTAAGAAATTGTTTCATAATGGTTTTTTTAGGAGCGCCGACCGCTTTTTTTAAACCGATCTCTCTTGTTCTTTCCGTAACGGATACCAACATGATATTCATTACGCCGATACCCCCGACTATTAAAGAAATTCCGGCTATCCAAATCAACATTTTATTAGTGGAGGACGACAATTCCTGCAACCTCTTGGCTTGTTCAAGCAGATTATCGCTTTTGTATTTCAATGAATTCACTTCTTCAGCATTATGTATTCTGGAATTTAAAATATCTTCGGCTTTTTTACCTGCAACAGTCATAGAATCGACACTCTTTACCCGCAAAAGCACCGATTGCTGTTCGTCAAAAGAATTAATAATCGGCCATGCAGATATGGGAACAAACAATCTTCCCGTACTTCTCCCGGAAAACATGTAGTAGTCATCTATTGTATTTATTACAGGCTCAAATTTAATGATATCTCCTGCGACTCCGACAATGGTGAAAGGTTCACCGTATATATCAATTGTTTTTCCGAGTGGCGAATCGCTACCGAAAATCATTTTAGAAGCTTTTTCATCGACAATTGCAACCTTCTTGAAATTTGCGTAGTCGCTATCAACAAAACCTCTCCCGGATCTCATTGATAAACCGGCAACATCCAAATAATTTGATTCGATACCAATCATCTGAATGCCGGAGACCATTGCGTTTCCTCTGAAAATCCCGTCAGCATAATTTCTGATATGCATAAGTGTTAAGCTGTTGACTTCCGGAAGTTCTTTTAATTGTTCTTTTGTATCATTGTCAATTATCGGGATATCTATCGGCACCCCCATATACTGGAACTCATATTGCCAGTCCCCCTCGCATAAAGCCACTGTGAGGGTATTGTTGCCCGCCCCCACGAGGTTGTTTTTTATCTGCTCGTTAGTGCCTTTAATTGTTGAAACGATAGCAATTATAGACGCTATGCCGATTATGATTCCGAGCATCGTAAGAAAAGAGCGCATTTTATGAAGGACAATACTTCTAAAGGAAATTCTGATATTTTCAAGCATTTTTGTTATCATCCATAAATTGAATCTTCTGAAATAATTACAGGAGCGCCTTCCTTGATGTTCTTACCGTAAGGAAAGGCAATATAATCATCGATTGTTATACCGGAAATAATCTCCGTCGAATAACCGTAGTTTGAACGACCTGTCCTGATGTACCGCTTTTTGAGTTTATTATTTGAATCGGCTATATAGGCGTAGTATTGCATGCCTTCCTCCCGAATAAATGCATTTGGGATAAATATTGCATCTTCGATGTCAGACATTTCATTTAAATCTGAAAATATAATTTCAACCCATTCCCCGATTACAAGCATGTCGTTCGTATCAATAGACGCTGTAAAAGGGTAGTATGTATTTATAGGATTTTCGCTTCCCATAGAGCCGGAATTCGAAACCGGTAAATCGGAGATTGAAACAATACTGCCGGTGTATGTCATTCCATTTGACCATGAATTGATAAGGATATCTTGCCCTTTGGAAATCTTGCCAATATTGAATTCGCTTACAGTTCCTTCCACCCTATAACCGGATTCGCTCTGGATGGTCATTAATGCTTCACCCGGCAACAGCTCGTCCAGGCTTTTTACAGACGAAACAACTCCGTCGATTTCGCTTAATACTACACCGTCGCCGTATTTTTCTCTTTCAATATCGAGGTTGAGGCGAGCCTGTTTAAGTTCTGTTTTAAACCCTGAGAGCTCGTTTTCTTTATTAATTCGCATTTTATCGATTTCATACTGGGAATAGTGAGGTCCCCCGATATAGTCAACCGTACCGGCAAGTTGTTTAAATTCCCCAAAATCGTTTGGAAGATTGGTAATGGATATTGAATCATCAGAGTTGATGTAAACCCCTGAGCTGACATCCATTCCTTCCGTTAAAGCCCTCGAGCTTAAATCCTGGAACTGTGCCCCATCTATTTTCCATGAGTGTGTAAGCACAAAATTGCTGTAAAAAACCCTTAATTCGGCATAGTATGAAGGGGAGGTCTGAACTCCTGAAATTGCCATAAAAAATGATGGGGGAATAATTACGGACTCCAAAACATTGAAAACAAACGGGTCTTCCGGAGAGGTTCCGGTTCCGGAAACAACAAAGTATAAAAAACCTTGATTATTTAAATCCTCCCCATCCGTTATCAATTTATCCGGCATCTCCGGCGCGGGAGGGGGTGAGGAAGCAACGAAGGTTTTTATTACATCGAGTTCATTATTCGCTTTTTTAATTCTGTTTTCTAAAATATCTATGTTAATCTGAACAGTCTTTATGTTTAAATTTTGAATGCTTAAATCGTATTTAAGTAAAGCATCTCCAACTTTTACTGGGTCACCTTCATTAACGTAGACGGTATCTATAAGCACCCCGTCATGAGGGTAAATATTTTGAAAACTTCCTGAAGCAATACTGCCGTAACACCCCATTTGTGGACCGCCATAATAATATTCACGTATCCTTGATACCGGATAAACTTCCACAGGTTTCATAATCACCTTCGGAATGAGAAAAACTGAAGACACTGCCAGTACCGCAATGAGCATAGTGACGATAGTTATTACAATTATTTTTTTCCTACGACGTTTTTTCAAAATGTATTTTCCTCTGAGTTTAATGGAGACAGCAAACCGTCTCTTATGAGCATGATCTCTTTCGCCATTTTGGCAATGTCTCTGTCATGGGTAATGACAATGATTGTTGCGCCATTATCATTTAAGCTTTGAAAGATCTCCATTATTTGTCTGCCGGATTTTGTGTCTAATGCACCGGTCGGTTCATCCGCCAGGATTATTCGAGGATTATTGACAATCGCCCTCGCAATTGCGACCCTCTGCCTTTGGCCACCCGACAGTTGTGTCGGATTGAAATCCATCCGGTCTTCCAACCCCACACTAATCAGTGCTTCTGCAGCAATCTCACGACGCTCTGCTCTTTTCACGGTTTTTGAATACAAGAGCGGTAGTTCCACGTTTTCCAATGCGGATTGTCGCGGAAGAAGATTAAAGCTCTGAAATACAAATCCGATGCTTTTGTTTCTTATTTTAGATAATTTTGTATCGTCAAAATGTGATATTTCTATTCCGTCAAACAGGTACGAACCTGATGTAGGCTCATCCAAACAACCGATTATATTTACAAGTGTCGACTTTCCGGAACCGGAAGGACCGACAATAGCCAAATAATCTCCGTCGTTTACATTAAGGTTTATATCCTTGAGCGCAGGAACTACAATATCGCCTTGAAGATAATCTTTGTATAAATTTTTTAATTCTACAACCATTTGTAACCTCAAATACCTAAGGATAAGGTTAATCTGCAATTATTGATTCTCTTTCAGCCTTCAATCATCATGTCGCTGTTCGGGGTATCCGGAACGGAAAATTCTTTTGTTGTGGGCATCCCCTCAACTAAATCAGGCTCCGGAAAGGCAATAAAGTCTTCCAAAGTAATTCCGGAGATGATTTCATACGAATCGAGAGACTCGTCGTATTCGCCAAGCTCCAGAGGTTTCTTTACCAACTTTCCGTTTCCGTTATCCGCGAACACAAATGGAGAGCTATCTATATCAACAAGGAAAAAAGATGGCAGCCATAGGCCTTCATTTTGCGTGCCTTGGCCAAGATCGGGCTCTATAGTCAAATGTTGGCCAATCATCAAGCCTTCCGTGCTGCTTATATCTGTATAAAAAGAGTATTTAGAAGCGCTTGAAGAAGCGGATTCAGGACCATAATAAAATTTATCATCCCCTGAACTTTGCGGTTTACCCATATCTATCTCTATTATTGTGCCTTTCCATGTTTTTTGCTCATCTATTTTAGAGCGCAGTATAACCGGCATACCCAACGATATCGAATGTATGTTGAGTTCGCTAATAGTACCTTTAACTCTAAAGTCCCCTCCCTTTACAATTATCATGAAGGCAGGATATGCAGTCTCGAGCTCGGAGCTGCCGTGTTTAGGTTCATTTATCGTTTGAACAGTACCGGACAATGTTGAGGTAATGACTGAACTCTCCAGACTTTTTTTAAGTTGCTCATACTCAAGCTGTTTGGTTTTTATACTGTAATCTGTTTGGGAGATATTTGCCAAAAGGCTTTGTATCTGAAGGGTATAGTCAATCTGATGTTCAGCAGGCACGGTACTTTTTTCTTTTTCCAGGAAGACTATCTCATCTCTATTGGATTTTACAGTATTTTTCATTCCTTCTATGTCGAGCTCGACCTGCCGCATCTGTCTTACAATGTTTTCGGTTTTTAGCGAGTACAGTTTATCTCCCTCTTTGACTTCATCGCCGACTTCGACGAATATTTCGTCTAATTCTCTATCCGAATCGATTTTAAGTTCCAAGATATCCTGAGATTCAACGACGCCTAAATATCTGTTTGCAAAACCGACATAACCAAGCCCCGTAATTTCAGAAACGGATGAAACATAAACCTTTCTATTTCCGGCATTTTCGGATGATAAAAATTTAATTGCAAAAAAAACAACACAAATAATTATAATTGAGATTGCTGCTATTATAAACGCTGTTTTTTTTGTACGTTGTTTGACAATTTTTTCTTTTGGCATATTTATCTCCGGTAAGATTACTTGTTCTAAAATCAAAATAGATGATGAATGATAATTCAGGTTGATTTTGTAAATCCACTATGATATATTACCTGTTATCCGGGTGTAGCGCAGTTTGGTAGCGCGCTTGAATGGGGTTCAAGAGGCCGCAGGTTCGACTCCTGTCACTCGGACCAAACAGATACGG
>JAAYNJ010000019.1 GCA_012520915.1 Oscillospiraceae bacterium
CTGAAACAGGTTAATAAAGACCTGATAGATACCATAAACGAAACTATAAAGATTCAGCAGGAAGGCCGGATGAGGCGCGAAAAGGCGGAAGAGGAATTATTGGCAATTGAGGGAGAACTGAAAGATTCTTTGCTTGCCGCCAGACAGAGATAGTTTTTTAAGATTAAAAGATATTTGATAACAAAAAAATCTCGCAGCTTCAATAGCTGCGAGATTTTCAACTTATCAGGCAATATCGATGTTTTGAGAGCTTTCAGGTGAACTCCAATGCGTTTTCTTAGGTATCATGAGCGCAAGGACTATGGCGACAAGGAGCACAATACTTGTACAAATTCCACCCTCTATGCCGAAGCTGCCGCCTGAAATAAGCTCTTTGCCCTCTATAAAGTCGGTGGAGAAAACAGAGTTTGATACGGATGTTCCGCTGACGGATATGCCTAAAATATGTCCCTGCACAAAGTTCCATGAAGAATGTATGGCGCAGGCGCCCCAGAGGTCGTTGTTGCGCAGCATATAAACAGCCATGAAAACCCCATAAAGACACAAATTTATAAATGCCGGGATTGTAATGCCGCTATTGGCAAGATGCAGAGCGGCAAATAGAACGGAACTCAAAGCGACAGCAACGGTTAAATGCACGACGTTTGCACAGGAAACCATAAAATATCCACGTACAAGAACCTCCTCGCTCATGCCCTGAAGAAGAAAGCCCAAAAAGAAAAGTCCAACGTAAAGCCATGACACTTCCGTACAAAAACCCGTAAAACGAGAGCCGCCCAAAAGCATGGAAAGCCCTGCAGCTGCAGATATCATAATTATTCCTATAAGATAACCGCAGCCGTAATTTTTTAAAAAACCTTTTTTTCTCATACCCATGGATGCTAAGGAGCGCCCCTCTATCTTTAGACAGTAAATAATTGCGCATATAGTGCCCGCCGCTGTTAAAAAAAGCATCAGCACACTAAACCATTCGGGCAAGGCGTCAAGGGCTTCCATTGCGTAATCAAAAACATTTGCAGCGTCCCCGCCCGCTATGAGGGAGGCATTAACGGATTTAAATATCTCTATTACCATTATAGGAACGATTATAATTCCTGTTATAACGCTTGAAGATAAAAACACCGCAATAAAAATAAGTATCTGCAATACTATGTTCGGTTTGCGTTTCGCTTTCCTTGCCTCGGAAAGCAAAGGCGCATTTCCAAGTTTTACCATATTTATGACCATGCCTTTCTTCTGTAATCTGTTTTGTATACAGTAAGATTCTGTTCTGAAAATCGATTAAAGTTAAATTGTTGAGATAAAATTATTTGGTTTTGGTTCCTTTTATAAAGTATAGTCGGATTTTTAAAAATCCGACTATACTTATATACTTTTTCTTATTGGATTTCAAGGACGTCCGATCTGAATGCAGTTTGTTTTTATGAGATAATATGAAACCGTAAAAAACACCATACTGCGTACAATAGAATAAAAGCATACAAGACAGCGCTTCTTTCAGTAGGATTTTGAAGAATTCTGTGAAAATAGAAAGGTTTTATTTACAGGTAAAACCCAACAACCGTTTGGATATAACGGGTTTTGATTTAAGTGAGATAGGATGCGTACCCGAGTGGAGGATATGAAACGAATTCATGATTTCGGCATGCTGTTTTAAAATTGTACTTGAAATATTTATAATATTGTGCATAAATATTAGATATAATGATATGCATCGGATATGATGATACAATCTGCAAAGTTGCGTGAACGGAGGAAAAGCAAATGTTTTCAGAGAACGACAAATCCTATCAAATGAGCAAGGAAGAATACGATGAGATAAAAGAGCGCATGAAGGTGGAACTTTCCGTTTTGCAGCAGCAGGTGATTGCGGCAAAGATTCCCGTAGTTATTCTGTTTGAAGGCTTCAGCGCATCGGGAAAGGGTTCGGCGATTTCTTCTCTGATACTGAATTTTGATCCGCGCGGCTATGCGGTTTATTCTATGCGGGAACCTGTCGGACGGGAATTGCGCAAACCGTGGGTTACACGGTTTGTTGAGCGGTGTCCTGCGGCGGGGCGCATTTCAGTATTTGACCGTTCCTGGTATTCGGGATTGACCTGGACCAGAGAAGGCATAATAGACAAGGAAGATTGGCATGCCGACCTGGAGGAGCTGAGACTGTTTGAGACGCGGTTGGCGGACGACGGATGCGTGATTATAAAATTCTTTTTGTATATTTCCAAGAAGGAACAAAAAAGGAGACTAAAAGAGCTGCGCAAGAATGAAGAGACCGCCTGGCGTGTGACGAAGGCCGATATGAAAAAATTAAAAGATTACGATAAGTACCTTAAGTATTATAAAAGCGTAATCGAGATAACGGATTGCCCGCACGCGCGATGGGTGGTCGTAAATTCGGAAGACAGGCGCTACAGGCGTGCAACGGTGATGCAAACGGTTGCGGAGGAGTTGCGGACGGCGCTTGAAAAACGCGCGGCTGCTCAGCCCATGCAGGAGGCAGTGGGGATACCTTATGTGAGCAAAAAGCATAAACTGCTGCACTCCCCCAGGATAGAGGAATATAATCTGAACCGTGAGATAACACGGGAGGAATACGATATAAAACTCAAGGATTTGACCGGTAAACTTCAAAAGATGCATAACAGCATATATTTAAGGAAAATTCCCGTCGTTATTGTATTTGAGGGAAATGATGCGGCCGGAAAGGGCGGCAGCATCCGGCGATTGACAAGGGCGCTTGATCCCCGCGGGTACGAAGTGATTCCTATTTCAGCTCCGACGCGGGAGGAACTGGCTCGCCACTATTTGTGGCGGTTTCATATGCGGTTGCCCGTTACGGGACATTTTGCAATCTTTGACCGCAGCTGGTACGGCCGTGTGCTTGTTGAGCGGGTGGAGAAGCTGACTCCGCCGCAGCGAATCTTGCAGGCATATAATGAGTTAAACGGATTCGAGTATGTGCTGCACAATTGGGGCGCGATTATTGTAAAGTTTTGGATGGCGATCGACAAGGATGAACAGTTAAATCGGTTCAAAGCGAGGGAGAGCACGCCGGAGAAGAGCTGGAAGCTTACTGAAGAAGATTGGCGCAACCGCGATAAGTGGGAGGTTTATGAGGACGCGATAAACGACATGTTGCGTTACACCAATACGGAGTTTGCGCCGTGGACGGTGGTGGAGTCAAACTCTAAGCTGTTCGCCCGGATAAAGGTGCTTGAGACAGTCGTAGATGCGCTCGAAAAACGGCTGGGCTGAGCGGCATAAGATATCGACGGTTCTTCAGACAGACTACAATCAAAGCAATGCTGTCGCCCGTCAAACCCTGACCCTGACCATTGACTGAAATCAGAATTTACAAACATTGCTCCCGAAACATAAAATCGGGAGCAGATTGTTGTCGCCCGAAAAAAGCTGTTAGAAGATTTTAGGTCCGCATGTTAAAAGGTGGTTAAATTGGGACATGTAAAACCATTTGAACAGGAGAAGCTTGTCGTCGGAATAATGTATACCGGGGACGATTATTACCGAATCGCCTTAAACGAAATAAGCGACTTGTTCGGCAAGATTGACAGTCAATCGGAAGAGTACTCATTCTCGGATTTTTCAAACTATTATGACAAAGAGATGCGCGGAACAGTAATGAAACGGTTTGTCAGTCTTGAAAAACTTGTGGACCCTTCATTACTGCCTGAAATCAAAACACGCACCAACAAAATAGAGGAAGTAAACTCCCAAAAAGAATTAAGAAACATAAACATCGACCCGTGCCTTCTTGGACACGGAAAATTTGTAATGGCAACTACAAAAAACGCGAGTTTTAGGATACCGCTTTCAAAAGGGATTTATGCCGATATATCATTGGTTTATGCAAGAAACCGCTGGACGGATTTTTTCTGGACGTACCCCGATGTCAAATCCGAGATGATAAAAGACTATCTCAGCCATGTAAGAGATATCTATTTAGAGCAAAGAAAAACTTTGAATAATGTTTTTGGAGCATTATAGTATTCAACGCAATCGTCAACTTAGAACCTGTGGGTACTCGTTTGCGCCCATTGACGGAAATTCTATAATATGGTTTTTTCAAAATAGGGCAGCAGACTTTGATAGAAAGTCTGCTGTATTGTTTTTATGCAAAAATCCCTTTATTTCAATGGTTTTGAGCATTAAAACCCATAAATCAATCCGCTCCGGATTTATTTCCGGAGCGGATATTTATTCTTTGAGTCAAAGCGGATTTGGCATAAACGCTCTGTCATATGTTATTACATAAAAGGCTGAAAATCAGAACGAAGTCTCCACACCCCCAACCGGAGCGGTGGCGGTGGCATTGACCAATACATCCCGTTCCCAGGGCGCCATTCTTGTAATTGTGCCTTTTGTGAGATTGATAACAAGGGCGTAGTCGCAGGATGCGATTACGGGATTTCCTTCGCTGTCGTTATAGCCGGTGCCGAATCTGGGAAGAAAACCGATCTCAAGCTCGGCTATTACGTAATAGTCTCCATATGAATGTCCGATATTGGAGTAATCAACATGATACTGCGTTACATTGGTAACCTTGGAGAAATATTCTCCGGCTTTGTTGTTGACCCGGTTTCTGAACGCCCCGTATTCGCCGCTTACACCGTCAGCTCCGCCATAATCGGATAATTCGCCGCCGGACAGCTTATACATATTTGCTTCCGACAAAAGTGTTCTTGCGTTGCTTTCAAACGTTCTCATCTTCGCCGTGGTAACGACTTTTGAAAGCGCCGGGATTGCGATAGATACGAGTACGGCTATGATAGCTACGACTATCAGGACTTCCATTAATGTAAAGCCTTTTTGTCTGTTAACTCTTTTCATTTTTCACTTCCGATTGTCTTTCAAAACAACTCCTATTATATACTTTTTCAAATGAGATAATCAATCGACCGTCTTTTTAAGCAAAATCCTTTGATTCTTCACAAAAAAATTACATAGATTTTTCAGTAAATTAATGAAGATATGTAAAAATAAATATGCAGCAATTCAAATAGCCCTTTAAGATTGAAAGGAGATTTGCTTTGAATATTGTAACGCATCTGCAAATGGGCGGCGAGCTATATGAAGAGCTATACGGGGTTGTGGAGTTGGACCGAAAGTCTTTTGTCTACGGAAATATTAAACCGGATTGTGCCGTGAAGACTCTCTTGCCGCCCCATACGATGACAAACTATTTTGAGTGGGTATTGGATCTATCTGAATATTTGATAGAAAAGGATTTGCCGAGAACCGTCTTGTCCGAGGGTTTAGGCGTTTTATGCCATTTTTTATCAGACTTTTGTTGTCTGTATCATGCCAAAGAAGAGAAATTTAACAACTTAATAGGCCACATAATCTACGAAAAAAGGCTCCACAATCATCATATGAAAAAGGAGTCTTCATTTTTTAAAGAGGTTTTTTCTTGCAAGCCGGAACCGGTTCGGGATTTAAGGCAGACTATCATAGATTTCCGGGAAGAATATTTTTCTCAACCTCACTCTCTGGATTTAGACTTATTTTATGCCTACAGGCTTTGCAATCTGATTTGTCAATCAGTTGCCTACTACCGCTGCGGTGGTATAATTTATGATGAAACGGTATATTATGCGCAGCCGGGGTATGTAAAATTGGGAGGTGTGAAATGAAAATCGCCCTGTTTACAGACACGTTTTTGCCCCAGGTCAACGGTGTAACCAATACGGTATTGAAGATGATAGATTATTTTCAAAGCAAGGATATAGAGTACAAAGTCTTTGCTCCCAAATATGATGATTTGGAAATGCCCGATACCGTTGAACAATACTACAGTATTAAATTTTTCCTTTACCCGGATTGTCGGCTGGCCTTTCCGAACTTTTTTCGCATAAACAAGACCTTTGAGGAATTTCAACCTGACCTAGTTCACAATATGACTGAATTCGGTATGGGCAAAGCAGGTGTGTTCCATGCTAAAAAATTTGGAATTCCTTCTATTTCCACCTACACCACAAATTTTTCCAAATACTTGAAACACTATAATTGGGAAATACTCGAGGATTTTGCAAACAGGTATATATCCGGCTTCCACAATAAAAACCTGCTGACTCTCTGCGCCACGGCGGGTACCGAAAAGCTTCTCCGGGATATAGGTATTTCCAGAATTGCACGCTTCTCGCGTGGAGTTGATACCGAATTCTTCAACCCGGCAAAGAGGAGTACGGAGTTTCGAAGGACTCACGGCTTGGAGGATAAACTGGTTTTTACATACGTGGGAAGGATTGCAGCCGAGAAAAGTTTGGATATTTTGATAGACGCCTATTGCAGGCTCTACGATATGTATGGCGAAAAAGTAGCCCTGGTCATGACGGGCGACGGCCCCTGTCTGGACATGTGCAGGGAAAAACTACCCCGAGATACAGTCTATACGGGCTTTTTAACGGGAGAGGATTTGGCGGTTGCCTACGCTTCCGCGGACGTTTTTGTATGTACTTCCGCCACCGAAACCTTCGGCAACGTGGTCTTGGAAGCCATGGCATCGGGTCTGGCTGTCTTAGGTGCGGACGCGGGAGGCGTGGGAGAGAATATCCGGCACGGCAAGACGGGTCTTTCTTTTGAAAGCGGGAATGCGGATGCCCTTTATTCGGATATGGTCTCGCTTTTGCTTGACGAGAATAAAAGAAAGGCTTTGGCCTCGGAAGGCAGGGTGCATGCCTTAACAAGGACTTGGGATTCCGTATTCAGCGAATTAATTGAACACTATCGTTTTGCAATAGAACAAGCGGAAATTAAATTGTCGGCTTAGACAGATGAGTGAGGGAAAATAATCGGAGTATTGAGCGCCGACGCAGGAAATTTCCATGTCCGCTATTCTAAAAATCAAAGTTTCAGACTGCATATCTCATAAAACAACCCGCTCCGGATTCCTTTCCGCGGCGGGCTTTCCGTTTACTATCGCTACAGGCTATGAAATGAGTTGTTTTTTAACAGTAACAACTCTTTTGCTTCTCATAAATATAGTTTTACTGTATAATTTACATGCCGAGTAAACTAATAATATAGGAGAGTTAAATGAAAAAAGAAATTTTTAAATATGATAAGTATTCTCTTGTAACACGTTCGGATTTCGACGGCCTTGTATGCGCCATGATATTAAAAGAAATCGGAATATTGGATGATATAAAATTCGTGCATCCCAAAGACGTACAGGACGGCAAGGTTGAATTGAGCGATAAGGATATTACCACGAACCTTCCTTACGACAGCAGGGCGGGGATAGTATTTGACCACCATGAATCGGAGACAGTAAGAAATAAAGAGGCTCTCGGAAAAAACAACTATATCATAGACGGAAATGCAAAGAGCGCAGCGAGAGTGGTGTTTGACTTTTTCGGAGGCAGAGAAAACCCGAAGCTAAACCGCATCACCGATGAAATAATGGAATATGTGGATAAAGCCGACTCCGCCGAATTTTCAAAAGAAGATATATTGAACCCTCAAGGCTGGGATTTGCTGAGCTTTTTAATGGATGCAAGGACGGGACTCGGAAGATTCCGCAATTTTACAATATCCAACTACAACCTTATGATGGAGCTTATAGATTATTGTCTGGATAATGATATAGATGCGATTCTGGAACTTCCAAACGTAAAAGAGAGGGTCGATTTATACAACGAATACAGCGAGAAATTCAAAGAGCAGCTTGAAGAAATATCCACAGTACACGGCAAGGTGGTTGTCGTGGACCAGAGAAACCTTGAAACAATATATCCGGGCAACAGGTTCTATATATACGCGATGTATCCCGAGACGGAAATATCCATACACCTTACAAAAGGATTCAGAGGTATGAACACGCCTATTATGATAGGGAAATCCATAATCAACAAAGCCTCGCAGATAGATATAGGCAAGATTTGTCTCAAATACGGCGGCGGAGGCCATAAAAACGCCGGCACATGCCAGGTCGATAACGACAAAGCCGACGAAGTAACCAAAGAGATAGTTGAATATATAAATAACAATTAATATTAATCCGTTTCCGGATAAGAACAGCAGACTTTGATAAAAGTCTGCTGTTCCTTTTTATATGAAGTATCTTGATTTTAAGATGGCTTTGAAATACTCAAGCCAAGTTCTAGATTATAGAATTTTTAGTTGTAAGCATTTAACCCTTACCTTATAATGAAATTACTATATCCTGCAAAGGACATAGTAATATTAGATAACTATTAACTTAACGTAATTAATTTGGATGTCTTTATCCACGATAAGATAAAATAATTAGGCTATGAGATGAATAATATTGAAAGAGAGAAACAGATTCAGCAAGTTCAAAGGCAAATCAGATTTGTAAAAAAGGTGTTTAGTAGTGGCAATTTATATTACATATGGGATGCGTTGGGAGTGGATGTACCAAAAATTCAGAGCAGACCTATTCTCCGGAATTACGGTATTACTCAGACCGATGTTGACCGAATTCCTTATGAACAGAAAGCAAATAAAGAAAAATTAGAAAAGCGAAAAAGGATTATCACTTTGATATGCATTACAATCGGTATATTGATTGGATTAGTTTCTGCATATCTATATGCAATAGAGAGTGCTATCAGTAGTTCAGGGATAGGAGTTGGAGAAGTTATAGGACTATGTTTGATTCATGGTGTGATAGGAGCGGCTGGTGGTGGATTCTTATTAGCAATTGTTACGACTACACATTTATGGAAGAAAAATCCTGAGAAAAGCGAAAATGAAAAAAAGTATGATCAATATAGGATGGATTTGAATCACTATGAGTATTGGCAATGGAAGAAGCAAAAGGTGTATTGGCTATCGTTAAACGGAGAAGAGTTTGAACACGCCTTAGCTGCGTTATATCGAAATTTGGGATACCAGGCTGAAGTCACAAAAAGCGGTGGCGATAAGGGAATAGATATTATCGTAAGAGGGGCAGGGAAACCTGATTTTATCGTGCAATGCAAGGCCCATAAAAACAAAATTTCACCATCGCCAATCCGAGATTTTTACGGAACCATGGTTCATGGCAACTATAGTAAAGGAGTATTCGCTTCTTTAAGTGGATTTACATCCGGAGCAAAAGAATTTGCAGTAGATAAAAACATCATCTTAATCGATGTTAACAATATAATCGATGGGGAAATTTTATAAAACGAGATTCAGTTATATTTGCTGCAGTTATTTAGAGGTTGAGAAATTAGTTAGATAGTAACGTATATCAAGGTAAATTGTAATATGCTAATGTGAAACCAGGTAAATTTTCTTATTTAATTATTTCTTTTGGTTCGTAAGTACAAACGTTAGGAGGAAATATCGTGTCAAAAAATAGTCATATTATTTCACCGACAAAAGATGGCTCGTGGGTAGTTCAAAAAAACGGATCCGATAATAGAAGTATTCAAACAAAAACTAAAGTTGAAGCGATTATCATAGGTAAAGTTATAAGCCTGCGCTCAGGAGATGAGTGGATTATAGATGAGACAGCCAAGGATTCTCATCAAAATAAAGAGTGAATATTTTTTAAGAAAGTCAGATTTAATATGGAAAAGACGATTATCGCACTGATGTATGATTTTGACAAAACTCTTTGTACAAAAGATATGCAAGAATATAGTTTTATTAACCAGATTGGCATGGAACCCGAAAATTTTTGGATGGAGTCTAATTCTCTTGCAAAGGAGAAGAAAATGGATCCCATTCTTGCATATATGTACACTATGTTAAGAAAAGCTAAATCGGAGGGACGATCAATTAGCAGAGAAAGTTTTGTTAAATTGGGGAGAGACTTGGAATATTTTAAAGGTGTTGAAGAATGGTTTTCAAGAATTAATTATTTTGCTGGTGAAATGGAAATAGAGATTGAGCACTACATCATTTCGTCAGGTCTTTTGGAAATAATTGAAGGATCAACAATTTATAAAAATTTTAAAGATGTATTTGCCTGTGAGTTTTTATATGATGTAGACAGTATTGCTGTATGGCCCAAAAATGTCGTCAATTATACAACGAAAACACAGTTTCTTTTTCGCATTAATAAAGGTGTGCTGGACCTATCGAATGATGCGGATCTAAATAAATATACTCCTGAAGATGAGAGACGTATTCCTTTTCGTAATATGATCTATATAGGTGATGGTTTAACTGATGTACCTTGTATGAAGTTGGTAAAAGTGAATGGCGGATATTCAATAGCTATTTATTCAGAAGGAAACGAAGATAAAGTTAAGGATTTAATTATACATGGAAGGGTTGATTTTTTAGTACCTGCGGATTTTTCAAATGGAAGCGAACTTGATAAAGTTGTGAAAGATATCATTATGAAGATGGCAATGGTTGATAACTTGACAAAAAAGAATAGAAATCAAATAAATAAATATAGGAGAGTGTAAACTGGATTTGGGATATTAGGAAAGAAGTAAAAACAATTAAATCTCCGCAGTAGTTACCCATAGAGAAATACAGTATGGGAAAACTTAAACATCGAAAAAGTAAGGGAGAACATTTTAATGAGGGTTATAAAGAAAAAGGGGCAATAATTTGTTATAGGCAAAAGATTGGATTCTGATTTTTTAATCAGCCCCGGCTGCCAAGTAATGTCACATCTTTTTCATTTCGGAACTTTGTGCCAGTGGGTTTTTAGGAATTTCTGTTCTCTTTCGGTGACTTTGCAGCGGCTTCTTCCCCTGACAAATGGCGTTATGATATACCTGTCGAGTCTGTGGGTAAAGTATGGGGCGAAATACGCTTCGAGCCCCTTGGGTTCGCAGGCGACGTCTATAAGCAGACAGCCGTCAAATCCTAACTGAACCGAGCCGTCGCTTATTTCGTCGAGCATGTCGAAAAAGCTTTCATCGGGCGCGTTTTCGTCATAAAAGTGATAGCTGATGTGATAAAGCAAATTGCACCTACCTTTGGGGCGTCAGGTCGTACATTCCGGCGCCTTTTTTTCTGCTGTCTTCGGGACTTATAACCGGCAGGGAAGGGTCTCTCATCTCTATTCCGGTCATTATCGAATGATATCCGTACTTTCTCCGCATGCGGTCCACCGCAAACGCGAGGTTTTCGAGCTTCATTCTCGTCGCTTCGTTCATAAACAAATCGGTCTGTGTTTCACCGTAGAGAGGGGAGAGGTCCTTTGCCCTGACCCCGACGCTTCTTAGCGGAAGCCTGCGTGTCAAATCGTAGTTTTCAAGAAAAAGGCTGTACGCCGTTTCGGCTATCTTTCTCGACAGACATGTCGGACTGTCAATCTTCCGCTGTCTTACAAATCCGTTGAGGTCGTTTCCCCTCATCCAAATCTCGACTGTCTGCGCTCTGAAACCGCTGTCCCGAAGCCTCGAGGCGACGCTGTCGCTCAGCATATAGAGCGTTTCCTTCACCTCTTCGTTGGTGAGGAGGTCTCTCGGGGTGGTGGTGCTGTTTCCGACCGACTTAATCGGGGCGTATTCCTTTCCGACGGTTCTGACGGCGGATCTGTCAAATCCGTTTGCATAGGACCAGAGCTGTCCGCCGACCTTGCCGAATTTGCTTTCTAAAATTTTCCGGTCGCAGAGCGCGAGATCGCCTATCGTATATATCCCCATTCCGTTTAATTTTTTAGTCGTCGCCCTGCCGACAAAAAGCAGTTCCGAAACGTCTATCTCCCAAACCGTGCTTTTAAAATCCTTTTTTGAAAATACGGTTGTCGCGTCCGGCTTTTTATAGTCGCTCCCGAGCTTTGCGAATATTTTATTGTAGCTGACCCCTATCGATACGGTGAGGTCGAGTTTTTCCTTTATCTCCCGTCTGATTTTTTCGGCTATCTCAAACCCGTTTCCGAAAAGCCTCACGCTTCCCGTGACATCTAGCCACCCCTCATCTATCCCGAAAGGCTCAAACATATCGCTGTAGCTATAGTAAATCTCCCTCGCCTTTCTGCTGTAGGCGATATAGCTCTCCATATCCGCGGGGAGAAATACGATGTCGGGGGAGAGAAGGCGCGCTTCCCAAAGAGGCTGTGCAGTCTTGACGCCGGCTTTTTTTGCAAGGTTGTTTTTCGCAAGCACTATTCCGTGCCGCTTCTCCGGGTCTCCGCAAACCGCCATCGGACGGTTCCGAAGTTTAGGATACCGTATCTCCTCAACCGACGCATAGAACGCGTTCAAGTCTATATGCAAAATCCACCTGTCATCGCCCCAATCGGAAAAATCAGACACCTTTATCCACCCCTGAAAAAAATATTTACCTCCGAACCTTTAAGGCGAACCGCCCTCTCTAAAAAGGAAAAGTGAGACTTTTATCATTATAGAACATATGTTCTAAAGGGTCAATAACAGCATTTTACAGATTTATCGATGCAATTTTGTGCAGTTTTTTATACAGGAAAATTATTGCGGGGATAAAGATACAGAGAGGGAAAGAGGAAAATGGTATAATGTTAACCGATGTAGAGAAAGATATGAATTTGAATTCGCAAAAAGCATAGGAGTTACGGCTGTTTTTAGATTTTTAATGAAGTCGTCTTAAACCCTTGATAGCAAATAGCTTTTTGCGACCCGGCGAAAATAGTTGTTTCCCTGTCGCGCCCGTGTGCACCGGGTAGGGAGGAGCCGGGCTGAAAGAAAAGGATTTGAGGTGCTGAAAAAAGCGGTGCAGCCGGCGAAAGCTATAAAAATGAGAGGAAAGAAGATGGGACAGGCATTGATTCTGGTAGGACATGGAGCAGGTGAAGAAGCATTGGTATTTTACCGAATGTTGGCGGAAGATATCCGCAGAGAATATTCATACACATGGTTAGCCATGCTGCATGGGGAGCCGACAGCTGAAGAGGCTGCAAAAGAGGCGAGTGAAGCAGGCGTTAAAAAGGCGTTGATTCTTCCGTTGCTGCTGGCGCCGGGTCTTCACCTGTCAAAAAATATTGCGGCAGAGGACAGCGAGATACGCCGCGCTTTTTCGCAGGCAGGGATTGAGACGGAAGTAATCAACGAAGGTCTGCTGCAGGCGCCGCCGATGCGCGAGGCTGTTGCGGCGCACTGCCTGAAGGCTATAGGGAAATCGACGGATTTCAAAGATTAAGACAGACGAAATGGAAGTTGTGGGAGATTTTTGAATGAAAAAGAAAACCCTGTTGTGTATTTTTTTGATTGTATTTATTACTATTTATATGATGCTTTGTTTTGCCGTTCCCGGATTGAGAATAAAATTAGAAGCGGAACCCGTGGAGTATTTTTTAGCGAGTATCAGCCATATGGTGTTTTTTAAAACCGTGATATCCTCGGCTGTTGCACTGATATCAATGATGATTCCTATATTGATTAAAAGAAAGAGAAATTGATTTTGACACCTTGAGAAAAGCGGTTATGAGAGCGGAAACAAAAGGAGAGTTTAAAAAAATACAGTAAATAAAAAACCCGGACGATTGTCCGGGTTTTGTGTCATTTCATTCTCTTTATTAACTCAAAACAAAATTTAAAAGGTGTGATAATTATCATCGCTATTACCCATAAAATTGTATATATCGCTTGTTTCCCGGTCATTATTTCACCTCTTAATAGGAATATCTTTAATTAAGTTTACCACATTTTGCCGAATTTTCACATGCTCCGTAATTCTTCCTCTCCGCAACAGGTTGTCAGCGAAGAAAAACCTTAAGCGGTGCACAAAAAGCCCCACTCGGACCCCCTTTTCCCTCTCTCCGTCACAGCTAAAGCTGTGCCACCTCCCCCATCCGGAGGAGGCTTTTTTATACTTCGCTTAAGCTTTAAACGTTATCTCTGGCTCCCTCATACTCACAGAGTACAGGTACCTGAAGGTTTTTTTCGCTGTTACTTTGTATTAAATCCTAAGGCTCCCTCGGCTGAGGGAGCTGGCTGCGTAGCAGGCTGCCTGTACTCGGAGAGTAAGGGAGGGAAGGATTTTAGCCAAACTCTTTTTATTTATAATAAGCTTGTTACAATGTAATACTCTTTCTCTTTTCCCTCCCCCCGAGTCGGCTCCGCCAATCCACCCCCCTCGTACCCGCAGGGCACAGGTCTGAATGGGGCTTTTTTATACTTCGCAATATGAAAACTTTGGCAATTGGGGCGGCCTAACCGGCAAGATGCGTTTTGAGATGTTGATTTTAAACGGGAGGTCTTTTTAAATTGGGATATAAAGCAGGCTAAAAGGAGATAAACCATGATTCGATGTGTGGACATTTATAAAAGCTTTGCCGATAAGCTTGTTTTGTCGGGAATAAATTTTGATATCCAAAGCGGAGAGATATTCGGACTGCTCGGCCCATCCGGCGCCGGGAAAACCACCCTGATAAAAATACTGACCGGACAACTTCCCTTTGAATCGGGTTACGCCTTTACTTTGGGTAAAAATGTCGGAGACCTTTCGGGTGAAGACAAGAGGAATATCGGAATTATGATGGACGAGTTCGGCGTATACGAAAGATTTTCATGTATTGAAAACTTAAAGATATTCGCGGATATTTACGGCGTTGCTCACGTCAAAATTAAAGACACACTGGAAATCGTCGGGTTGGGGGATGCGGTGAAGGTGAAGGCTAAAAATCTCTCCAAAGGAATGCGGACGAGGCTTCAGCTTGCGAGGGTCTTTTTGCACTCGCCGAAAATCATTTTTTTAGACGAGCCCACAAGCGGTCTGGATCCGCAGACTATGAAGTCGATACACAGGATTATTCTGGATAAGAAAAAGAGCGGGGCGACCATATTTCTCACGACCCACAACATGGAGGAAGCGGCGGCGTTATGCGATACCGTGGCTCTTTTGAATGAGGGGGTTATTGTTGAAAAAGGGTCTCCGAAGGAAATATGCAGGAAATACAATCATCAGAAAAAGATAGAGCTGCACCTTTCGTCGGGCGAGGATGTGCTGCTGCCGCACGGAAAAGAGTCCGCAGGCGAGATTTATAAATTATTCGAAGCAGAAAGCGTTGAAACGATACATTCATCGGAACCGAATCTGGAGACGGTGTTTCTGGAACTGACGGGAAGAAAACTTCAGGAGGACGCGTAAATGAAAAATGTAATTGTCATCATAAAAAAACAAATCAAGGATACGATAAAAAACAAGACGGTGCTGATTCAATTTGTTCTCTTTCCCGTAATGACGCTGATTATGGAAAACGCCATGAAGATAAAAGACATGCCAGAACTGTTTATCACCAAACTGTTTTCCGTGATGTATATAGGTATGGCTCCCTTAACAGCTGTGGCGGCGATTATTTCGGAAGAAAAGGAAAAAAATACCCTTAGAGTGCTGATGATGGCTAATGTTGCGCCGGGGCAGTATCTGACGGGCGTCGGCATATATGTCTGGACAGTCTGCATGGCCGGCGCGGCGGTGATGGCGACGGGTTTTGAACAAAAGGACATACTGTTATATTTGGCGACTATGGGAATCGGCTTTGCGATATCGATAGTGCTGGGCGGATGTATAGGGATATTCGCGAATAATCAGATGGCGGCGACATCCCTTGTCATGCCTGTGATGGCGGTTTTGAGTTTCGGACCGATGCTGGCTTTATTTAACGATACAATAGAAAAAGCGGCAAGATTCCTATATACTCAACAAATAAGGGTATTTTTGGACAACATGACCGTTGACCGGAGTACGGGGAAAGGCGCCGTGATAATTGCGGTAAATGCGGCAGTGCTCATATTGTTGTTTTTTACGGCGTTCAAAAGAAAAGAGCTTGGCAAATGAAGATAGAAATAGATATCGATGATAAATATCGGGAAACGGAAGTTGTAATCCGCGCGCCGAAACTCACACAGGATATCGAAAAAATAGTTGCGCTTATGAGGATGATAAATATGCAGATCGGCGTTAAGGATAACGACGAAACATATTTATTGGATATAGAAAAAATTCTGTATATAGAAACGGTCGACAGGAAGACGTTTGTATATACGGACGATAAAGTCTATGAATCGGAGCTCAGACTATACGAAATGGAGTCGGAGCTTGTGGAACAGGGCTTCCTTCGCATAAGCAAACAGAGCATAGTAAATTTAAGAAAGGTGAAAAGCCTCAGAGCGGAAATCGACAGGAAAATCAGAGTGACTTTACAAAACGGCGAACAGATCGTCGCATCGCGCATGTACTCGGATGAATTGAGAAGAAAGCTGGGGTTGAAATAGAAATGGAAAAGAGAAAGACGATTTTTAACTATATCTCCGAAGTGTTTGCCGTTTACGGAATTATAGTGACCATTTACGTTCTGCTGAGTTTGTTTATCGGAGATTATGTGGGCGAGTATTCATCGATGTTCCGATTGGGAAATAAAGGGTTGTCAAACGCGACTTTGCTTCAGTTATTGCTGCTCGCAACTATAATAATCGCGGTTCGGAATGTTTTTCTCACAGACAGATGGATAAAAAGAATGTCCATTATTTTGAGAAACATCCTGTTTTTTATAACTATTATTGTTGTAATGATTATTATGATTGTTTCGTTCGACTGGTTCCCCGTAAACGATTGGCAAGCCTGGGTCGGTTTCCTTATATCATATACGGTAAGCATGGGTGTCAGCGTTTTGGTAAGCAGGCTGAAGGAGCGCGCCGAAAACGACAAGCTACAGGTAGCATTGGATAAATATAATAAAAAATAACTAAAATACCGATTTTAATATAAAACAAAAAGCCCCCCTCAGACTGCCTGTACCCTCTGTGAGTACCTGTGCCCTGCGGGTACGAGGGGGAAACAAGTCGAAGGGTTAATCAAAGATTTAAAATTTGATTAAGATATAAAGATTTGAGTTTATCCCTCCCTTACTCTCCGAGCAAAGTGCCCTGCGGGTACGGGCAGTCATCTTACGATGCCAGCTCCCCCATCTGGAGGAGCCTAAGATAAAGATTTGAACGAAGCGCAAAAAAGCCCACCTCAGACGAGGGGGGTGGTGAAGGCGAAGCCTGAACCGGGGGGAGGGACAAGCGAAGAGTAGAATTTTATTCAATTGCCGGATTTGAACAAAGTGCAGTTTGTCCTGACGACGGAGGGGGAGATGAACAAAGTAGAATATTTGAGCTAAGCGCAGTTTATCCTGACGGCAGAGGAAATTTTTTTCTTTTAAACATACAATTTATGAAAATGTAACACACATGTAATAATCATGCGGTATCATCATTTCAGTTTAATGCTCTGCTCCTTTCGGCAGGCCTGAGAGGTCCATATGTTCTATCTCAAAATATCCCTTCTGGCGGTTTTCGCCGTACTCATCGTATCGGTTATTCTGTGGGAAAAGAGAAAGAAAAAACGCACGGATAGTAAAACGGTGAAAGAGGCGAAAATTAAAGAAAAAGACGCGGAAGAGGTTTCCGAAGAAAAAGAGAACGGTGAAGAGGACTATATGACCTTGGGCATGTCCATCGGCATGAGTCTTGGTGCGGCTATAGGTGTGATAATCGCAGAAGACAACTCCATTGCTTTAGGTATTAGCTTGGGAATGCTGATTGGCATGGTGACAGGCATGATGGTAGGACAGAACGTTAAAAAGAGATAGGATTTAGCCGTCCTGAATATAAAAAGAGCTCCCCGGCGGATGTAAGCCGATAGGGAGTGTTTTTTTGCGCTACTTTAAAGAATATTTATGACTTCTCCCGCCTTTTCCATTCTGTCGAGTTCGACGAAAGAATCGAGCGCTATCCTTATCTGTCTTTCCATTGAGCTTTCATAGAGTTTTCGCGCCTCCTTTGCGGTGTCGTCGCTTCCGCAGGTGCAGATGCATCCGCCCCTTATTCCGTAACGCTGGCAGGTTGTTATGACGGCGGAGGATTCCATCTCTATATTCATTATGTTTATATCTTTGAGCTTCTGCAAAAATTCCGGCGTCTCGCCGTAAAACCCGTCGACGGTCGCGGTTATTCCGGTATGGACCTTTGCATCGGTGCCCTCAACATATTTCCTGGCGGTTTTTACGAGCGCCGTCACCAAATCCAAATCGGCTATGGCGGGATATCCCTTCGGCACGAAAAATTCGGTCGTTCCTTCGTATTTTGCGCTGCCGAGGGTTACCGCGATGTCTCCCTCCTTTATATCATCCCGGAGAAGGAAACCGCTTCCGGTCCTGAGCAAAACCTTTGCGCCTATCTGGGCGAGCTCCTCACAGACAATGGCGGCGGAGGGACAGCCCATTCCGGTGGAACACACCGAAACCGAAAGCCCCTTGTAGCTGCCGGTATATATTTTTATCTCCCGGTTATGTGAGATGAGCTTCGATTCGTCGAAAAATGACGCAACCAAATCGCACCTGAAAGGGTCTCCGGGGACTATGACGTATTCCCCGATGTCGCCTCTTCGCGCCTGAAGGTGTAAACGCAGGGGATTCGGGTCCGAAGGATCGTATTTTATCGTACTCATATTAAACCTCGCCAAATAGCTGTTCGTTTACCGCCGTTTATTTTAAATAACGGGGCCTTTGACCCATATATCGATATGTCTGTAATATCCAATCGCCTCGTTTTTGGTGGGCATGCCGGAAAGAACTTTAAGCATAAATTCAAAAGCTTCTTCGCCGACCTCCTCCACGGATTTTTCGCCGCTTAAAATTAACCCCGCATTTATATCCATGTCGTTGCTCATGTTTCTATAGGTTATCGGGTTTCCGCAAATCTTTATAACCGGCATTGTCGGAAATCCCTGCGGTGCGCCTCTGCCGGTTGAAAAAAGCATAACCTGAGATCCCGTAGCGGCCATCCCCGTCAGTATTTCGGGCTCTCTTCCGGGGGTGTCCTTTATCCAAAGTCCTTTTCTTTTGCCTATCGGCTCGTGGTATTCGAGAATGCCCTGTATGGGCCTGTGCCCCGATTTAACAATCGCGCCCAAACTTTTTTCTTCTATCGAGCTGAGCCCACCCTTTATATTGCCGGGAGTGGGCTGACCTTTTCTCATATCCACGCCTACCGCATTTGCCCGCTCTTCCAAATCCTTTACCAGTTTTATGATATTTTTGCCGACTTCTTCGCTTACGGCGCGTTTTGCCAATATATGTTCCGCCCCTATAAATTCGGTAACCTCTCCGAAGACCACCGTTCCGCCCAGGTCGACGATTTTATCTGCGACATAACCGATAACGAGGTTTGAAGCCATCCCCGAGGTTGCGTCGGAGCCGCCGCATTTTATGGACATGACTATATTTGAAAGATCCGCGTCTTCCCTGGTCATTCCGCCTATTGCCTGCGCCAGCTTTTGCGCTTTGTTTATTCCCTCCGCAACGGCATTGCTGTAACCGCCCAGTTCCTGAATGCAGATAATTTCCACCGGTTTCCCCGTTGCAGTAAGTTCGTTATACAGCCTTTCGGTGTCGGTTCCCTCGCATCCGAGGCTCACTATCAGCACCGCGCCCGCATTCGGGGATTTTCCCAGCGAAATGAGCGTTTCGCTAACTGTTTTCAAGTCCGGTTCGAGCTGGCAGCATCCCTGATGGTGAAAGAAACCCCGCGTGTTCGGCACGTTGTCAACTATGGTGTCGACCACGTCGTTTGCACACATTACGCTGGGAATTACGGCTACTAAATTTCTTGAACCGAAGGTGTTGTCGCTTCTTTTATATCCCTTAAACTTCATATCCTTTTCTCTCCCGCCAAATCTCCCCGCCCGCGCAGACTCTCAAGATTATGCAGATGAACATAATCTCCCTTTTTTATATCCGAGCTGGCGCCGCCGATGCTCTCTCCGTATTTAACGATATTGTCGCCGGTATTGATATCGCAAACGGCGATTTTATGTCCGTAGGGTATATCGTCCGATGATATAATGCTTTCTTCCTTTCCCGACTTGTCCAGTACGGTTATCAAATCGCCTTTTTTTACGTCGCGGAATATTGTCGCAACATTATCCCTGTCGCTCGCTTTTATACCGATTATTCTCTCCATTTAACCCTCCCGGCTTTATTGCATGGGTGTTGCGATACCGCAGTTTCGAAAGAAATTTCGAGTTTTATATTTAACCGCTTCTTATAATCTTTTCTCAATTATCATAATATCACGAATATGGGATTATTCGGCAACGGATTGAGAATTTGTTGCCGGGATTTCGGTAAAACACGGGGAGAAAAAGGATATATGAGATAAAAAACCTCAAATATGTGTTATCATTTCCGAAAAGGAAAGATTAAAGGCGGGACAGGATATGCAACTGACGGTTAAAAAGTTTGACGAGCTGGAGACGGATGAGCTTTTTTCGATATATAAACTGCGCATGGAGGTGTTTATAGTCGAGCAGAACTGTCCCTACCGGGATATAGACGACTATGACAAAGAGGCATACCACGTTTATCTTAAAGAGGACGGGGATATAGTTGCGTATCTAAGACTCCTGCCAAAAGGCGTGAGGTTTAGCGAAGTCTCAATCGGAAGGGTCATAGCCGTAAAACGCCGGATGGGATACGGAAGCCGTATAGTAAAAGCCGGCATAGATGCCGCGAAGGAAAAACTGGACCCCGATAGGATAATCATAGAGGCGCAGGTTTACGCAAAGGGACTCTACGAAAAACTCGGATTTGTAAAGACTTCCGAAGAATTTTTGGAGGACGACATCCCTCATATTCAGATGACCCTAAATCTTAAATAACGGGAAATAAAAAAGAGAGGGCGGTTTGCCCTCTCTTTTTTGAAAATGATTCTAAAATAATCAAACCCGATTATCCGCCGGATTTCAGGACTTCGGTTTTGTGAAAAAGTCGAACATTTCATTTGCCGCTTCCTTATCCTCTTCCGACAATTCCGACTTGCCGAAGACATCGTTCATAACGTCCTTTACATCATCCGCAGATTCGCCGCCTTCCCAGGCGGAATAGTCATCCAGTTTACCCGCCACGCAACCTTTAAGGTTTGAAAAAATACTCATAATCATCAATGCGGTCAAACAGAAAATCACCATTTTTCTCATCATCATTTCCTCCTCAATTCAAACGGGGAAATCGGCGGTTTACGGGTTTTTTGATATTTTCGTTCACCATTAAAATTTAAATCGACAGTCAATCCCGCAAACACCGAATAACATCGTACAACGCTGTTGATTTTCAGATTATATGATAAGTTGATTATCTGACGGGACAATTATTCTTAAATTAATTTTATCAGGAAACAGAGTATTTTCAATAAAAAAATAAAAGAGAGGGCGGTTTGTCCTCTCTTTTATATTTAACGGTGTTAAAGGCTTATTCCAGATACTTTAGCTCATTTAAAGCGTTGAAGACCGCCTTTTCGAGGGGAGCCCCGCCGAATACATAATCCACGGTGTTTCTGAAAAGAATATCATGTCTCTCGTAATCGATGAGTATCGGAGTTTTGAGGTTGTCATAAAGGGGTTCGAAGTCATATTCGTAAGGTTTAAAACCGCCTTTTAAGTTGTAGTATTCTTCGTTGAAAATGAGTTTGTCAAAATGTTCCTTTCTTTCGTTCGCTTCATCGGGAGAGAGGGGGAAGTAATCGTAGGTATAATTGTCTGTCTGATAATCGCTGTAGAGAAATTCAACAAACGCCCTGGCTTCGTCGGGAACTTCAGTTTTTGCATTTATGACGGCCGCGTCAACCGGCAGGAAGACATCGGGTCTTAACAGCTTCAGAGAATAATCTTTCAGGGGATAGGGAACGTTAAACATCGTTTCCTCGTCCATTTTGAAGCCGTGGAGGGAGTATATAAAATCGGGGATATTTCCGCTGAAGACTATTGCAATCGGGAAAACCGTCTCGGTTTCTCCCGTAAAATAGGTTTTGTCCGGTCCGAACACCCCGGTGCCCATAAAGTGAAGACCCATTATATCGCGACCGGTGAGGTCGTAGTAGAGGTTTTCCGGACTCGTCGCCGCGAGTACTAACTTTTCGGTATCCTTCATGAAATCCTCAATCAGTTTTTCGTCGGGCATGCCGCTATTAAGCCTGTCGGCATAATAAATATAAGCGGTGTCGAAAAGCGTCTCCGGCTGGGTGTATTCAACCGCGGGGAAAGCCGTTTCGCAGTATGAAATAAGAGAATCGAGATCCTTTATCTTGTCGAGGTCGGCGGGTTTGCCGTATATAATCGGCAATCTGATGTTTAAGGGTGCGCCGAAACGGCCTTTGTCGTTTGCGAGAGCGTTGCCGACGGCTTTCGGGATGTCGTCGTCGAATTTATCGCCGAGTTCGAGGAAAAGGCCCTTATCTATTCCGCCTTTAAAGACTCCCGCCGGCGCGATAACCACATCGGAGAAATCGCCGGACATAATATCGTTTTTAAGCTGATTAAAGTAGTCGAACCTGCTCTTTTTCTTCCCTTCGGGTTTATATTCCTCATCCATGAAGTCGTAGAGCTGAGTGTATTCCAGCGCGATTTCGGGATGTTCGTTTCTGAAAATATCCACAGCCAGCTTGACAACATAGCAGTCGCTTAAATCGGTCAGGGTAACCTTCTTCTGGGGCAGGAGAGCCAGGTTTTGGTCATAACTGTATTTTACTACCCTGCATCCGCGTCCCGACCTGCTGATAAGAAGCAGATAGAAATCGCCTTCGCTTCCCCTTATGGCTGCGCTCGTCATCCACTCGGGCGAACCGAAAGAATGTCTCGACGCCTCGACTATAAGTTCGGGAGTGTCCCCGCCGATGGGCAGAGCATTTATCCCCGATTTGTCGAGATAAAAAATCGTGTCCTCCGTGGGGGTTATGAGGTATGAAATTTCGGTATCGGGTTTTTGTGTTCTCGAAAGCTCCTTGCCGTTCTCGGCGGAAATTTCCAAAATATCGTCGCCGTCAATATAGAAGAGGCAGTTGTCGCTTACGGCAACAACTCCCGGTTTTCTGCCTTCTGTCAATGACTTATACGGCATGGAAAATTCGTCGCTGTAAATAACCTCTCCGGATTCGGTGTCCAATATCAATATTAAGGCATCGATGGTTGCCGAAAAACCGGTCGAAAAGCCGCAATAGAGCGACACTATTCTGCTGTCGGAGATGGGATATAAACCGGCGACCTGCCAATAATTCTCATTGTCTTTAATAGTGTGGGTGAATTCAGATGTCTCTCCCATGTAGACGGTTTTCCAGTATAAAGTTGTATCTATAACGACTTCGTTGTATTCGTGCGCAAAGGTGTATATGGCGCCGTCCTTTGAGGAGCCGATGCCCATCGGAATATATTTTTTGTCGTAGGCGCCGGGAATGATATCCCACCAGCTTACCTCCTCGGTTGTAAAGTCCTCGCCCCACTCAAAAAAGCGGGAAACGAAATATTCGGGCATTACCGCCGATTCACCGAAGATAAACTCATCGGGATAGCAAAACACCCTGAGTCCGTTGTCGCCGAAGCGGTTTATGCTCTCTACCGAATAGGGCGCATCGCTTGTATACAGATCCTTTTCGACATAACCGCCTTGTGACTGAAGGTCAAAGCTCGGTTTTTCTCCTCCCCATACCGGTTTGGGAGGGTCTTTTGCGGGCGGTTTAAGAAGATGACAACCCGAAAACAGAGTCAAAATCATTACTATCGCAAGCAAAAAAGCAATTTTTTTCATACAAACACCAATATCGAGGTTTATAACTTCTGAATCCTGAATTACATAATACCAAATAGACGAAAAATAAAAAAGCCCGACAGATATCTAAGGAGGCGGTTCGAAAACTAAAACCCCGCAACTGGTTGCAACGAAGATAAACCTTAAGCGAAGTACACAAAAACCTCCACCGGACGGGGGAGGTGGCACAGCTTCAGCTGTGACGGAGGGGGGAGAAAAGAGAAGGTTGGAACCTTATCTTATTGTGTTAACTAAAGTATTAAGCTGTTATAAAAGTCCCTCCCTCAGTCTGCTTCGCAGACAGCTCCCTCGGTCAGAGGGAGCCTTGGCAAAGGTTTAAGCTTTAGCGAATAGCTCCAAAGCCCACCTCGGACCTGTGCCCTGTGGGTACGAGGGGGTGGGTCTAAACTAAAACCCCGCAACTGGTTGGTAGCGAAGTTAAACCGTAGCGAGAGCGTTTACAAACGAGCAGGTTTAACGAGCGTGACCTGTTGCGGAGAGGAAGGACAACGGAGCATGTGAAAATTCGGCAAAAAATGCATATTAAATTGTCGGATTTGAACGAAGCGTAGTCTGTCCTGACGACGGAGGGAGAGATAATTCATACTTTTGACTGCAAAAGTATGCAAAACATGGGGGAGTTCCGACTCTCCCCCATACCCCTAAACGGATTTAAAGCTTCGGCTGAAAAGTTCTAACTGGCTTAAGTCTATTCTCAATCTTTCTGGAATTGTTTAATCTGAATAACTAATACATTTGCATAAAGTTACACCGAGAACTTTTCTAAACGCCGAAGCAGTTTAGGGGTTTTATAAAATGATAATTTACTCAATAAAGATAAATAGCCAAAAGCCCCCTTCAGATTCCGAGGGGGTGGGTCTAAACTAAAAACCCGCAACAGGTTGGTAGCGAAATTAAACCGTAGCGAGAGCGTTTACAAACGAGCAGGTTTAACGAGCGTGACCTGTTGCGGAGAGGAAGGACAACGGAGCATGTGAAAATTCGGCAAAGAATATATGTTAAATTGCCAGATTTGAACGAAGCGCAGTTTGTCCTGACGACGGGGGGAGGGACGAGCGAAACAGGGTATTTGAACAAAACGCAGTTTATCCTGACGACGGAGAGAAGGCAAATAAAAACCCCCGCCGGATTAAAACCGGCGGGGATAATATTATTTTTATTCCGCTTTTATTACCAAATTATTGTCATTGTCGAGGTCGACGTCGACCACCGTGCCGGGTTCGGGGTTTTCGGCGATTATAAACTTCGCTATGAGGGTTTCGAGTTTGCTCTCGATAAACCTCTTGAGCGGTCTCGCGCCGAACGCCTCGTCGTATCCCGCATCGGCGATATAGTCCTTAGCCCTCTCTTCAACCTTAAGATTAAGCTGTCTTTCCTCCATTCTCCTTGCGAGGTCGCCGAGCATCAATTCCACTATGCTCCTTATCTGCGTTTTGGAGAGGGGAGTGAAGTAGATGATTTCGTCTATTCTGTTGAGGAATTCGGGTCTGAATTTCAGTTTGAGCAGGGAATCGACCTTCTCTCTCGCCTCATCGCTTATTTTACCGTCCTCGATGCCTTCAAGTATAAACTCGCTTCCGAGGTTTGAGGTCATAATGATTATGGTATTTTTAAAGTCGACCGTTCTGCCGAGACTGTCGGTTATCCTGCCGTCGTCAAGTATCTGCAGAAGCAGGTTGAAGACTTCGGGGTGCGCCTTTTCTATCTCGTCGAAAAGCACTATCGAGAAGGGCTTTCTCCTTACAGCTTCGGTCAGCTGGCCGCCCTCTTCATATCCGACATATCCCGGGGGAGCGCCTATAAGCCTGCTCACCGAGAATTTTTCCATATATTCGCTCATGTCTATGCGAACCATGCTCTTTTCGTCGTCAAACAGCGCCTCCGCCAAAGTCTTGGCGAGTTCGGTTTTTCCGACGCCGGTCGGTCCGAGGAATATAAAGCTTCCTATCGGTCTGCCCTCGTCCTGAATGCCCGATCTGCTGCGCAGTATCGCTTCGAAAACTTTTGTAACCGCCTCGTCCTGTCCGACAACTCTGCGATGGAGAATCTCCTCCATATTGAGCAGTTTTTCCCTCTCGCCTTCGACAAGCTTGGACAGGGGAATACCCGTCTTTCTCGACACGACCTTTGCTATCTCTTCGTCGGTCACCCTGTCGTGAATCATTCCGACGCTGTCGCCGTCCTCGGCCTTCGCCTCCATCTCCTCAAGTTCCTTTAAAAGGGCGGGAAGTTTGCCGTATTTGAGTTCGGCGGCCTTGTTGAGGTCATACTCCCTCTCGGCTTTCGCAATCTCGCCGTTTAGGTTTTCGAGTTCTTCCCTTAGATTTCTGACGTCGGATATTATCTTTTTCTGGTTATCCCACGCCACTTTCATGGCGGAATACTCTTCCCGCATCTCCGAGAGTTTATGCCTTATTTCTTCAAGGTGTTCCGCACTCAGTTTGTCCGTCTCCTTTTTAAGCGCCGCCTCCTCGATTTCAAGCTGCATTATTCTTCTGCCGAGATCGTCCATCTCCGCCGGACTTGTATCCATCTCGGTTCTTATCATCGCCGAAGCCTCGTCCACGAGGTCTATTGCCTTGTCGGGCAGGAACCGGTCGGAAATATATCTGTTTGAGAGAACCGCCGCCGATATCAGAGCGCTGTCGGTTATCTTTACGCCGTGGAAGACCTCGTATCTCTCCTTTATGCCTCTGAGAATCGAAATGGTGTCCTCCACCGTCGGCTCATCGATTAAAACGGGTTGGAAACGCCTCTCGAGCGCAGCGTCCTTTTCGATATACTGTCGGTATTCGTCGAGGGTGGTCGCGCCTATCATGTGGAGCTCTCCGCGCGCCAGCATCGGCTTTAACAGGTTTCCGGCATCCATCGCGCCGTCTGTTCTGCCCGCTCCGACCACGGTATGGAGTTCGTCTATGAACATTATAATCTGTCCGTCGGAACTTGAAACCTCGTTCAATACGCTTTTTAGTCTCTCTTCAAAATCGCCTCTGTACTTTGCGCCGGCAATCAACGCGCCCATATCAAGTGCGAATATCTTTCTGTCCCGAAGGGAATCCGGAACATCGCCGGCGACTATCCTCTGGGCAAGCCCCTCCGCTATCGCGGTTTTGCCGACGCCGGGTTCGCCTATAAGAACGGGGTTGTTTTTCGTCTTTCTCGAGAGTATCCGGATGACGTTTCTTATCTCGGCATCCCTGCCGATAACCGGCTCGAGTTTGCCGCGCCTTGCGAGTTCAACGAGCTCCTGCCCGTATTTTAAAAGCACGTCGTATGTATCTTCGGGGTTGTCGCTTAAAACCCTCGCGTTTCCGCGCACCGTGACCAGAGCCTCAAGAAAACGGTTTTTGTCTATACCGTATATCCTGAAGATTTCTTTCAGCTTGTCGTTCGGTTTTTCGATAAGTCCGAGCGCTAAGTGTTCCACGCTGACGAACTCGTCCTTCATCGCCGCGGCCTCGTCTCTTGCCGCTATAAGCGCCCTGTCGAGGGAATCGCTTATATAAATCCTGTCCGGCTCGCGGTTTGACACCGTGACGGAGGGGAGTTGTCTAACCGCCTCATAAACGGCGGTTTTAATTCCCTCGGCTTTTGAACCCATTTTGTCAAAAAGTCCGTATATCAGACTGTTTTCGATATCCAAAAGAGCGTACAAAAGATGCTGCTGCTCGAGAGCCTGGTTTCTATGCTCAACCGCCACGCTCTGAGCCGCCAAAATCGCATCGCGGGATTTTTCCGTAAATTTATTTAAATCCATATTTATTCCTTTCGCTTTGAAATATTCAAAGCAGGTTTATTACCTTAATTTGAGTTTTAAAATGCTGTCGAAATAGGTGCTCGAAACCTTTGCCTCGCAGTTGTCGTCCAGGTTTTTAAAAAATGTCTTTATACAGCTGTCAAACAGCGAGAGATACTGCGCCGCATGCCTGCCGGCATCCTTCTTTTCGACTTCATCGGGGTATTTCATAAACCGCGTATAAACGCCGTTGCTTATCTCGTGCCTCTCCTCGTCGTAATCGGAGCGGTTGCTCTCGAGAGAAAGCCAGATGTGATAAAAATCGTCGAGGTGTTTCTGAAGCGCGGGATTGCTGCTCCTCACGCTCACCCTTATCTTTGCGCAGTAGTCTCCGCGCTCGTTCGCCTCAAACCTGTATCTCAGGGTGGGGTTATAGAGATAGGAAAACTTGGTCATTAAAACCGCGGAGCAGTCGGTGTTTCGATTTGCGGAAAGCCCCCGGCTCTTCGCTTCGTCGACAAAAGCCTCCGCCATCTCGCCCGCCTTGAATCGGGGGGTATCGAGTCCGAAATATTCCGCCAAAACCGCATTGAGATAGGACGACCTGTTAAGCCCGCACCTTTCTGCATTTTTATCCACGACGGAAATAATCTCGTCGTAGAGTGTTAAACTGTAGATTGATTTACTCATATTTTACCTGCTTGGGTGTGGTTAAATTGTATCAAATATTTAATAAAATGTCAAACGATTTAATAAAATGAATTACAATTTATTAAATCAAACTAACAAAGTTCAAACGGTCTTCGCTTTTAAAAACGGAATGTTTTTCAGAAGTTTTTAAATACGGGGATTTAACTCATAAAAAATCAACCGCATCGGTGTTTTATCCGATTCCGACAGGGAAATTAACATAGATGTAATTTTAATTTAAAGAGACAGGGATAAATTTATATTAAAGCTAAGAAAACTTCAGAGAAAGAAAATCCGCCTTTGAGCGGAAACAAAAAAACCTCCTCACACACCCGCAGGGCAAGGTATCCACCGGGATACAGGCGGGTGGCTTGTTTATAGGCTCCCCCTGACCTCTTTCCCCACAGCCGGCACAATTATCTGTGGGTTGGGGGAGCCGAAGAAAAAATTAAGTATTTGGCAATAAACATACCCGGCGGGATTTAATCCCGCCGGGCGTATTTGTTTTTTAACGCTGACTATAAAGCTGAACCGATAAATTAAGCGTTCTTAAGTTTTAATACCGCAGCTTCCGCCGCCTTGATAAGCGGATAGGCCGCAGGAGAAGCCGTCAATAACGGCTGTGTTCCGATCTGCATCATGATTAGGTCGTAAACCGTCATGTTGTTTTGGATTGCAAAACCTATTACGTTTATAAGTTCTCCCGCATCTTTTCCTCCGAGAACCTGACCGCCGAGTATAACGCCCGAGAGCTTCGACACTATCAGCTTAACCGTTTCTTTGTGGGCGTCCTCTATTTTGCCCGGATGGCGGTTTACTCCCGTAAAGGTGGCGGTTATAAAATCGAAGCCTTCCTTCGCCGCCTGTTTCTCAATAAGTCCCGCAACGCCGAAAGCCGTTTCACCGATACAGGTGGAATAAATACCGATAGTGCCGCGGAAAGCCGAAAATGTATTTAGTTCATATAGGTTAAGTCCCGCTGTACGCGCTTCGGTACATGCAGTCGAAGCAAGCATTATTTTGCTGAGTTTGCCGGTGGAAAAATCCACCTTTTCGGCACAGTCGCCGGCTGCATATATATCGGGAATACTGGTGCGGCGATATTGATCTGCGCGGATAAAGCCGTACTCGTTGAGTTCGAGACCCATGTTCTTTGCGAGCTCGGTATTCGGCTTGTAGCCGATTGATAAAATAACGGCATCGGCATCTAAAACTTCACCGGAACTGAGCTTGACCTGTTTAACTTCGGTATCGCCGATAATTTCCTCAATACCGCAGCCTGTTTTTACCGTCACGCCGCGTTCTTTAAGCATCGTTTCAGCAACCGTTGCATACTCTTCGTCAAATGTCGCACCCAACACATTCGGGAGCAACTCAACCAATGTAACCTGTTTGCCCTCTTTATTCAGTTCATCGGAAACCTCAACGCCGATAAAACCTGCGCCGACAACCACGACTTTATTAAGTCCCTCAAGTTTGCCTTGGATTTTATCGAGGTAAACCTTGTCTTTCGGAACGGTAAATACATTTTTAAGTTCCGTGCCTTTGAGCCATGCGGGAATATGCGGCATGGAACCGATTCCGAGAATCAGTTTATCAAACTGAAATTTTTCGCCGTTTTTTGTTATGCAGGTTTTTTCCTTTGCGTCTACCGAAAGAACCTCGTCAATAAGAATTTCGACGCCGAGATTGCGCAATCCTTCATCAGGCAGGATATTATTGTCGGTCGTTTCCACCGTGCTGAAAATGTAGGGAATCCCGCAGGGAATCATTACTTTTTCTTCCTTGCGAATCATGGTTACGCTTTTGTCGGGATAGTTGCTTTTTGCCGTCATTGCGGCAACAAGGCCGGTTGCGCTTCCGCCAATAACCAGAACATCAGTTTTTCTCAAGATAGTGCTCCTTTCTTTTTAGATGCGTTTGTATTTCTAAATCCGGATAATAAAAAGCTTTAAAATCCGAACCCGTTTGCTGAAAAAACCTTGCTCATTAATTATATCATAGTAAGCAAGCGGCATTATGCTATAATAATTTACTGTTGAGAGGAGATTAAAGAAATCTGAATATGGAGGAAATATGCCAAAATATAATGCGGAAGAAGCAAGAGAGATAATTCGCGACAGGATAATTCAGGTTGCAAGGCCGGATTCGAGGTTTTGCTTTGATTTTGCCGAGTTTATTACCGACTATATCGGAAGCGAAAAATGCGCAAAACTGCTTGCGGAAACAAAGATTTATAAAAAAGCAGAGGTCATATTCATAACCCCCGACAACAACCTCGAAAAGCTGAGGGAACGCGCCTTTCTCGACAGAAAGACGGTTATAATGACGAACTACGGCATAACGAGAGGTTTTTTTCTCATCCGCCCCGGCGACATACCCGAAGGAAAAGAAGAAGTTGCCTCGCTTTTGGACGGCATCGACAGATACTGGAATCATAAAACCTTAAAGGAACTGAAAGAAGAAGTAAAAAGAATAGATATGATGGTTACGGGCGCATCGGCAATGACGCCCGGAGGGCTCCGGTTCGGAAAGGGCCACGGATTTTTCGATTTGGAATGGGCGATGACAAGGAGCTTCGGGCTTGTGGACGAATCCACCCCCGTTTTCGGCGTGGGGCACAGCTGTCAGGTTATGGACGCCGATGTCGCAAGAGAGGAATTCGACACGGTTATGGACTATATCGTAACCGAAAAAGAGATAATAGCTACCGACAGGAAGGTTAAAAAACCCGATTGCGGAATAGTCTGGGAAAAACTTGCGCCCGGAATGTTTGAGAGCATCCCGCCTTTGAGAGAAGTTAAAGAAGCGACACAGGACGACACGATTTAAAAAATAAAGCAAACGGTTATTTTTAAAAGCAAAAAAACCTGATAATGATAATGAAACTGATATTGAGAATGGGATTGAAACTGATACTGACACTGACACTCATTCCCGAAGCTTAAAAACATCTTTCTGTTTAAAAAAGGTTTAAAACTAAAATATTTATTCTTCATAAGTTGATACGGCGCTTTACCGGACAAACTTGATTTATTGACTGTTTGCTTATAAGATTAAATTGAACCTTGACAATTATTAATAAAAGGCCGCTTCCGGCCGAAAACAGGAGGAAAATAAAAATTATTTAAATTTGCATTTTTCGCCTCTCCTATCAGCTTTTTGATATACGTCATTAATTCGCGCAAAAAAAGCCGATTCCGAGTTAATCCCGGTTCCGGGAAAATCCGGTTAACTAAGTGTTTGCCTGTGTGATACATTTGGCCTGCTTAATATAAAGATTAATGAACGATGACAATTAAGTTGGAGGTAAAAAATGAAGAAGATTATTGCGATTTTGCTTGTTGTCGCCGTAATATTTGCTCTCTCCGCATGCGGAAAGTTAAAAAAGATGGAATCCGTTATTTCCGAAATCGCGGACGAGATTGAGTTTGGTGACGACATGAATTTTGACGATTCGGACGAGGACGGGGGGAAACCGTCAGAACCCAAGGCAAAAGGGATGTATACGATATCGAACGAAGTGCTGGTAGATAACGAATATCTTACCGTCACCGTTGTTGAAGCCTATGAAAATGACGATGACGATTTCATCTTGAATATCCTCATCGAAAACAAGTGCGATAACCATGTTCAATTAACAAACAGCGGACTTTTGTCCTATAACGGTTATATGGTAACCTCATGGTGGGACAAGAATGTTGCACCCGGGGAAAAGGTTAATTCCGAGATGCTTGCTTACAGTGGTGAACTTGAACTGATTGATGCAGGCGTTGCGGAAGAATTAATATTCGAATTAAAAGCTTATAATTCCGATGACTTTGAAGAAGAATACTATATCGATGATTATTTCGCCGTTTACCCGACAGGCCTTGACGCGGACTCGGTAACCTACCCCGACAGGGTTTCCCCGCCGGGAGGGAAGGTTATTGTCGACAATGAGGATTTGAAATTTACAATTGAAAGTGCCAACGAAGACGATTATTGGGGCTATATGCTTCATTTGTATGTAGAAAACAGAACCGAGGCTACCATATATCTCGCCTGGTCCGATCTGTCAGTAAACGGATTTGGGGTGGTCCCCAACTGGAACGATACGGTTTTAAGCGGTAAGAGAAAATTGAGTTTTACATACATTTCACCCGGCTACCTTGATGCAAACGGAATAACCAATGTCGAAGAGGTAGAATTTCAACTCGTAGTGCGGGACTTAAATGACTACTATGATAAAATCTATTTGGATGAAACATTCACCTTTAATCCCTGAGCCTGAAAAGATATGAGTATATACCAATAAACATTTCCCCGGGTCTTCTTTTGAGGTCCGGGGGTTATTTTGTTTGCCTTTACATGTGAAATCCCGCAACCGTTTAACGCGGATTTTAAAATGTTAACTTGATTAATCGCATCTTTATCTGTAGAATATCTTCAGGTTCTCTAGAGCAAGGGAATAATAAACGAGTTGGAAAGGTCGAAAAAACAGGAGGAAAAATGAAAAAGATACTGGCAATTTTACTTGTTATCGCCATTGTATTTGCTCTTTCCGCGTGTGGAAATTTAAAGAAAATAAAATCGGCTATATCCGATATTGCGGACGGGCAAGTGCTCGATGGCGACGGCATGATTAAGGAAGATTCGGGCGGAAAACCGAGGTCTAAATCAAAAGGCTATACGATTTCAAACGAAGTGCTGTATGATGACGATGATCTCACCATCACCGTTACCGAAGTCGGCGAAAGCGATTACGGCGATGTGCTTGTAAAGCTTCTCGTTGAAAACAAGAGCGACGACAACATGATTTTGTATTCCGAAGAAACCATCTATAACGGCTATATGATTAAGTCATATTGGTATGCCGAAGTTGCCGCAGGTAAAAAGTCGAATACCGAAATGACCTTTTATGAAGACGATCTTTTAATGGCCGGTGTCGGTTCCGCGGACGAAATTGTATTTAAACTCGTCGGCTATTCCGATGACTATGAAGAAGATTATCTCGATGATTATTTCGTCATCTACCCGACCGGACTTGATGCCGGCTCGGTAATCTATCCCGAAAGAGCTCCCGTAAAGGGCGAAACCGTTCTTGTCGACAACGACGCTCTGACAGTTATCATAGAAAGCGCAGATCCCGACGGATTGTGGGGCTACACTCTGCAGATATATGTCGAAAACAAAACCGGTGTTGATATGTATATCTCTACGGATGACGAATCGGTAAACGGTTTTATGACGGATATCTATTGGGGTGAAACGGTTTTAAGCGGTGCGAAGTCCGTAAGTAAAATGACAATTTATGATGACGACCTCGAAGCAAACGGAATAGATAAAATCGAAGAGATAGAGCTTTATCTCGAAGCCTATAATCTCGACGACTGGAACGATGTCATATTTGAGGACACAATTATCTACAATCCCTAAAAACTAAAGTCGATAAACACAACCCCGGGTTTTGAAAAAAGACCCGGGGTTTATTTTTTGGAAATAAAAAAGCCCACCTCAGCTAACCTGTACCCTCCGGGGCACTTTACTCACAGGGCACAGGGTCCGAGGGAGCTAAAGAAAAATTGAAATTTAAGCGTAAAACAAAAAAGCCCCCCCTCAGAATTCGAGGGGGTGGGTCGGCGGAGCCGAGCCGGGGGGAAACAAGTCGAAGGGTTAATCAAAGATTTAAAATTTGATTAAGATATAAAGATTTGAGTTTATCCCTCCCTCAGTCTGCTTCGCAGACAGCTCCCCCGTCCGGAGGAGCCAAAAAACTGAAACCTAAGTGAAACACAAAAAAGCCCCCCTCAGAATTCGAGGGGGGTGGTGAAGGCGAAGCCTGAACCGGGGGGAGGGACGAGCGAAGCAGGTATTTGAACAAAGCGCAGTTTGTCCTGGCGATGGGAAAAGTGACAAGCCAAAGGCTAAATCATAGATTAAAATTGATTAAGAGATAAATTTTTGTGTTTCTCTCTCCCTCAGACACGGCAAGCCGTGCCAGCTCCCTCGTACCCACAGGGCACAGGGTCCGAGGGAGCTAAAGAAAAATTGAAATTTAAGCGAAAAACAAAAAAGCCCCCCCTCAGAATTCGAGGGGGTGGGTCTAAACAAAAAACCCGCAACGGGTTGGTAGCGAAGATAAACCGTCGCGAGAGCGTTTACAAACGAGCAGGTTTAACAAGCGTGACCAGTTGCGGAGAGGAAGGACAACGTAGCATGTGAAAATTCGGCAAGCAATATTAAATGAATTGTCGGATTTGAACGAAGCGCAGTTTGTCCTGACGACGGAGAGAGGGAAAAGGGGGGTACGAGGGAGCTTAAGATAAAGATTAAAGTTAGAGGAGAAAGCCGCTTTTTAATCGCCGCATATATAATAAAAACATTGATTTATAAGCCGGGCACCTATACAATGAACTAGAGCTCTTTATGAGCCGGATTTATTTTAAAAAAACCGGTTGAGAAGAGGAGGATGGAATGAAAAAGATACTTGCGCTTTTGATGATCTTCGCTGTGCTGATTTCTTTCTCTGCCTGCGGAGAAAGCGATTTAACGGACGAGTCTCTGCCCGATGCGGGCGGGTTGATTTTAAACGCAGGGGAAAAACCGACGCAAACCCCTCCCGAAACGGTATACACCATATCCGACGAACCTCTCGCAGAGAACGAATATCTTACCGCGACCCTTTCCGAAGTTTATGAAAATGTAAACGGCGATATTATTTTAAGACTTATCCTCGAAAACAAGACGGACGACGTTATGGACTTTTATTTTGACAGCGCGTCCTGCAACGGTTATATGCTTGATACGGATTGGAGACTGGAACTCGACGCCGGGAAAACGGCGAGATCCCTGATAACCTTTTCCGCCGAGGATCTTGAAATGGCGGGTATAGAAACCGCGGAGGAAATCTCATTCGAGTTCGGAGCTTACCACTTCTTGGATAATATTGATTATTTGATTAAAGATATCACGATTTACCCCACCGGTCTTGACGAAGATTCCGTTACCTACCCCGAAAGACCTCCCGCAAAGGGCGAATATATTCTTTTCGAGAGCGATGATTTGAAGGTTTCAATAGAAGATGTGGACGAAGACGGAGAAGACGGCTACAACCTTTATATGTATGCCGAAAACAAATCCGACAAAGATATTTATATCTACACTTATTCCGTATCCGTAAACGGATATATGATGGATTCCGGCTGGTATCAATGGATTTTAAGCGGGAAGAAAGCCGCGAAGTGCATGACAATTTCAAATTACGGTCTCGACTTAAGCGGAATAGAGAAAGTCGGGGAGATAGAATTCGGGATGTCGGCGTATGAAGATGAAGGAGATACTCTCTTTGACGAGACGCTCACCATAAATCCGGAAATCATCGGTTAAATACTCCGGGCAATGAAACAAACCCGGGGTTTTCCTATATCATCGGCACGTGAAAAAAGCTTTTTATCAGTATAAATCCCGTTCAAAAAGGAGGGAGATAATGAAAAGGACAGTTGCGATTCTGCTCATTTTCGCTTTGATGCTTGCGCTTTCTTCCTGCTGGTCTTCCTGCAGCGATGCTGAAAGTGAAAAACAAAAGATTGAAGATAAACCTATAGAATCCGCACCCGGCAAAAAAATCGATTTCAAAAAGATATTCGATCTGATAACGGGAGAAAAGCGGAATATCGACGAATGGGATTTAATTACCGGAACGGAGTTGGAAGATGTAACGCTTAAACCCGGCACCGGAAAGTGGACGGAACCGGGAAAAAAGCCTAAACCCGATTCGGTATATACCATATCCGATGAAGTCATCGAGGACAACAGTTATGTTACTCTGAGCGTTGTCAAAGCATATACCGATGAAAGCGGAAACTTCAGATTGAAAATGCTCTGCAAAAATAAAACCGCCGACCCTATAATCGCCTTCTGTTATAATCCGTCGGTAAACGGATATATGATTTACCCCGAATGGTATTCGGAAACCGAGGCCAACAGCAGCAGCGAGTCCGAAATGGTGTTTTATGCCGACAAACTAAAGGAGGCGGGCATAACCGTCGTGGAGGAAGCCAATATCTTTATCGATGTATATTCTTTAGGTGATTCGGGCGGTAAAAGTTATGTCTCGGGGTACTACACCGTTTATCCGACAGGTCTCGATGCAAAAACGGTCACCTACCCGAGCAAACCCCATGCCGATAAAGGAGTGGTTATCGACGATAACGCAAACTTCAAATTTGTAATCGAAGGCGTGGACGAAGACGGGGAACTTGGCTACACACTGAAGCTGTATATTGAAAATTACAAGCCCACCTTGGATTTGTATTTCTGTTGGTATAATGAGTCGGTAAACGGGATCAGTATGGACTCCTATTGGGGACAGGTGGTTACAAGCGAAAAAAGAGCTGTTTGCGACGCTCCGTTTATGCGTGAGGATTTTGACAAAAACGGAATAACTAAAGTAAATGAGATAGAATTTACGTTGCGAATAGTTAATAACAACAACTGGGACGAAGTTTTTTATGAGAAAGTGTTCAAATACAACCCCTAAACCGGATTAAAGAAATTACGGAACATGAAGTTTATAGATAAATCCCGGCTTGGAAAGGGAGGAGATAATGAAAAGGATAGTTGCGGTTTTGCTTATAGTCGCTGCGGTGATTTTTCTCTTCGCGTGCGAAAAAAAAGATGAATCGGATGAGCCTGTTTCCGATAAGACGGAAGTAGTCCTGCCGGGCGAAAAAGGCGCGGACAAAAATGAAACAAAACCCGGGGAAGAGAAAAAGGAAGAGGAGAAAAAAACCGAACCCAAAGTAAAGTACCCCCTGTCCGATTTAACCCTCGTGGACAACAAGGATATGACTGTAGAAATAATTGAAACTTATGTAAACGACGAGGGCGATTTCATTTTTAAAGTATTCTGCGACAATAAGTCGGGTAAAAAGATGAATCTGTACACCGCCAACACCACGGTTAACGGATATATGGTGAGTGGATTCTTGCATCTGTCAGATGTCGAACCCGGGAAAAAGATGTATACCGAGATGATATTTAAAAAAAATGAACTGGAACAAGCGTATATCGAAGTCGTGGAAAAAGTCGAATTCGATTTGTGGGTGACTAGTTACGACGGCACTTCCTGGAGCGATATCGCTGATAAATCCTTCATCGTTTATCCGACCGGTCTCGACGCGGGTTCCTATAAAGAAACCGAAAGACCTCCCGTAAAAGGAGAGCTGGTTGCCCTCGACGATAAAGGTCTTAAGCTTACAATCGAGAAGGCATATGTGAACAAAGAGAGGTTAAGCTACACGTTGCAGATTTATACTGAAAACGAAACCGACAGGGAATTGAGCTTTGAATTCAGCGATGTAACGGTAAACGGCGTTGATATGGAACCATTCTGGATACAATATGTTAACGCAGGAAGAAAAGCCGTGAGCGAGGCAGAGTTTTACCTGGGTTATTTTGAAGATAGCGGAATAACCGAAGTCGAGAAGATAGAATTTAAACTTATAGTGTCGGGCACGGAAATTTTCGGCGATGTCCTCTATGAAGGGGAATATGTCCTTACCATGAAATAAATCCCGAAACTTTAAATTATACCCCCGGGTCTTGATAAAAGACCCGGGGGTTTATTTTTTAAAACATTAGAGCTCCCCATAACCGCAGTATATAGGTAAACCGTTCAGAAATAATTTTTTGATTGGAGATAATTCATACTTTTGATTGCAAAAGTATGCAAAACGTGGGGAATTCCGACTTTCCCCACACCCCTGAACGGATTTAAAGCTTCGGCTGAAAAGTTCTAACTGGCTTAAGTTTTATCACAATCCTTCAGGAATTATTCTGTCTATTTAAATTATGAAGCTGTATAAAGTCACACCGAGAACTTTTCTAAACGCCGAAGCGGTTTAAAGGTTAAATAAAATGATAATTTTTTCAAATATTAGCACATAGAAAAATTCTTTAAGCCCACCTCGGCCGAGGGGGGTGAGTCGGCAGAGCCGACTCGGGGGGAGGGAAAGCGAATCTCAAAGCAAAGTTACGGGGGGATAAGTGAAAGACAAAACCTTGTTTTTATGATGTTAATTAAAAGGTAAGTTCTTATAACTTCCCTCCCTTACTCTCCGAGCACAGGCAGTCATCTGTCGATGACAGCTCCCCCGTCCGGAGGAGCCAAAAAAACTGAAACTTAAGCGAACAAGCCTAACCCCCGCATTAAAAGCTTAACAATCCCCAAGATAAAAATATTCATTTATTCATGTGATTTTGCATAAAAGCAAGGGCTTAAAAACATCAAAAATTCGTATGAAAGTATATTGTATTTTTAATATAAGAAGAATATATTTCAACTGTAAAACCTTCATTTTTGAAGGTAAAAAGAGGTAAAGCCGAAAGGAGTATATCACTTTATTTAAGTGAGCTTTGATATGAAAAGAATTTTAATATTCGCGCTTGTTGCCGTTTTGATTTTATCGGTCACGGCATGCGGGGCTAAAAAGGAATCGCCGGAAAAAGAAAGTCCCGGGACTGAAAAAACACAGCAACCTGAAGAGGAAGGACCCCCGAAGTCGGAAGAAACCGCTATAGAATATCCGATAAAGGACGAGGTGATAATCGACGACGAGTTCATAAAGCTGACCGTTTCGAGTCTTAAAATCAACGAATACGGAGATTTGGAGATTGATTTCCTGTGTGAAAACAAGTCCGACATAAAACTGAGCGTTTATGTAAAAAACGGCTCGGTCTGCGGTTACGGCATTGTGGGACTGTATTGGAACCAGGAAGTCACGGCGGGAAAGAAAATCAATTCCGTCATGACAATAAGAAAGGATGACCTCGAACTTGCGAACATCGAAGTTATAGAGGAAATGACTTTGAGGGTGGGTATAAAAGATATGGAGGAAACCTATGACGACGTTATGGAAGAGACGGTTTCTTTCTATCCCACGGGGCTCGATGCGGCAAGCGTCGTGTTTAAGGACAGGGAGCCTGTCGAAGGCGAACGTGTTTTGGTGGATAACGAACAGTTTAAGTATGTAATAGACTCTGTTGAATACGACCCCGATAACGGATATGTCGCCCATATCTACATACATAATAAAACCTCGGAATATATGTGGTTAAGCTGGGAGGAAGTCTCGGTAAACGATTTTATGGTCTACACCACTTGGGGCCAGGAAGTTTTGCCCGGAATCCGTCTCTATACGAAGGCGATAGTAATTGAATACAATAAAGTCGATGAACTCGGCATAGATGAGCTCGAGAACTTCGAATTCGTGCTTAACGCACGGATCGGAACCGACTACTTTGAGGCGACCGACTGCTTTGACGAGAGGCTTACCTATGAAGTAACGGCGTAACATCCGTTAATTTAAAGAGACTAAAAGACCGAATCCGACTTAAGGATCCGGTCTTTTTTTGAGGAATAATTCTTTGATTGGAATAATTTATTTTCCCTCCCTCAGTCATCTTACGATGACAGCTCCCTCGGTCCGAGGGAGCCTAAGAAAAAGTACAAAAAAGCCCACCTCAGCCACGAGGGGGGTGGTGAAGACGAAGTCTGAGCCGGGGGGAGGGACGTGCGAAGCAGAGAATTTGAATAAACCGCAGTTTGTCCTGAAGACGGGGGGAGGGACAAGTCAAAGGCTAAATCATAGATTAAAAACTGGATTAAGAGATAAATTTTCCTGTTTATCCCTCCCTTACTCTCCGAGCAAAGTGCCCTGCGGGTACAGGCAGTCTGCTTCGCAGACAGCTCCCCCGGCCGGAGGAATCTTTAAAAGAACATAGCTCAGGTGAACCGCTCTAAATTCCTCCCTTACTCTCCGGATGCAGACAGTCTTCTTACGAAACCGGCTCCCTCATCTGAGGGAGCCTAATATAAAGATTTGAACTTAAGCGAAGCTTAAAAGATGCAACGGGCCTTTCGCTTACCTCATAAGCTCGTTCATAAATGCGACGGAGTAGGGAAACTCAGTTTCATCACGCATGCCGTGGATGATAATCGAGCCGTTGTAACCTATGTCGTCGAGCAGCTCCAACATGCGCTCGAAGGGGACTATTCCCCGACCCGCAGAGGTGAAGCTTATGCCGTCTCCTGCGTGTATATCTTTGCCGTGGACGATTACGATATAGTCTTTTAGCAGGGCGAAAGCTTCCTCGATTACCTTAACGGCATTCTCAGGTTTAGCCATACCCTTGCGGAACAGGTTTGCGGGGTCGAATATTATCTTCAGCCTGTCGGTCTCAAAGCTGTTTATCAGCTTCAGCGCTTTTTCGGGCGTATTTACGACATTCGAAGCTTCGGTTTCAATACCGAGGATTACATCGTATTTGTCGGCTATCGGTATAAGTTTTTCCGTGGTATCCAGCAGATCGTCCCATGCATCCGGTTTTTCGTTGTCGTCGTGCCAGCGCCACATAAGGTCGCGATCGCGCGTGCCGGTGCAGAGGGTTATAACCTTGCAGTCGAGTATGGAGCATATTGCCGCAATCTGTTCAAAGCGGACGACGCCCTCGGCTCTTACGGCAGGGTCGGGATGTATCATATTGAAGGTTCCGCTGACCGCGCTTATAACTATACCTCTGTCGTCGGCGGCCTTTTTAATGCGGGCGGCAAACTCCGGTTCAATTTTTTCGGGCATCTCCTCGCCGCAGACAGAAGAAAAGTTCAACTGCATCTCCTTGAATCCGTATATACTGACGGCATCAAAAAGTCTTTCAACGGTATCGCGCTTTATTTCAGGGGAATACATGCCTAGGGGATATACCATTTTTTACCTCCAATCTTTTAAGTCTTAAGGTTTGTTTGGCGGTACACTTTAAGACGGGTTTTTCCGAAGCGGCTTTCGACTATATTTCCAGTGTATCGTTTCGCTGTAGAATGTCAATGTTTAAAAGAAAAGCTCGATTTTACCCACGGGACGATTTAAAGTTTTAAATATCTGTTTCGGCGGGTATAATGGAAATAAGGCGTTTTAAGACAGGAGAAACATCGGTAGGGGATACCTTCAGTTTTAAGGAGAGAGATATGAAGCTTATAACCGGAGTATATGAAAACAGGAAGATGAGCGGAGGATTCCTGCAGTTTTTGAGACAGGAAAAGACCCCGTTCGTTATGACAAAAGAGAGGGGAGACTTTCCCGTCTTCTTTTTTGAAGAGGATTTTCCCGACTGGGGGCTGGACTATGTTACCGCGGGAGGCGTGGCGTTTGTTTCCTCCGCCGATAAACATACCTTTGATTTTGAAAGCGGATATCTCACAAAGGCAAATCTCGAATATGCGGATTTCTCTTTCTGCGGTGAGGGGAAGGCGAGGATAGTTTCTCTGGTATCGATATTCGAGGGGGAAGGGATAGGAAAACTCACCACACACGAAAACCGCGCGATAAGGGACAACCGTTATCCCGGATTTTATCCCGTGATTATTAAAAAGGAAATCGGAAAGGGAACGCTTTTTTATACCGGAATACCGATGGCGGAGATTTTGACGGCGGAGGGAAGCACCCTGCGCAACACAACCGACCTCTTTGACTTCGACGAGAGGATAGTTTCGACGGATAAGGAGAAGATAGAATCGGCTCTTCGGCATATAATCCGCCTCTGCTTCAAAACGGCAAATCTCCCTTATGTCAGGCTCGGCTACTATCCCGACGGCGCGGAGAACATTTTTGCCTACCGCATTGACGGCGACGGAATGAGCGAACCCGGCACCTCGGATCTTATAGAGGCTGCGAAGATTGCGGATTGTCCCTTTACCGTCTATATGTCGGGCGAACACAATGTCGGAAATGAACTGTATATAGAAAATATGAAAAGAACGGCCGAGGGCAACGAAATAGCCTGCCACAACTACATCCACAACGCTATGGACAGTCTTGAGGAAAACCTCGAAAGCCTCGATAAGTTCGACGAGTGGATGGAGAGCATTGGCCTGCCGTTTGAAAGGGTGTTTTGCGCTCCGAGGGGAATGTACGGAGTTAATATGGCAAAGGCCCTCTCGTTGAGAGGTTACAGACACTCTTCCGATTTCGGCTTTAAAAACGGCGGTCTGCCCTTTTACCCCTACCTTGACGGCGAGCAGATAGGCCCTCTTCAGGTTCCGGTCGACGGATTTAACATCTGCAGGCTCTGGGTCAGCTGCAGAGAGAGGGGAGTTGAGAGAACCTCCGCCGAAGAGATACTTAAACTCTATAAAATCTCGATGGACGACAAACTCAAAAAGGGAATGCCCCTTATTTACTTCTGCCACCCGAACTATTTCGGGGAGATTTCTTTGGACATCTACCCCGATATGGTGGAATACGCAAGGGCAAACGGCGCGGTTCCGACCACTATGACGATTTACGGCGATTTCTGGATAAAAAGGGACGCAGTTGAATACAGCGCGGAATATACCGGTGGAGAGGTGAGGATAACCGGCGACATCCCCGAAAGCGTGAGCGTGATTATAGAGTGATATTTTCAAAAGTGGGAGATAAGAGAAAGAGTATTACATTGTAACAAGCTTTTATAAATAGAAAGAGCTTGGCTAAATCATTCCCTCCCTTACTCTCCGAGTAAAGTGCCCTGCGGGTGCAGGCAGTCATCTTACGATGCCAGCTCCCTCGGTCCCTGTGCCCTTTGGGTACCTGTGCTCTGTGAGTACGAGGGAGCCAGGAAAAAAATAGAAAGCCCCCTCAGATTCCGAGGGGGGTGGTGAAGGCGAAGCCGAGCCGGGGGGAGTGAACTAAAAAAAGCCTCCACCGGACGGGGGAGGTGGCACAGCTTTAGCTGTGACGGAGGGGGAGAAAAGTTAAGATAAAGCACTCAACCTGATTTTATATAGGAGAAACATGAACAAAGTTAAAATTACCGTTATGAGGAAGGCGAGTTATCCGGATTTGATTGAGAAATACGAAAATCCGATAGAAAATCCCTGCGATATTGTCGAGGGAAGCGTCTATATCGCAAACGGCTGGCAGAAGCCGGAAGGGTTTTGCGACAGCGCATGGGAGAGCCTTTCTCCCTTCGTGATGATGCTCGCAAACGGCAGAGGGGATTTTTATGAGGGCTGGATGAAGGACCCCATGTCCGCGATGATATCCTGCAACGACGGCTTCCGCCCCGTCAGCTTTTTGGTGGAAGCTATGGATGAGGTGGCGGATTAAGGGATAAAACCTTAGGTGCACTAAAACAGTTTATTTGAAACATATCCCCTATATGATAAAATTATATGATAAGGCTGAATTCGGCTTTATAAAAAACACCGCTTTAAAGTCCGTACTAAGGGACAGGGCTTGCGGTATGATAAGGGCGTTAAATAAAAGAAGCTGCCTTTATCATAAAGATAATCGAAACCGGAGTTTAATTTAACCGAGGTAGATTGTGGCAGTAATTCAGAAACCGTTTTTCATTCCGACCGATTTTGTGGGCGGAATGATGTCGGAAAAATTTAAAAAAGTGGGCGTCGCCGTGGGCAATGCCGTCAGGACGAAAACAGGGCAACCCATAAAGTATTTAAGGCCTATTGATTACGATATCGCCGAAAGGCTAAGGCATTTGGGTACCGAGGCGCTTGTTTTTACAAAGAGAAACGAGGGCAAACTCTTCCTTGCCGGTTTGGGTATGGGCCTGGTTGCGCTGGGAAGCGGTTTGTATATAAGGATAAAGAACCTCGAGATGGCGGCGCTTAAGAGATATAAGTCTCTTTTAAAGAGATATATCGTTAAAATCAGAAAAGGAAAGCTGGATTTAAAGACGATAGAACTCGTAAATCGCGCGGCGGACAAAATTATAGGACACGAGAAGTACGACACTTTTATAAAACACCTCAAATCCGAGGAATACGACGAACTCGTCAACAGGATGGAAGAATACACGATAGAGCTTGCGGAGCTTAATTCAATCGAGCTTACCGAAGAGGAAAAGAATATAAAAAACCTCCCCGACGAACTCCTCCTTAAATTCCGCGCGCTTATTCTTACGCAAAAACGCATATTCCAGGCGGGGGAGGGGGAGCTTAAGTTCTGAGATGAGCTATAAGAATCAAATGAAGGGAGGGAGTTTTTTGAATCTGGAAGATTATTTGGGAGAAACAAATTTCTATGACAAAAAAGAAAAGGTAGAAAGAAACAGACCCAAATCTTGGTTAAAGAGTGTGTCCGCTTTTGCAAACGGTCGTGGTGGAAAGCTTTTATTCGGAGTTAAAGAGGATAATACGATTGCAGGCTTAAAAGATTTTCAAGGGGACGCAGAGTTCGTCAGCGAAGCCATAAAAACAAAAATAGATCCCATCCCCGAGGTTGATATTGAAATAGAGGAGTTTGAAGAGAAGTTCGTACTTATCTTAACTGTTTTTTCGGGAAGAAATACACCGTATTTCTTTGTAGAAAGCGGTTCAAGAACCGCATATAAACGAGTCGGAAACCAAAGTGTTAATGCTTCCCAAATGGATATAGTCAATCTATCCCTAAAAGGACAAAACCGCACCTATGATTCTTTGCTGTCAGAAAAACGATTAGAGGAAGTTTCTTTTAAAGGACTCAAGTTGGAGTATCTCAATAGAGTTGGAAAACCACTTGAAGGCAGAGACTTAAAGTCATTTGGTTTAGTAAATGAGGAAGGAATTCTGACGATAGCGGGTACTCTTTTTGCAGATGGGTATCAAGTTTATCAATCTAGAGTATTTTGTACGAGATGGAATGGACTTGAAAAGACTCATGGACTTATGGAGGCTTTAGACGACAAAGAGTTTGAAGGAAATCTCCTATACCTGCTCAATGCGTCTTTAGATTTTGTAAAAAGAAACAGCAAAAAAATGTGGAAAAAAGGACCTGTGTATAGAGTAGAGTATCCCGAATATCCGGAACGAGCAGTTCAGGAGGCGATAGTCAATGCGCTGATTCACAGAGATTATTCAGTGATTGGTAGTGAAGTTCATATTGATATTTATGATGACAGATTAGAAGTTTACTCACCAGGCGGTATGTATGATGGTACTTTTATCCAGGATATAGACATATATAATATTGCGTCTACCAGAAGAAATCCTGTTTTAGCTGATGTTTTTGCAAGAATGGACTTAATGGAAAGACGAGGCTCGGGATTGAGAAACATTATCGAAACCTATGAGTCAGAAGAGAACTTTAAGGAAAATTTAAAACCCGAATTCAGATCAACAGAGACTTCGTTTTTTGCAGTTTTGAAAAATTTAAATTATGAGGGTCAAAGTGACGGTCAAAATGAGGGTCAAAGTGACGGTCAAAAACTAACACCTGTTGAAAGACGAAATAAATTACTTGAAATTATAAATAAAAATCCAAAAACAACAGCTTTACAACTATCTCAAACTCTTAACGTATCTATAAGCACAGTTGAACGAGATTTAGCAAAGCTAACAAAAGACGGCAATATAGAATATGTAGGAAGTTCCAAAGCCGGAGAGTGGATAGTTAAAACGAATTTGTCCGGAAAAGACACTAACTGAAGTAATTATCTAGAAGAGGTAATATTTGTTAGACAGAAACTTTTCCGGAGTCTGCGAGGCGATAGATTTCGTTGTAAACCTTTCCCTCGAAAACAAAGAGTGAATACAAAAAGCCCCACTCAGACGAGGGGGGTGGTGAAGGCGAAGCCTGAACCGGGGGGAGGGAACATTAAAGCATATTTAAATACATGGATGTGCACTTAATCCGAAACAAAGTGCCAAACGGTAAAAACTATGAAGACATATAACAAAGCGAATATTCCTTTGGCGAAGGAAATGAGAAAAAATATGACGCCGTGGGAGCGTAAGCTTTGGTATGATTATTTAAGAAATCATACTTATCGTTTTCAAAGACAAAAAGCGATAGGAAATTATATAGTCGATTTTTATTGTGCAAAAGCGAAGCTGTGTATAGAACTCGACGGCGGCGGACATTACGAAGAAGAACAGATAGAAAAGGACAAAAAGAGAACATCGGAACTTGAAGCTATGGGCTTTAAAATCTTTAGAGTGAGCAATCTCGATATAGACAAAAACTTTTCCGGAGTCTGCGAAGCAATAGATTTGGCTGTAAATCGCTTCCTCGAAAACAAAGAAAGATAGCGTTTATCCCTCCCTCAGGTTGCGTTGCAACCAGCTCCCTCGGTCTGAGGGAGCCTAGATAAAGAAAATATAAAGCCTCCACCGGACGGGGGAGGTGGCACAGCTTTAGCTGTGACGGAGGGGGAGAAAAGTGAAGATAAATCTACCAAACCCGATATTTATAAATACAGGAGAAATATGGAAAAGATAAAAGACATTAAAATAAAAACGCCGATAGATATTGATCTTCGGCTTCTCGAAATTTTGTTGGCGGACAGGACGACGGGCCAAAATATTATCTGGTCCGACAGCGAATATGAGCTTTTGGGAGAAGAATATGATTCCCGCTCTCCGATAATGCCGGAGCTTATCAGAGGGAGCAATTTCGAACTTATCAAGCCGAGGGCGATGTTGTATGGGGGTCGCGCAGAGGGTTTCAGTCCGGAAGAGGCGGAAAAGTTTGTGCCGGCGTGGCTGTGCAACGAGCGAAACAACCTCTTAGACGAGGAATGGTTCGGCAGGAAAAATGTTTTTAACGAACCCTGGAGCAAGCATTGGGAACCGGCGGAACCGCCGATAAAGTTTCCGGACTATCCGGAAGAAACGGATAAAAACTGGCAGGACTATGTTGACGAGCGGAGAATAGAGATAAACTGCGGAGAGGCGCCTCATCTGACAAGCCGATACGACGTAATCTCGGGGAAATACATAAAGGTAAAAAACCGAATCGGAATTCTGGATAGAAAATTCCGCGTTGTAAGTGAAAACGTGAGAAACGAAATTGAGTGGCGGAAGTGGTCGAAACGGGCTGTTCAGAGTGTCTATGGCTACGAGTTTCAGGGGGACTACCTGCTTATAGCGCGCCTGAACCTGTTCTACAGCTATGTCGACTTTTCGCACAAAATAATGTGGACTGATCCGACGGAAGAGGATCTCAGGGAAATCGCGGAGATAATCTCCTGGAACATCTGGCAGATGGACGGCGAAAATATGACTCCGCCCTACATAGGGGATAGGGATAAGTTCAGACAGACATCGCTTTTCGGGGGAGAAAACGAAGAAAAAAAGACAACCTACTGCCGGATAATGGATTGGCAAAAGGGAAAGGAAACGGACTTTATCGAGTTTGCCAAAGGCTGAGGCGTTTTGATTAACTAAAGTACGGACAAACAGGTTTAAGAGTTTAAAAACCTTCTCGATAAACTCCTTCCGAAGTTTCGGGCGGGGAGAGTAGGGGAGTAAATTTAGAAAAATGACGGTCAAAGTGACGGTCGAAATGTGGGTCAAAATGACGGTCAAAAATTAACACCTGTTGAAAGACGAAATAAATTGCTTGAAATTATAAATAAAAATCCAAAAACAACAGAGATTATTCTTAGGAAACAAATTTTATGGATTGCATATGAAAAACGGCATAGATATTGATGAACAAAAATTAATAGATATTAACCCTAAGCTTCTCGATGTCCTGCTAATAGACAGGACATCGGGTCAAAATATTATTTGGGGAACCGAAGACTACATAGATTTGGGATATTCCTATAATTCACATTATCCGATAACAGCAGAGCTTATTTCGGGGAAAAATTCCGGGGTTATAAAGCCGAGAGTGGTCAAGTCGAAAGAACTCCAAGGGGATAGAACCAAAGAAAAGGCGGAGGTTTTTACCCCCTCCTGGTTGTGCAACGAACAGAACAATCTCATAGATGAAGCCTGGTTCGGCAGGAAAGAAGTTTTTAACATTTCGGGAGATAAAAGCTGGAAAACGGTAAAGGGGAAAATAGAGTTCCCTGAAGAAAAAGGCAAAAGCTGGAAAGACTATGTAGACGAGCGGAGGCTGGAAATAACCTGTGGTGAGGCGCCTTACCTGGTGAGCCGCTATGACACCACTACGGGTGAATTTATAAAGGTTAACAACCGAATCGGATTGTTGGACAGAAAAATGCGGATAGTTTCTGAAAATACCGAAACGGAAGAGGAATGGTTAAAATGGTCTGAACGGGCATTTCAGAGTATCTACGGCTTTGAATTTCAGGGAGACAGTCTGCTTTTAGCGCGAGAAAATCTGCTCTACAGTTATGTTGACTATATGAAAAATCATATTGAGAGAGAGCCGACGGAAAAGGAACTGATGACTATTGCGAAGATAATCTCATGGAATATTTGGCAGATGGACGGTCTTACCATGACGATACCCTATAAAAAGGTGGTAGAACAGTTTGAGCAGATTTCGCTTTTTGAAGAAGAGAACGAAGAAAAAGAGATATCCTATTGCAAAATAAGGGATTGGCGCAGCAAGAAGGACATAGAGTTTTTCAAGTTAACAGAGGGTGAGGTAGGTCAGTGAAACAAAGCATTTTAGGTCTAAACGAATTAGAAGACTTAATAATCGGAAGGGTGACGCCCCGAGTATACGCTTTTACGACGAATACCGTACCGAACTATACCAAAGTGGGGGATACATACCGCCCCGTTTCTTTGCGCTTAAAAGAATGGTCGATGCATTATCCGGGGCTTGAAAAAACTTTTGAAGATAAGGCGATGGTGTCGGAAGACATTTATTTCAGAGACTTTTCGGTTCATTCCTATCTTGAAAATGACCTTGAAAAACCACGTTTGACTGAATCTGAATTTCCTCATGCACACTATAGCAGAGAGTTTTTTAGAGAAACGTCATCTAAAGATATTAAAGAAGCGATAGACGATATAAAAATAAATTACGAAAAGAATACCGATAAATATACCTATTACAGATCAAAAGATCGCCTGCCTGAAGTATATGAATATTCTCGAGGTGAGAGCTGGGAGTTAAGGCCTAACCAGAAGGAAGCAGTCGAGAATTTTATAAAAGCGATTAAATCGGGTAGAAAAAACCTGCTTATGTACGCCGTTATGCGCTTCGGTAAATCATTTACCTCGCTTTGTTGCGCCAAGGCTATGGATGCTAAGCTTGTAGTAGTTGTTTCTGCTAAAGCCGATGTAAAAGAGGAATGGAAAAAGACGGTGGAAAGCGCCGGAAATTTCAAGAATTATGTATTTTTAACCGAGAAGAAACTAAAAGAAAGTGAAAAAGCGATTAAAGAGGTATTAGAAGAGGGCAAAACCGCAGTTGTTTTTCTCACCCTTCAGGATTTACAGGGTGAAGAAAAAAAAGATAAACATAGGGAGGTCTTTGAAAGTCAGATTGACCTTCTGATAGTGGACGAAACCCATTTCGGAGCAAGGGCTGAATCTTTTGGCGCTGTCCTAATGGTAAGCAAATCTGAGCAAAAATACCTTACCAAATTAGAGGACGAATGCGTATTGCAAGATGAAGCTGATGAAGTAATTAAGACTTTGAATTCAAAAGTCCGGATTCACCTATCCGGAACTCCGTATAGGATTTTGATGGGAGGCGAATTTCAGGAAGATGATATAATCTCCTTTGTTCAATTTCCGGATATTGTTAATGAGAAAGAAAAATGGGATGAAGAAAACTTAATGAAGGATGGTGTGGAAGAATGGGATAACCCATATTATGGATTTCCACAGATGATAAGATTCGCTTTTATGCCTAACGAATCTTCTATTGAAAAAATGAGAGCTCTTAAAGAGTCCGGAGTATCTATAGGACTAACTGGATTGTTCAGTCCCCAAAGTATTAGAAAAGACAATAGAGAAAATAAGCACAGGAAATTTATTAATGAAAATGAGGTTTTGGCTTTATTAAAAGCAATCGATGGCACAGAACAAGATGAGAATATTTTTCCTTTTTTAGATTATGACAAAATTAAAAAAGGCCAAATGTGTAGGCATATGGTTATGGTTTTACCACGCTGTGCTTCATGCGATGCTATGGAAGAACTATTAATCCAAAATAAAGAGAATTTTAAGCATCTCGGAGAATATCAAATTGTAAATATTTCTGGACTAGACGCTCACAATAAATATCCCGAACCGTCTGACATTAAGAGAACGATTAAACAGTTAGAAAAAGAAAATAAAAAGACTATTACCTTAACTGTAAATCGCATGTTAACGGGATCAACTGTTGAAGAATGGGATACGATGATTTTTCTGAAAGATACTGCATCGCCACAAGAATATGATCAGGCGATTTTTAGGCTTCAAAACCAATTTATTAGGACTTTATACAGTGAAGCGGGTGCTATTAAAGAAAATAAGAAACCTCAAACTTTATTGGTAGACTTTAGTCCCCATAGGTTATTTAGTTTGCAAGAACAGAAGTCCTTGATTTTTAACGCAAATATAGAAGAAAGAGGTAATTTGCGATTAAAAGAAAGAATAGATGAAGAATTACACATATCTCCTGTAATAACTATGAATCAAAACCAGATTCAAAGAGTCAAAGCAACAGATATTTTAAAACATATAAGCCAATATAACAGTGAAAGAAGTATATCTGATGAAGTAACGGATATACCATTTGATTTTGCTTTATTGAATAATGAATTAATTAAAGAGATAATAGCAAGACAAGCTGACTTTAACTCTAAAGAGGGTTTATCATTTGATGTGCATGAAGGGGAAGAAAGAGATTTAGATGTGGATAAAACAACTCCAGAGATAGATGATTCGCCTGCGCCTTCTGATTCAAAAGAAGATTATGAAGGATATGAAGAAGAGGAGATTGATTTCTGCAAGAAATTCCAAACATACTATCAAAGAATATTGTTTTATACATTTTTAATTGACAAACAGATATATTCTCTAGATGACATTATTAAAAGCATTCCTGAAGAAAATAATAAAAGAATACTGAAAAACCTTGGATTACGTGAAGATGTTCTAATTGAAATAGCTAAGCACATGGATCCATTTGTTAGAAATGCTCTGGATTACAAGATTCAGAATATATCTAACCTGTCTTTTGATGAGACAAAGACTGCTCTAGAAAGAGCAGAAACATCTTTAAATAAGTTTAATAGGTTATCAGAATCTGAAATAATCACTCCTAAATCTACATGTGATGAAATGGTTGCGCTCATCCCGGAAGATGGGTTTAAGAGAATTTTAGAGAATGGAGAAGTGTTTTTAGATATAGCAAGTAAGGCGGCAGAGTATCCGGTAGCTATTTATAAGAGGCTAATTGGATTAGGATATAAACATGATGAAATAAAAGACAGAATATTCGCTATCCCGACTTCTCCTCCTGCATATGAATTGACAAGAAAGTTTTACGAGATATTAGGACTTAATACGGACAATATAGCTAAAGAGTTTACGTCATACGATTTATTGGATATAAAAGACGAAAAGGCTAATATCGACTACGACAGGGTGAGTTTACTGCTTAGACAGAATAAACCCTTTAATGAAATAACTCTTAAAGAAGATATAAACGAGGGAGGTGAGAGGGTGAAGTTTGGAGCAGTGGTAGGCAATCCGCCATATAATGTAAGAGATGGAGGTGCAGCAGCAAGTGCAAAACCTATCTATCATGAGTTTGTTTTATTATCAAAAAAAATTTCGACTAATTATATGTCTTTTGTAACTCCTACTCGTTGGTTTGCAGGAGGTAAGGGGCTGGATTCATTTAGAGACCAAATGCTTTCAGATAATACTATTCGAGAATTGCATGATGTGCTAACTCCAGAGGATATTTTTCCTGGAACTAACAATAGAGGCGGTATATGTTATTATTTAATGGATAGCGAAAAAATATCTAATGTTGTAAGGGTTGTCACACATAGGAATAATAAAATTGTTTACGATAAATTAAGAACGATGAAGCAAAAAGGGATAGACATTTTTATTAGAGATTCAATAGGTGTTTTAATAGCTGAAAAGATATTTAAGTTAGAACATAAAAGCTTTTCTGATATTGTTTCTTCGAGAAAACCATTTGGACTGGAAGGTAACTTAATTAATAGTACCTTATTTAAAAAATCTAAAAAGGGACTTTTGAATCCGGTTAAATGCTACGGGAAGGCAAATGCAGTAGGATTTATTGAAAAAGAACTAATTACTAAAAACATATCCTGGATAGATTCTTGGAAGGTATATGCTCCTTATGCTAATAACATAGGAACAGAATTGAATGACGATAATCAAAATAGTTTTGTTGGAGAGCCATCTTCAGCTTCTACAGAGACCTTCCTTGTATTTGGAGCAGACTTGGACTTGTCGGAAACATCGGCTAATTATTTATCTAAATATATGAAAACAAAGTTTGCAAGGTTTTTGCATGGACTATCTAAGATAAGTCAACATGGTACTAAACAAACATATAGATTTGTTCCAATGCAGGATTTCACGAGCTCATCAGATATTGTTTGGTCTAAATCTATTGATGAAGTCGACGAACAACTTTTTGATAAGTATGGACTTACAGAAGAAGAAAAAACACACATAAAGACTTCGATTAAAAAAATGGATTAGACCAGGAAGAAATTGACTTTATTGAAAGCAAAATCCAGCCGATGGAATGAATAATCGTTAAAGCTTAAAGAATGAAGTTTTAAGATTACACAGTAACCCGAGGAAATATAACCCCTCGGGTTTGAATTTTAAATTCTTTAAACTCACTTTTGCAATGGGCAGTCTAATTTCTACTCTTCTGCTCAGATTGGAGTTTATATAGAAGCAAACTAAAATGAATTATATTTATTGTATTCGTAGCATATGGAGAAAAACAAAAAAGTATTTATAATTACAATATAACTACTCTGATATCTTTTATCTTTACACTGTTAGATTCCCTACCTTAACAATATTTAGATATGATTTTTAATGAAATGATTAATCTTTGAATTTTGTAGGATAAAAATGATATAGAGGTTAAACAACAATAGGAGCAAATTATGAAGTTCTCAGAAGAACAACTTAAATGGTATGCTGAACCAATAAGTGATACAGAAGATGAGCAATGCAAAAATGCTGTTCGTATGGTCGGAGATGCATTAAAAGAATTAGGGTTTAGAGATAAAGACTCTATCCGAAGAGCGTATGATGATTCTTCATCTTATGAATTAAGAATGTTAGGAGCTAACGGCTATGATGTAAAGATTTTTATGCAAGGCTCTTATGCTAACAACACTAATGTGAGAGGATATAGTGATGTAGACATTGCCGTAGTACAGGAAGATATATTTCAAACAGAATATAGGATTGGAGCTGGTGATGATAATTATGGCATTGTAAGCGCAGGCCGAAAAGATAGATCTTTTAAAGATGTAGTGGAAGAAGCCTTGATTAAAAAGTTTGGGGATGACGTAGAAAGAAAAAACAAATCGATAAAAATTTATGGCAATAATTATCGTAAAGATGCAGATTCAGTTCCGGCTATGAGATATAGAAATTATTCGATGGATTATAGTAATAACATAGATAATTATATCCCGGGCATTATTATTGTTCCTGACTATGGTGAAAGAATTATTAATTATCCCGAAGTTCACCTAAAAAATGGCATAGAAAAAAATAAAAGTACAAATTATTATTTTAAAAAAATGGTTAGGATAGCAAAAGAAATGAGATGCCAGATGGAGGAAAAGGGATATAATTATGCAAAAAAAGCGACCTCTTTTAATGTAGAGTGTTTATTATGGAACATTCCTGATGGTGAATTTTTAAAACATGATAGCTACAGAATGAAATTTAAAAATATCGTTGACTACTTATATATAACTAGACTATTCATGTTTTACTTCAAGGAGGTTAATGACATAAAATACATAGGAGAAGATGATAAAGAAAGAGAGCGTGTGTGTAAAGGATTTATAGAAGAACTAGAGAGGTTTTATGAATATGAATTCTAATATGAAATCTTTGGTAAAATTTTCAGGATATATATCTTTAATCGTTTACTTTTGTTTAGTTATACTGAAAAAGCCTATTGATTTAATAGAGTATATTGAGTTGCTTTCTGAATCAGTGGGATTAGTAATATTTATAGTTTTAACATATGAAAAGTGGTTGTGGAGGTTTAACCCGTTGATTAAAACTCCTAAGTTTAAAAAAGAGTATTCTGGACTTTTAAAATATAATTATGGTGGAACCCTAGGTGAGAAGGAAGTTGAAATTTCTATTAAACAAACCCTACTATCTACAAGAATTAAAATTAAAACGGATGAAATCATTAGTAAAAGTATTACAAGTGAAATGTTAGAAGAAGATGGAGAATATGTTTTATACTACTCTTATAAAACCAATCCGTTGAGCGAGTATAGTGATAAGAACCCCATTCAGTTTGGAACTTGTCGACTCTTGATAGACGACGTTGAACAGTTCCAAGGTCAATATTGGACCAGCAGCAAAACGATAGGAGATTTATATTTCAAAGCAAAAATATAATAGAATACAATATTTAGATTTATCAAAGCATTTAGGTTAATAAGGGAATAAACAGAGACTAAATTTGAATTTATATTAATGTAAAAGAGGGAAGGTTATTAGTATAATACTTCCTTTTATCGTACTGTTACTTCTATTTTCGTCGTCGTTTGTCGTTTATGGGCTTTTGTATAGTTTGGATAGTGAATTATGCGGGGCGGTGGCGATGGATAAGAAGAACAGTTTTATACTTTATACGGATTATAAGGAGCATATATCGAGGCTGGACGACAGGGAAGCGAGGAGGCTTTTTAAGGCGATATTTTCGCATGTTTCGGGAGAGGAAACTTTGGAACTCGGCGCAGAGGGGGCTATGGCTTTTTCTTTTATAAAGGCGCAGCTCGACAGGGATAAAAAGAAATACTTTGAAATATGCGAGAAGAGGAGGGAGTCCGGCAAACTGGGAGGCCGTCCTCCCAAACCCAAACAGGAAGCGGACGATCCTATAAACAGGTATTTTGATTATTTGCATAAGATAAGGGAGAAGAGGTAAAGCAATAAAAAGGGGGGCTTATATTTATTTTTCCCTCCCCCCGTCGTCAGGACAAACTGCGCTTCGATGTTTTTTCACTCCCCCCGTCGTCAGGACAAACTGCGCTTCGCTAATCCCTCCCCCCGGTTCAGGCTTCGCCTTCACCACCCCCCTCGTACCTGTACTCTGTGAGTACCTGTGCCCTGTGGGTATGAGTGGGGCTTTATAATTTACGCTTAAACTTCGCTGCCAACCTGTTGCGGGTTTTTCCCCTCGCCTCGTCCCTGTACCCTCTGGGGCACTTTGCCCTGTGGGTACCTGTACTCTGTGAGTATGAGTGGAGCTTTTTTATATAAAACAAAAAAGCTCCCTTAATGGGAGCTTATTAAACGTATATATTTTTCAGATGTTGTCTGCGAGGCGGAAGTGCTCTCTGATTAGCTGATACTATCGGCTCTGATGTAATATGTGCTTCGGCCGGCTCCTTGTTTTATAATCTTTCCTTCGTCAGTCAGCCTTTTCAGCGCGGCCAGGGCGGACGACCTTCCGATACTCGGACAATGCGCAGCAACCTCCGCGCCGGTAAATCTGCCGACCCTTTCCTCAACATATTTCTTTACAATGTCATAGGCGGTACTGCCGACCCCGGCCTTTCCCATCAATGCGACGCGGTTTTCAAACTCCGTATAGCAGGCAAGAATTACTTTCAGCATATATCGGATAAACGGCACCGTATTGTTCTTTCCCTCATGCCATCCGACATTTACCGTCTCCAGGACATCGTAATAACGATCCTTGGTCTTTTCAATTTGTTTTTCAATACTGATATACTTTCCGACTCCGTAGCCGTTTTTGTAAAGCAGCAAAAGCGTCAACAGACGGCTCATTCTTCCGTTTCCGTCATTAAACGGATGTATGCAGAGAAAATCGGCGATAAAACAGGGTATCAGGATTAACGCGTCAATTCTTTCTTTCGCAAGCGCCTGCTCATACGCTTCGCACAACGCATCCATTGCCGCAGGCGTCTCATTCGGGGTAACAGGTATGAAACGGGTGACGCTCGTCCCGTCGGTCCTTGTTTCGTTGATATAGTTCTGAATATTTTTAAAACTGCCGGCATGAGATGCTCCGGCACGACGCAACAAATCACGGTGAAGCTGTAAAATATACGAAGGGCGTATAGGAATATATTCACTGCTCTCATGAATGGTATTAAGGACATCGCGATAACCCATAATCTCATTCTCGTCACGGTTTCTCGGCGTCGTCTTTTCTTCGAAGAGCTGTTTCATGCGGGCGCCGGTTGTAACGATGCCCTCAATCCTATTGGAAGCCTCGGTACTCTGTATTTTTGCAATCTCTGTCAAACGATCCAATTCTACCGGCTTTTGGCTGATGAACATATCCTGTCTGCCTTTGCGCTCATGAATTTTTGCAACAAGATTTAAAATATCCGTCGGCCATTTTTGTTCCGCCAGCTTGTTATAATCAAAACTTCTCATAAAAGCACCTTTTGTCCGAAAACCCTGTTTCGTCCAATTTTAGTTAATTTTGGACGAAAAATCAATATATTGGATGAAAAACATATTTTAACCTTTTCTTTACTTACCTTCACTTGTCAGGGCAAACTGCGCTTTGTTCAAATGCAGTTCCTTTATTATCCCTCCCCCCGGCTCGGCTTCGCCGACCCACCCCCCTCGTACCCACTGGGCACAGGTCTGAGGGGGGCTTTTTTGGCTCACTCCCCCCGGCTCGACTCCGCAGACCCACCCCCCTCGAAATCTGAGGGGGGCTTTGTAGCTATTCGCTAAAGCTAAAACCTTTTCCTGAGGCTCCCTCTGACCGAGGGAGCTGGTTTCGAAGAAACCTGAGGGAGAGATAAACACTAAACTTCATCTCTATTTCAAGCGTTAATCTATGATTTAGCCTTTCGCTTTCCCACCCTAATCGTCAGGACAGACTGCGCTTCGCTAATCCCTCCCCCCGGCTCGGCTCCGCCGACCCACCCCCCCACACCCACAGGTGCCCACAGGGTATAGGTTATCTGAGGGGGGCTTTTTTGTGCTTTTTCTTTCTATCGAGAAGTCCGAAGAAAAAACCGCCCTGTCAGGCGCGCTGACATAAGAAAACATGAGAGAATGCAGTAAAATCAAGAGTTTTCTATGGCAGCGGGCAAACGGGGCAAAATCAAAAATCGAATAATCAAGCGATAAAGGGGTGTTTCCACAAGAAGCATCCCTTTTCGCATTTGCCTGCGGCATAGATTTTCTATTAGAAGTCTATGCCGCTTTTTTCATGCCTACCGTTACGCATTGGGCGGCATTTCTGTCTTGCTGTAAGCAGTTTTCCGAGCGCAATTGCGACCGGCTAAGGGCTTTATACCTTTTCCCTCAAAATCGCTGTTCTATTGCGTAACAGAAAAATTATGAGGAGGTGACACTATGGCAGTATTTCGGGTAGAGCGAAACAAGGGCTATACCGTAATGAGCAACCATCATCTGCGGAACAGGGAGCTTTCCCTGAAAGCAAAAGGCTTGCTTTCTCAAATGCTTTCGCTACCGGAGGATTGGGACTATACCCTTGCGGGACTTTCCCATATCAACCGAGAGAAAATCGATGCAATCCGCGAAGCAATCAAAGAGTTGGAACAGGCCGGATACATCGTCCGTTCCCGTACAAGAGATGAAAAAGGACGATTGCGCGGCGCGGACTATGTGATCTATGAACAACCGCCAGCATCGGATTTACCTACATTGGAAAATCCAACGTTGGAAAAACCAACGCAGGAAAACCCTACGTTGGAAAATCCAATGCAATTAAATAAAGAAATACTAAATAAAGATCTAAAAAATAAAGATGGATCAATTATCGATTCCATTCCTATCCTTTCCCCTGACCCCTTCCCTTTGGAGACTGCTGTGCAGCCGGAAAGGAAAAGAACGGAAGGAAGCGATGCATATAAGGTGTATGAGGAAATAATCAAAGACAATATCGAGTATGAACATCTTATCAAGACAGAAAATCTTGACCGCGACAGGATTGATGAAATCCTTGACATCATTCTTGAAACGGTCTGTTCTTCAAGAAGGAAAATTCGCGTTGCAGGAGACGATTACCCGGCAGAGCTGGTAAAAAGCAAGTTTATGAAGCTTGACAGTGAACATATACGCTTCGTTCTTGACTGTATGCGTGATAACACCACAGAGATACGTAACATCAAGCAGTATCTAAAAGCTGCGCTGTTCAATGCCCCATCCACCATTGGCAGCTATTACACAGCCCTTGTCAATTACGACATGTACGGAGGCGGCGCACTCTGCCGACCCAAACCTGATCTGAAGGAGGAAATCATATGAGACAGGGAACCCTTATTTTTGATGAGTATCGGGATCGCTATGACATCCGCTTTGATCTTGCCGAATATTACGGCGGGCTTCACTGCGGAGACTGCCTTGAGGTGTTTACCCGCGGCAAGTGGAAGCCTGCGCGGATGGAGTACGGCGATAACTGGTATCTTGTCGGAATCCGCACCGAGGATCTAAATGGCCTTAAAGTGCGGATTTAATCACTATTCTTGTAGGGCAGAGAGAAAGGAGGCCGGTAAATGCAGGATGAAATCAACGAAAAAACGATCATGCTTTCTATTCAGGCAACAAAGCTGACAGCAAGGCTCTTGCAGAAAGCAATCAAGCTGCTGCTTTTGCAAGCTAAAAAAGAAATGGCGAAACAGTCCATTCCCCACGGAAAACAGACACTTAAACAGCTCATGCGGCAAAATGCCGGTGTCTCCAACATTGAGATAACCGGGGATAATATCAAAGCTTTTGAGCATACTGCAAAGAAATACGGCATCGACTTTGCGCTGAAAAAGGACATAAGCTGTGTGCCGCCCCGCTACCTTGTATTCTTCAAGGGACGTGATGCAGATGCGCTCATGTCGGCATTTAAGGAGTTTTCTGCAAAGAAGCTGACGCAGGAGAAAAAGCCGTCGCTTACAAAAACTCTGGCTGCATTCAAGGAAATCGCCAAACAGAAAAATGCGGAGCGCGGCCAAGTTAAGAAGAAAGACAGGAGGATTGAGCGATGAACACAGAAACTTTGAAAAAATGGATTTTACCGAATCTGCCTTATCTGTTCTTTTTCTATCTCTTTGATAAAGTGTCACAGGCATTCAGTCTTACCCCCGGCGCTGACCTTTCCGGAAAGGTGCTTTTCCTTGGGAAAGGTTTTGCTGCTGCCTTTGCAAGTGCTGCGCCGAGCTTTGCACCTCTTGATCTTTTCATCGGGATTACCGGTGCTGGATTGATTCGCCTTATCATCTACGTGAAAGGGAAAAACGCAAAGAAATATCGAAAAGGAATCGAATACGGTTCTGCTCGTTGGGGAAGCGCAGCAGACATAAAGCCCTATGTCGATCCCGTCTTAGATAACAACATTCTCTTGACACGGACAGAACGGCTGATGATGAGTAATCGCCCGAAAAATCCGAAGTACGCGAGGAATAAAAATGTGCTGGTGATTGGCGGAAGCGGCAGCGGCAAAACAAGATTTTTTGTGAAGCCCAACCTCATGCAGCTTCATTCGAGCTATGTTGTAACGGATCCAAAGGGAACGGTATTGGTCGAGTGCGGACAGCTATTACAAAGAGCCGGGTACAGGATAAAAGTGCTGAACACCATAAACTTCAAAAAATCCATGCACTATAACCCCTTTGCCTATCTGCACAGCGAAAAAGATATTTTGAAGCTGGTCAATACCATCATAGCCAACACCAAGGGAGACGGAGAACGGGCAACCGAAGATTTTTGGGTCAAAGCAGAACGTCTCTACTATACGGCGCTTATCGGCTATATCTGGTATGAAGCACCGGAAGAAGAAAAGACGTTTACGACACTACTTGACATGATAAACGCAAGCGAAGCCCGCGAGGACGACGAGGACTTTCAAAATCCCGTCGATCTCATGTTTGAACGTCTGGCGTCAAAAGATCCGGATCACTTTGCCGTGAAGCAATATGCAAAATATAAATTAGCGGCGGGAAAAACTGCGAAAAGTATATTGATTAGCTGCGGTGCCCGCCTTGCACCCTTTGACATAAGGGAGCTTAGGGAGCTTTTGGAAACGGATGAAATGGAGCTTGACACCATAGGCGACAGGAAAACAGCACTGTTCGTTATCATCTCCGATACCGATGACACCTTTAACTTTGTTGTGAGTATCCTCTACACCCAGCTTTTCAACTTGCTTTGTGACAAGGCGGATGACGTGTATGGCGGCAGGCTGCCTGTTCATGTGCGCTGCCTTTTGGATGAGTTTGCAAATATCGGACAGATACCCAAATTTGAAAAGCTGATCGCCACGATCAGGAGCCGTGAAATATCTGCCTGCATCGTTCTTCAAAGTCAAAGCCAGCTAAAGGCAATCTACAAAGACAACGCCGATACCATTGTGGGGAATTGTGACAGCACCTTATTTCTCGGCGGCAAGGAGAAAACGACCTTAAAAGAAATATCGGAAATACTCGGCAAAGAAACCATCGACAGCTTTAATACCTCTGAAACGAGAGGACGGGAGCTGTCCCATGGGCTGAACTATCAAAAGCTCGGTAAGGAGCTGATGACGCAGGATGAGATCGCCGTCATGGACGGCGGCAAGTGCATCTTGCAGCTTAGGGGCGTCAGGCCGTTTTTCTCCGACAAATACGACATTACAAAGCATCCGAGGTACAAGTACCTTTCGGATTTTGACAAGAAAAACGCTTTTGATATTGAAACGTACAGGAAGCGCCATCCGCCCATTGTAAAGCCAGATGAAATCTTTGATTACTACGAAATAGACGCAGCAAATCTCACCTGATACGAACCTGATACGAAAAAGGAGGTAAAAAATGCCATACGAAAAAACAGGATATAGGGCGCGGGCACCTACTTTTACCCGCGCGAAAGCTTTTGCCGCCGTATATGTACGGCGGTTTTTTCATACTCAGCACATCACACAATAACAATTTAACAGCCGCAAAGCGGCAGAAAGTGAGGAAATATTTATGTCATTTTTCAACAGTGCAGTAGGCGTATTGCAGACCCTTGTTATCGCGCTTGGCGCAGGCCTTGGAATCTGGGGTGTCATCAACTTAATGGAGGGTTACGGAAACGATAACCCGGGCGCAAAGTCTCAGGGCATGAAGCAGCTTATGGCAGGCGGCGGTGTCGCCCTGATCGGCACGGTGCTTGTGCCGCTTCTTAGAGGTCTGTTTGGATAAACACAGGAGGTAATCGCCTATGCAGAGCATACTTGACGCGATTAACGAATGGATAAAGGAGCTTTTGATCGGAGCTATCAACGGGAATCTGTCAACTATGTTCGGGGATGTAAACGATAAGGTCGGCGCTATTGCCGCCGAGGTAGGCAAGACCCCGCAAGCGTGGAACGCAAACATTTTTTCGATGATTAAAATGCTGTCGGAAAATGTGATCGTGCCCATTGCGGGGATAGTCATAACATACGTCCTGTGCTACGAGCTGATCAGCATGGTCATCGACAAAAACAACATGCACGACTTTGATACATTCATGTTCTTTAAGTGGTTTTTCAAGGCGTGGGTTGCGGTGTTTCTGCTCACCCATACCTTTGACATCACGATGGCCGTATTTGATGTTGCGCAGCACGTTGTAGCAAGGTCGGCGGGCGTCATAAGCGGCAGCACCAGCATTGATGTTGCCGCTGCCCTGTCGTCTTTGCAAGAGGGACTTAATTCAATGGAAATCCCCGAACTGTTATTACTCACGATGGAAACAACCCTCGTCAGTTTCGGCATGAAAATCATGTCCATTGTCATTACGGTCGTAATCTACGGGCGTATGATTCAGATTTACCTTTATTGTTCGGTATCGCCTATCCCATTTGCAACACTGACAAACCGGGAGTGGGGACAGATCGGAAACAACTTCCTGCGCGGTCTCATTGCTCTTGGCTTTCAAGGATTTCTCATCATGGTATGCGTCGGAATCTATGCAGTGCTCATAAGCAGCTTGGTTGTTGCAGATAACTTGTCAACCGCCATCTTTTCCATTGCTGCCTACACCGTACTGCTTTGCTTCATGCTGATGAAATCCGATTCCATCGCAAAATCGCTGTTTTCAGCACATTAAAGGAGGAAGCACATTACAAAAAAATACAACATTATCTACGCGGATCCGCCGTGGCATTACAATCAAAAACGATTGTCCGGCGCAGCGGAACATCATTATCCTACCATGAACATAGAAAAGCTTTGTGCGCTTCCTGTCTCTGAAATAGCAGAAAAGGACTGCGCACTTTTTCTATGGGCGACATTCCCCCAGCTTCCCGAAGCTCTGCGTCTAATCAAAGCCTGGGGCTTTACCTATAAAACGGTTGCCTTTGTCTGGCTCAAATTAAATCGAAAATCCCGCACATGGTTTTACGGGCTGGGCTTTTGGACAAGAGGAAATGCGGAAATCTGCCTCTTTTCAACCAAAGGACATCCGAAACGTAAGGCAGCAAATATTCACCAGCTCATTGTTAGCCAGATTGAGCAGCACAGCAAAAAGCCGGACGAGGCACGGGATAAAATTGTTGCCCTCATGGGCGATCTTCCCCGCATAGAGCTTTTTGCAAGACAAAAGACGCCGGGCTGGGATGTGTGGGGAAATGAAATAGAAAACAGTATCAGGCTTTAGAAAGGAGGATTTTAGATGGCCTATGTACCCGTACCAAAGGATCTGTCAAAAGTAAAAACAAAGGTTGCATTAAACCTTACCAAACGGCAGATCATTTGCTTTGCGGCAGCCCTTATCACAGGCTTGCCGCTTTTCTTTTTACTCAAAGGAAGCACCGGAATGAGCTTTGCCGCTTTTACCATGATTCTTATCATGCTCCCGTGCTTTCTGCTTGCCATGTATGAAAAGCATGGACAGCCCCTTGAGCAGGTGATTAAAAACATCATTCAGACAAAATACATTCGCCCAAAGGAGCGTCCCTATCAGACAAACAATTTTTATTCTGCCCTTGAAAGACAACGAAAATTAGAAAAGGAGGTAGCAGCCATTGTCAAAGGAAAAAGCAAAAACCGCAAAGGTAAAGCGTAAGCTGACCCGCGCGGAAAAGAAACAGATCGCCGCCGTAATCCGGCAGGCAAAGGGTGACGGAAAAGCACACAGCGCCCAAGATACCATTCCATATTTGCAGATGTTCCCGGACGGGATATGCCGCGTGACAGAGAAACGTTACAGCAAGACCATAGCCTTTGAGGACATCAACTATCAGCTTGCACAGTCTGATGAAAAGACCGCCATTTTTGAAAATTGGTGCGACTTTCTCAACTACTTTGATTCCTCGGTTTCGGTGCAGCTATCCTTTATCAATCAGGGATCGCGCCGTGCGGAAGCAGAGCAGACCATAGATATTCCTGCAAAAGCGGATGCTTTTTCCTCTATCCGAAAGGAATATACGGAAATGCTGAAAAGTCAGCTTGCAAAGGGCAACAACGGACTTGTGAAGCATAAATACATCACTTTCTCTATCGAAGCCGAGAATATCAGCATGGCAAAATCCCGCCTTGCCCGTATCGAAACGGATATTTTAGGCAATTTCAAAGTGCTTGGCGTAGCCGCGCACCCCATGACCGGTGCGGAACGCCTAAAGATGCTGCACAGCATCTTCCACCCCGGCGGCGAGCCATTCGCCTTTTCATGGGATTGGCTGCCGCCTTCGGGACTTTCCACAAAGGACTTTATCGCGCCGTCCTCTTTCCGTTTCGGAGAAGGACGCAGCTTTCGCATGGGCGGCAGGTTCGGCGCAGTAAGCTTTCTTGAAATTCTTGCCCCGGAGCTGAACGACCGGGTGCTGTCTGATCTGTTAGATCTTGAAACCGGAGTGATTGTAAATCTTCATATCCGCAGCATCGATCAGAGCGAGGCGATCAAGGAGATCAAGCGGAAAATAACAGACCTCGACAAGATGAAAATAGAAGAACAAAAGAAAGCGATCCGCTCCGGCTATGACATGGATATCCTGCCTTCCGACCTTGCCACCTATGGCGGTGAGGCAAAAAATCTCTTGCAGGATTTACAGAGCAGAAATGAGCGAATGTTCCTGATTACTTTTCTGGTTGTAAACATGGCGGACACGAAGCGAAAGCTGGATAATGACATTTTCGCAGCGGCGGGCGTTGCACAAAAATACAACTGTGCTTTGACCCGCCTTGACTATATGCAGGAAGATGGCTTTATGTCAGCAATTCCTATCGGAAACAATCTCATTCCTATTGAAAGAGGGCTTACCACAAGCAGCACCGCGATCTTTGTTCCGTTCATCACACAGGAGCTTTTTCAGAGCGGCGAAGCCCTCTATTACGGATTAAACGCCCTTTCAAACAACATGATCCTGTGTGACAGAAAGAAGCTTAAAACACCTAATGGACTGATCCTCGGTACTCCCGGCTCCGGTAAATCTTTTTCGGCAAAACGAGAAATCACCAACGCCTTTCTCATTACAGACGATGACATCATTATCTGCGACCCGGAAGCCGAGTATTACCCGCTTGTAGAGAGGCTTCACGGACAGGTGATCCGCATTTCACCGACCAGCAAGGAATACGTCAACCCTATGGACATCAACCTGAATTACTCTGAGGACGATAACCCGCTGGCGCTGAAATCAGATTTTATTCTTTCCCTCTGCGAGCTGGTAATCGGCGGCAAGGAAGGACTTGCCCCGATTGAAAAGACCGTCATTGACCGCGCCGTGCAGAGTGTGTATCGAAACTATCTGGCAGACCCGGACCCGGAGAGGATGCCGATTTTAGGAGATCTCTACAATGAGCTTTTGAAGCAGCCGGAACCGGAAGTTGCGCGAGTTGCGGCAGCACTTGAGCTTTATGTCTCCGGTTCTCTCAACGTCTTTAACCACCGTACCAACGTGGAGCTTTCTAACCGGCTTGTATGCTTTGACATCAAGCAGCTCGGAAAACAGTTAAAAAAATTAGGCATGTTAATCATTCAGGATCAGGTATGGAATCGCGTTACCGTAAACCGGGCGGCAAGCAAGGCAACACGCTATTACATGGACGAGTTTCACCTTTTGCTGCGCGAGGAACAGACCGCCGCTTACAGTGTCGAGATTTGGAAGCGCTTTAGGAAATGGTCGGGCATCCCAACAGGGATCACCCAGAACGTCAAGGATCTTCTTTCCAGCCGGGAAGTAGAAAACATCTTTGAGAACTCCGACTTTATCCTGATGCTCAATCAGGCAGGCGGCGACCAGGCGATTCTTGCAAAGCAGCTTTCAATATCGCCGCAGCAGATGAAGTTTGTTACCCATGCCGAGGCAGGCGAAGGGCTGCTCTTTTACGGCAATGTGATCCTGCCCTTTGTAGACCGCTTCCCGATCAATACCGAGCTTTACAAGGTCATGACGACAAAGCCGGAGGAAGTGAGCGGCGCATGATGGATAGGATCATCAACCGCGACGCGCTCTATGCCCTGCGGGAGCTGCCGTATGAAAGCATCCATTGCTGCGTGACTTCTCCGCCGTATTACGCACTTAGAGACTATGGGCTTGACGCACAGATCGGACGGGAAAATACGCCGGAGGAATATATCGGGCGGCTTGTCGAGGTGTTTCGTGAAGTAAAGCGTGTGCTGCGGCAGGATGGCACCTTGTGGCTGAATATATCAGATACCTATTGCGGAACCGGAAGTAAAGGCAGCTATACCGATCCGCTAAACCCAAAAGGCAGAAACGGGCAGAGTGTTTCCCTTGCGCATAAGGCAAACGGCTGCAAAAAAAAGGATTTGATCGGGATCCCGTGGATGCTGGCCTTTGCGCTTCGCGCTGACGGCTGGTTTCTAAGGAGTGACATCATCTGGCAGAAAGAAAACCCTATGCCGGAAAGCATAAAGGACAGACCCAGCCGGTGCTATGAACATATCTTCCTGCTGGCAAAGTCAAAAAGCTATTACTATGATGCCACTTCGATTGCAGAGCCAATAGCACCCTCTACGGCAGCACGTTACAAAGCCGGGCGCGGCAGCGGCAAATACGCAAATGGAATACCCGGTCAGGGCAAGGTGCAAAGCATCAACCGTCCGCGAACTGCGGGAACCTTTACCGATGCGGATGTTTCACCGTTTAGAAACAAACGGGATGTATGGCTTATCAACACCGTTCCGTACAAGGGAGCACACTTTGCGGCTTTCCCGCCGAAGCTTGCGGAAACCTGTATCAAGGCGGGTTGCCCGGAGGGAGGAATCGTTCTTGATCCTTTCTTTGGAAGCGGCACAACCGGACTTGTGGCAAAGGAGCTTGACCGCCACTACATCGGCATTGAATTAAATAGTGAGTATTGCGCCCTTGCACGGGCGCGGATCGGAGGTGAAACCAAATGAACAATCCTCTAAAACCAAGAGATAAAATCACACAGAAAATGAGCCGTGACGGACTTGTGGAAACCAACGAGACACAGCAGACCTCACGAAACATCAGCAGCCGTGAATCCGAGGATTTCACAGGGAAGCCCACGCCGCAAACACCTGATACATCTGCTGCTGAGCGAGTATTTGAGCATTTAGAGGCGGGACATGACAGGATAACGGAAAGACGGGATGCAAAAAAGTTTAACAGAGAAATGCAGGCAGGTACAAAGGCATCCCGCCTGCAATTTACCACGGAGGAACGTGCTGACCCTGCTCTTTCTTCCTACCTTAAAAAGTCCGAGAAGGCAGCGGACAAGCTGGCTCAGGCAAAGGCTGATCTTCCCAAAAGCAAGAAACTTACAAAACAGCGTATCTATGACGAGGCGGCAGGAAAAGCGAAAACAAAGCTTCGTTTTGAGGAAGTAGAAAAGACGCCGGACAGCGTCAAAGCCGTTTCAAGCCCGGCGTCTTTTGCAGCCAAGGAGCTTGGCGTAGCTGTTCACAACAAGATTCATTCCGTAGAAAAGGAAAACGTCGGTGTGGAGAGTGCGCATAAAACCGAAAAGGCAGCCGAGCGTCTTTCTCATTACAGCAGCCGTGCCATACGACAGGGTTACCGCAGGCATAAGCTAAAGCCCTACCGGGCGGCTGCAAAGGCAGAAAAAGCGGCGATAAAGGCAAACACGGAGTACCTTTATCAGAAAGCAGCTCTTTCAAATCCGCAGTATTTTTCAAACCCCGTATCCCGATTCTGGCAAAAGCAGCAGATCAAGCGGCAGTATGCAAAGGCACTTAGGACGGGAACCGCAGGCAGCGTAAATACCGCAGCCGGGGCAATCAAAAAGAGCCGCAAAGCGGCAAGAAAGGCTAAGAAGGAAACAAAAAAGACGATAGGCTTTATTGCCCGCCATCCTGTCGGTGTAGCGATTGCCGTCCTTTTTCTTGTCTTTTCCATCGTTATGCTATCAGGTCTTTCGTCCTGTTCTTCCATGTTTACCGGAGGCTTGAACGGAATTTTGGGCACAAGCTATACATCCGAGGACGCTGACCTTGTAGCGGTGGAGCGGCACTATGAAGGACTTGAAAAAAACTTACAGACAAAAATTGACCGTATCGAGCAGGACTATCCCGGCTATGACGAATACCGCTATGAGCTGGACGAGATCATCCACAATCCTCATGCGCTGGCTGCCTATCTGACGGCAAAGTATCAGAGCTATACCCTATCAGAAGTACGCAGCGAGCTTTCTGAAATCTTTGAGCAGCAATACACTCTTACCCTGACGCGGGAAGTAGAGGTACGTTACCGGGAAGAAACGCATACCGAAACCTACACGGATGAAAACGGCAATACCTATACGGAAACCGTCACAGAGCAGGTACCGTATAACTACCACATTTTGAATGTAAAGCTTAAAAATACACAGCTTTCCTCTTTCCTGCCAGATAAGCTTTCTGCGGAACAGAAAAAAATGTATGCGGTATATCTGGAGACCAGCGGCAACAAGCCGTATATCTTCGGCGGCGGCAGCCCTGACACCAGTCCGTCCACGGATTTAAGCGGCGTTCACTTTGTTGGAGGTAAACGCCCCGGAAATTCAAATGTGGTAAATATCGCGAAACGTCAGGAGGGCAATGTAGGAGGCTATCCGTATTGGAGCTGGTACGGCTTTAATGGGCGCGTCGCGTGGTGCGCGTGCTTTGTGTCATGGTGCTATCACGAGGCAGGACTATCCGAGCCGCGCTTTGCAGGCTGTCAATCGCAGGGCGTTCCGTGGTTTCAATCCCGCGGACAATGGGGCGCACGGGGCTACAAAAATATTGCACCGGGCGATTCCATCTTCTTTGATTGGGATTTGGACGGAAGCGCCGACCATGTAGGTATCGTCATCGGTACGGACGGAAGCCGCGTTTATACCGTTGAAGGCAATTCCGGCGATGCCTGCAAGATCAAAAGCTATTCCCTAAGCTATGAGTGTATCAAAGGCTACGGCCTGATGAATTGGGACTGATGAAAGGAGAAAAAATATGGCAAATAACAAAATCATTCGCATTGAAAAAGAAATGCAGAAAACCCGTGAGAAAATCACGGAGTATCAAAACAAGCTTAAAGGGCTTGCGGCACAAAAAACAGAAGCGGAAAATCTTGAAATCGTGCAGATGGTCAGGGCGTTTCGCATGACACCACAGGAGCTTTCCGTTCTGCTAAAAAACGAACCGATCCCCGGTATTTCCGCTTATGTGCCGGAGGAACTCGAAGAAAAGGAGGACAACTACAATGACGAAGCGTAAACATTTTGCCGGAATCTACATTGTACTGATGGCCGCCCTGCTTTTGATGGGCGGCTTTTCCGTTACCGCCTATGCCGGGACCCCTGCAAACGATGCAACCGATGACAGCGGCGTTGTCACAGAGCCGCAGCCCCTTACCCCGGAGGGCAATATGACGCTGGTTGACGACATCAAGGGGGATGCCGCAAAAGACAAGGAATTTATCATTGTGAAAAGCAGAGGCGGCAGCTACTTCTACATTGTGATCGACCACGCCGTGAATGGTGAAAATTCCGTCCACTTCTTAAATCAGGTGGACGAAGCGGATCTGCTCTCCATTATCGACAAGGACATAGACAGTATTCAGAAAACACCTGAGCCTGCCCCTCAAATCACAGAACCGGAAACGCCAAAACCGGAGCCTGAGCCTGCGAAAAAAGATAATTCCATACTTGGAAATCTCCTGATCTTCCTTGCGGTTGTACTGCTTGGCGGCGGAGGCGGGATTTTCTATCTCAAGGTCATTAAACCGAAGCAGAGCGTTAAGGGCAGTACCGATTTAGACGAGTTCGATTTAGATGAATGGGACGAGGACGAGCCTGAACTTGATACGGAAAGTGGGCTTATGGACGATGAAAACAATCAGGAGGATGAGGAATGAAACTGATCATTGCAGAAAAGCCCAGTGTTGCGGCGGCGATTGCCGCCGCTTTAGGCGTAACGGAAAAGAAAAACGGATATATCGAGGGGAACGGGTATCTGATTTCATGGTGTATCGGGCATCTCATCAAGCTTTCCGAGGCTGCCGTTTACGGTGAGCAGTACCGCAAATGGAGCTATGACGCACTACCTATTCTGCCGGAGAAATGGCAGTATTCCGTTTCAAAAGGAAAGGAAAAACAGTTAAGTGTTCTAAAGGAGCTGATGCACCGCACCGACGTTTCCAAAGTGATAAACGCTTGCGACGCCGGACGAGAAGGCGAGCTTATTTTCCGCTTTGTCTATGAGATGGCGGGCTGCACAAAGCCCATGAAACGGCTTTGGATTTCCTCGATGGAAGATGCAGCGATCCGCGAGGGCTTTGCTGCTCTCAAAGACGGTGCAGACTACGAAGCCCTATACGCTTCCGCTCTTTGCCGGGCAAAGGCAGATTGGCTCATTGGGATCAACGCAACACGCCTGTTCTCCTGTCTCTACCATCACACCTTGAACGTGGGTCGTGTACAGACACCAACCTTAAAAATGCTGGTAGACAGAGATGCGGCGATTACGGGCTTTAGGAAAGAACCATACTATCATGTATGCCTCAGTTTAGACAGTGCGGAAGCAATAAGCGGGAAAGTAAAAGAAAATGCAGAAGCGGAAAAGATAAAGGAGGCCTGTGAAAAATCGCAGGCCGTTTGTACTTCTATCACCCGCGAGAAAAAGACCCTTGCCCCGCCGAAGCTCTTTGACCTGACGACCTTGCAGCAGGAGGCAAACAAAATTTACGGTTATACGGCAAAGCAGACCCTTGATCTGGCGCAGGCTCTCTATGAAAAAAGGCTTTTAACCTATCCCAGAACGGACAGCAATTTCCTGACGAACGATATGGGAAAAACGGCAGAAAAGATCGTTATGCTTCTTTGCGGGAAACTTCCCTTTATGCAGGGCGAAGCACTGACACCGGACATATCCCGCCTGCTGAACAGCAAGAAGGTGTCCGACCACCATGCCATTATCCCCACGATGGAGCTTGCAAAAACGGATACCGACACACTGCCAAGCAGCGAAAAAAACATACTGTTTCTTGTAGCTGTGAGGCTTCTGATGGCTGCCGCTTCTCCCCATATTTACGAAGCGGTCACGGCGGTATTCTCCTGTGCCGGTTATGAATTTACAGCAAAGGGAAAAACGGTGCTTTCAGAGGGCTGGAAAAGGCTTGAAAAGCGTTTCCGGGCTTCTCTTAAAAAGAAACCGGATGCCGAGGACGATGAGGTGGTTTTAGAGCTTACCGACTTTAGCGAGGGACAGAGGTTTGACCCTCCGCCCGTCAAGGTTACGGAGCATGAAACAAAGCCGCCCAAGCCTCATACGGAGGCTACCCTTCTTTCCGCTATGGAACATACAGGAAACGAGGATACTGACGAGGATGCAGAGCGCAGAGGTCTCGGCACACCCGCTACACGGGCTGCCGTTATTGAAAAGCTGGTTGCTTCCGGCTTTGTGCAGAGAAAGGGAAAGCAGCTTGTTCCCACAAAGAATGGCTATAACCTGATCGCTGTACTCCCGGAAACCCTGACAAGCCCAAAGCTTACATCCGAATGGGAAAACGCCCTCTTGCAGATCGCAAAGGGGAAAGCCGATCCCGGCGAGTTTTTATCCGGCATTGAAGATATGACGATCACCCTGATAAAAGCCTATCCGTTTCTTTCAGATGATGATCGATTTCGGGAGGAAAGAAAAGTCATCGGTAAATGCCCGCGCTGCGGCGCGGATGTCTGTGAGGGAAAGAAAAACTACCACTGCACAGACAAAAACTGCGGCTTTTCCATGTGGAAAAATGACCGCTTCTTTTTAGAACGAAAGGTTGTATTTTCAGAAAAAATAGCCGCCGATCTTTTGAAAAGCGGCAAATCAAAGGTGAAAAAGCTCTACTCCCCAAAAACCGGAAAAACCTATGACGGGACGGTGCTTTTAGCAGACACCGGGGGCAAGTATGTGAATTATAAGGTAACGATTGAAAGAGATAAAGAACTTTCGTAGCAAGCATAGGAAGCGGGTACCCACTTCCACAAAAATCCCCGTTTTCGCATAAAAGCGGCAGCGGGGATTTTACTTGCTGGGATAGTCCCAGACCCTTAGCAATTCAAAGAAAGGAAGGCTTTTGATGTAATGCAGAAAATCACATTTGAAAACAGCCTGCTTCTGATTAATACAAAGAGCTTTTCCTTTGATATGCAGGAAATTGAAAACCGCCGTTTTATGTATTCGCCGCTATCCGGAGAACTCATTATAGGCAGGCAGTACAAAGGAAATCAGCTTATTGCAAGCCACGCGGAGGAACATGGACAAGCCGCTGCGAAAGCACCATTTGACAGTTTCATTCGCGGCTGGGTAGGTACAGGAAACGGCTACAAGGACGGCGTGATCCATTTCGCGCCGCCCATTGATGCACGAAACCTCGATCACTTTAACCGTGGATTTTCTACGCTGGAAATGTTTGCCGCAAACGGAGCAAACAGCAAAACGCTCATCCGTGGTTTTGGGGATCGGTGGGAACAGCCACTATCTGATTTGATTCAAAAGAAAGGAGAAAAAATTATGCCGTACAGCGCATACGATTATGACCGGCTGGAAGCCGCTCATACCATGAAAATTGATCGTACCGTATATTTTGAAACCGCCGCCGAGGATATTGCCCCGCTTGCGGCTTTACCTCTTACACAGCTTGAAAGACAGAGAGAAGAAAGTGCGGCTGCGGAGCAAGCAATTTATGACGATCTCAAAAAGCAAGCTGCCCTATGGGAACAGCAGGCAGGAAACACAGCCCTGCTTGATCGGGCGATTGCGTATATGAGAACGCCAGCCGTAGAACATACTTCAAACGAGTGGAAACAGACAGACTATGAATGGCACAACCGAAGCAACATGGTCTATCAGATGAGCTACCATGTTTACGAGAACACACGCTATGACAGGGAAGAGCAAGAATCCGTACCGTACTCATGGAGCCTGACATGGAATGTCCGTACCAACGATCCGGATGGACGCGGCAGCGCAAAGATCGCGGGTCAGGACAGAAAAACCTTTGCGGATAAGGCGGCAATGGAAAAATACCTTGCCGGACGCATAAAAGCTTATGATCAGCTCTTTACTGAAATATCTCCGTCTATTCCCAAGGAGTATGCTGAGCATTTCAAGGTAAATGGGATGCTGCTTCCGGGTTATACCATCGAGGGCGAAGAAATCGGGAATGAGAAGATTCCCGAAAAAGAAAATGATTTATCCGCCTCTGCTCCTGTTAGAAACGTTGCAGTGGAGGCTTCGCAGCCGGTTATTCCGATTGTCCTCAGCGCAGGAGATCCTCAGGGACGCATGAAAGAAATCACAGACCGGCTGGAAAAAGGCATTACCGAGCTGTTTGAAAGCGAACGCTATATGGAATATCTGCGCGTCATGTCAAAGTTCCACAATTACAGTATAAACAATTCGCTTCTTATCGCTTTTCAAAAGCCCGATGCGTCTTTGATTGCCGGCTTTACCGCATGGCAAAAGCAATTTGAAAGAAACGTGAAAAAGGGTGAAAAAGGAATCAAGATCATTGCCCCGGCTCCATTCAAGATCAAGCAGGAAAAAGAAAAGCTCGACCCACAAAGCAAGAAGCCTGTTATCGGAAAGGACGGCAAGCCCGTCATGGAAGAACAGGAAATCACGATCCCGGCATACAAGGTGGTTTCGGTCTTTGATGTCTCCCAGACAGAGGGAAAGGAGCTGCCGGATATTTCGGTCGATTCCCTCACCGGCGATGTGGAGCACTTCAAGGACGTATTCGCGGCACTTGAAAAGGCTTCGCCTGTGCCGATCCGTTTTGAGAATATCGAGGGAGGCGCGCACGGTTATTACAGCTTAAAAGACAAAAGAATTGCTATTCAGGAGGGTATGAGCCAGCTTCAAACCTTAAAGACAGCCATTCATGAAATCGCCCATGCAAAGCTGCATGATATTGACCTGAATTCTCCGAAAGAAGAAAAGGAAAAGCGACCCGATCAGCGTACCCGTGAAGTGCAGGCAGAAAGCGTCGCCTATACCGTCTGCCAGCATTACGGACTTGATACCTCTGATTACTCTTTTGGTTATGTCGCCGGATGGAGCAGCGGCCGTGAAATGGCTGAACTGAAAAGCTCTCTTGAAACCATCCGTTCTGCCGCTTCGGAAATCATCAATTCCGTTGATGAAAAGATTGTGGAACTGCAAAAGCATCAGGATAAAGGACAGGAACAAACGAGGAAAACGCCTATCCCGGAAAAGGACAGTTTTACGATTTATCAGCTCAAACATGAGGATGTAACCAATGATTATCGCTTTGAACCGTATGAGCGCCTGCAGGCGGCAGGTCTTTCTGTTGATTCCGCTCATTATGCTTCTGTTTATACGGCGGAGCTTACGCCGGGCATGACATTGGAGGATATTTATACCCGTTTCAACATTGATCATCCAAAGGATTTCAAAGGACACAGCCTTTCGGTTTCCGATGTGGTGGTGCTTCATCAAAACGGAAAAGATACCGCTCATTATGTAGATAGTATCGGGTATAGGCAGGTGCCGGAATTTTTACAGGAGGCAAACAAGCAGCTTGTCCCGGACGATAGCCTAACCGGAGAAAAAGTCACAACGCCGAGAGGTACGTTTTCCCTGACGGAGTTAAGCCGCAAGCAGATGGAGGCTGCCGGGTACGGCATTCACCACCGGTCTGATGACGGGAAATACCTCATCATGGGCAATGGCACACGGGCTTTTGCAGTTACGGCAGAGCCGCCGCAAAACTACCTGAAACATGTGGAGGATATTGTAGAGCAGAACGACAATAACTTTGACGGGATTATCAACAACACACCCCAGACACCTTCTGTCGGTGAGTTGGAACAGAAAGTAAAGGCAGGCGAATCCATTTCTCTTACCGATCTTGCAAAGGCGATTAAGGCTGAGGAACACAGTGCGGAAAGACCGGAGAAAAAGGCATCTATACGGGAACAGCTAAAGGAAGCACGGGAGCAATCTGCACACAAAAAACAAACGGCAAAATCGAAGTCTCACGAATTGGAGGTATGAATATGAATAAATTTACCGTTGAGGAAACCAACCTTTTAAGTATCTATCAGACTGAAAGTAAGAGAGAAACGATGAAAAACATCTCTGCTGCGCTTCCGTTTATGGCTGAGGACATACAGGGGATTGCAAAGCGCCTTATGAAAAAGATTGAAGATCTGACAGAAGCGGAATATGCGGAATTTACCGTATATCCCGCAGATGAAGCAGAATGAGCGAAATCAAACGTCTTTCTCCAAAGCAAAGCCGCAAGGTCAATGCCCTGATCCGCCGGAAATGCTGCAACTTCATCGATGGTCGCTGCATCCTGCTGGATGACGGCGATGAGTGCATTTGTCCGCAGCTCATTTCCTACTCGCTTCTTTGCAAGTGGTTTCGCATCGCTGTGCTTCCTGCCGATAAGGAGCTGTATGCCGAGATTTTTAATACGGATGACAGGAGGAAATGTACGCTATGCGGCGCTTCCTTTGTCTCAGGCTCTAACCGGGCAAAATACTGTCCAGATTGCAGGGTGAGGATCAGGCGCAGGCAGGCAGCGAAACGTATGCGGAAACTGCGCTCTCATGTGACCCTTTAGAGGCGAAATATACCTTGTATTTTGCCGCTTTCAGGACAGGAAAATATCAGGGCAAGGTGTTTATACCTTTAGCCTTACAAATAACCATTTAATGCGTAACAAAAGATGAGTACCTAAGAAAATAGGGTGCGGTGGCCATAGTCGGCTTCCGCACCCTACTTTTTTATTCCTCGAAGTTATTGCCCGCGTTTTCTGTTGTAAATAACCGATAGATTGTCAGCGGGATATACCATGCGGCAACAATGAGCTTCCACGCAAGAACGAAAATACCGATGATGCCGCCTACAATGAAGTTTACGGCGATAATTCCAATGGTAAAGGAAATGCTGCTGCGGCCGGATGGAATAAGCCATAGAAACATTCTCTGTATACCGAATGGAATGCCGCAGAAAAGGGCTACATAGAAGTATTCTATCTGCCCATCTTTTAAGAAAAGAATCTTTCCCCAAGTAAACAAAAGATAGGCAATAACCACAGTCAAAACCGTTTTCTTGAAAAACTCCTTTAAGATTTCCGCCCGCGTCATAGTACCAACTCCTTTTATCATGCGGGATATATCTAATGCATAACACCCCTTTAGTTAGCCACAGCATACCACGAAAAACGGGGAGCATCTATAAGAATATTATTCGCGAGCCGTTAAATGTTCCTTATTCGGGCTTTCCTTTTGAAGCAGGCTGTCGATATTCTTTTTTATAATCCCGTACTCCTTGACTTTCTTTTTCAGTTTCTCATAGTCCGTGTAGAGGGATTCTTTCTGCGCTTGCAGCTTGGCATACTCCGTTTTTAGAGCTGCTATATTCGGCAGCTTTGTAATGCCTGATTCTTTTAGCGCCTTTGTAGCCGCTTCATGTAGAATCAGGTTGCTTTCATGTTCTACACGGTATTTGCCCAAATCTTTTGCTTTACGCGATGCGACATAGACCGACTTTGTCTTTTGATAGGTAGAAATGTTTTTAATCAAGACGGCCATATCTGAAAGTCGCTTTTCCGCAAGCTTTAATTCACTTGCTGCCTGTTCGCTTTCCTCTGAAATCTCCGTGATTTTAGCGGTCAAATCCTTGTACTGATCAATACCGTGTTCCGTCAGGAAGTTCATTGTCCGGGCGGCCTGCTTCAAGTTGTGTATCTTCGCCCAATGTTCATAGCCCGCCGATTGCTGTGCCTTGATGCTGTTTTCAATATCAATAAGCAAAGACACGCCGCCACGATCCTGTTTAGGTGCCTTTACAGTATGATTCTTTGTTCCGGCAATTCGCGCCTTTATAGCTTCCTCTGTGTACTCTGCGCCCAATGTTTTCAGGCGGGTAAACCGCTCCTGTTCCGGGGCACGGCAGGAAATGTATTTACCGCGCTTGATCTCGTAGCCAGCCGCTTGCAGATGGGATAGCAATTCCTCAAAATCCGCTACCTGCGGAATGATAGAATCCACTGCAAGTTTCAGCTTGCCTTTCCAGCTTGTCCCGGCCCTTTCCGCCTGGTATTCGATATAGCTCTTTCCCTTGCGGCCTTTCTCCGGCACCACGACGGAAAGACCGTTTTCCCGGCACAGTCTGTCGCTTACGTTCCGTATGCCGTAGTAGCTGCGTCGGTTGGAAATGTACTTATGATGATCCACGAAATTGACGGCGCAGAAAATGATGTGATTATGGACGTGCCCTTTATCTATGTGCGTCGTCAGGACGTATTCATGCTGCCCCTTTGTTACAGCGTCGGCAAGCTGCTTTCCGATTTCATGAGCTTTCTCAAAATCCGCTTCGCCCGGCTCAAAGGACTGTATCAGGTGATGGGCTATATTGTTGCCCTTATCAAGCGCCTGTGAGATTGTAAAAGCAAACTCAATGTCTGCCGTTTCATAGCTGCACCCGAAAGAGGATACCAGCATTTTTTCATCGGTCTTTTCCGGGTTTTGGATATAGTCAAGGGCTTTGCTTAATGTGCTCTTAATAGGCTTAATCTTTGTAACCGCCATATCTCGTTTAGCACCCCCTTGATTTCTTCGATATCCTCCTGATACACGTTGCCCGTGGCATTGGCGCGGCGAGCGATCTGATTGATATTGACCCCGATTTTCTGTATCTGGGCAGTCATTTCCTTAATATCGCTGTGATCTATCTGAATTACATATCCGTCGATTGCCATTTTTCGCAAGTATGCTGCCATATTTCGGGTAGGTATTTGCTTCATTTTTTCTTGAATCAAGGCATATTCTTCTTCCGTTACCCGGAATTTGACTTGTACCGTTCTTTTCCTGCCGTTCATTCTAACGCTCCTTTCCGTTTAGAGGGTTTGGGACACTTCTCAACAAGTCCTTTTGCTGAGGCAAAAGACGGAAGTGGGTACCCGCTTCCTATGCTTGCTATTCCACTTATCCCTTAATCTCTACAACAACAGAAATTCACTTTTTGCCAAAGCATGCAAAGAAAGCGCTGCAATCTTTATAGCGGCAACGCTTATCTTATAATATCCATTCGTTTGTATCAAATAATCTGCTTAGTGTTCTAATTTACATCCAGAAAAAAATAATTTACACTAATCTGCACATGTGAGAATGTTAGCTCGGTTTAATCTGTAGTTATTGGGGAGTATCCCCATATATTTTTTGAAATGAGCAGAAAAACTACCGGAATTTTTATATCCAATGAGATCGGCAATCTCTGCAATATACAAATTACTATATGACAACAGCTCACAAGCGTACTCCATTCTTTTTTGTGTCATATATTCTGAAAAAGATTGACCAACAACAGTCTTAAACACATACTTAAATTTTGAAACACTCATATAGGCCTCCGCTGACAAATCAATCAAGGAAAATTTCTTTGATAAATTCTGATTCATGTAAGCCATGATTTCTACAATAGCCTTTCGATCTGCCACAGAAACACTTGCATTTAAGTTTTGGAATATATCTGCCTTTTGAATAATGACGGCTACCAATTCGTCTATTTTGCTTTTGAAAAACAACTTTGTACTATGTTCGTTGCCTTTGAAATTCCGAATTTGATTAAAAATAGATGATATTTCAGGTATAAAAATGCCATGTGGAAAAACTTGCAATTCATTTTTAAGGTTTGTGCTATTTATTCCAATCTCCTTTTTTAGGTAAGTTTCGTAGTATTCCGGCATAAGCTGTATACCAATAAGCTTTGCAGGAATCTCTTTTTTAATAACATATCTATACACTTCATTATCAGGAGTATAGTCAATATACTGCATCCCAGAGTAAACATCACCTTTGGGATAACTGTGCTCCGAATCAATGGAATCGTATTGTTGTATAGATATAGAAGCATCAGATATTACAGCATACTCAAAATCCCTAACATATGAATGATCTGCAATACAAATACTTGCATAAGAATCAAGTTCATATATAGATGTATATCCTTTACCTAATTCCGATGAAAATTGATATGTGTTGAAGCAAGGATTCATAAAAGAATTACTTTGTGAAAGCTTGCTTTCCGTATGTTCGAGAAAACTCAAATACCCTTTATTCAAGAACTTCACTCCTTTTTTAATTATTGTAAAAGCCAAAAAATACGGCTACAAGTCAATAATGGTTAACCAGTTAGAATCGGCTAACTTCAATGTGATATTATAGCATAAAATATGGTGTAAAAATAGACCTATTTGATGTAGCCATAAAGAAAGGGCTCAAAAGTGATGATTGAAAAGCATAAAACTTTAGATTTCAGAACAATTCTATACTTGAACATATTGCTGATGCTTTTTTTGATTTTTTCAGGGAAACAACAAGTTCTGATGTTATCTTTTTTAGTTGCAATTTTAACAATGTTGGATATAAGAGAATTTGCACTTACGGCGAAACTAATTGTTGGATTTGTTTTACTGTTTGTAGCACATTATGGTTTGGATGCAATTTATAGGACAATTTGGAACAGTTCATTTATTTTATTGCTGGAAATATTCATTTTCCTTGCACAGCGAATATATCCATTTATCGTGTTAGGAATTGTATTAAAGAGAAGTAAAACCCTTGGAGAAATTACGACTGCATTAAACAGATTACATCTTCATAAGGGCATAATCTTAAGCCTTGTTGTTATGATTCGGTATCTTCCTGCAATAAAAGATGATTTCCATGTTATCACAGAGGCTATGCGCCTAAAAGGCATTCCTATTTCATTTCGATACGCCATATTGCATCCAATAAAAACGATTGAATACTTCATTGTTCCAATGCTATTTAGAAGCATGAAAACAACTGAAGAATTTTCAGGAGCTGCGTTGGTAAAAGGTTATGAGTTCCATGGAACTCGAACTTCTTATTTTGATGTAAAAATGACATATAAAGATATGGCTGTGATAATTATTTCTACATCATTACTCACTTTATGTGCAATTACAATATAAAAAAATTTAGCAGAAAAGAGTTGATAGAATGATAGATTTGCAGAATGTTGGGTTTTGCTACGAAGGAAAAGAAAGAAAAAGTATAAAAGAGAATTCCATTTTTATAAGTAAAGGAGAAGTTGTTGTCATTACTGGTGAGAGTGGCTGTGGTAAATCAACATTGTTACGCTGCATAAATGGTCTTTGCCCTATTCTTTACGAAGGTATTCCCGAGGGAGAAATCTTTATTTCGAATAAAAAACGTTCGGAAATGAATATTGGAAATATCTCACAAATTGTATCAACTGTATTTCAGAATCCTGAAAATCAATTTTTCACACTGGACGTTTTATCAGATATGGTTTTTAGCTGTGAGAATTTCGGTATTGAAAAAGAAGATATAGTGCGCAAATTACATTATGTTGTCGATTTATTACAGATAGAACATTTTTTGAATAAAAAATTTTCTGAACTTTCCGGAGGGGAAAAGCAGAAAATCGCACTTGCTTCGGCTTTAATGCTGGAGACACAAATTCTTTTGATGGACGAACCCTCCGCCAATTTGGATTATCAGTCTATACAACTGTTGCGCGAAACAATTCTCAAACTGAAATCCATTGGTTACACTATTTTGATTTCAGAACATCGTTTATATTACCTAAAAGATATTTGCGATAAACTTTTTATTATGGCGGACGGTTCGGTTAAACAAAGATATTACGGGGAACAGTTAGTTTCTCTTGGGGATAGATTCTTACACGAACAAGGAATCCGAGGAATAAACCTCTTTCAGAGTGATATGGATTCAAATATTCATAATAAAGCACACAGCCCCAAAATATTATTATCATTACAAAACATATCTTTTGCCTACGACAGTGAAAAGAAATTACTACAAAATATTAACATTGATATAAGAAGTGGAGATCGAATTGCTCTGCTTGGGAAAAATGGAAGTGGAAAAAGCACACTTGCCAAAATAATTTGCGGTCTTCGCAAAGAAAATAACGGACAAATTGTTTTTTGTGAAAAAAATTTACCAACGAAAAATAGAAATCTTAATATAAGCTATGTCATGCAGAACGTGGATTTTCAAATTTTTGGATGTAGCTTATATGATGATTTACTTTTAGGAAATGAGAAAGTTGAGCAGATTGATGTAAAAATAAAGCAGATACTTGCTGAATTTAACTTATTAAATTTGATAGATGAACATCCCATGACATTATCTATGGGGCAAAAACAACGCCTTATTATTGCGTCATCCTATATTTTAGAAAAAACCATCAGCATATTCGATGAGCCCACCAGTGGGCTTGACTATAGGAATATGAAAAGCGTTTGCTCGTTAATAAACAGTTTTACGGGCACTAAAAATGCCTCCATTATTATTTCCCATGATTATGAGTTTATTATGAACTCTTGCAATAGAGTTGTTCTTTTGGAGAATGGACGAATAGCCGAAGATTTCCCATTGAACAACAAAGAACAATTAACAAAAATTTTCAAAGAAAGGTTATAAGGTGACAAAATGGAAAACAAAAAATGGAAAATTAGTGATTTTGTGCTGATTGGAATTCTTGCAGCGGTGTATGGTGCAATAACTTTAGGAGTTGGAGCAATTACAGCGACATTAAACCCTATGCTGCACATGTTCAGTCCTGCGATTACTGCAATCATTCTCGGAACAGTTGTATTATTTGTCGTGAAAAAAATCAATAAATTTGGTGCTTTGACATTGTTTATTACCGTAAGCATTGCAATGTTTTCTGGATTTTCAGGGATGTTTTATCTCCCTTTAGTTGGTGTTGTTGCTGCAACATCATTTATTGTAGACCTGATTATAAAGCAAATGGAATACAAAACTTCTGCTTTAGCTATCGGATATGGAGTAATACAAAGTGCTTACATATTCGGTGGTTGTATTCCGGTTCTTTTCTTTCTGGATCAAAATATTAAGCATTGGCAAGATGCGGGAATGGACATGCAAACGATTGAAACTTTTGTAAAGCACAGTACTGGCTGGTATTTAGCAATAAGTATGTTTGGTTGCTTTATTGCCGGTATTATTGGGGTTTACATTGGGAGAGGTATTTTGAAAAAGCATTTCAAGGAGATTGCTTAAAATTAAATATCTCACAATTTAGCAAAGGAGCGTGAAATAATTATGGAACAATCTCGAAAAACAGAATTTATGGAGTTTGTTAGACTACAAATTCCGACATACATTATTTCCGTGTTTTTGGCAATTGTTGGTGTATTTTTTGGATTGTTGCCATATTACATGGCATATAGATTGCTAATTGATATTTCTAAAAGTGCTGAAACTAACACGGTTTTAATGTATGCAGTTTTTATCTTAATTTCTTTTGCACTGCAAATACTGATGCACAGTTTTTCAACTGCTATATCACACAAAACAGCATTTTCTATTCTGCAAAATGTAAGACTTTCTATTACAGAAAAAATGTTGCGAATGTCACTGGGATATTCGCGAAGTAAAGGAAGCGGATATTTTCATAACATGCTGATTGACAGCATGGAAAGACTTGAATATCCCCTTGCACACGCAATCCCAGAAACAACATCCAATGTGTTGCTGCCACTTTGTGTTATTGGATTGCTTTTTTTTACAGATTGGAGAATGGGACTGGCTGTATTACTACCTGCTACATTGACACTCGCATTTTACCTTCCAATGTATATTGGTATTATGAATGAGTTTGCTAATACATATTATAAAAAACTTGAAAATATGGATGGCAGAGTAATTGAGTATATTCGTGGAAATAAAGAAATAAAAATTTTTGGAAGAGAGAAAGAAGCCTTTTCAGAATATGAAGAATCCATAAAGCAATATGAAACGGCTACTTTGAAGCTATACAACAGAATGTATTTTGTTGCTTCTCCCGCTACTGTCATTCTATCATCACTTTTGGTCAGCGTACTTTGTGTAGGTGGCTTCTTATATTACAGAGGAGACTTATCAGCACATCTATATCTGTTTTCCATGTTGGTATCTATAGGCATTGGTAATTCCCTTTTGAAGTTTACAGAGTTTATGGATAATTTTTACCATATCAAGAATGGAGCGCGGCTTATAAATGAAGTTCTCTCTGCTCCGGAATTACAAGAGCCTGACCATCGTAAAAACGAAATATTTAATAAAGAAATTGTATTTCAGAATGTATCTTTTTCTTATGAAGAAACAAAAGTATTAGAGAATATTTCTTTTGTACTTCCTGAAAAAACAAAAACAGCAATCGTTGGACCTTCAGGATCAGGGAAAACTACTATTGCAAATCTTATAGCCAGATTTTGGGATGTTGAGGAAGGTGATATTACAATCGGTGGCATCAGTTATAAAGATTTGTCTTTAGAACAACTTATGCAACAGATAAATTATGTAACTCAAGATACTTTTTTATTCAATATGTCAATTAAAGACAACATACGTTTAGGAAAACCGGATGCCACAGATGATGAAGTTATAGGAGCTGCCCAAAAAGCACAATGCCATGAATTTATCAGCTCATTGAAAAAAGGATATGATACAGAGGTTGGAGATGATGGTGCAAAACTATCAGGTGGACAGAGACAGCGAATAACAATTGCACGTGCAATTCTTCGAGATGCACCAATATTGATTCTTGATGAAGCCACTGCTTATGCTGACATGGAAAATCAGTCACAGATCCAACATTCTTTACAAGAGCTTTGTAAAAATAAGACATTGATCTTAATTGCTCATCGACTATCAACAATTATGGATTGTGATCAAATTATTGTGATGTCAAATGGGAAAATAAATGCAATAGGAACACATGAAGAACTGTTAAAAAAATCAAACCTGTATTCACAGATGTGGAAGATACATGAAAAAAGTAGAAATTGGAAATTAGAAAAGAGGAAGGAGGGATCATTATGTTAAAAACGGTAAAAAACTTAATCACCTTAATGGGTGAACAAAAAAAGCAACTATATTTTTCGCTTATTTTAAGTTTTTGGGATGGCGCCCTTATCATGATTCCGCTTCTTGTAGCTTTTCAGATTACTGCGGGTATGCCGGAATTTAATCCTGCACAAACCACTTCCTTAACATCACAGAAAATTATAGAGTATTCGGCTATTATGATTGGGAGTATTATTGTTCGTATCATTCTAAGATACTTTACTTTATATTTTCGTTCAGGAGCAGGATATAAATGCATGTGTAGTGAACGAAAAACTTTAGGTAAAGAATTGAGAAAAGTATCACTTGGATATTTTAATGAAAAAAATTTAGGAGATTTGGTTTCGATTATCACATCCGATGCTGCTTTCTTAGAAATAGAGGGCATGGGTGTCATTGAAAAAATTGCAGTTGGAATCCCAACCTTTATCATGGGACTTTTAGTTTGTTTGTCTTTCGATTATAGGATTTTTCTCATTGTGTTAGTGCTGTTGTTCCCGACATGGATTTCTTATCGCTATCTTGCAACGAGACAAGATAAACTGAATATAAATAGGCAGGAATTTATCGGTCAGGTTACAGAAAGTACGATTGAATTTATCAAGGGACTGCATATACTAAAATCTTATAACATGGCAGATAAGCAATTTTCTAAAACAAAAGAAATATTTGAAAAGCTTCGCAAATTTTCTATAAAGGTTGAGTTTACACATATACCACCTGCCGGAATATATCAGTTATGTTTTCGTTTGATAACCACGGTAATTGTGTTCCTTTCCGGTATTTTTGTGTTAAATAAGGAGTTTACATTTTCACAAGCATTCTTATTGATGATTGCCTCATTCAGTCTTTTTGCAGGTGTCGAAGCCGCTGGAATATTCAGTATTTTTTCAAAAATGACACAACAGTCTATTGATCGAATGAACAATATTAAGGATATTCCTAAAATGGAAGGTATTTCTGGAAGCAATACGCTTGATAAATATGACATTTGTTTTGAACATGTGAATTTTGCTTATGATCAAATCCCTGTATTAAAGGATGTAAGTTTCTGTGTGCCGGAGGGAACAACAGCTGCACTTGTTGGTTTATCAGGAAGTGGGAAAACGACGGTTATAAATTTAGTTTCTCGTTTCTGGGATATTGAAAAAGGGACAATTAGTATTGGGGGCAAAGAAATAAAAACTTTATCTTATGAAAATCTATTAAAAAATATTAGTTTTGTTTTTCAAGATGTTTTTCTTTTTAATGATACAGTGTTGAATAATATACGAATCGGTAGCCCTGAGGCAAGCTTGGAAGCGGTATATGAAGCATCAAGAAAAGCAAGATGCCACGAATTTATTATACAGTTGGAAAAAGGTTACGACACGGTAATTGGAGAAGCAGGTTCAAGACTTTCCGGTGGGGAAAAACAAAGAATTGCTATTGCACGGGCACTGATTAAAGATTCTCCGATTATTCTTTTGGATGAAATGACAGCAAATGTGGATGTAGAAAATGAAGCAAAAATTCAATCTGCTTTGCAAGAACTCTTGAAGAATAAAACGGTTATCATGATTGCTCATAAGCTATCTACGATACAAGAAGTTGATCAAATTCTTGTCATTGAAGATGGTAGAGTTAGTGAAAAAGGTACACATTATGAATTGATGGAACAAACTGGGTTGTATAAGAGACTATGGAATATGCAATATCAGACAGACAAATGGAAAATATAAGATTTTTTGAGGGGTGAAATCTACGTATGCAAAAGTGCGAAAAACAAATCATATAAAACCGCCGATTTATCTTATGAATAAAAGAGCGGAAGTTCAAATTGAATCACAATTCATGAAAACACGGCGGTATCAAAGGAGGTATCGTCGTGCTCATTTTTCGTTATCTTAAAATCTTGTTAAAGGAGATATATTCTATTTCCGGGTTTCCGTGCCTTTACGGATAACCGCTTAAATCATATCCATATAGCTATCTTTTTATGCCCGATCCCGGTTGCCCTGCGCAGTCGGGATTTTTTGTGCCTGCAAAAACTTTTTTCTAAAAATATTCGCTTTTCTTTGGCAGTTTTCAATTCCTCGGTGTTGAGGGTTTACGAAAGGGGAAATTCTACCCGCTTTCGCGGCTGCGAAAGGAGGTGAATACCATGAATGAACCTGAAAGAACCGAATGGCAGATACGCTGCGCATTTAACGGCTTCTGCAAGCGGACATTGAAAAATGAAAGTATCAATGCCCATCGGGACATTAGGAAGCGGCAGGAGCATGAAATTAACTTTTCCGATCTGACACCGAAAGAGGAAAACCAGCTTTATACCTGTGAAGATTTCTTTGCAGGAGATAAAGAAGAACAAACCTTTTTCGCAGGCGGAAAAGTATTAAGTGCAAAGCTGATCGCTGATGCGATTCACAGCTTGCCGGAAGAAAAACGCAGAGCCGTTCTACTCTACTACTTCTTTGATATGAGCGATGCGGAAATTGCAGAACTCTATCAGATTCCGAGAAGCACAGTGCAGTATCGGCGAACCAGCTCATTTGAGCTGTTGAAACGCTATTTGGAGGAACACGCTTATGACTACCCAAGTTGGTAAAACAGGAAACGATGAACGCGGCCTGTTACCTTATCCGGTAATCATAGCCGCAACCAAGGGAGAGCCGCAGGCAATGAATATTGTCGTGCAGCATTACGCAGGCTATATCGCACACCTTTCTATGAGAAAGCTCCGTGATGAACGGGGAAATACCTATTACGGCATAGATGAGGATATAGCTGGTCGCCTTCGTTCAAAGCTCATGCAGGCTGTCCTGATTTTCAAGATTTAAGACTGTAACGATCTGTGTCCCCCTTTCCGCAGATAAGGCAGTCTTGAACCTGTTCTTTGACAAATATACCCGCAAGATAACGGCGGCGTATCATAGGGCAAACCGGACACTTTCCTTTTGTGCTTTAGCTGTGCGGAGAATGCGCCATGACGCTTCCCTATCTGGAAGTCGAGCGAGAAATATTCTACCGTAAAGCAAGCGTAGCACCTTGCAAGCCATGACAGCACAAAATACATAATGATACTCCCTTACAGCCACAGTCCGAGCGTTAAAAGCGTCGCAGGCAATGGGTAGGGCTGCATGAGAACCATGCAGGGGTGAAACTCCCGTGAGGCTAAAGCTAACAGCCGTCCGGTTAATGCCCTTTTTTACTAAACATTTTCACATTTTTTAGAAAGGGGGATGTATTCAGATGAATACCATTTTAACCAAGAAAGAATCTTCCCCCGTTGTACGCAAGTACAAGATCGGGAACATGACATATATCGTCAAGGCCGTTACGAAAGACGGCGCAAAAGAAGATGCTGCAACAAAGGTGCATAGGTTGATACAAAACGATCTCAGACGGGCGAAAACGCCCTAAATACCGGGATTATTCACAATTTGGATGCTGATGGCAAACAGGCTATATGTTATAATACATATAACCTGTTTGTCCGGCTGCCGGAACAGGAGGTACCAATGAAGCAGCCAGACAAAATAACCGCATATTTTAACCATGCGGCAAATATACAAACAGACCTGCACCTTGACAATCAAATGCACCGGCTGTGCCATGCCGCCGAGAAAGGCGGTGATGGCAAATGACAAGCAACCTTTCCTTTCAGAGCGTCCAAACGAAAAGCATGTTGAATGATGAGCTTCGCAGCGCAATCCGTGACAACATTTTGTTCTTTGTTCAGGAGCAGGAGCCTAAGGAAGAAGGTATTACAGCCTTGTATGAACGGCTTTCACAGGAAGATAAGTTAGACGGTGAAAGCAACAGCATCGCCAATCAAAAAAAGATTTTGGAGCGATATTGCAGAGATCATGGGATTACCGCTTTTCGCCATTATGACGAGGACGACGGTTATTCAGGGACAAACTTCAACCGTCCCGGCTTCCAACGGATGCTTGCCGATATCAAAGATGGCAAAATCAAGCGTGTCATCGTAAAGGATATGAGTCGATTCGGGCGTGACTATCTGCAAGTGGGTATGTACACCGATGTTCTTTTTCCCGACTTCGGCGTTCATTTTATCGCCGTCAATGATGGAGTGGATAGCACACGAGGCGATAACGAGTTTACCGCGATCCGCAATGTCTTTAATGAGATGTACGCCCGCGATGCATCAAAGAAAATCCGCGCTACATTTCAAAGCAAGGGAAAGTCCGGCGAACATCTTTGTACTAATGCACCCTATGGTTATATGAAAGATCCTGAGGATAAGAAAAAATGGATTGTGGATGAGGAAGCTGCTGCTGTTGTGCAAAAGATATTTTCACTTTGCGTTGATGGACTGGGTCCTACACAAATTGCACGATGGCTTCGAGAGCATAAAATTCTTTGCCCGTCAGCATATTGGCTATCTAAAGGTCGGAAGAGTCCTTCGCGAGTGCCACAAAATCCTTATAAATGGACGGCGGAATCTGTTTCGTCCATGCTGGAACGGGTGGAGTATCTGGGACATACAGCAAACTTCAAGACTAAAAAACAGTCATATAAGAGTAAAAAGACGCTTTTTAATGATCCTGCTGATTGGATAATCTTTGAGAATACTCAGCCGCCGCTCGTTGAGGAAAGCATATTTCTAATCGTGCAGAATATCCGCAAATCCCGGCGGCGTCCAACGCGAATGGGTGATATGGGTATTTTTTCAGGCTTGCTGACCTGTGCTGATTGTGGAAATAAAATGTATATGTGTCGTGCGAGCGAAAAACCTGAACAGGCATATTATATCTGTGCGACTTATCGCAAGGATACTACACTTTGCACAACACATATTATTCGCAACGCAATCCTACATGAAATCGTATTACGAAATCTCCGCGAGGCGATTCAGTATGTCAATGAGCATGAAGCTGCGTTTGTTCAGGATGCGGCAAACAGTAGCATTAAGGATCAAAACGCGGAATTGATGCGTAAGCGCGAAACACTATCAAAAGCCGATCAGCGGATCTGTGAGCTGGATAAGATTATTTCTCACTTATACGAAGATAATGTTGTAGGGAAGTTGACAGATGAACGTTTTATCAAGTTGTCCCACGACTATGAGCATGAGCAGCACAACTTAAAAAGCATGGCGGAGGTTTTACGCCAAGATCTAAAACAGCAGGAGAAGCAGCAAAGCGATGCTAAGGCTTTTATATCCGTTGTAAAAAAGTACACGGACATGAAAGAACTTGACGCCACTATTCTCCGGGAGTTTATTGACCACATCGAGATTTCCCATGCTGACAGAAAATCCAGGACACGAGAAATCACCATCGTTTATAACTTTATCGGTGCATTTGACTTTTCACGGGCAATCGAAGAAGCTCACAATACCAATCAAAAACAGCAAGAAACGGCATAGCCGTTTGAGCTATACCGTTCCTTGCTTCAATGTTTTCTTAATTCACCGCCCCATCAGGGCGGTTTTTTTAAGTTGTTTAATATTCGCTTCAGAGCAAAAACATCAGGGCAAGTATTCCGAAGACTACGAGCATGAAGATAAGGATTACGGGGATGAAGACTTTGTATGCGGCTATCATCTTCACGAAGGTGTCGTCTTCATCGTCTTTTATCTTTTCATAATGCTCATCAAGCTCTTGTTTTGTCTTATCTTTCGGGAGAAATCTCCTCATCCTAGGCGTGAGGCTGAAAAGCCATTTCATTTTATTCCCCTATATCGGAGCTGAGAAGAGGGAAGTGGCAGGCGACAAAGTGGTCTTTTCTAACCTCTCTGAACTCGGGAACATCGGTTTTGCAGATATCCTTCGCGTATTTGCAACGCGTGTGAAACTTGCAGCCGGAGGGGGGATTGATGGGGCTCGGGATATCTCCCTCTATCGTGACGAGTTCCTTTTTGGACTCGCTGTCGGTGGTAGGAATCGAGCCGAGAAGCGCCTCGGTATATGGGTGAAGAGGCTCTTCAAATATCAAGTCGGAGGTGGTGAGCTCCACAATGTCTCCAAGATACATTACGGCTATCCTGTCGCTTATAAACTTGACCGCCGAGAGGTCGTGGGAGATAAAGAGATATGTCAGCTTCTCCTGTTCCTTTAGGTCCATAAGCAGGTTTATTATCTGCGACTGAATGGAGACGTCGAGCGCGCTGACCGCTTCGTCGCAGACGACGAATTTCGGACTGAGCGCCAAAGACCTCGCTATTCCTATCCTCTGGCGCTGTCCGCCGGAGAATTGGTGGGGATAGCGGTGAATCATATATGCCGAAAGACCGCATTCCTCCATTATTTTCAGAGTATATTCCTCCATCGCCTCGGTGCCTCTGATGTAGATTTTATGTGCGACCAGCGCCTCGGCAATGAGCTGCCCGACCGTCAGCCTGGGGTTAAGCGAAGAATAGGGGTCCTGGAAAATCATCTGGAGGTCTTTTCTAAGACGCCTCATCTCTTCGGTGGTCAGTTTTGCGATATCAATCGTGTGATCGATTTTAGATTCCAAAAGGTCAAAACCCTCTTTTGAACCCGCCTCTTCTCTGAGTTGTGCAATCCCGGCGTCGAGCTCGGATAACTCTTTGGCAACGGTTTCATATCTTTCGTCAAAGTCCTTCTTTTTGGCAAGAAGTCTGTTCTTCTTCGACTCGCTCTTGGCGGAGTTTGAAAGCATCTCGTTATAGGCGGATTTGAGCTGATAATCTATCGCCTTTCTTTGCAGGCTTACCCTTTTTGCAACGATATTTGCCGTCTTTTCTCTGTCTTCGTGGAGCAGAAGTCCGCCCATGAGCTCAACCGCGTCGAAATGTTCTTCTATGAGTTTTTCCGCGGATATGCCCGCCGGAATGTTTTTAGACAGCAGGGCGGTTGTTCCGGAATACCTGGGCGCAAAGTCCTTTATATCAACCGCGCCGTAGCGGACAGACCCCTGAGTCTGGTCGTAAAGCCTTAAAAGAACTCTGCCGAGAGTGGATTTTCCGCAACCGCTTTCTCCGACCAGCCCGAAGGTTTCGCCTTCGTAGATATCGAAGCTTACTCCGTCGACCGCTCGCACCGCGCGCTGTTCTCTATCGAAGATATCCCTCTTTTTGAGCGGAAAGTGCTTTTTAAGATCCCTTATCCTGAGCAGGACTTTTCTGTCTTTATTCTCCAAGATTGCGCACCCCCTTCTTAGGATAGAAACAGCGAACCGCCTGGCCGTTTCCCACATCTTTAAGTTCCGGTTCTTCCTTCAAACAGCGCTCGGTCGCGTATTTGCACCTCGGCGCAAACTTGCAGCCTTTAGGAAGCGCGAGAGGATGGGGGACGCTGCCCGGAATCGCTTCAAGCCTCTTTGTCTTGCTGTCGGAGAGAAGCGGAATGGATAACAGGAGCGCCTCGGTATAGGGATGCGAGTAGTCGGTAATATCCTTAAATATCGCGTCAACCGGAGCGGATTCCACAACCTCTCCGCAATACATGACGGCGACATCGTCCGCCATCTGATTTATTACTCCGAGGTCGTGGGTTATAAACATTATCGCCGTGGAGGTGGTCTCCTGGAGTGAATTCATAAGTCTTAATATCTGTGCCTGAATAGTGACGTCGAGCGCCGTGGTCGGCTCGTCGGCTATCAGAAGCTTCGGCTTGCAGGCAAGCGCCATGGCTATCATGACCCTCTGCCTCATGCCGCCCGAAAGCTGGTGGGGATACTGTTTCGCTATCTCTTCGGGGTTGGGTATCTTTACCTCCTCGAGCATCTCGACGGATCTCTCGTAAGCCTGCTTTTTTGTCATGCCCTGATGCAGTATCAAAACTTCAGATATCTGTTTATGAACCTGGAAAACGGGGTTTAGCGAAGTCATCGGTTCCTGGAATATCATGGAAATCGTGTTGCCCCTGACATGGTACATTTCGTTTTGAGAGTATTTTGAGATATCCGTTCCTTCGAGCAGTATTTCGCCCTCGTATATTCTTTGGTTGCTTTCAAAAAGCTTTAAAATCGCAAGTGCCGTCTGGCTCTTTCCGCTTCCGCTCTCCCCGACGACGCCGAGCGTTTTGCCTTCTTCTATGGTCAGTGAAACGCCGCTTACGGCTTTAATAAGGCCTCTTTCGGTCTCGAAGTAGGAGTGCAGATTTTTTATTTCAAGTAATTTTGCCATATTCTCTCCTACCTTTCGCTTGCTTTCGGGTCCATGGCTTCACGGAGCGCGTCGCCGATTAAGTTCATCGACAGCGCCGCAAAGATGACGAACAGCGCCGGAATAAGCCATCTCCACCAATAGCTGGCTATAACGGTGGTGGACTGAGCGCTCATGAGCATATTGCCCCAAGACGGTGTCGGTTCCGCGACGCCGTAACCCAGGAAGGAGAGCGCCGCCTCCATGAGAAGCGAACTCGCATAAGAGAGGGTTACGTTCACTATTACGAGGTTAAATATATTCGGCAGAATGTGTCTCGTTATAATAACGCGCTGTTTTATTCCGAGACTCTTTGCCGCCAGAACGAAGTCTTTTTCTCTTTCGAGAAGTATCTGCGCCCTGACAAGTCTCGCGAGTCCCGTCCATGACAGGATACCGAGAATTATCATTATGAGATAGAGCTTATACATGCTGGAGAGGGTATTTCCGATAATCGCGGAAAGGGTTACCGCTATCGGCATAAAGGGTATCGACATTACTATATCGGTAAACCTCATCAACAGCATATCGACCCATCCGCCGTAGAAGCCGGCGGACATTCCGACGACGAGGGCTATGATGGTCGAAATAACTATTGAAACCGCGCCGACCGTCAGAGAGATTCTTCCGCCGTGAATTATCCTGCCGAAGGTATCCCTGCCGAACTCGTCGCTTCCGAAGAGGTACCCCTTGTTGCCCCAGGCGTTGAGACTGCCGTCTTCGCCTACGGCATAAAATTTTGAATAATCGGAGAATATTTCCTTCGCGGGTCCCATTTCGGGAATTTCATTTTGCTTTAAATCGTTTGCGCCCCATACGACGACGCTTCCGTCTTCGAGTATGAGTGTGAAGTTTTTATAACTTCCCTTAATTGCCTTGACCTTGCCTTCGAATTCGGGCACTCTTCTCAGATTGTTCTGAGAGCTTCCCCATGTGTATATTTCACCTTTGTCGTCAAGAGCGAGGCCGTTTCTGTTTGTGGAGGCGATATCAACCACCTTTATCGACCCGTCGGCGAGTTCTTCGGGGAAGGAGATGATATAGTCGGTGCCCTTTTCTCCGAAAACCCTGACGGTTCCGTCATCCAGGAGTATCGCACCGTTATTGTCTCCCGAAGCGAGTTTTACCGCATGACCCTTCGCGTCGGAGGGGACTATGAGGTTTCCGGTCGCCTGAGTGCTTCCGAATATATATACGTTTTTGTCTGCGGTCACAAGTCCGCTGTATTGCTGCTGAGCTACCATCTGTACGATTTCAAGCTCGCCTTTCAGCAGCTTGTCCGCCCAAATCATTCCCTTCGGAGGAATGAACTGATTGTTTCCGTAGTGGCCCCAACCGTAGAAATTTCCGTCCTCATCGAGCGCTATAGCGTGGCGTCCGCCCGCTTCGATATCGACTATCTTGGCGTTTCTGACTTCTTCGGGGATATCCATTATATAGTCGGAGACGTTTTTCATCTGCTGGTTGCACTCTTTTCCCCATATGTGGAGAGTTCCGTCATCCATCAGAGCTATCGAGAAAGAAGACCCCGAAACTATCTTTTTGAGATTTGCGGTGTTTGAACCCACCTCTTTGGGAAATTTCAGGTAATTAATTCCCGGCTTCATGTTTGAAGCGGTGAGCTCGGTATAGCTGGGATCGAATTTTACAAAAAGCGAACCCACGAAAGAAAAGAGGAAAACCAGAATAAATCCTATAAGTCCGATAACACCGAGCTTCTTTTTAAAGAAGTTGCGGATTACCGTTCTCATCGGAGTTCTGAGAGCTTCCTCCTCCAAAATATCAATTTCCTGTTTTTTAGGGCGTTTAAATATATTTTTAAAAGTTCTTAAAAAAGTAGAACCGTTTTTTTCGCTTTTATTCACTCTCTGCCCCCTTTACTGAAGTTTCACGCGCGGGTCGACGATACCGTAAGTGATGTCGGCCGCAAGGTTGCCTATGACAAAGAAGACGGCAAAGAACCAGTTAATCGTTATAACCATCATATAATCTCTTGCGGAAAGCGCCTTTATAAGAACTCTGCCGAGTCCGTCCCAGGCGAATACCGTTTCGGTGATGGGGGAGCCCACGAACATAGAGAATATAGACCCTATTAAAATTGTGGAAACGGGGATAAGGGCATTTCTGAACGCGTGGGAATATACGACAACCCTCTCGCTTAAGCCTTTTGAGCGCGCCGTTCTTATATAATCCTGATTGAGCGCGTCTATCATGGCGTTTCGGACATAGCGTATCGTTCCGGCTATTCCGATTATGGTGAGTGTGATGGCGGGAAGGGCGGCGTGATTCAGATACGCCCAAAAGTAATCCATCCCGGATAAAAGCTGAGCGTTCGGCAGACCGCCGATTGGAAACCATCTGAGGGTTATGCCGAATATGTATATTAGAGATATGCCGACAAAGAAGGCGGGCATGGAATAGGTGATAAGCGAAAAAACCTGCCAAAAATTGTCGAACAGAGAAAACCGTTTGGTGGCGCACCGTATGCCCACCGGAATAACTATTCCCAACTGAAGAATAGTCACTATTATATTGAGATAGAGGGTGTTCTTTATGGGAGCTTTAATGGCGTCTTTGACCGGCCTGTTATAGTTTGATGAATGACCGAAATCGCCTTGGAACATATTTACTATCCAGCGGAAATACTGTTCGGGCAGCGATTTGTTGAGTCCCAGTTTTATATACATCCTCTCGTACTGTATTTTGTCCTGTTCGGGCGACAGACCCGGGGGGATCATCCTCCTGACAGGGTCGCCGGGTACTTTTTTAACTATTCCGAAAAGCAATATCGAAATACATATGAATACCGGAATGACCGAAACCAGTCTCTTTATAAAATATCGAAACACTTGTCGTTTCCTCCGAAGTTGGAAATTGCACGGGCTGATAAAGGTTTAAAAACGGGAGGAGGATAGAGTCATCCCCCTCCCGCTTGTAGTGTTAAGCCGTTAGACGAACTTAATCTGCCGGGCGAACCTTGCAAATCTGCATTGCGAAATCTGAGAACGGAGTGGTTTCCACGCCGGTGATTCTTGTGCTGTATACGTCGAAGTATTCGTTGGAGTAGAGAGGTATTGTCGGCATAAGTTCGTTTATTCTAACCTGATATTCTACCCAGATATCCGCATAGGTATCTTTCTCTTCGGGATCAACGCTTCTCATCCTGACAATGAGTTCGTCAAGCTCGGGATCGGAGAGCTGGTTGGAGTTCATCCAGGTTCCGAGATATGCGCTGTGGTTTGAGTAGTAGGGATCGAATACGGGGTTAAATCCGGTTGCGAGGTTGAAAGAGTTGTAGTAGCGGTCGTCGTCGCTCTTCTTAAATCCATAGTAGAAGTGGTCGAGCAATTTGTCGAAGTCGCTTTTTTCCACGTCAAACTTAAGTCCTGCGAGAGGCGCGTTTGCCATGTACTGGATTTCGATAATATCGGTAACTTCGTTTTTATCGGTTCCGAGGTGGTGGATTGTAAAGACGTCGCCTTTTGCGTTGTGGCGGAGATATGTTCCGTCGGAGTTTGCTTTGGATTTGTCAAACGGGGTCTTTCCGTCCGCTTCGAATTTCCACTCGGTTTGGTCGAAAAACTCGTTTGCGGCGTCGATGGAGAAGGAGATAGGTTTGAGCTGTTCTTCTATCTCGGCCTGGCGCTCCTGATACATCCACTGTGCATAGCCGTATTCGGCGTTGACCGTTCCGCCGTATCCGCCGAGAACGTAGTCAAGAACTTCACTGCGGTCTATGAGGCTTGCCATACCCCAACGCACGTTGGGATCAACTGTTGGACCCCAATCACAGGGCATTGAAATGAAGCCGTAACCGGCTCTCAGATAGCTGTTGAGTTCCGCAGTGTCGGACGCCTTGGCGGCTTCAATCTTCGCGCCTTCAATTACTCCGGTAACGAGATCGAGTTCGCCCGCGATAACCTGCTCAACATCGGTATCCGTGTTGACTGATTTGATTACTATGTTTTTGAACTTCGGCAGTTCGCCGTCAAGATCGCCCTTGAAGTTTTCGTTTACTGTGAGGGTGACTATCTGGTTTTCAAAGCTGACGAATTTGTAGGGTCCGCAGGTCACTGTCGGTGCAAAACGCTCTTCCGTGGAAACTCTTTCAAGAGCCGCAAGAAGATCGTCCACGCCTGTGATCTTGGAACCTTCTTCGGTTGTTTCGATGCTTGCACCCGGAATCCATGATTCCATAGCGAGCGGGCCGACACTTACCGCGCTGGACTCATAGAAGTACGGCAGGTTGACTTTGTCGATTGTCAAAGAAAACTCATAATCGCCGAGAAGTTTGACACCTGCAAAATAGTCGACGAGTTCGAGGTCGCCGTCATAGGGGACTTCTTTATCATTTTCATCGAGCTTGGTGTAGGGCGTGTGGTATTCGTTGTATCCAACGAGGAAGTCGCCGGCTGAGCTGGATGCGCCTACTTCGGCCCATTCACGGCTTGCGCCGACCAGCATTGAAAAGACGTAGTCCGCGGCTGTAATGGGGGAACCGTCGTTCCACTTGAGATCGTCAAAAATCTTAAATGTGTAGGTTTTATTGCCGTCGGCATCGGTTTCGGTTTCGTAGCTCTCGAGGACAACATCGTTAAATACGAGCTCTCCCGCGGGAGTAGTTTCGATTGTTCCGTAGTAGCCGCCTGTGAGATTCTTAACGTATCTGTCATAGGAGCTGTTTCCGAAGTCCCAGATGAAGTCGCCTGTGATTTCGGGAGTACCTACTACCAGGGTGTCTCTGTCCCTTTCCTGTTTCGGTTCTTCCGATACGACGGGTTCATCCGTTTTGGGTTCTTCTTTTTTTCCGCACGCTGCAATTGATAAAACAAGCACAAGTGCGAGAAGAACTGCTAATAATTTTTTCATTCATTCCCTCCTGTTTATTATTTGTTTATATCTTGTTGTCTAATTTGCACAATTATGCATTTTAACAAAAGTAATAACAATTATATGGTTAATATATAAACCTGTCAAGAATAAAGACAGATGAACTGACAAAGAAATATCAAAGAATTGCGAAATTTACATAAAAAAGTTAAAAATTGCGTGATTTATGAAAGAAGCGGTATCCGTTCTCCAATATTTAATTGTACAAAAATAAGGTTACATTGTAGTTACATATTATAAATAAATACCTTTTATATAAGAATAGAAGCGCAGAAGTTAAAAGCTCCTTTTCGATCCCTCGGAAGGCGCCTATAGGTAAAGTGCACTGTGAGTACCTGTGCTCTGTGAGTATGAGGGAGCTGGTTTCAAAGAAACCTGCCTGCACCCGCAGGGCACTTTACTCGGTGAGTAAGGGAGAGATAAACACAAGACTCTATCTCTATTTCAAGCTTTAATCTATGATTTAATCTTTGATTTTCCCTCCCCCCGGCTCGGCTCCGCCGACCCACCCCACCCTCTCGTACCCTCTGGGCACAGGTACTCACAGAGCACAGGTATCTGAGGGGGCTTTGGAGTTTTTTCTTAAGGTTTTAATTCGCTGCCAACCTGTTGCAGGTTTTAAATAGAACAATAAAAAAGACATTATGGATTTATTTTTAGTTAAATGATACAATTACCGTGATTATGTGCTTTTTTGCATTTTCCGCGACATAATTTCATATTCGTATAAGAGCAAACGAGTGAACGGAGCGCTTATGGAAACGAAAAAAAGGATTTTTTCAATATTTCTGACATTGAGTATTTTACTTATGCTTCTGCCGATGGAGGTCTTCGCGGCGGGGGATATATACTATGTAAAGCAGGGCGGAGCGGGAGACGGCTCAAGTTGGGCTAACGCCTCGTCGGATTTGAACGGTATGATTGCAGCCGCCGGTATAAACGACCAGGTCTGGGTAGCCGCGGGGACTTATAATCCGGGTGGCAGTGCTGCGGACACCTTTACTTTGAAAAAGGGCGTAAAGGTTTACGGCGGGTTTCCCAGCGATGGAGGAGAGTTCTCCGAACGCGACTGGGCAACGCACGTGACCACTCTGAGCGGCGAAAACACGAACTACCACGTCGTAACGGGCCAAGCGGACGCGACCTCCGACGACACTCGTCTGGACGGTTTTATTATAAAGGCCGGCAAGGCAAACGGTTCCGGCGACAATATGTACGGCGCCGGGATGTTCAATGACAATTCCAGTCCGACCGTTGCGAACTGCCTCTTTACGTCAAACAATGCGGATGGCAGCGGCGGCGGGATGTACAACAAGAACTCCAGCCCGACAGTGGAAAACTGCACCTTCTTCAACAACACAGCTACGTATGACGGCGGTGGGATTTCCAACTATGCGTATGGCGGCTCCACCTGCGAACCTGTTATTTCGAACTGCGATTTCTACAACAATAGCACAAATTTCGGCGCCGGGATTTATAATTTTAGGTCAAACCCTGCTGTGGCGAACTGCATTTTCTCCGGAAACACGGCGAATGATTGTGGCGGAGGGATTTATAACATTGAATCGGATCCGACGATTGTGAACTGCACTTTCTCCGGAAACACGGCGATAGATGGTGGCGGGATGCATAATGATGAATCCGACCCTTCTGTGGTGAATTGTACTTTATGCGAAAACACGGCGACGAGTGGCAGCGGCGGCGGAATGTGCAGCAGCAACAACGCCAGTCCGACGCTTGCGAACACCATATTTTGGAACAACACCGCCCCCGCCGGCCAGGGTCCGGATATTTATCAGGACGGCGGAACCCTCGACCTGAAAAACTGTGTGGTTGACTTGGATAACAAGTACAATTCCGCAAACAATCCGACTTTGAACCAAACGAATGTCATTAAAACCGACCCGAAGCTTATTCCGCTGGACAAAAACGGCAACATCGAGGCTAACCCTGCAAACGCTTATATTTTCGGTCTCGGACAGGACAGTTCCGCGTTCAATGCGGGGCTTGCCGTCGGAGTAATGGTCAATGCTGTTGCCGTTCCCAACACGGATCAGCGCGGCATCGCCAGACCGCAGGGAGCGGGAGTTGACATCGGCGCATTTGAAGCGGTTTTATATACCGTAACTTACGATAATAACGGCGGAAACGGCACCATGACGCCCGGAAATGCACCCGTGGGTGCGCCGTTTGAACTGCCGGCATGCACATTTACAGCTCCGACAGGGAAACTGTTTATGACCTGGGCGATAGGTAGTGCGGGCAGCGCCACTACTGTGGATGCGGGCACCGGATATACCTTTACTGGGGATACTACGGTTTATGCCGTATATAGAGACAGCGTATCCCGACTGTACGCGCAATGGACCAAGGGAACGAGCGCAACCGCCGATTTAATATCGGATGCCGATTTTGCGGATTTCCAGTATGTGATGGTGGATGATAACGTGGTGGATCCGCTCAATTATTTTGCCAGCCCAGGCTCGACAAAAATCGCCTTTAGAGCCAACTTCCTCGAGACTTTGTCGGTAGGATTGCACCCGGTGAATATAGTGTCCGGCACGGGTATCACCTACGGCATACTTGAAATCAAAGCGGCGCCTCCTCCAACTACCTCCGTACCGAAAACGGGCGACGGCATGGGGATATACACCCTTCCCGCTCTCATGCTCCTTTCTGCGGGTACGATAATCCTGCTTGCCCGCAGGAGAAAGGCATCGCAGAAAAGCGATTAGTTTAAAGTAAATTTAAGAGTTTAAACAGCAACCCGTCAATGCAAAAAACTGCATTGACGGGTTTATTTTTTACTGAAGCTTTGGTGTTCTGATTTCCCTCCCTCCGTCACAGCTTAGCTGTGCCACATCCCCCGCGTTCACAGAGCACAGGTACCCACAGGGCACAGGTACCCGCAGGGCAAAGTGCCCCAGAGGGCACAGGCAGTCTGAGTGGGGCTTTATATTTTCTTAGGCTCCCTCTATTCGAGGGAGCTGGTTTCGAAGAAACCTGAGGGAGAGATAAACACTAAACTTCATCTCTATTTCAAGCGTTAATCTATAACTTATTCTTTGATTTTCCCTCCCTCCGTCACAGCGAAGCTGTGCCACCTCCCCCATCTGGAGGAGGCTTTTAATTAATGCCAACATTAGAGCGAAATTTTCATTTTATAAAACATCTAAACTGCTTCGGCGTTTAGAAAAGTTCTCGGTGAGGCTTTATGTATCTTCGTTATTTGATAAATAGTCTTTGACTTTATCTGATATTAAATTCAATTACTGTCCCAGTTAGAACTTTTCAGCCGAAGATTTTAATCCGTTTAGGGGTATGGGGAGAGTCGGAACTCCCCATGTTTTGCTTACTTTTGCAATCAAAAGTATGAATAATTTCTCCCTCCCTCGTCAGGACAAACTGTGCTTCGTTGTTTTTTCACTCCCCCCGATATGACTTTCGTCATATCACCCCCCTCGTGGCTGAGGGGGGCTTTATAGCGGTTCGCTAAAGGGTTAGCTTCGCTGCCAACCTGTTGCGGGCTTTAAATGGAACAATAAAAAAGACATTATGGATTTATTTATAGTTAAATGATACAATTACCGTGATTATTTGCTTTTAAGCACTTTCCGCGACAAAATGTCATATTCGTATAAGAGCAAACGAGAGAACGGAGCGCTTATGGAAACGAAAAAAAGAATTTTTTCAATATTTCTTACGCTGAGCATTTTACTTATGCTCCTGCCGATGGAGGTCTTCGCGGCGGGAGAAACATACTACGTAAAAGAAACTGAGTCGGGTTCAGGAAACGGCTCAAGCTGGGCTAACGCCTCTTCGGATTTGAACGGTATGATTACAGCCGCCGGTATAAATGATCAGGTCTGGGTTGCCGCAGGGACTTACATTCCGGGCACTAATCCGGGTGACACCTTTACTTTGAAAAAGGGCGTAAAGGTCTACGGCGGATTTCCCATCGATGGAGGAGAGTTGTCCGAACGCGACTGGGTAGCGAACGCAACTGTTCTCTGCGGCGTTAATATCAACAACCACGTCGTGACGGGAGCAACGGATGCGACTCCCGACGACACTCGTCTGGACGGCTTTATTATAGAGGTCGGCTCGGCAAGCGGTTCCGGCGACGAAGTGTACGGAGGCGGGATGTTCAATAAAAACTCCAGCCCGACTGTTGCGAACTGCACCTTTAGGGGAAATTATGCGCAAGTCGGCGGTGGTATGTACAACGAAAATTCCAGCCCTGTGGTGATGAACTGCACCTTTACAGACAACATAGCGGCTTCCGGCGGCGGCGGGATGTTCAACAACATCTCCAGCAACCCTATTATTATAAACTGCACTTTCTCCGGAAACAAAGCTACAAATTCTGCTTCTGCCGGCGGCGGTATGTGTAATCAAGCCTCCGACCCGACGGTAATTAACTGCACCTTTTCCGACAACACGACGGGATTTTCCGGCGGCGGGATGTACAGCTGCTTCACCGCCAGTCCGACGCTTGCGAACACCATATTTTGGAACAACACCGCTCCCGCCGGTCAGGGTCCGGAAATCTATCAGGACGGCGGAACCCTTACCCTAAAAAACTGCGTGGTTGACTTGGATAACAAGTACAATTCTGCAAACAATCCGACTTTGAACCAAACGAATGTCATTAAAACCGACCCGAAGCTTATTCCGCTGGACAGGAATGGAAACCTCACAGCGAATCCGGCCGAATTTTGGATCTACGCTCTCGGACAGGACAGTTCCGCGATTAACGCGGGGCTTGCCGTCGGAGAAATGGTCAATGCTGTTGCCGTTCCCAATACGGACCAACGCGGCATCGCCAGACCGCAGGGAGCGGGGGTTGACATCGGCGCATTTGAAGCGTTTATACATACCATAACTTACGATAATAACGGCGGCGAAGGAACCATGACGCCCGGAAATGCACCCGTAGGAAAGCCGTTTAAATTGCCTGCTTGCACATTTATAGCCCCGACGGGGAAACTGTTTATGACCTGGGCGATAGGCAGTGCGGGCAGTGCGACTACGGCGGATGCGGGCACAACATATACCTTTGCCGGGGATACCACGGTCTATGCCGTATATAGAGACAGCGTATCCCGACTGTATGCGCAATGGACCAAGGGAACGAGCGCAACCGCCGATTTCATATCGGATGCCGATCTTACGGATTTCCTATATGTGATGGTGGATGATAACGTGGTGGATCCGGTCTACTATGACGCCACTGCAGGCTCGACAAAAATCGCCTTTAGAGCCAACTTCCTCGAGACTTTGTCGGTAGGATTGCACCCGGTGAATATAGTGTCCGGCACGGGTATCACCTACGGGATACTTGAAATAAAGGCGGCGCCTCCTCCAACTACCTCCGTGCCGAGAACGGGCGACGGAATGGGGATATACACCCTTCCTGCGCTCATGCTCCTTTCCGCAGGTACGATAATCCTGCTTGCCCGTAGGAGAAAAGCATCGCAGAAAAGCGATTAACATAAGGTAAATTAATAGTTTAATAGCAACCCGTCAATGCAAAAGAATGCATTGACGGGTTTATTTTTTCGCTGAAGTTTAAATCTTTATCTTAGGCTCCCTCGGACCCTGTACCCTCTGGGGCACTTTACTCGGAGAGTAAGGGAGTTTCAGCTGCAGAACTAAAGCGTGTTTTCCTGTCATTAATCTATCATCTAAATTCTACTGTTTTCCCTCCCTCCGTCACAGCGAAGCTGTGCCACCTCCCCCATCTGGAGGAGGCTTTTTGTGCTTCGCTCAAGGTTTAACGAGCGTGACCCTTTGCGAAGACGAAAAGCAACGTAGCAAGTGAGAAGATGACAACGGTTTTTTTACAGGTTGTCGTCTTTAAACGGTGCGAAGTTTGCTTTGAGGAAACTCCCCCATGTTTTGCATACTTTTGCAATCAAAAGTATGAATAATTTCTCCCTCCGTCGTCAGAACAAACTGTGCTTCGCTCAAATCCGGCAATTTATTAAATATTGTTCTTCGCTTGTCCCTCCCTCCGTCACAGCGAAGCTGTGCCACCTCCCCCATCCGGTGGAGGCTTTTGATTTCCTTTTATCCTGGCTCCCCCGTACCTGCGGGGCACAGATCTGGAGGGGGCTTTATAAACATAAAAAAGCTCCCGGTAACGGGAGCGTTAAAAGCTGAAATAATTAATCTATTTCGAGGATTTCGGTTTCATAGAGGAACTCGTCGTTTAAGGCGTTTGAGACCCTGAGTCTGAAGGAAATCTTCTCTATCTCTTCGCCTCCGTTGTTTTCGTATTCCGTCCTCGGGAAGAAGATGATAAGCGGTCTGTTGGTATCGGAGGGGACTTTTGAGAGGTAGCTTCCGTCATAGTCAAGACCGTTTGCGGTTATCCCGAAGGCTTCTATAAGAACGGGGATATTCGTCCTGTTTTCCGCCGACAAAACAAGATATCCGCCTATATCGTCGGTGTTTGCGCTGTTATAATAGACGGTCAAACCCTCCTCCGAAAAAAGCTCGTATACCTTCATGTCGTCGAAACTGTCGGCGAACATATCGCCGGAATCGGAATAGGGGTCAAGGTCAAAAGAGGGAACTTCGGAGATAAAATCATCCATCAGCTCCTTTAACTCCTCTTCCTTCTCCTTTAATTTTTCTTTTAAGTCCTCAATCTGCTCCTCAAGGTCCTCGATTAAGATTTCCGGTCCTCCCTTTTTTATCTTGAAATCGCTTTCGAATTTTAAACAGGAGGAGAGGGAGACGGCCAATATAATTATGAGTAAAAGGGATAATAATTTTTTCATATCTTTACCTCGCTTAGGTAAGCGGATTAACCTATTTAATTATAGAACTCAAGAAAGAATAAATTGTGATTAATCTGTGAACTTTTTGTCTCCGCCGAATGACAGCCCTTTATATTCCGTGTAATAGCGGTAGGCGAGTTTGAGCATTTTTTCGGTTATTCCGAAATGTTCCGATATCTCGTATTCGCTTCGCCCCTCTTTTAAAAGCGCAAGAAGCTCCGAATAGGGGATATACCTTTCAAATGCGGCGGAGGACGCCCTGCCCTCCAGTTTGAGCTTTGAGGTATAGGGGTCGCCGAGCTTGTAAAAACTTCCCGTAAGAAAATGCCCCGCCTCGTGGCAGAGGATATCGCAGACTTCCTTTGAACCGCGCAACTTGTCGGGATTTATAACTATCTCGCCTTCTTCAAAAGATACCGCCAGGACAGAGGAGAGGTTTAAAGCCGTGAGCTTAACCCCCATTGATTCGAGATCACTTTTTACCTTCTCCATCGCCGTCATCTGCCGCCCTTTCGATGTTGCGCAGCGCCTTCGCCCTCATAATAGCCTCGATATCGTCTATATCATCCTGTGTGAGATGGTCCTTAAGCTCACCGTAGAAGGCAAGCCTTCCGTCATAAACCGGGGTTTCCTCCCTTGCGTCTCCGACAAGGGTATCGACCGATACGCCGAAATAGTCCGAAATCTTTTTTAGAGTTTCGAACCTCGGCCGTACGCCGGAATTCTTCCAGGAAGATACCGAGGATTTGCTCAAACCGATTTCCAACGCCGCCCTGCTGGGGGAGATATCCGACTTTTTGCAGAGTTCGGCAAAAATGTCATAAAACACCGGACTTAACTCCTCTTTATGGACACAATGCCAAAGTTTATTTATTTGACCTAAATCGGTTGAAAAGTTCAATAATTAGTACTATAATTCAGCTATAGGTTAGATAAATTGAACTCTTTCGATGTTAAATCAAACATTAAGTTCATATTATCATACTAATAGCCTCCGTGCAAAGAGTGGACCAACAGGGTTGGCGAAGCTGTCGCGGTTCACGGCGACCCGAATACGGCGGTTGCGACAAGTTTCCGGTCTGCGGACTTGAGCGGTCAGCTGTTCGATATGGTGGACAGGACGATTAACTATTCAAGAGATATGATGGGAGCTTCGGACGCGGCACTCGGTAATGTCAAACCCGAAAACACATCTGCGATACTGGCGGTTCAAAAGGCTTCTTCCGCACCGCTTGAACTTCAGAGGCTGGCGTTCTATCAGTTCGTCGAGGACTATATCAGAGTAATAGCGGATGTGATGAGGGCGGATTACGGTATAAGACAATATCCGAGAGAGGTAATTAAAACCGATATAGCGACAGGCAAGGAAATACAGACGACGGAAATGGGATATATAGACTTTTCTGATATGGATATAGACGAATTGGATATGGCGGTTGACGTCGGCGCGTCGGCGTATTTCAGCGAAATGGCGCAGTTAACCACTATGGACAATCTTTTTGCACGGGGACTTATAACCGACCCGATTACTTATCTTGAGGGGATACCCGATAGATATATACGGAATAAAAACAAAATCATCGCAGAACTTAAGAACCGCGTACCAAGAGAAACCCCCGAACTTAAATCCCGAAACCATACACCGATTAAAAGCAAACTCGACAACGCCGAAATATATATTAACAAGCTGTACAGGGAGATGTAATTCATACTTTTGAATGTAAAAGTATGCAAAACGTGGGGATGCGAAACAAAAAATAAAAAGCCCACTTCGGCCGAGGGGGGTGGTGAAGGCGAAGCCGAGCCGGGGGGAGGGACGGGCGAAGAGAGATTTTAATAAATTGTCGGATTTGAACGAAGCGTAGTTTGTCCTGACGACGGGGGGAGGGAAGATAAAGGTTTTTTAAAATAGTTGAAAAAGAAAAGAAGCCCTCTTTTGGGGGCTTCTTTGTATTCTTATTTCTTTTTGTTTTTCATTAACTTGAGGAGTTTTTTGACGGTGTCTTTTGGGAAGTCGTCGGGGAGCTCCGCTTTTAAAAGGGATTTTAAAAACCTTACTGTGTTTTCGCTCTGCGGGAGCATGTAACCCGCTTCCCTTATTATATCCTCCGCCATGATGCGGTTTGATTTTTCAAACGCCATGCCGAGAGTTCCGCCCAGTCCGGCGGCGATGTTTTCCTGCTTCGCCTTGCTCTCTATGAGCGACTTTAAGGCGCCTATTACGGATTTTTCCTTATCCTGCTGTCTGGGATAAACCTTGTTTACCATCGAGATGGCGGCGGAAGGGCAGGATGCCGCGCACTCTCCGCAACCTATGCATTTATCCGTGTCGATTATGCTGTCTTCGGTATCGGTTGCGCCTGTCGGACATACATAGAGACAGAGACAGTCTTTTGTGCACATGCTTATATTTCTGACTGCAAATCTTTCGGCCATATTCTCACCTCGCCCCGATTTTATCGAATTTTCGGTTGGGCACCTTGCAGATGGGACAGACTTCCGGCAGATTGTTCCCGATATAAACAAATCCGCAGATGGAACAGACATAAACGCCGGTATTCTCAAGCAGTTTGTCTCCCTCTCTCTCATACCTCATAAGTATCGATTTCAATATTTTGGTTGCCTTTTCGCTCCAGACGAGCGCTCTTTTGGCGCCTCTGTCGCCTGCCTTTTCCGCCTCGTCGAATGCTTTGGGATAAGCTTCGTTTAAATCGCTGTCAATCAGCGTCATGAGCTCGTCATAGTCCGGGTTTTCTTCCGGAATGGCGGAGGATTTAAAATATTCCGAGAGTTCGGTGAAAAGCGCCGATTCTTCAAATTTATACTGTTTTTCACAACCCCGGGCGAGGTTGGTACAGAGCGCGCTCAACTCAAGGGGCGACATCTCCCGCATGTCTCCGTGCGAAGAAAAAGCCGGTTCAGCTTCCGCATTTTCATCGGAAGAACCGGCTTTTTTAAACATTGATTTTGTCGCTACGCAGACCGGACATATAAAGTCCGAGGGAAGTTCTTTCCAGTTTGTTCCCGGTTGGATTATGGAATCGGGAATTCCTTTGACTTCGTCGTAGATATACCCGCAAATGATACACTCGTATTTTGCCATTAATTCAGCCTCCTCGTGTTATCTTCAGGCATAAAATCAAAATAAAAGCAATAACCTTAAGATATACACTACCATTAAAACGGCAAAATTAAAAGAGGTTTATTGAGCGCAGTCTTCGTGGTGTTTGTGTTCGTGACAGACCGTTCCGGTTGTGATCAAATCTCCCTTGAGGTAATCCGATACGGCGGTTTCGGCGTCTCCCGAAGCACCCACCACGACCTCGACGTTTCTTTCGTTAAATATATTTACGGCTCCTCCTCCCATGCCTCCGCCGATGATGACGTTTACGCCTCTGTCGGCGAGAAAGTTCGGGAGAAATCCGGGTCTGTGTCCGGGGTTTTGAACCGTTTCGGCCTTTACAATTTCGCCGTCTTTTACATCAAAAATCATAAACGATTCGCAGTGCCCGAAATGTTCCGCCACCTTCCCGTTGTCGCTTGCTACCGCAATTTTCATAATTTTTCCTTTCGCATTTTAATAATTTCCGTTTTGATTATATCGCATTTATATTTCCAAAAGCATTTCCATAGTGTTTTTATAAACTTCTTTTACCGCCCTGCCGGATTCGCAGTCGATATCGGCTATCGTCTTTCCGCTGTTTACCGCCTTTACCGCCTCGGTATCGAAGGGAATTCGTCCGAGATTGGGAAATTTGTTTTCACGACAGAAACTCTCGATTTTTTCGGTGTTTTTTAGGTTGGTGTCGTATTTGTTCACGCATACGGCGATTTTAACTCCGAATTTTTTCGCGGTGTCTATAATCCGCTCCATATCGCTTATGCCCGAAAGCGAGGGCTCCGCAACTATTAAGACCATATCCACACCGCTGAGAGAGGCTATCACGGGACAGCCTATTCCGGGGGACCCGTCGATTATAGCAAAACCGACATCCTCCTTTACGGCGTTTTTCATGCGTTTTTTGACCTCGGAGACAAGCAGTCCGGAAGTTCCGCTGCCCATTTTCAGCTGCGCCGTCGAGAAGACCTTTTCAAAATCGGTATAAAGCATCAGTTCGCCCGCTACATGGGGCGTCATTTTAATAGCACCCGCCGGACAGACATACTCGCACACTCCGCAGCCTTCACAGGCATAGATGTCGATTTCATATTCGGGGTCCGCCTTTATAGCGTCAAAACGGCAGTGCTGTCTGCAGATATCGCATTCGACGCAAATATCCTTATCGATCTCCGCTTTCGGGAGACCGTAAAAATCTGAGCTTTCGGGAGCCGATTCCCATTCGGTAATGAGATGGAGATTCGGGGCGTCGACGTCGCAGTCTGCATATGCGCGGGCTTTTGAAAGACTGATAAACGCGCTTGCAATCGTCGTCTTTCCGGTGCCGCCCTTTCCGCTTAGAATAAGCAGCTGTTTCATGCCCGTTTCACCTCCTGTTTTATCCTTTCGAGCAGGGAGACAAACATCCCGCGGTACTTTTTATCTTTATACACCGCTATTTCCGCATTTGAATTGAGTTCACCGAGCTCGCTGTCAAAAGGTATGCTGCACAATACCTCTATGCCGTTTCCCCTGCAGAATGTTTCGGCGGGATTTTCTTCTCCCTCGAGACATTTGTTTATAACCGCGCCGAACGGTTTATTAAACAGTCTTACCAGTTCGTAAACCATATTGAGGTTGTGAACCCCGAAGAGGGTAGGTTCGGCTACCAGTATGCAGTAGTCGGCGTCCTTTATGCTCTCCATAACCGTACAGGCGCTGCCGGGAGGACAGTCGATAAAGACATATCCCTCGAGCCGTTCAGCCTTTTTCATAAGTTCGTTTATAAGGGGAACGCCGGAAGGCTCCCCGGTGTTCAATATGCCGGTTATGACCTCTATCCCGTTTGAACTACCGGTTTGAATCCTTCCGATGGCCTTGTCCCTCTCGGTAAAAGCCTTGTTCGGACAGACGAGGACACAACCGCCGCAGGAATGGCAGATATCGTCAAACACCAACAATCTGTTTGTAAACGCAAGGGCGTTAAAGATGCAAAAATCAACGCATCTGCGGCAGCCGTCGCAGAGATCGGTATCGACCTGCGGTATTTTTACAGTAATCTCTTCTTCGACAATTCTCTCCGGCTTTAAAAAAAGCCGGCCGTTCGGCTCCTCAACGTCGCAGTCGATATATGCGGAGGTGTTTGCCGCCGTGGCCAAATTTACCGAAACAAGAGTTTTGCCCGCACCGCCCTTGCCGCTCAGTACGGCAATCTTCATATTATCTGCCACCGCCTCCGTGTCTGTGAAAACCCGAGTGGATTTCGTCGAGCACGGAGAGTTTTTTGTCGGCATAGGCGGTTATGTTTTCTTCGGCATTTCCGGAAACGGACTTATACAACTCTATTCCCGCGCCTTTGAGAACTTCCGCGGCGTTCTGTCCGCAACGCGGAGTCAAAACGGCCTTTGCGCCGCTGTCCACAATGGTCTGCGCCGCTTTGATTCCAGCACCGCCGGAACTGTGAACGGCCGTGTTTTCTATAAAACTGCTTTCTTTGCTCGCGGTGTCGTAGATTAAAAAATACGAACTGCGTCCGAAGGATGCGGACACATTTGAATCCAAACTCTTATTATCTACAGGTATTGCTATTTTCATAATATGCCTCCTAAATCATTTAAATTTTTATAAAAAAGGGGAGAGATAATTATTAAATTATTACTCAACCCCCGATCTTTTGCCCTCAAACCTCCTGCCGCGCCTCTGTCTGCGGCAGCCGCGCCCGCAGAAATTATCGGTTCCCTCGCACAGCCTGAACTTTCCGCCTTCGATGGACAGAACTTTGCCGTTTACGAGCGAGTCGGCAAGCTTCTTTCTCGCCTCGTTATAGATGAGCTGAACCGTACTTCTTGCGACGCTCATCTGATCGGCGGCCTCTTCCTGGGTAAAACCCTCCAAATCTATGAGCCTGATTGTTTCGTATTCGTCGACCCCCATAATTATCCGGCTGTCCGTATCGGCGGGGGAGTCGAGAGGTCCGAATTTACAGCTGTCGGGCATACTGCAGACTCTTCTGAATTTAATCGGTCTGGCCAATATCCTACTCCGTTTCTGCAAGAGGTAACCGGAGGGTGCTCCGGCTACCTTATGCGCTTTACGATTTTTATAATTCTTCCAACTGTTTCTCTATGGCCTCAAGTCTTTCCTGCAATACAGCCTTCTGTTCGGTCAAAAGCTCTTTATTTGTAGCGTTGTCGCTTGAAAAAAATCTTCTGAAGCCGCGACCGAAACCGCGTCTGCAGGCAAGCCCGAGTCCGAGACCCATACCTACTGCGGCTGCTCCTTTACAAAGTCCCAAACCTCTTCCGGTTTTTGCTCCTTTGCCCAAGGGTCCCGTTCCGTCTCTTCTCGGCATAATAGTCACCTCCCGTGTAATTATTGGCATATACCAATTATTATTATACATGATTATTGGCATATGTCAATAACTATTTCAAATATTTTTTTACAAAAAAGCCTTTGCCCGTTGGGTGATTGCAAAGATCGGGAAGTTAAATATTAATTCAAACGGATTTAACATTTTATTAAGTTTCAGATAACACAAATCTGTTAATATTCTGGTAACGAATATACCTTAAAAGGAATTAAAACTTAATTGTCAAAAACACATGCCCGTGATATTATTATGGGTAACGTGTTGCTTAAATCGGAGGTTCTATGAAATCCTTGATTCTATACCGCTCGGAGTACGGCAGTACCGAACAGTACGCCCGCTGGATCGGGGAAGAATTATCATCTCAACATGATGTCATCGATAATTTAAGTAAATACGACATGGAAGACTATGACCTTATTATTGTCGGCGAAGGCGTTTATGCGGGGCAAATGAAGGCGGCAAAGCGGCTGGTTCCGATAATAGAAAGGTATCCTGATAAGAGATTTATCTTTTTCATAGTCGGGATAGCGGATATGGAAGATAAGGTCAATCGGGACAAGCTTTACAGCGATCTTGCCAAAGCTATGGGACCCGCAATCGAGAAAACGAAGGTCTTTTTTCTGCGCGGGGTGCTGGATTACAGCAAGATGAACCTGAAACACAAATCAATGATGTGGATGCTGGTAAACTATCTTAAGAAAAAACCCAAAAAGGATTTGCCGAAAGACGGTGATCAGCTCATAAGCACCTACGGCAAGAAGGTCAGTTTTATCGATAAAAAGTCCATTGAGCCGCTTGTTGAATTTGCAAAGGGAAAGCTCCCCGATGAAAATATTGAACCGTAAAGCGGTTTTGTCATTACCGAAGCTGCAGTCGGGAACAGAAAGAATAGAAGAATATTATGCAACAAAAACTTAGAACCGTGGGAATATTTCTGATAGGTCTCGGCGTGATAGCAGCCGTCTTGTTTTCGGTATCGCGCAAGATAGTTTACGATGCCAATTCGGTTGCCATCGAGAATGTGGATTTCAGCCAAATTGCCGACGGCGAATATGCGGGAAGCTACAAGAATTTTGTGGTGGAGGCATCGGTTAAAACAACTGTGAAAGACGGAAAAATCACTCATATCGAGATGTTGGAACACTTTAACGGATGGGGCGAGGAAGCCGAAAAAGTCATAGACTACATAATAGAGGAACAGAGCCTGCAGGTGGACAGTATCTCCGGCGCAACGGTATCAAGCGTTGCCATAAAGAAGGCGGTTGAGGTTTCTTTAATCGGTGAATGATGTCTGATTTTAAAATTTAAAATAAGAAAGCGGAGTTTGTTAAATCAAACTCCGTTTTAGTTTTCGGGATAAAAGTGTTCCGGAGGGGGAGTATGTCATAATAATGCTAAAGGGGAAAAATGCAGTATTCAAAAGAGCTTCAGAGCTTCCGCAAAGTATGAAATTCGGAATTTTTAGCGGTAAAACAGGCAACTTTGAGTAAAACACTAGAATTACTATATTTGTTTATTCTAAAATAAAAACAACTATATTTGAATATCTGGATATTTTTCAGCTTTGTTTATTACGAATAGCAAACGACACCGATGGAATGTAATCGTATCAGAGGAGAAAATAACATTGAAAAAGAAAATACCAATTTTATTTTTAGTAGCTATGTTACTTATTGCTTCCTTCTTTTTAGGAAGCTATGTGAGGGAACAAAGATATAATCGCGATAGAGTTCAACGCTGTTGTACTCTTATTTCGTTTGCGATAAATAAAGCTGAAAATGAAAATCTCGCAGACATGGGTACAATGAGTGCTTTAACCAGCAATGTTTATGCTGCTTACCAATTTTGTGATGACAGCAGGGCAACGACTCAACTACACGACTTATGGAATTTTATGCTTCTCGAAAGCAATAAAAGTTCGGATGTAAAAGATATAGTCTTAAATGAGCTAAATGCTGTTTTGAATTCAATTAAGCCGGCTGACTTATAAATTATAGTTTGTCGTTCCTCAAACTTTATGTAACCCTGATGTCAAACAAATGCTACTCGCAATAATGCTTGATTTCACCGGGTTTTATGAATGTAAAAACAGCCCAAAACTGCGCTTTATTTTAGACTCCGCCACAGGGGAGAATGTCATAATAAGTACACAAGCTGGCGGAGCTTGTTATAGCAAGGGTTTTAAGGCTTCACACAAAGCAAAAACCATGGAAAAGATGCGTTTTGCTCAGTGATTTTTAAAGAAAAATCAGTACCACGCATCTTTTCCTTTTCTGCAATCTAATGTGAAGTGTTTTACAATAATCTCCGATGTTACGATAAGTAACACTGCCGTTACGGTAAAAGGATTGTGTTTACATTATAATTTGCATATGGTGAAGTCAAAAAAGGAGGTCACCATTATGACTTTTGGAGAAAAATTACAGGATGCAAGAAAGAGAACAGGGCTTTCACAGGAACAGTTAGCGGAAAAGTTATCGGTATCTCGCAGTGCCGTGGCAAAATGGGAGAACGACAAAGGCATGCCGGACATTGATAATTTAAAGGCTATAGCGCAACTATTGGATGTAAGTATTGATTATCTTTTGGATGACGGAAGCACGTTGGAATTTGAGGTGATGCGCGAACCCATTGATATCAATTCGTTTGAGAAATCGAAGAAGCGTAAATTCCGCCACGATACGGTCGTGCTGTCCAAGTTTCCGGATGCTGATTCCATCATACCTTTGTGGCGCGAAAAAAAGCTCAGTAAATGGGAACTGGCTTTTGAGTGGATACTGTCTCCCACTTTCGGAGTGTTTGATTTTATCGATCAGGTCGACAATTATGGTTACTTTTACCTGGTAGAAAAGAAAGGTCAGCAGTATTTAGTCAATGTAAGCAAGGAGTTTATCACGTCGTCTCAGTTGGCAAGGCGAATAAATGAAAAGAAGTTTACAGTCGGTAAGTACAAATTTAAGCGACTGGATCCGCAGGAGTTAGTGGAAAAGGCTTAGGGAATAATTTCCAAAAAGTAAACCCTTCTCTGTCGTAACAGCCTACCCTCTGCGAGGGGAGTCGGCTCTAAACAGACTCCGGTATGGGAAGTATTGAAATAAAGTTAATAATAATAATAATTAGAAACTGTGCAATCAAGAAGGTATATAAAAGCAGTATTCGAAGGTCGCAGGAGAATATGAAATATAATATAGATAAAGAATTGAATAGTTTATCAATGTTCAGTGGGGCAATGGTAGTTCATTTATATCCATTGGTGAATATTGTATATAGATTAAACAACTGCAAATCAGATAGTTTTGTCACTGTTAAGAAATATTCTACGCCGGGATATTTGGAATCAGAACGATCAACTTTGGTCATCGAACCAAAACAATGCGATGAGAATCTACCGTGTCTAATCCTCTTTCATGGTGGTGGATTGTTATTGAGAGCTTCAAGTACACATTATCAGTTTGCAAAATGGTATGCTCGGAAGGCGAATTGCAAGGTAGTATTAACAGATTATAGGCTTTTACCCAAATATAAATACCCTATTGCAATTGA
>JAAYNJ010000020.1 GCA_012520915.1 Oscillospiraceae bacterium
AAACAACGTATTATTCCGTACTATCGAGTATTATTCGTGTCAAAAATGTTGTCTTTTTGTTGTCTTTTTAATTCTCGAAGTGCTGTAAGCCTTGATTTTACTCGCTTTTTTTGTCTATGGGCTTCATTGTCGGGAAGAGTATGACGTCTCTAATGGACGGCATTCCTGTCAGAAGCATTATTAATCTATCCACGCCGATTCCCAATCCGCCGGTAGGAGGTAAACCGTAGCTTATTGCGTTTAAAAAATCTTCGTCTATTTCATTGGCCTCTTCGTCGCCTGCAGCTTTAAGCTCTGCCTGTCTCTCAAATCTTTCCCTCTGATCTATCGGATCATTTAATTCCGAGAAAGCGTTTGCATATTCGCGCCCGCCGATGAAAAGTTCGAATCTTTCGGTAAATCCCGGATCGCTAGGCATTCTCTTTGCAAGAGGCGAGATTTCAACGGGGTGTCCCGTAACAAAAGTCGGATTTATGAGCTTTTCTTCACAAAACTGTTCAAAAAACAGATTTATAATATCTCCTACAAGGTGATGAGGCTCAAACTCAACATTATTTTGTTTTGCAATTTTTCTGGCTTCTTCCAATGTTGGAACTTTATCAAAATCTACATTGGCATATTTTTTCACAGCATCTTTCATGCTTATTCTTTCGAAAGGTTTTGAGAGGTCATAGGTTGTTCCTCCGAATTCTATCACGGTTTCTTCACCCAATACGGAAGCAGCAACACTTTTAATCAAATCTTCGGTTAGTTTCATTATTCTCTCAAAATCCACATACGCCCAATAAAGTTCCAGAAGGGTGTATTCCGGATTATGATAGGTATCCATTCCCTCGTTTCTGAAAACTTTTCCCATCTCATAAACCTTATCGAACCCCCCTACTATCAGTTTTTTCAGTGGTAGCTCCAATGAAATTCTGAGATTCATGTCAAGGTTTAAGGTGTTGTGATGTGTTTCAAACGGGCGTGCCGCAGCACCTCCCGCCACTGTCTGAAGTACCGGGGTTTCTACTTCGATAAACCCCATATCGTCAAGAAACTTTCTGATTTCCTTAATTATCTTTGTGCGTGTAATAAAAGTCTTTTTCACTTCAGGGTTTGTTATAAGGTCAAGATATCGCTGACGGTATCTCAGATCCACATCCCTGAGTCCATGGAATTTTTCAGGCAGGGGGTGAAGCGATTTTGAAAGCAGTTCAACCGACTCCGCTTTTATTGAAATCTCTCCTTTTCGGGTTTTGAAAACTGTACCCTTTACTCCGACTATATCTCCAAGATCCCAACTTGAAAATCTCTCAAACTCTTCCTGTCCGATTATATCTTTCTTAACATATATCTGTATCTTGCCGTCGGAATCGGTTAAATCGATGAAATTTGCCTTGCCCATATTCCGCCAGCCGGTAATTCTGCCGGCTACCGAAACATGCCTCTCCGGAAGCATTTCATCGAAAGTCTCTATTATCTCTGCAGATTTTGCATCTACATCGAACTTTGTCGTCTCATAGGGGTCCCTGCCGGCACTTTTAAGTTTTTCGAGTTTCTCAATTCGGATTTCGTGCTGTTGCTGGTGTCCGCTAACCGTCTCTTCAATATTCTCTTTATTTTCTATCAATGTAAATCAACCCCATCCAATTAATCCTACAGGTTTTGTTTTCCTATTTCGACAACTTCGAATTTCATTTTATATCCTGAGGGTAGAACGACATCAAAGATTTCTCCTACCGATTTCCCAATCATCGCTTTACCCATAGGAGATTCGTCGGATATTTTCCCCTGCGAAGCATTTGCTTCATTTGAGCTCACAATACTATAGTCTTCGAACTCTCCGGTTTCAACATCTTTTATTTTTACGGTGCAACCTATGCACACATTATCGGTATTGAGTTCAGAGACATCGATAACTCTTACATTCGTAAGGGTTTTTTCGAGATAGCTTATCCGTCCCTCCAACATAGCCTGATCATTTTTGGCTTCGTCGTACTCACTGTTCTCGGAGAGGTCTCCAAAAGACAGTGCCGTTTTTATCTTTTGCGCAACTTCTTTTCTTCTTACCGCCTTCAGGTATTCAAGCTCCTGCTCCATTGATCGCATCCCTGCCTGGCTCATCAATATTTCTTTTTTCAAAATACACCAACCTTTTCTACAGGATTATCTCCGGATATCCAATATTAGTCGACCGGATATCCGGTCGACTAATATGGCAATTATTATATTGTATGCTACATATCAAGTCAAGAGAAACTGCCGATTAATGACCCCAAAACTTCAATCGCCCTGCCCAGCTGTTTATCTTGAACCATATTAGGCTCTTCGTCGGGAATTATAAAATCCGCCTTCGACTCCACCACATAGTCGGGGGTTATCCCCTCTTTATCGAACAATTCGCCTTTAGGCGTCAACATCTTTGCAACCGTCAGATTAACTGCAGACCCGTCAGACAATACCGTCAGTTGTTGGAGTGTTCCCTTGCCGAATGTCTTGACACCGACAACCTTGGAATCATTCAAATCTCTCAACACCCCGCAAAATAGCTCGGAAAAACCTTTAGTATTTTCATTTACCAGAATAACGGAAGGGATGGTAAAACTTCTTGAGTCGGATGTATACAGGGTTTTTATCGTTCCATCAGGATAGTTTCCTCTAATCATTGCACCGGTCGGAACCATGATATCAAGCATAGCTGCAACACTGGCAATATCCGTACCACCGTCCGAATTTCTCAAATCAAGAATTAAGCCTTTAATTTTTGAATTCTTCTTTGCGCTTTCCAGCGCACTTTCAAACTGACTATATGTTTTCTCGTTTATAGATTTTATTTTTATATATCCGATTCCCTCTATTCCTTCGTAATAGAAAACAGATATTTCATTAACAGAAACCCGCATGAGTTCAACTTCATTTTCTTCTCCGTCGCGCGTATAAGTGAGCGAAAATTTTGAGCCCAGAACCCCCGAGAGCCTGGTATCAATATCCTGACCGGTCAAATTGATTACATCCTCACCGTCGATTTTGATCACGACATCTTCTATCCTTAAATCCTGTTGTTGCGCGGGTGTATTTTCATATATTTTGGTTATGACCATGTAATTGTTTGCATCTCTTGCATATTCAAAACCGGGGCTGATTACCGTCCCTCTCGATTTTGCCGCACGCGAAGCAACCTGCTCCTGTGTCAGATATTCGGTATCCGGGTCATTTAGTCCGGAAACATAGCCTTTAGCCATCGAGTCATATAAACTCTTTTCATTTATTTTGAAATAAGTATTTTGCCTTACGATGCTGTCAAGTTCGGATATTTTAGAGTACATTGCAGCCCGTTCTTTTACATTAAGCACTTTTTGATCAAAGAGCCTCATGGAAGCAATCATTGTCAATGTAATGGTAAGTGCAGTAAAAAGAAATAAAAAGGCCAGAGCTACTCCGACCGATATTTTTCTACTCATTTGATACCTCTTTTTCTCGGATTATCAAATCATTTTCGCTCATATTAAATGATTATGTCATCGGGTGCATTCAGTCAGTACGAAAAGTCTTCAAGACGAGGGTCTGTTTTGGAGGATGGATGTGGGATCTACTCTTTCCCCTGCTATTCGAATTTCAAAGTGCAGATGCGGTCCTGTAGAGTTGCCCGTCGAACCGACAGCACCTACAGGGGTTCCCTGCACGAGATAATCACCCTCTGAAACATATATCGAGCTCAAATGAGCATAGAGTGTCTTATATCCGCCACCGTGGTCTACAATTACATAATACCCGTAGCCGGTAGTTCCGTATATTACTTTCTGAACTATCCCGTCATTTGACGCAATAGCCGATTTCCCATATATTCCACGGCCGGCAATGTCTATACCGCCGTGAAAATTTGCTCTGCCGTAAAGTGTTCTCATTCCGTACCCTGAGGATATCCAGCCAAATCCCGGTACAGGCCAGGTGAAATAACCGCCTACATACTCAATATCGCTGGGCTGGCTCATAAGCTGGGCTATATATTCATTCTGTCTTGCAATTTCTTTGAGTATCTCTTCGCTTTCGTCTTCTCTTGCGTGTTGCATTGCTCTTGCCTGGCTGAGGTCGCTATCCGCTTCTCTGAGAAGTGCTGCCAACTGTTCATATTTCAAGTCAAGTTCCGCCTTGAGATCTTCCAAAGCTATGAGGGAAACCTCAAGTTCTTTTTTCATCTCTTCGATTTCGGCTTTTGCTTCTGTAATTTCCGAAATAAGGTTTGTATCCCTCACAGAGATGCTTCTCATATATTCGCCCAAAACCAAAAATTCAGAAAAGCTGCTCGAACCCAGCAATACCGACATGTCGCTTGAATCGTTTGACATGTATATCGTGCGAAGACGCCTTGCAAACTGATCGATATTATAATCCAGTTCTATCTGTTTCTCATCAAGCTCCTGTTGTTTTTCAGCTATGGCAAGTGTTGTATTTTCAATCTCAATCCTAAGATTTTCTATCTGCTCTTTGACATTGTTCAAACGCTCTGCGTGCGTATCTCTCATTACCGCAAGCTTTTGTACATTATCTTTTATTTCGTTTATCTGCCGATTTATTTCATTAAGTCTTTCTTGAAGCTCTCTTTGTCTGGCAAGCGCATCCGCCAGGTCATCACCATGAGCAGGTGAGGGCAACACTATAAAAAGCATAAACATTGCCACAAATAGACAAATTATCCTTTTAGCCATGATAAACCCCCTTAAAACAGACTTTAGACCTTCAGATATTTTCGTATGGCGCCTGAGCTTCCGAGAGCCCCGATAAATGTGCCGCCACCGGCAAAACCTATAAGAACCCACATCCAAACTTCGGAAAATGCGATTGAACTGGCTTTAATCGAGGCAAGAATTCCCACGCTTGATTCGTCGACAATATAATTGATACCTTCGTATATCCCAAGCAACATCAAAAAGGCCATAACCGCAGCGATGAGACCGACTAAGACACCTTCCACAACGAACGGAAGTCGAATGAAACCGTTGGTTGCTCCGACATATTTCATAATGTTTATCTCTCTGCGCCTGGCAAAAACCGTCAAACGAATGGAGTTCGAGATTACGACCAACGACGCCAAAACCAAGACAAGGACAATAATCCCTCCGAACATCAACAGAACTTTTTCCATTCCGGTCAATGTTTCGACAACCGACATAAGAGCATTCGCCTTGTAAATCATCGGCAATGCTTCAAGTTCATCTATTACTTCCTGCGTATCGGAAATATCCTTTAAAGTGATGATATAGTTTGCCGGAATCGGGTTTCCGTATTTGTAGTCTTCAAAGATCCCCTCTTCGGGATCAACCCCCATCATATCCTGTGCTTCTATAAGAGCATCGTCTTTGGAAATAAATTTATACGTGGCTATCTTGTCCATTTTTTCGATGTGCACCCTGAGTTCTTCCATCTCTTTATCGGTGACATCATCTTCAATAAAAGCCCTTATTTCATTCTGGCCTTCAACTTTATAAAAAACCTCTCTCACATTCAATGACAAAAGCATTGCCCCCCCGATTAAAACGAGGCAAGCAGACAAAACACCTATTGAAGCGAAAGACATCAGTCTGTTTATCCAGATATTTGAGATTCCCTGTTTAACTAAATATTTAAAACTTCCCCAATTCATGTAGTCGAGCCCTGCTTTCCGGTGTCAAAAAGAATATTTCCATCTTCAAGTTTTATCGTTCTTTTATGGAAATTTTTCACCATTTCCTGTTCGTGAGTAACAACGAGAATCGTCGTGCCGAGACGGTTTATTTCAGATAAAAGCTCCATTATTTCGTAGCTGAGTTCAGGGTCAATATTTCCCGTAGGTTCATCGGCTACTATAATGGGGGGATTGTGGGCTAAAGCTCTCGCCAAAGCTACCCGTTGTTGCTCGCCTCCTGAAAGTTGCTCCGGATATACCCGCGATTTATTCGACAATCCGACCAGGTGCAGAATATACGGGACTCTTTTTCTTATTTCCCTGCTGGGAATATTAGTCACCCTCATAGCAAAGGCAACGTTGTCGTATGCCGTTAAGTTAGGTATGAGACGAAAATCCTGAAAAACAAATCCCATCCTTCTCCTAAGGTAGGGTATCTGTCTGTTTTTGATTTTTGTTAGATTATAGTTACCTACGACAATAGTTCCCTTGGTGGCTTTTTCTTCCCTCATCATCAATTTCAGCAAAGTGCTTTTCCCTGCACCGGAATGTCCGAGGATAAATACAAATTCGCCCTTTTCTATAAAGAGATCAATGTCATTTAAAGCAACGGTGCCGTTTGGATATACTTTTGACACCCCTTTAAACTCAATCATTTTACATCACCTTTTCTGCTGATAACACATAAAAACACCACTGCCATACAACGATTCGATAAATTATCAGCTGTTTTTAATACTTAGTCGGGTTAGAATCGAGATATTTTTTTACCATTAAAGCAACTTTGAATACAATTGCATGGTCAAACTGTCTCAAATCGAGACCGGTAATTTTCTTGATTTTCTCCAAGCGATAGATCAACGTGTTTCTATGAACAAAAAGACCTCTTGATGTTTCGGATACATTTAAGTTGTTTTCGAAAAACCTCTGTATCGTAAAAAGCGTTTCCTGATCAAGAGAATCTATGGACCCTTTCCTGAAAACTTCTTTTAAATACATTTCACAAAGCGTGGTAGGAAGCTGGTAGATGAGTCTTGCAATTCCTAAATTGTCAAATGTTGTTATCACTCTCTCGTTATCGAAAATCTTTCCGACTTCCAAAGCAAGCTGTGCCTCTTTAAATGAAGTTGCAAGTTCATTGATTGTGTTGACAATTGTACCTATACCTATAACACAGGACACATAGTGTTCACCGTCAAGTATGTCGATTATTGAGCCCGCCAGCTTTTCAACATCTCTGAGATCAATGTCTCTGCCGATTTCCTTTACAACTACTATATCTGTTTCACTAATGCTGAAAACAAAATCTTTTTGTTTCTCGGGAAAAAGTTCCGACACAATATCAAAAACGGAAATACTGTTTCCGGCGTTAACTCTTATCAAAAGTACCGCACGCTGTACTTCCATAGCAAAATTCATCTCTCTTGCTCTTGTGTAGATATCGCCCGGAAGAATATTATCCATTACAAGATTTTTGATAAATTTCCCTTTGTCAAATCTGTCATCATGGTATTCCTTAATCTCAGTCAAAAAAGCCGCTACCATTTTTGCCGTGCATTCAGCGCTTTCCTCCAGCCCTTCCACATAGACACAGTACTCTACCCTCTTGTTATGCGCGATATAGCAATATACTCTATTGCCGATTCTCTTGATGTCGTTATCGCCGTCATAACTCTCAATTATTCCGGGCACCGTGCTGTCAAGCTGTTGCAAATCGCTGCTGGCAACCACAACCGAATGGCTGTCTATAACACCGATAGTGTGCTTGGAAGCTTCACTTAGCTGAAGAATTATACTTTGGAATATTCTCTTGCTGGGCATTGTTTTCCTCTTTCAGAATTTCGTTTCAGGCATAATCGGAACACTGTTTATAGTCAAAACATAGAAAATTAAGCAGTTATTAAGTCTAAGATATACATATATTACACAACTCGTCTGCTTTTTGCAACACTTATGCACAAAAATCGAGGCTCAATTTGTACAATATTTCTCAAACAATGGCATAATAAATATCATTTTCAATTACTGATTTCCTCTTTTTTATCCAATAAATTGCTTATTTTACAGTAATCCGCAAGCCGAAGCCTTTCAGCCCTGATCTTCGTATCCAGGCCCAGAGTTTTAAGGATTTCTTCTATACGGCTCTTATCAATTCCGATGACAGAAGATATCGCGTTTGCAGAGGTTTTCCTTCTCTGTGAAAAAGCAGCTTTGATGATTTCGAACATCTTTTTTTCATTTGAAGGAGCTACCCTTTTTGTCTTTAAAATGTCAAACCTGACCACACTGCTATCAACTTTGGGTTTAGGATAGAAGCTTTCCGCTCCAACTTCAAAAAGGATATTCACGTCGCTGTAATATCTGGCAGCAAGGGTGACCGCTCCGGAATTTCTGCTGCCTTCTTCAGCAGCAAACCTCTCAGCGGCTTCCTTTTGCATCATTGCCACGATGCAATCGATCGGGTACTCATTTTCCAGAAGATTCATTATAATCGGACTGGTAATGTAGTAGGGCAGGTTTCCGAATACCGCTACATTTTTGCCGGCTAAATGCTTTTCGATTATTTCATGTAAATCAACCTTTAAAATATCGGAATTGATTAAAATGAAATTAGAAAACTTACTAAATCTATCCGAAAGCATGGGAATAAATCTCTTATCAATTTCTATACATACAACTTTTGAATACTTTTTTAACAGCTTTTCCGTCAATTTTCCCGTTCCGGGCCCGATTTCTATAACCCCCGTGTCTTCTTTCAGCCCTTCGGTATCGACCATCCTTTCGGCTACAGTCTTATCAATGAGAAAATTCTGTCCCAGCTTTTTATTTGGTTTAATCTTATTATTATAAACAAAAGATTCGCTCATTTATCCTCTCCGGAATACCCCTTCGTCTTCTTTAGTCATTCATTGTTGATTTTAATTACCAAATCCAATATTATCTAGTATATAATTAATTTTTGCGAGGTCAAAGTTGAATAGTCAAAGTAGAATAGATAAAACAAATTATTATCTCGATATCGCCGAAACCGTTCTCGAACGCGGAACATGTCTAAGGCGCAATTACGGTTCAATAATAGTAAAAAACGACGAAATCATCTCCACCGGCTATGCAGGTGCTCCCAGGGGGAGAAAAAACTGTATAGATTTAGGATACTGCAGAAGAGAACAGTTGAATATACCGAGAGGCATGAGGTATGAGATATGTCGTTCCGTTCATGCCGAGGCTAATGCTATAATAAGCGCCAGCCGAAGAGACATGATAGGAGCTACCCTGTATCTGGTTGGTATAGAGGCAAAAAGCGGGGAGTATGTAGCTAATGCCTCCTCCTGCTCGATGTGTAAAAGGATGATTATAAACTCGGGTATCTCGACTGTTGTTGTGCGTATGTCGAAAGATTCTTATACTACCGTTGATGTTTATAATGAATGGGTATTGAACGACGATAGTTTGCAGGGAGACGGGGCTTATTAATTTAACGGATTTATAAGGAGCTGATTTAATTGCTGTTATGTATTGACATAGGAAACACAAATATTGTACTGGGTTGTTACAAGGGGGATGAGTTGGTATTTTATTCCCGAATGTCGAGCAGTAAAAACCGACTCGGCGATCAGTACGCCGTCGATATCAATGATATTCTTTCTCTGTACAAAGTCGATAAGTCACAAATACATTCCGCTATATTAAGTTCAGTTGTCCCATCGGTGACAAAAGAAATATTTATGGCAGTCAAACTCGTTCTTTCAATCACTCCCATGGTTGTGGGACCGGGAATTAAAACAGGACTGAACATAAAAATCGATGATCCGGGTCAGCTCGGAAGCGATATGGCGGTTACGGCGGTAGCCGCTAAATCAAAGTATCCTTTACCGATAATAATAGTTGATATGGGTACTGCAACGACATTTTCAATTATTGCGAGAAACGGAGATTTCCTTGGAGGCTCCATATTGCCCGGGCTTTCAATTTCTACCGAAGCTCTGGTTGAAAAGACCTCTCTCCTAACCGGAATCTCTTTTGAAGCACCCAGGTCGGTTATCGGCACCAACACTTCCGACAGCATGAAGTCAGGCGCCATCTTCGGGACCGCTTCCATGATTGAGGGAATGTGCCATCGCTATTTTCAGGAAATCGGAGATGATGCCACTACTATAGTTACCGGAGGCCTTGCAGAAATAATTGCAAAGCACTGTAGAGTAGAAATGATTGTAGATCAACTTCTATTGCTGGAGGGATTAAAAATAATATACAACAAAAACATATAGGTTTAATTTTGTTTTTTATTGGCGAAGCATCCCTTTGCCACGGCAAAAATTCAAGGAGCTTCAGCCGGAGGAAATATGAACAATGAAAGTAATCAGAGAGCGAAAATCAAATCGCTCACAGTAGCTGCCCTGATTATCGCAATAGTGATAATTTTGGCTCTAACCAATCTCGGAATATTGATGATTACCCCGCTTGGTGTCTCAATAGTCCATATCCCGGTTATCGTCGGCGCCCTGCTTTTAGGCGCAAACTACGGTGCTTTTTTCGGTTTTATGTTCGGGTTGCTAAGTTTTCTCATCGCCACTCTTCAGACTCCCCCGACAGGATTTCTTTTTTCACCGTTCGCTCCCGGCCCTCCGGGTTTAAGCGGAAACTGGGCTTCCCTGATAGTCTGTTTTGTTCCGAGAATACTCATTGGAGTTTTTACAGCACTTTCACTCAAACTGTTTTTAAAATTGTTTAAAAAGCCTTTTCTCGCATATGGTTCGGCAGCATTAATCGGTTCAATTACAAATACCGTATTGGTTCTGTCATTTATGTACATTTTTTTCTTTAGGAGCGGAGAGTTGGCTGAGTCAATTCTCGGGGTATCACTTATGAGCATTGTTGTTATGCAGGGTATCCCTGAAGCAATAGTAGCTGCTCTCGTTTCGTCTGCTCTGTCTGGTGTTTTGGTAAAACAGGGAGAGAAACTTAAGAATCGAAATTAACGTATTTGTAGAATTATAACAGGAGATTTCATTTGGCCTCTTCATTAAAATCACTAACGGAAAAGTTAAAAACTGTAGAGCTCGTAATTTTTGACAAAGACGGCTTGATTATCGACTCGGAAAGAGAAGTATATGAGAGTTGGAAAACCGTTTTATCCGAAAATAATTTAAATTTTTCGGATGAATGGTTTTCCACAATAGTCGGAATACGCATCGAAGACAGGACAAAAATCCTTTTCAGACAATTTGGCAAGCTCGGTCTCGAAATGCAAAAAGCTACGCTTAACTTAATTCATCAAAATCGCTATGACACAATAATACCTCTCAAAAAGGGGCTGAAAGAACTTCTGGAAACACTTTCTTACCTCAATATAAAAAAGGTCGTCGCCACATCTTCGACGTTGTTGGACACTAAGAGAACACTCGGTGTGCATAATATATTGGAAGAGTTTGATCTGATTGTAACCGGCGAACTTGTTGAGTTTGGCAAACCCGCACCCGATATATTTCTGAAATGCAGTGAGCTGATGAATGTCAGCCCCTCCAAATGCCTTGTTCTGGAAGATTCCGATGCGGGAATTAATGCTGCAAAAAGTGCAGGAATGATAGCTATATTAGTTCCCGATTTGGCAAAAAACTCCGCCGAAGTAGTCAATATGAGCGATGCGGTTCTTGATAATCTGCTGGAAGTTGTCAATCTTTTTACTGCAAAATAAAAAGCCATACATGCTTACACATTGACTATGTAAGTATGCATGAGCCATTTTTGTGAATAAAATATCAATCCCGCATTGCCGTCTGCTCTCAGTTTAGAACCCGTCTGTTTGACGGTGGGTAAAGACTGCCCGATTCCTTTAAGCTTCCTTTTTATAAAGGTGTGCTCTCCGTGTCGGAGCAAGAATCCCTTATCTAATACTCGTAGGATTAAAAAAGAGAGCAACAATTCGAACAACGCAGGATTGATTGTTATTCTATGTCCATATTCTCTTCAAATTCATATAAGTCGGAAAGTCTGTCAATAAATATCTCACTTATTTCGTCAAACTCATCGTCATCTTCTATCGCTTCAAGAATTTCCTCTCCGTCTTCTTCAACTATTTTCATAATTACAAGGTTAAGGTCCTCGTCAAGCAAATCCTCAGGATTTTCTGTACATGTCATAAGTGCTACATAGGTGTCTTCACCCTTTTCCAGTGTGTCCACCAGTTCGAAAACATGTTCCTCGCCTTCTTCATCTGTCAGCGTAATAATATCAGGAAGAAAATCTCCTTCAAATTCAAAATCTTCTTTGTTGTCCATCATAGACTCCTTACATTTATTTGATTATATTTTACACTTTTTTGACAACCTTAGTCAATAAGCTTAGTCTATTGTCAGTTTTTTATAGTATGAAAATGCGGTATGTGATATTATTGTACTTGACATCAAGTTAGGGGTGTAAAAATGAAAACTTTTTTAAAGGTTTCTCTAATACTCATTCTTTCTCTTATATTTTTGTTCGGTTGCTCGAAAGAAAAAGAAGCAGAGATTTTAGAAAGCAGTTTAAAACAATTAAATTCTCCGAATCAGGGCGATAAGATTGCTGTATTTGATACTGACATGGGTATCTTTAAAATTGTACTTTACGATCGTATAGCACCAAAAGCAGTTGATAATTTTATAACACATGCCAATAACAATTACTATGACGGCCTCAGCTTTCACAGAGTTATTGAAGACTTTTTGATTCAAAGCGGTGACCCGACAAATACGGGAAGCGGCGGTGACAGCGCCTCGATGGTGCCCTTTGAAAACGAATGCAGTGAAGATCTTCACAATTTCACAGGTGCAGTAGGCATGGCCGCATTTGAAAAAAATCAAAATAAAAGTCAGTTCTATATAATTGCGGGTGGAGATATTTCCGACGAGATGATAAACAATATGAAAATCGCCGGATATTCACAGGAAATAGTCGATGCCTACATTGAGGTCGGCGGCAGACCGACTCTGGACTATAACTATACCGTATTCGGTCAGGTATATGAAGGTATGGATGTTGTTTTGGAAATTAATAAAGTAAAAGTCGGCAGCGATAACAGACCCGAAAAGGAAATATTGATAAAATCAGTAACTATAGACACTTTTATTCCGGAATAAATTGAAAGTTATATTTGCACAAAAAACATGCATTTGACATCTATGATATCAAATGCATGTTTTTTTACATGTTATTTATTTATGTTTAAAAATGGTTTGATTGTTCCCGCCACAGCGCTCACAGGCATTGACTGTAGAAATACACGTCCCGGTCCAGTTATGACGGTGTTGAAAATTCCTTCGCCGCCGAATAGCATATTTTTAATTCCGGGAACCGATTGAATATCCATAGAACAAGTCGCATCCATTGCGGCAAGATAGCCCGTATCCACAACTATGGTCTGTCCCGGCTGCAACATATATTCGACAACATGGCCGTCAATCTCAATAAATGCAATTCCGGGTCCGGAGATTCTCTGCATTATAAATCCCTCTCCGCCAAAAAGACCGGCTCCAAGTTTCTTTTGGAAAAACACGGACATTTGGACTTCCGATGTGCTGGCAAGAAAACCGCTTTTCTGCACGATAATATCCTGACCCGGTGCAAGTTCAAAAGCCTTAATGGATCCGGGAAAACTCGATGCAAACGCAATCATTCCGGGACCGTTTGTAGCGGTATATCTGTTCTGGAACAATGCTTCTCCTGCGAACATTCTCCCCATTGCCTTGCCGAATCCGCCTCCGGAAGTAGTCTCCATCTTCATATTGGGAGACATCCAACACATGCTTCCCCTTTCCGTTATCATGGTTTCCCCATCATTCAGATTGCAGGTAACTACGGGAAGGGGTTCTCCTTCGATCTTATAGTTCATAATAACTCCTTTATAAAAAACATAGAATGATATCAACTTAATTATAAACCAACCGGCATCACTAAGACAATGAAAATTTATCAGGCATATTCATCCCCTATGATATTTCATACCTTTTTCTATGGTTGCTACGCGATAGATCTGTTCAACAAGCATAAGTCTTGCAAACTGATGAGTCATTGTCATATCCGATAGCGATAACAAATAGTCAGCACTTTTTTTTATACTTTCGGATAAACCCAAATGACTGCCTACTACAAAATTTATTGTTGATGAAACAAGAGAATACCCGATAATCAGATTAGCAAAGTCTTCAGTGCCTGCTCTATTGCCTTCAATTGCCAGCGCAATAACAACTCCCTTATTCTTTTCCAGACGTTCTCTTATTTTAATTCCTTCCTGCTCCAGCGAAAACAATATCGATTTTTCGGAATTGTCTTGAGGGCGAACTTCGGGTAGTTCCATCACATTTATGTTGTAAAACCGCTTAATGCGCTCTATATAATCTGTGACTCCGTCATTTATGTACTTAATTGATAATCTTCCAACCGCAATAATATTAATCTTAAGCATTTTACAGTTCCACCACCGCACCCGGTCTGGACCTTGGCGCAACCTCCAGTCCGCTGCATTCGACTCCAAAATTTTCTAATGCCGAGAGACATGCCATCCGAGCGATTTCAGGTGCATTGTTGTTTTTTGACAGGTGCATTAAACAGAATTTTTTGTCACCGGATTCACAGGTTAGTTGTGCCACTATCCTCGAACATTCCGTGTTGGACAAATGACCTTTATCCGAAAATATTCTTCTTTTTAAAAAATAGGGATAATCACCGTATCTAAGCATATTTTCATCATAATTCGATTCGATGGCTATGAAGTTGCTGGCTCTGAGGATATCCATAATTTCACAGGACACACATCCCGAATCCGTCAGAATCGATATCGATTTTGAATTTGAAAGGGAGAACCTGTAACCAAAACACTCCGCGCTGTCATGGCTGGTGGCAAATCCAAAAAACTCCATTCCATCAATCACAACGGTTTCTCCGCTCTTCAGGGAAATGATATCGGATTTTTCCGGCATCAAATCCTTGTCTAAAAGATAGCTTAGCGTTCCCTTTGATGCATATACAGGGATTTTGTGTCTTCTCAAAAACACCCTCAGTCCGGCAACATGATCAATATGTTCATGCGTGATAACTAAGGCTGATATTTCTTCCGGCTTAATGCCAATACTGTCAAGGGCCGCGGCTGTCGTCTTGTAATTCATTCCGATATCTACAAGCACTTTGTTGTTGCGGTCACAGATTAATGTGCTGTTTCCGGAACTTCCACTGTATAAAGTCTGAAAAAAGGTCATTGTACCTCCGGCGGGTTTATTGCGGTTATTCTATACTTATACTTGCGCCAAGTTCATTCAGTTTTGGAACTATGTCTTCATATCCTCTGTCAATGTGGTAGGTGTCTTCTATCTCGGTTATTCCGTCACAAGTCATGGCGGCAATCAAAAGTGCGGCTCCCGCACGAATATCGGAAACTTTGACGGATGCGCCATATAACTTCTCGGTACCTTCAATAACCGCGACCTTTCCGTCAACCTGAATTTTAGCACCCATTCTCTTCAGCTCATCGATATACTTGAACCTTGACCCCCATATTTCTTCGGTAACTATTGAAGTTCCCTTGGCTTTGCTCAAAACCGCTGTCATTTGGGGTTGCATATCTGTGGGAAATCCGGGATGCGGCATGGTTTTTATATTCGTCGGTCTTATATCTCCTTCCATTGAAACCTGAAGATAGTCATCTCCGATATTAATATCCGCTCCTATCTGTCTTATTTTGTAAATAATTGATTCCAGGTGTTTGGGAATAATGTTTTTCAGTACGATATTACCTTTTGTCGCAACCGACATGGCCATATACGTGCCCGCTTCAATCTGATCAGGTACAATGCTGTAGTTTGTACCTCTAAGCGACTTTACTCCCCTAATCTTTATTACGTTAGTTCCGGCTCCGATAATATCGGCGCCCATTGAGTTCAAAAAGTTTGCAACATCAACTATATGAGGTTCCCGCGCAACATTTTCCAATACGGTCAGGCCATCTGATTTAACTGCTGCCAACATTGCGTTTATCGTTGCTCCTACCGAAACAACATCAAAGAACACTCTCGATCCTTTATATTGACCTTTATAATTCAGGTTTACTATCCCATATTCAACAGACCATTCGTAGCCCAATGCTTCAAACGCCTTTAAATGCTGATCAATCGGTCTGGGGCCCAAATCGTCGCCGCCCGGAAGCGACACCTTACTTGTTCTGAAACGGGAAATCAATGCTCCTAAAAAGTAATAGGTCGCCCTCATATTTCTGGATAATTCGACCGGTACCTCATACTTGTTTATTGAAGTAGGGTCTATCATCAAGGTGTGTCCATTTACCCGTTCGATTCGCGCACCGAGCTCTCTCAATATTTCTACGATTGCAGCCACATCGCTTACCATAGGTATATTTTCAATAATACACGGTCCGTCGGAAACCACAGTAGCCGGCAATATGGCAACTGCAGCATTTTTAGCACCGCCGATTTTAATTTCTCCTTTTAAGCTGCAGCCGCCGTTCACAATAAATTTATTCAAATCAAACTCCGAATTCCAATATAAAAATTTTGTTAATTACATATAGATTACACCGATATACGGTTCGGGAGGTACCCTCTCTCCGTTTAACCTCACTTCAAAGTGCAGGTGCGGTCCGGTAGAATTACCTGTTGAACCAACCGTGCCGATTTGTTGTCCTCTCGCAACGGCATCCCCCGCTGTAACCATGAGTTCATTACAGTGAGCATATACTGTTTGCATACCGTTTCCATGGTCGACAATAGCATATATTCCGTATCCGACACTTGAATATTCTGCACGGACAACTACTCCTGCATCGGCCGCATATACGGGCACACCCGTTTGACACGCAATGTCTATGCCATGATGATGCGGCAGCCATCCCCTTGAAATTCTTTGCATAGGTCCAGTCGGCCATGCGAGCGCTCCGCCTGTTCCCAAAGTAGCTCCGCCGCTGAATACGGGTTTGGTGCCTACGATGACAATTTCTTTTTTCATATCGGTGGTAACGGTTTCCTCAACCAATCTGCGAGCTACCTCTACTCCCCATTCGTATTCCACTTCGTAGGTTAGCGTCTTTTTCCCGACAGCTCCTTCTTTGATTGTAGACTTATATGTCGACGGGAACACCGCATTGGGTTGTTCAACAACCTCAATAGGAATTTCTTCTTCTTTTTTCTCAATTCTTATGATTTTAACGTCAAGCAGAGGCACGGCTTCTTCAATAATAATTTTTTCCCCTACCTTTATTTCGTCCCCTTCCAACTCGGGGTTTAGCATTTTTAACTCTTCCACGGAAATTCCCTTTTCCTTTGATATTTCGGCAAGAGAAACATCTTCGGTTGCAATGTAATATACATTGTCCTGTTTTGTGGAATTAATCAGATCTTTGAGTTTTGAAAATTCGACAACACTTCCCGACGGATATATTCCCTCTTTCAGCTCAACATCTCTCGAAAAACGAACCTCCACTTCTTCATCGTCTATCCGCTCTTTGTAGTATTCCAGTTTTTGGTCGAGTTCGTTCTTGAGTTTTTCTCCTTCGTCTGTTGCACCATAAAAATTCCCGGAAATATACAGTCCCGTAGCGAATGAAACGTCCTTTACGGAAGCGGTTATTATAGAGTCGGCAATCTTTGTCACCGAGGACATCTGGTCAGATTTCACAGCGGCTAACGAGAGTTTTATGTCCGTACTCCAAACCGGAGATCCTTCGGAACTGATAAGCCTTCCTTTTATAATCTGCTGGGCATTGTCATAAACTCTTTCATTTTCAACATATCCGACAATATTCCCGTTGCATTCCACGGATAATCCCAAATTTGTATTTGCAATCCTGTAAACAAACATTCCTATCAATATAAGGGCGGAAATCGGCAAAGCAAAATTTATGAACCGCACCAAAATGCCTTTGTTTTTTCTCCATCCCACTCTGAAAAACTCGGATATTCTTGCAATTCTGACAGAAAATTTGCTTCCTTTTGTCTCTTTGAGCATTTCAAAAAAAGACAAAATGCTCTTCGCCGTTTTTTTAAAGGGACTATAAAGGGCAAATACTACTGTTTTAATCAATCTCCAGCTATAGATAAAAGATTTCGAAATTCCTTTTACAAAAGCAGCAAATAAAAACTTCACTCCGCGCCTTAATCTACGGAATCCGTTTAAGAATTTCCGTTCGACTGATAGACCCAAAAAGTAAAGTTGCTTTTCAAGAAAACCGATTAAGTATTGAAGAGACCGGCTTATTCTCCTCTTGTGTCTTCTATGAGAACTAAAAACCCCAGATTTCCCCATAACAGGGAAGCCCCCGGTTGGTACTGACATATAAAATCCCCTGGGACATGGACAAAGCTGTCCTTCACTTTAACAAATCAAAATTTATCATGAATAAAAAATCAAGTTAAATTATATATAATATGCCGCCGCAATTCAAGGATGCGGCGGCATGTGTTTTCGGCAATGATATGCAACTGTTAAACCAACTCGGTCCAACCGAATATATCCTCACTTCTACCCCACTGAATATCCGTGAGATTATCATATAGTTTTTTAGAAACATCCCCTATGAGACCATCCCCAATTACCATTTCCGTTTCACCTACTTTAAGCAGTCCTATTGGCGAAATAACTGCTGCAGTACCGGTGCCAAATGCCTCTTTCAGGGTTCCGTTTTCATATGCAGCAACCACCTCTTCCAAGGGAAGTTTTCTCTCGACTACATTATAGCCCCAGTGCTTCAGCATCTGAATTGAGCTCTTTCTTGTTATTCCCGGCAAGATACTGCCGTCTATGGACGGGGTAACTATTTCGTCACCAAGAATGAAGAAAACATTCATCGTTCCGACTTCTTCGATGTACTTTTTCTCAGCCCCGTCGAGCCACAATACCTGAGTAAATCCTTGTTTGTTCGCCTCATCCTGTGCCTTCAATGAACTGGCATAGTTCCCTCCGGTTTTAGCCATACCTGTTCCGCCTTTTATCGCCCTTGCATAAAGCTCCTCCACATAAATCTTCGTAGGATTCAATCCTTCGGGGTAATACGCACCTACAGGCGATAGTATTATTACAAACAAATACTCGTTTCCGGCCCTGACGCCGACATGCGCATCGGTTGCGATGATAAAAGGTCTGATATACAGTGAACAACCTTCACTATAGGGAACCCATCTCTCATCTATCTCAATTAATTTTTTAAGTGCGTTTAATGAATACCCTTCATCTATGCGCGGGATACACAACCTGTCATTACTGCTGTTCAACCTCTTGAAGTTTTCTTGCGGTCTAAACAACTGGATTTTTCCATCCGGCCTTCTATATGCCTTTAAACCTTCGAACACTTCCTGACCATAATGAAGCACCATTGCGGAAGGGTCGAGTTCTATCGGTCCGTATGGAACAATTTTGCCGTCATGCCATCCGTTTTCGACATTGTATTTCATAATAAACATATGGTCGGTAAAATATTTTCCGAATCCCAGCTTGCTTTCATCTTCAGGAAGCTCTTTAAGCTCCTCTGCTTTTTTCACTTTTAGTTCCATATTCTCGCCTCTTTTCAATATTTGTATGGTATTATATCAAATAGAAAATTCCTTATCAATTATTTAATTCCAATTAAAACAATCCCCCACCACATATAATTTAAAATAACTTGGAGGTTTAGATGTTAAATTTTTTACCATTTCGCGGATATCGTTTTGATGTAGACTCCCAGGGTTTGGGGAAACTTATAAGCCCCCCATATGATATTGTAAGTCGCGAAAGCAGAGAAAGTCTTCTTGAAAAAGATTCGAACAACATCATTTCAATAGAACTGCCGGTCGGAGACGATGCATATAATGACGCCGCCCTGCATCTCGAAAAAATGGTGTCTTCAGGACTGTTAAAGAAGGATGACAACGAAAATTTTTATATCTACAGAATCAGATATTTTTACAACAAAACCAAATATGTAATTGAAGGAATTATCGGGCTTTTAAAACTCGAGAGTTTTGACAGCGGCTTAGTATTGCCCCATGAATACACGCTGCCCAAAGCAAAGCAGGATAGATTAAATCTGTTAAAAGCAACTTCTTCCAATATCAGTCCGGTATACACGCTCTTTGATGACAGCGACGACTCAATAACCGCAATACTTGACAAGTACCCCGATTCCTTAGGGATTTCCGCTGAAATGGACGGTGATATTCATACAATAATCCCTGTTTCTGGAGAAGACGCGGAAAAAATAAAAAAACAATTTTCAACAAAAAAGCTTTATATCGCCGACGGGCATCACAGGTATGAAACCGCACTGAATTATAGGAATTTCATGATTGAAAACGACAGTAATTTTGACCAATCTCATCCGGCAAATTTTGTTTTAATGACTTGTGTACCGCTTCAACATCCGGGTTTGCTCGTACTTCCCACACATAGGGTCATTAAGGTAAAACCTCAAGTCGATTTAAATGGCATTCCGGAGATGATTTCGAACAATTTTTTAGTTGAGAAAATTGAGGGAATCGGTCTTGATTTGCTGGAAGAAGAATATAAAAAGTCCATGCCTGCCTTCATTTTTTATGACGGAAAAGATTATTATATTATCAAGCCTAAAGAGAAAAACATTTTGTCAGGTTTTGATATAGACAGAAGCGAAGAATATAAAATGTTGGATGTTTCAATTCTGCATTCAGCAATATTGGAGCCGTTCTTTCATATCGGCCCGAAAGATATGGAAAGTGAAAAGAGCTTAATATATACGAGAGATCCGCATGAAGCAATCAAAATGGTTGATAACGGTACTGCAAACTGTACATTTATTTTGAACCCCACCAGGGTTGAGCAGGTTTCGGCAGTTGCCGATGCCGGGGACAGGATGCCGCAAAAAAGTACATATTTTTATCCGAAACTGGCAACGGGTTTGGTTATCAATAGGATGGAACCGTAAATTTACTAATGAGGTTTGATATGTTTGACTTCAAATCATTGGTTGAAAGCAATTACGACTACATGGTAGAAATGCGAAGGCACATCCACAAAAGGCCATGTCTGAGCGGGGATGAGCAGGAAACTTCAGAGTTGATTGCCTCACAGTTGGAAACACTGAAGATTCCCTATCATATCGACGAATTGGGAAATGTAGTGGGACGTCTGTCCGGAGCCGAAGGAGGAAAGAGAATTGCTCTGCGTGCGGATATTGACGCCCTGCCGATGCAGGAGGATACAAACCTGCCCTATGCCTCGGAAAAACCAGGAATAATGCACGCATGCGGACACGATATGCACACGGCAGCTCTTTTAGGCGCTGCAAGAGCGATTAAATCAGTCATAGACGAACTGAGCGGCGATGTGTTTTTTTGTTTTCAGGTCGGAGAAGAACAAGGGTTCGGCGCATTGGAGATTGTAGATTATCTTGAAAGCCAAGGCGGTGTAGATACCTGTTTTGCAATACATGTCGATCCTTTTTCACCAAGCGGGACATTTGCTCTTAAGTCGGGTCCGGTATTTTCCGCTTCAACAATGTTTGAAATAACCGTTACCGGTTTGGGAGGACACGGATCCGCCCCGTGGCTGTCTATAGACCCCATCAAACCTGCTTGCGAAATACTCCTGCGGTTACCGTCTATTGTTCCAAATAATTTTTCCATATTCGACCCTGTTGTTATCAGTCCCTGCTCTATAGTTTCAGGAACGGCCGCAAACATTGTTCCCGAAAAGGCGGTTATTAAGGGTAATATTCGTTTTTATGACATGAAACTCGAAGAGCAGATTAAGGATAAGATAAAAATTCTAATAGATTCCATATCCGAATCATATGGGGTAAAAGCCGAGATTGAATACAGCGCACACACCGTTCCACCTGTAATAAACAGCAAGGAATGCTGTGAAGAATTTGTCAAGGTGTTAAATGAACAGGATATTCCCTTCAAAAAAATACTCAACCCCTACACGGCATCGGATAACTTCTCTGAATTTTTGTCAAAATATGGCGGAATTTACACTTATGGCGGAGTTGCTTCATTAGGCGATGAAATTATCCCGTTTCACAATGCAAAGTTTTCACCCGATGAAACAGCACTCTCAACATTTTTAAGAGTTACTCTTGCCTATACATTTGATTTTTTAAAAATCGTTTAGTTTTACATATACAAATATTTAAAAGGGATGATTTTGGAAATCATCCCTTTTAAATATCAAAATTCCATATAATCACACCGTGATTACCTGCTATGGCGTTTCGGGGGGATCAGGCGTTTCGGGGGGATCAGGCGTTTCGGGGGGATCAGGCGTTTCGGGGGGATCAGGCGTTTCGGGGGGATCAGGCGTTTCG
>JAAYNJ010000021.1 GCA_012520915.1 Oscillospiraceae bacterium
GAAGAAATAACATCATAATAGAGCGTACCTACAGATAAGGATGCTGTTGCGGAAATGAGATTGGAGTCATATCTCAAATTTGCCAATTTATTATTGAGAAAAGATACTTTAACGGCAGTATCACCCGAATAGCAGACTTTATACAGGTAGCGATCCTGGTTTTCCGTTATGGTATCTGACTTTAGGGCATATTGAAAAACTTCGATTTCTTCTATATCGTCAAAAGAACTGTCATTTTTCAAAAGCAAACCTTTGTGCTTGAAGAGTGTTTGGCATTGTTCAGGACCTCTCCCCAATACAAGAAATGTTTTTTCGAACATTTCCCTGTCCTCAATATATTCATCTATTCTCGCATACTGTTGCCTCATTGTGCCGTCAAGAGAATTGATGGGAAGATGATTTAAGCCGGTCTCTGTCGGAAAAAAGTATTCTGTCGATGTTAAAGAGGAAGAAGAATCCAGGGTGACTAAAATTTCGCTTTTATAAACGGGATCAAAAATCTCGACGGGATTATATTTTCCGAAATAAAACCGCTTTACACCGTTTTTGTCAAAAACATACGCGGTTGCCTCCGAACCTACAGCAGATTCAACCTCATGCGGTTGCATTGAAGGAGAAAGGAGGGGATTTAAATCGGTTATTGCAGGCGAAATGACTTTATTTTTGATTCGGTTGTCGATATATGCAAGTCTTCTTACTTTGCCGAACGCGTCGTAAATGGAAAAAATCTGTTGGTGGGGTACACCGAAACTGTCTTTTTCAGAAGAATTGTAGAGATATTCATCGGCATTCAATCTCAGTCCCTGACAACCGAGAATCTTTTCAAGGTCGACTTTCTTCTGATTTATGTTGAGTGAAAGAAAATTTTCTCTTGAGACACCGTCGCTTTCAAACAGTGAAAGTCCGGAAGACGGTACGATATCACTTCTCTCAAAAGTAAGGGAAGAGGAGACAACCATAAAAAAAAGAACGATAAAAATCAGTGACACGGCAAGTGAGCGCCTTCGGACGGTTACCGATGCCTCGGTTTTTTCTATCAGAGTCTTAAAAACGGCTTCATCTGAACCGTCTTCGAGAACCGGATTTCTGTAACCGTAGAATACATGACGAAAAAAGTCGACGAATCGTGAGCTTTTTTCGTTGACAACCTCATTGTCGAGTTTTGTAAATTTTGATACAGCAATTAATGCTCTCAAATTGGCGAGAGAACTTCTTGAAAATTCTTCAAGGTCGATATTGTCATACCTGCCTTCGTTGTCAGATAAAGATGAAATTGTAAAAGTGACCTTGCAACCATAGGGAGACGGCTCTATCGAAAAATCCATCTGATAACTGCTGTCGCCGAAACAAAGTCTTCGATCCGTGACAAGTTTTGTAATGATGTTCGATGATGTAAAATGTCTGAATTGCATTCTTGCACCGACGATAAAGTCCGGATCCACATAAATCAGCATCTCATGCTTTGGATACCCGAACCATGAATTATAACTTTCAGCATCGGTGAGAAGAGAAAACACTTCGGAAGCTGAGCACGGAAAGTCCAGCGAGGCACTGACCGACCCCTTTTCTTTTGTCATACAACTACCAAAAAATTTAATCTGTCGGTGATATTTTATCATCGTACATGGTCATTTTCAATCGAACGCTGCCTATTGCGAACCGCGCGAATGAAACTTTATAACAGATTGTAAAGAAAATACCAATCTGTTAATATATTGACTGAATTAAATACAAAATACAAGGTGTAAGAATTTGTTTATATCTATTTTAATCTGTAAAATATCCGCTTTTCTGCTCTCGGTTATAGGGAGAGGAAGCGCTATGCCCGGAAAGCTGGCGCTTGCGATTTGTCCCGATATTCTCAAAAAGTTGAAACTCCCGAAACTGACCATTGCGGTGACGGGTTCGAACGGGAAAACCAGCACGACCGAACTAATAAATCATATCGCGAAGACAACAGGCAAAAAGGTTATAAGCAACAGCAAAGGATCCAATCAGATTGAAGGTGTTGCAACCCTTTTGTTGAGGAACAGTAATTTTAAAGGTGAGGTAATGGCCGACATTGCGGTCATAGAAAGCGACGAGAGATTTTGTCAATATACCTTCAGTCAGTTTGCCCCCGACTACATACTTGTTACAAATCTTTTCCGAGATCAGTTGACTAGAAACGGACATAGTGAATATGTACATGGGGAACTTAAGAAAGGTTTGCCGAAAGAATCAAAACTGATATTGAACGCCGATGATCCTTTGACGGCAAGTCTGGGAATCGGGAGAAAAGATGCGGTATATTTTTCCATCAAACCTACCGCTTTTATCGAGTGTGATGACAAATCGCACGCATATGATGACGGGTGTTGTCCGGTTTGCGGGAAAAAACTCAAATATACTTACAGAATCTACAACCATCTGGGCGAATACAAATGTGAATTCTGCGGCTGTTCGGCGCCCGACGCATACCATTCCATAACCGGAATAATCGGCGACAGATTTGAGATTAACAAAAAGCATCTCATAAAACCTCAAATAGTAAACACGATATTCGCAAACAACCTAATTGCGGCATTCGCCGCGGGAGCGGTGGCCCTGTCTCTTCCTGAGGAAGATGTGGCGAAGTCGCTTGACGGGTATGTTATGAAAAACGACAGGATTGTTAAATTTGAGCTTGCGGGCCGTGAAGGCACCATGATGATAACAAAGCATGAAAACAGTCTGGCATACGGAGGAGTCCTGAACACCATTGTTGATGAGGGATCAGAGGAGAAAACCGTTGCGATTATATTCGATTTGCTAAGCAGAAGGTATATCGCAAATGATGTTTCGTGGTTGTGGGATATCGATTTTGAAGTTCTGAGAGATGATAGCATCAGCAAGATTTTTCTAGGCGGAAAATTTGCTTATGATTTGAGACTGAGGCTGGATTTTGCCGGAATCGACAAAGAAAAAATAGTTGTTGTTCCCGATATCGGAGAAATGGTCGAAAAAATGAAGGCTGAATCGATAGGCAGGGTGTTTGCAATGACCTGTTTTACCGATGTGGATAAATTTATCCAAGCCGTTTAAAGGAGAACTGCCTTGATAAAAATAGTGAGACTTTATCCGGAAATTCTCAATCTCTACGGAGACTACGCAAATGCCGATGTTTTTTCCAGATTTCTTAGAGATAACGGTGTTGAAAACACAATAAAAGACGTTTCAACAGACGAAGTGCCGGACCTGTCAAATACGGATGTAATTTTTATAGGAGCAGGAACCGAGAGACGTACAATGTCCTGCATAGAAGATATCGGGAAATATTCACCGGAGCTGATTGAATATTCAAAATCCGAAGGTTTTATTCTGGCAACGGGTAATTCGCTGGGCCTTCTCTGCAAAACCATGACCTACGGCGGTGAGACAAGAGAGGCTGCGGGTTTATTTGATGCGGATGTTGACTTTGACAACAAGAGAAGATATGTTGAAGTTATTATGAAATTTAAAGGGGTAAAAACGCCGATTCTTGGGAACATAAACGGAACCGCAGAGCTGTCTTCAAAAGATGATCCGATGTTTGAAGTAGTAAAGAGCTCTCAAAAAATAGGCGTAACCGAAGGAATCAGGAAGGGGAGAACCTTTGCTACACTGCTTGGAGGCCCTTTGTTGGTGAGAAATCCCGACTTATTGGTTGCTTTTGCGGAAACGGTTGCAGGAAGACCGCTTGAAAACAAAGAGGAAGAATGGTTCCGCTATGCTTTACTGTCATATGACTTGGTCAGAAAAGACCTTGAAGAAGCGTTAAAGTGATTATATTGATATTTTTGCGAGGGAAAAAATGGATACATCGGAAAAAAGCGGCAATATTGCCGTATTGATAGACGGAGAAAATATCTCGGTAAAATACATAAAATTTATCTTTGATGAACTGTCAAACTATCCTCAACATGTAACATACAAGAGAATTTACGGGGACTTGACCGATGTCAGACTGAATTCCTGGAAGAAGGTGCTTCATGACTATGCCATAACTCCCGTGCAGCAATTTTCATATACGGTAGGGAAGAATTCGAGCGATTCCGCCCTCATCATAGACGCCATGGACATACTTTATTCGGGCAATGTATCTTCTTTTTGCATTGTCAGTTCCGACAGCGATTTCACAAGACTGGCATCACGGCTTAGGGAGAGCGGGATGCATGTTATAGGTATGGGGGAAAGAAAAACGCCGAAATCCTTTATTTCAGCATGCGACACCTTTAAATACCTTGAGGTCATAAGCTCACCGCCTGCGGAAGAAACAGAGGGTGCGGGTGATGAGCTCGCCAAACTGATACCGGTTTTGGAAAAAGTGGTAGAGGAAAACTGTGACGAGAGCGGGTATATTTTCTTGGGAATGGTCGGCAGTCTTCTGCAAAAAAAATTGCCGGAGTTCGACGTAAGAAACTACGGATACAAATCGCTTACCAAATTGATAAAGGCTACGGGCAGGTTCAATATAGATGAACGAAAAAAGAAGGGCGAAGCTCCCCTGATTTATATAACTTTGAAGCAAAGGTAAGTTTAGATGCGAAAAAAAGTAAGTGCGGCGATTGTAATTTACAACGATCTGGAAAAAGCCGTAAAAGCTGTCGAGAGTTTGGTTGAAAATACTAAGGGCGTCGATCTGGAACTTTTCATAATAGACAACAACTCCGAAGACAACGGAGGATATGAGATATCGCAACGCTTTCCCGATTTAAATGTCATAGTAAAGGAAAAAAATAAAGGATTCGGAGACGGCCACAATTCGGTGTTGGAAAAACTTGACAGCGATTACCACGCGGTGATAAACCCCGATATAGTTGTCGATAGGGATGTATTGAGTGAACTTTCGAATTTCCTCGACAATAACGAGGATGTGGTTTTGGTTACACCGAAGATACTCAATACCGACGGGACCGATCAGCAACTGCCAAAACGCAACCCGACGGTTTTAGCTCTTGTCGGCAGAAGAATATTCCGCGGTCTGCTAAAGCGAGAGGTTGAACATTACCAGATGAAGGACAAAGATCTGTCAAAAACTGTTGATATTGAGTTTGCGACGGGATGTTTTTTTATGTTGAGAACTTCCGTATTTAAAAAACTCGGGGGCTTTGATACGAATTTTTTTCTCTACTATGAAGATATGGATATCACCAGAAGGGCAAAAGGTCTGGGCAGAACGGTCTACTATCCGAAAACGTATGTCTACCATGCCTGGGAAAGAAGCAGTATGAAACAACTGAAGTATTTTCTGCTGCTCGTTCTCGGAATGTTTAAATACTTTAACAAGTGGGGATGGAAATGGAAATACAGTCGGGGTGAAAAAAGCAATGGACTGTAAAAACAACGGCGGGAAGACAAGAGAACTCAATAGAATCCGTCTTTTTCTTCTTGATATGGACGGCACCCTTTATCTTGGAGAAAAAGTGCTGCCCGAGGTCTTTAACTTTTTTGATGCGCTTGAGAAAAATAATAAAAATTTTCTCTACCTGACAAACAATTCTTCGAGAGACAGGTTGGAGTACGAGGCAAAAATCAAAAGACTGGGGTTGCCGTTTTATGATGGATGTCTCCTCACCTCCGCAGATGTAACGGTAAATTATCTTTTATCACAAGGCAGTGACAGAAAAGTTTTCTTAGTGGGAACTTCCGCCCTGAAACGCCAGTTTCAGGAGGCGGGGATTATTTTGAGTGACTCGAAAAACTGTGATGTTGCCGTCGTCGGATTTGATACCGAATTAACATATGACAAACTTAAGGGGTTGTACCTGTCCGTATTGGCCGGCAAAGAGTACATAGCCACACATCCCGATATGCTTTGTCCGATGGAGGGCGGGTTTATCCCCGATATAGGTGCCGTTATCGCCTATATAGAATCGATAACCGGAAGACTTCCGGACAAAATAATGGGAAAACCTGAAAGGTATATGATGGATGAAGCGACTTCAAGATTCAAAGTTTCGGCGGAAGATGTTGCGGTTGTCGGAGACAGACTATATACTGATATTGAACTGGCAAACAGGGCCAACGCCACCTCAATCCTCGTTTTGACTGGAGAAACATCGGAGAGAGATTTAGAGGAGAGCGATATTAAACCGGACTATATTTTCGAGTCTTTGTTGGGGATTATTGAGAGGTTGTGATGAAGTGGTTTATTTTTTTGTCAAAGGTCGGACCTAAACGGAAAATCGCCGGACTTAGATTTACCTTGTTGAGAAAGTCCGTGACTCTTACGAATAGAAAAAAGAAAAATTAAAATTGTAAAATTATTGTATTCTGTTTGAATCTGAAGCAAATTAATTTTTAAAAAACGGCGAGGAGACCCTCGCCGTTTCAGTATATTCCCGTATTTAGAAAATTTATTTTTTAATTTTTTTATTATAGGCGGACAACAGCCTTGCGAGGCTCTCCTCCAGTACAGCTGTGGGAGCTGCGAGATTTACTCTCTGAAAACCGTTTCCCTCTTCACCGAAGACATATCCCTGGTTTAAAAATAGAAGGGCATCGTCATAGAGAAACTTTTCGAGTTCGTCATTATCCAACCCGAATGCTCTGAAATCCCACCACTGCAGGTAAGTTCCTTCAAGCTCGAATACACGGACTTCGGGAATCTCTTTTTTGAAAAATTCCTCACAAAGCGTCTTGTTTTCGTCTATCTTTTTTATAAGCGCCTCAAGCCACGGTTCTCCGGTTTCATATGCGATTATTGTCGCCTGATAGCCGAGTGTGGAAAGATTTGAAAGTGAACGCTTCTTTTTGCCGAGCTTATAAGCTTCCCTCAGCTCTTCATTGGGAATAAAGATGTTTGAAGACTGCAGTCCTGCAAGATTAAACGTTTTGCTGATGGCGGTTGTTGTTATTGTATTCATTGCGACTTCTTTTGACAGGTCTGACATGACAATATGTTTATAGCCCGGCATTACGAGGTCAAAATGGATTTCGTCGGAAATAACCAGCACGTTGTTTCTGAGGCAGATTTCGGCGACCTTTTCGATCTCTTCTCTCGTCCACACCCTGCCGACCGGATTGTGGGGACTGCAGAAAATCAGAACTTTGTTTTTCTCAACGGCCGCTTTTTCTTCGAGGTCATCGAAATCTATTTCGTATCCGCTGTCGGAGCATATGAGGGAGTTTTTCACAATATCACAGCCGTTGTTGGTGATGGCGCTGAAAAACGGATGATAAACCGGAGTCATCACTATCACACCGTCTCCGGGGGATGTGTAGGCATAAAGGGCATTATAAACTGCCTGAACCACTCCGGTGGTCAAAACGAGCCAATCTTCTTCCACCTTCCATTGATGACGTTTCTCCATCCAATTGCCGACCGCATCATAGTATCTTTGTGTCGGTGCGGAATAACAGAAAACAACATCGTTTTTCAGGTATTCCACCAGTCCCTCGACAATTTCCGGAGCTGTTTTAAACTCCATGTCGGCTACGGAAAGCGGAACTATTCCGTCAGGTATATCGGGGTTGTAATCATACATGCCGTTCCATTTGCTGGCACCGGTGTTCTTGCGCGATAATCTCGTTTCAAAATCATACATATCAACAACTCCATTACAAAAACTAAAAATTCTTTCGATTGCACTATATGAAAGTATATTCCGATTCCGGGCTTATTGCAATATCCGGCGGATTTGCCAAAATATATTTAATGACCAAAATTGCTGAATATTTTTGTCATATAACCTCGTTGTTATAAGATTTGATATTTGATAAAATATAATAGATGTTCTGTATATCCACAATTTGTGAGCAGGATATCAGAGCTGTCGAAATTAACTGATTCCCTTCCAATCTCTTTTTTGCAGGGATTCGGTTTTTGTCGACTGGACGGACATTTAATTAATTTTTTTAAGGAGGCATTTGTCAGTGAACAAAAACGATTTTAGAAATCCGCTGGGAGATCAGGTGTTCAGTTTGCCGGAACTGGTAGACGAACAGCTTGAGCGCTGTTTTGACATGGAAAAGCTCAACAATGTTTTTTCCATGGCAGAAATATTTGACGGCCGCAAGGTTATTATGACGGGCTGCGGCGACTCATATACAGCGGCGGGTGCAATGAAAAACGTGATGGTGAATTGTGCGGGGATTTTCGGATCGGTTGAGGTGCTGGATCCAATGCAATTCACAAGGTTTACCACAAAAGAACAGGTGGGTATCGGTGAACCCAACAGTCCGTTTGTTATAGTAATCAGTGCAAGCGGAGGCAGTGCAAGGATTGCCGAGATGCTGGAAAAAGCCAACACGATCGGCGCTTTTTCGATTCTTATGACAAATAAGGCCGAATCGAGGTCGACGGCTGTGGCGAACAGAGTCTATTTCTTAGATACACCGAAAATGAAAAACGACACTCCCGGACTCAGATCCTATTTTGCAAGCCTGTTGGGGATAATTGCCCTCTCGGTGAGAATGGGTCATGTCAAAGGAGTTCTGCCTCCGACGGCCGTATCCGACTGGAAAAAAGCAGTAAGTGACTATGTGCACAGCTACGGAGATGCCTTCGAAGAGATGTCGGATCAGATGTTTGAACTTGCCAAGACTTGGAAAGATTTCGAACGGTTTGATTTTATAGGCGACGATGTTCAGCTGTTTTCCGCCCTGTTCGGTATGGAAAAGTTCTACGAGTGCTGCGGCGTCCTGGCAAATTACGATGATTCGGAAGACTGGGGCCATATAGACTACTTCATTAAAAATCCCGAAACGGTCGGAACGGTTATAATGGCCGACAAAAACAGCCCGAGTTTCGACAGGGTAATTGAGACGGTGGTAGCAGCTCTGAGTATCGGCAGACCGACTTTGGTGGTTACGAATGCAAACAAGGAAGACATTCCCGAGGGAGCAAATGTAGTGAAACTGCCGGATACCCCGAAGGGCTATGATGAACTTATAACGCTTATGGATTATGCACCGGTATCGCTGCTTGCAGGATATTGCGCCGCGTTGGGTGGGAAAAAATACTTCAACACATTCGATCCCCTGACACTTGAAAAGGTAGTGGAAGGCGAATCCTTTAAATATGTAACGACCGGCAGCAGCAAAATCGAAATTCACATATAGGAGGCTGTTTGATGTTCTATAAGAGAAATTTGACAACCACTTTCAAGGGTTATCCCTCGATAACCGAAGATGTGGCTGAACTTATTGCCGAAAGTGGAATTAAGGACGGATATTGCATAGTATCCATCCCCCACACGACTGCAGGCCTTGCAATCACCTCATTTTGGGATTCAAGGGGCATGGACGACATGATGGATGAAATCGACAGAAATATACCTGCGAGAGTCACATACAAACACCAGGACTCCCCGTATGATGCCGCAGGTCATGTCAAATCCGCCATGATGGGCAACACGGCCATGCTGATAATCAAAGACGGAAAAATGATATTGGGTTCTTCTCAGGGTCTCTGCTTTATAGAATTTGACGGCCCGAGGCCTCGTGAATATTATGTCAAGCTTGTTGAGGTTTCGCCTGCGATGTTCCTGAAAAAATTCGATATCAAGACAAAGTATATGGAAATGTACGACATCACTGAGGAAATTAAAAATGCGGTTGCTGAAAGCGGCGTAACTGACGGTTTGGCGCATGTATCGATGCTTCACTCGACTGCGGGAATTGTGGTAGCTTCAAAAGACGGCAATGCAAGCTGTGATGTGATGAGTGATATAGAGAAGATGGTTCCCACACGAGCCGACTTCAAACACACGGAAACAGCTTCGGATGCGGGCGGACATGTTAAAACCGCACTTACCGGAAGTCAGCTTTCGCTGATAGTATCCGAAGGTAAATTAGTAATCGGTGAAGATCAGGCGGTATATTTTGCGGAGTTTGACGGTCCGAGACCGCGAAGCTTTTTTGTCGGTGTTCATAAGGGTGGGAAATAACAGTTTTCCTTACCAAGAAATTTAAAGAGAGGTAAAGGTCAATATATGAAAAAACAGGATTATTTCGGCTATCTGCGCAATCAGTGCATGAGTATACCCGAGTTGTGTGAAGATCAGATTAAGGGTGTATATAAAGGCCTTGAAAATACCATACCGAAAGATGTGATAAAGGATATCAGAAAGGTTATTGTAACAGGGTGCGGAGACTCTTATCTTGCCGCAATGGCTTCAATCCCCGTCTTCAGAAAATATTGCAGCAGATTCGGTATGGATTTCAGCTTTGAGAGAAATATCGATTCGGCAAGATATATGAAAATTAAAGAGGAGAATGCACCCTACACACTTATTATCGGTATCAGCGCATCGGGTTCTTCTTCAAGAGTTCAGGAAGTTCTTTTGAGAGGAAATCATCACGGCTGTAAAACGCTTGCGTTGACAAATAATGCCGATTCGGTTTCAGGAAAAGCGGCGCAATATGTTTTAGTTGTAAACACCCCTCCGTTTGAAATTGCCAGCCCCGGACTAAGAAGCTATTATGCAAGTCTCGTCGGACTTTTTATGTTTGCGGCGTATATGGGAGAAGTTAAAGGACTTTCGCCCGAAGGCAGCTTGGACAAACTTGCGGACGCGATAAGGGAATATACTGCGTCCTACGCCCCGATACTTGAAAAAATGGATGATGAAATGTTTGAGGTTGCCAAAGAGTGGTATACCCACAAAGGTTACTTCACAATAGGAGACGATGTCGATTTTGCATCGGCGTATTTTGTAGCTGCAAAAATCGTCGAGTGTTCCGGCCACATGTGTTCTACTGCCGACTCCGAGAGTTGGTGCCATGTACAGACATTTGCCCATGATCAGGAAAAAATCGGCACAATTTTCGTTGCGGAAAAGGAAAAAAACAACAGGAGCAGAATTGGAGAAACAATATATCAGGCGTATCACATGGGGTTCCCCGTTCTCTTAACATCAAACGGAAGCAAGGAAGACTTCGGAGTTCCCGCGGATATGGACATAAAAGAGTTTACCTTGCCGAGTACTCCCGAAGGTTTTGAATTCCTGTATCCTTTATTGAACTACATGCCCGGGTCGATTCTTTCATCATACATTGCTGCACTGAATGAAACCCCGTACTTCAGGACTGAACCCGGAAGTCCTCACCAAAAAGAGGGTGCAACCAATATGACAAGAAGCAGCAATATAGTTATTGTTTAGGAGATTGGAAGATGTTGGATAGAAAGTATTTAAAAACTCAAAAACAAGGCCTATACGAAATAACTGATGAAGTAAAGGATTCTGTTGCAAAAAGCGGTATAAAAGACGGTTTGTGCATAGTTCACTGTCCGCATTCGGATGCCGGTGTACTGATAACTTCATTCTGGGATCCGCTTGGACACGAAGATATTATAGATGACTTTGACAGGATTATGCCCTCCAAAATAAACTATAAGTTTGAAGGCGATCCCGTTAAGGCATCGGCACATTCAAAGTCCGCAATAGCCGGAGTTTCATTGGACTTGATAATCTCCGATGGAGAACTTAAGCTTGGAAGCTCGCAAGGAATATTTTTTGCAGAGTATCTTGAAGGGGCGGAGAGGGAATATCTCATCTCCTGTATAGAATAGGTCTCACCAGATATTTATAGAAACAGCTGCGGACAAAGGTAACACTTTTGTCCGCAGCGCTTTTAGGAGATTTATGCTTTGGGAAAAAGATATTTGATAGGAGTTGATCTCGGAGGAACAAACATTCGTGTTGGGATTTTCCGTGAAGACAACAGTATACTGAATGTTGACAGCAAAAAGACAAATGCGTTTGGCAGAAGTTCTAAGGAGATAATTTCCGACATATCCGATATGGTTTTGTCCGTTATTGAAAAAACCGGAGTTTCAAAATCCGATATACAGTCGGTAGGTATAGGTGCACCGGGATTGATTGACGGCAGGACGGGTGTAGTAAAATTTTCCGGAAATCTGGATTGGGCGGATGTGGCGGTAGTTAGCGATTTGGAAGAAAAGATATCCATGCCTGTGAAACTTGCAAATGATGCGGATTGCGCGGTTCTTGCGGAGGCAATTGCCGGCGCAGGAAAGGGGTATCGAAATGTCTGCATGCTTACATTGGGCACCGGTATCGGCGGAGGATTGGTTTCCGACGGTGAGCTTTTAAAAAGCGGTCCGGGGAGCATGGAATTGGGACATATGGTCATTTCAATTTGCGGAAAAGAATGCACCTGCGGTGCAAGGGGCTGTTTTGAAGCCTATGCTTCTGCAACCGCGCTGATAAGAGATGCAAAAGCTGCTGCGACGAATGACGAAACTTCCCTCTTGTGGCGGCTCTGTGAAGGAAAGATAGACAATATGAACGGCGAGGTGCCTTTTGTCGCCGCGCATAAAGGAGATGAAGTTGCGAAAATCTTAATAGACAGTTATATATCATATCTGGGAACGGGAATTGTAAATGTCATAAATATATTCAGGCCCGATATCATATTGCTTGGAGGAGGTATTTCAAACCAGGGCGATTATCTTATTGAGCCGTTGACCCGATATGTGAGAAAACGGGTGTTTGCAGGAGAGAGGAGCTATATAGCTGAAATTAAAAAAGCATCGTTGGGAGACGATGCCGGATTGCTCGGTGCGGCGCTGCTATAAGAAAAACCTTTTAATAAAAATATCCCCGCAATTTTTATTGCGGGGATATTTAGATAATAGGGAATTATCCGAAATAAAACAGACCGACGAGTCCCACACCGACAAAGAAAAGAGCCAGTCCCGATACCAAAACCGCGATGGTCTTCTTTTTTGAACCGGAAAATTCTTTATAAGCAAGACCCCAAAAATATGTCCAAACCGTGCTTGTTCTTCCAAGGAGGAAAGAGATCGTTGCACTTATGACCGGCATGGAGTAGATGGATATCAGATTTCCGCCGTAGTGGCAGAAAGCCGAAACACCGCCCAACAAAATGGGCCGCTTTGATGATCCGACACAGAGTATCGTTTTCCACTGCTTTTTAACGGTAAAGATTATGCCGCAAAATACAAATATACTTATAAACGAGCCGGTAGCCATGTAGGCGCAGGTGAGAATCGGCGGGAATTTTGCCGCCGTTCCGGCAGCGGTGCCTAGAGACCAACCGTTTGTCAAAAACGCATTCAGAAAAAGAAGGAAAATCACTTTCAAGGTGAGAGGTCCGCCCTTCTTGAGGGTGGAAGGATCGATTCCGTCAGCTTTTGCTCTGTCTCTATCCCTCAACTGAGCCGCATAGTTGCAAAGAAAACTTGCGGCGAGAAATACTACAGTGCTTAGAATAATCAGAGTCAGTGCCCCGTCTTTATCAGGAAGACCTTCTTTCATTATGGAAGTAAGAAGCCCCAGGATCATTATGATGGCACCGCTTATGGCGGTGGACAAGAGCAATCCGATTTCCCCCATAACATGTAGACTGAAATACAAACCGAGCGACATTAGTCCGCCGCCCAACAGGATTTCAAGTATCAGTCGCCCTTCTCCTGACGACGCGGCAATGATTCCTTCGGGCAAGAGAAGGCCGGAGAGAGCGAATGTTACTCCCCAAATCATGAAAAATGATAAGGTATAAAGCCAAAATACGATGCCGGATATGGGATAACCTTTTGTTAATTTGACAACCTGCATCCAGCTGCCCCACATTGCTGCAGCTATAAGCGTCAAAACGATTGCAGTTCCGGTTGAAAAGTAATTCATGGATACACCCCTGTAAATATACAACTAAATTAAAAACAAATGAAAAAAAAGAAACCCGAGCCCGAGGGTTTGAAGAAAATCTTTATAGAACCGCCGATAATATTACAATGAATGTAAGTTAATGTCAACAATTCCGAAACCGGTTATTTCCCGATTCCCGCCTGTTGTATATATCATCCGGTTAGTCGCCGTATGAGCGGGAATGACAAAAAACGACAAAATATTTATATAATATGTAACATATTTGTTAATTCTATGGATAGCTAAAAAACGTTGTGGTACAATTTCAAGAAGATTATCTTTTAATATCAGCCTTGGAGGTAGGTATGGACTATTTAGTTGCCGGTAATGTAATGGTGGATATAGTGAGATTTGCGGACGGTTCGGGAAGCGACAGGAAAAACATGGGGGGACCGTCGGTTTTTGCATATTCCGGAGTTAAGTTGTGGACTGATAGCAGTATGCTTGTCTGCAAAGTCGGCGAGGATTTTTATGAATATTTTGATGAATGGCTTGAAAAAAACAATGTTGTCCGTGAAGGGATAAAGGTCGTATGCGATTATTGCAACCATTCATTTTTGGTATATAAGGAAGACGGTACGTATATGGGCGATCCGGAAAGGTTCACGAAAGAACGCCACAGGTCTGACTGGATCCAGGATTTCGGATATATGAAAACCACTCCCGAGGACATAGGCGAATTCAGTTCAAAATACAACATAAAAGGTGTTTATCTTGCACAGAACAACGACTACGTGTGGTGGAGAAAGTTTTCCGAGATAAAAAAGCGCGACGGATTCAAGTTTATGTGGGAGATTGAAGCGCCCTGTTGTGAACCCAATCAGATGGAAGCCAACCTCAATGCGCTTAAATCAACGGATATTTTTTCTATAAATGTCCAGGAGGCTTGCTCGCTTTTTGAAGTAGATACGGAAGAAGAATGCATTGAAAAACTAAAACAACTCCCCGTCGATGTGACGATATTCAGAGTGGGTAAAAAAGGCCTGTATTCCATCGCGGGCAATGAGGTTTTCTTCCTGCCGAGCGCACCTGCGGACAGAGTGGTGGATCCGACCGGATGCGGAAACACGTCGACGGGATCTGCCATGTATGCATACAGCGAAGGACACGACCCGCTCATGATAGGGATAATGGCTAATGTCGCATCGGCTCAGAATATCAGACAGTTCGGTGTAATTCCCGATTTCGATGCGGTCAGGGAGTTTGCTTATAAACAGGCAAAGGAGCTTTACGACAATTATAAAAAATAAAAGCTGAAAACTTGATTTATGAGAGGTTTTGATATGGCAAAATATTTGGCTTGCGGCAATATAATGTCGGATGCGATAAAATCCTCCGACGGCACAATGAGCTCCTTCTACATGGGCGGACCGGCATTTTTTGCTCTTCAGGGTATAAGACTGTTTACAAAGGACTGCAAACTTGTCAGCAGGGTTGGAGCCGATTACAGAGACAGTTACGGCAAGTGGATGGATCTGCACGGAATAACTCAGGAATCGGTGAAGGTTTTCGCCGATCATTGTACGAGACATATAATAGAACATCATGCGGACGGAGACTACTCCAGCACGTCCTATTTCGGCAGTGAAAATATGGGGTTCTTAAAAACCCATCCGGATGAAGTCGACAGTGCGGTTTCAAGCGAAACCCGTGGCATTTATTTTGCTCACAGCCAGGAAAAAGTCATATGGAAAAAACTCGGGGATATCAAAGAAAAACACGGCTATAAGATGATGTGGGAATTGGAACCGAGAGTTATAAAAGAAGACCTCGAAAAAGTGATGCAGGTGATTTCGATACCGGAAATGTTTTCTTTAAACTCCATTGAGGCCTCGACGCTTTGGGGTATACCCAGGGATAATGACGAAGACATAATCAACGAGCTTATGAAGCTGCCGGTTGAGATGACGCTGTATAGGGTGGGAAAACGAGGTGCTTATGCCGTAACGCCTTCCACAGCGGAATTCTGCCCCATGATAGATATAAGCGAATCGGTTGATCCCACCGGATGCGGAAACACATCTACCGGCGCCGCCATGTGGGCGCATACGGAGGGATACGATCCGCGCATGGTGGTGATAATTGCGAACATTGCCGCAGGCTATAATGCTTTGCAAAAAGGAGTTTATCCCCATATAACCGATGAGGTGATGGCTGATGCCGTTCGGTTGGCTGAGAGGAAATGTGCCGAAATTTTCTGTGGATAACAATAGGGGAAACTTTTTGGAGAACGGGAGATTTTAATGGAAAAGTATCTCTGTTGCGGAAACATCATGTCCGATTCCGTAATAAAGAACAATATAGCCAGTCCCCTTAGTATGGGAGGTCCGGGTTTTTTTGCGCTTACGGGAGTAAGAATTTTTGAAAAAAGCTGTACTCTGGTGACAAGAACGGGGGCAAATTATGTTGATGACTACGGAAAGTGGCTGGACAGACATTCAATTTCGCACAGAGGCGTTGATGTAAATTCCGAGAAGGTTACCTACGGGCATATAGTCTTCAGGGATAAGAATAACTATACGGCGGATTATCCGATGGGTGTGGAGCTTGTCGGCTACCAAATGACACACCCGGAGGATATAGAGAAACACGCCGACGAAAATACAAAGGGGATTTATCTTTTCCATTATCCCGATATCACCGTCTGGAAGTTGATGGGTGCCGCGGCAAGGAAAAAGCGATTCAAAATAATGTGGGAAATAATGCCGTTCCTTTCGGCGGATGATCTGCCGAAGGTGCAGATTTGTTGTAAAAATGTCGATATGTTTTCAATTAATTCAAAAGAGGCGTCAATTCTTTACAGCATATCCGAAGAAAGAGAAGAGCAGATAATAAACGAGCTTATGAAGCTGCCGGTTGAGATGACGCTCTACAGAGTAGGAAACCGCGGAGCCTATGTCATAACAAAAGACGAGGTTGTTTACTGTAAAAAGATAAACCCCAAGAGAGCGGTCGACCCGACGGGATGCGGAAACACATCTACCGGCGCCGCCATGTGGGCGCATACGGAGGGATATGAGTCGGCGATGGTTTTAGCCATGGCGAATGTGGCTGCGGGTTATAATGCAGCGCAGTATGGCGCGATTCCCGAGATAACCGATGACTTGATGAAGAAAGCTTATGCGTTGGCTGAAAAGCACTGCAGGAGAATCAAAAGGCGAGGCAGATATACATTTAAATAAATAGTGGAGGTTTTATGAAGTACTTGGCTTGCGGAAACATCATGTCCGATATAGTTATAGATGCAAACGGCGTGCCGGGACCGTTGCATATGGGAGGTCCTGCGTTTTTCGCGCTGACCGCTCTGAGGCTCTGGACAAAGGACTGTAAACTCGTTTGTAAGACGGGTGCGGACTATGATGAGACTTATGGAAGCTGGATGGATCTGCACGGTTTATCGAGAGAGTCGATAAGGGTTGAGGCGGATAATTGTACGGTTCATGTATTAAAATACCGTCCGGACGGACTCTTTGACTGGGAATCTATGTATGGATACGAGGCGCTCGGTTATCTCATAACACCCCCTCAACAGATAGACGAAGCCTGTGAAGACGATACAAAAGGTTTTTATTTCGCTAACGGTCTTGATACGGTAATTTGGAGGAAAATTGATGAGTTCAAGACGAGAAGGGGAGTAAAGATGATGTGGGAGTTTGGAGGAAAAGCTCCCGACGGAACACCTGAAACCTCCTTGAAAATGATGAAAAATGTCATACATATAGCGGATATGTGGTCAATTAATTCGGCGGAGGCGGAATTTCTCTTCGGTATTCCCCGGGACAAAGATGAAGATATAATAAATGAAATAATGAAGCTTCCGGTTGAGATGACGCTGTATCGCGTCGGTAAAAGAGGCGCATATGCAGTAACTCCCAGCACGGCGGTGTTCTGTGAATCGATAGACATTACCGAATCGGTTGATCCTACAGGCTGCGGAAACAGCTCTACCGGTGCTGCTATGTGGGCACACCTCGAAGGATATGATCCTGAAATGGTTGTTTCGATTGCAAATGTCACCGCGGGTTACAATGCTGCACAACTTGGACCGATACCGCATATAACAGATGAAATTATGAAAGATGCTTTTGAGATTGCTTCTCAAAAAGCTTTAAAATTAAAGGAGGGGAAATAAATGAAATATATGGCATGCGGCAATATAATGTCGGATATGGTCGAAGACGCTCACGGCGTGCGCGGACCGTTGCATATCGGAGGTCCCGCGTTTTTTGCCCTTACCGCTCTGCGGCTTTGGACAAAAGACTGCAAGCTTGTCTGTCAGGCAGGTGCGGACTACGATGCTACTTACGGAAGCTGGATGGATTTGCACGGTTTATCGAGAGAGTCGATAAGGGTCGAGGCCGACCACTGCACCGTTCATGTCCTTAAATACAATGAAGACGGCTCATACGGTCATCAATCAATTTACGGATCGCAAAACCTCGGATATCTCAAAACGACACCGGAACATATTGAGGCTGCGGCGTCCGATGATACGGTAGGATTTTATCTTGCGCAGAATCAGGACAAGGTTTTTTGGAAGAAGCTTGAAGAAGTCAAAAACAAAAAGAATCTCAAGATGATGTGGGAATTGGAAGTTCCCAAACCGGGCGACAATTTGGGTGACAAACTTCAAAGAATTAAAGATGTTATCCACATTGCGGATATGTGGTCATTGAATTCAAATGAAGCTTCTTATATCTTTGATATTCCTAAAGAGAATGACGAAGATATAATAAATGAAATAATGAAGCTTCCGGTTGAGATGACGCTGTACCGCGTTGGTAAAAGAGGCGCTTATGCGGTTACTCCCAGTACGGCGGTATTTTGTGAATCGATAGATGTCACCGAATCGATTGACCCGACCGGTTGCGGAAACAGTTCTACCGGTGCTGCCATGTGGGCGCATCTCGAAGGACTTGACCCTGCGATGGTGGTAGTGGTGGCGAATCTGACTGCCGGATACAATGTGGCGCAGGTCGGTCCTATACCGTATATATCCGACGAAATTATGGAGGATGCGCGCAGAAGAGCGGTAGAATACTACAAAAAAATTACCGGAAAAGAATTCGTGAAATAATCCTGCGAGGCCGATAAGATGCAGCTTTCCACAACAGGGGCAGTTATAATTACTTTAGTTGCCAACTTTTTCTTCATTTTTTGGTATCAGAGTTTAAAACACCTCGAGGATTTTCCGATACCCGCATTTACATTGTGGCTTTATATTTCGAGTTCGATTACCATAGCTATAGCAACATGCCTTTTGGCGCCGTCCGAGATGCCTAACGGGATAATAAATGAAATCGGCGGTAAATGGGGGCTTGTGTTCGTATGTATTGCCGGCGGATACAGCATGGCGATGGGACTGTTTATATCGCTGAATCAGATGCATCAGAAAGGACTGATTGCAACACAGGCGGTGACTGCTTCGATCGGGTCGGTTTTAAACCTCGTATTGTCGTTTGTGTTGGGAGGAATTCCGAAATCAATGTCGCTGTCTCTGGTAATAGTCGCATCGGCTGTACTGCTTTCCGCGAGCGTTATAAGCCAAAGATCGACATATCTGAAACTCAAAGATTTTGAGATTTCCTCGAATTCCAAAGACGTGGCGTCGCAGAATTTAAAACTTATTCTCAGTATGATATTGATGATGGGTTATACCGCAGGGTATAATCTCGGCACCAGGACGGAGAGACGACCGGACGGGTTCCCTCCGATTCTCTGTGTACTGCTGCTCTGTATCGGGTCCTTTGCAGCGGCTATGACTTATGCGTGCGTATCGTTAACAAAGAAGAGGGAATGGAATAAATTCTTTAATTTTAAGAAATACAAGAAACAGATTTTAATGGCTTTGGGCTCGGGAACTGTTCATTACGGAGGAAACCTTGCGGTAATTTCATCGGTGCCCGTGCTGAGCTCCCCCGTCGTGATGTTGTTGCAAAAAGTATCGGCCCTATATACTATTATGTGGGGACTGATATACGGGGAATATAAAGGCACGTCAAAAAAGACGCGCCGGGTGTTATATATCGGAGTTTTCACATACCTATTAGGTGCGATTCTCCTTATATATGCTTTGTACAGACAGGAAATTTAAAAAAATTAGATTGGAAGGTGGAAAATGAAGTATATTGCGGCAGGTAATACAATGATCGACAACGGTCATTATGCGGACGGCAGGCGTGTTACCCAAAACCTGGGGGGACCGGCACCGTTTGCCTATTCGGGGATAAGAATCTGGGACGATGAGGTTCAGCTTATAAGCAATGTCGGCCGCGATTTCTATACAATTTTTAAAGAATGGCTGGACAAAAACAATGTTGACACTTCGGGAATAGTGGCGAAACTTGACACGAGCAATCACATCGATATGTATTTTGACGAACACGGTGATGTGCTGGATATAGACAGCGGTACGGACAAGCGGAACACATATCTGTATGCGGAAAAGATCGGTTACCTGAAATTGTTTCCGGAAGAGCTGTCAAAATTTACCGAGGGTAAGAATGTAAAAGGCCTCTATATGGCGCAGAATACCGACCGCCTGATATGGGAAAAATTTGCGGAAATTAAAAAGAGAGACGGTTTTAAGTACATGTGGGAAATTGAGGGTGCTCATTGTATCGCAAAGAATATGGAAGATATCCTCTTTGCACTTCAATATACCGATGTATTCTCCCTAAATATCGGAGAGGCCAGGAACCTTTTCGAAACGGATGACGAAGACGAGATAATAAGAAAACTGAAAGAACTTCCGGTTGACATGATTTTGTTCCGGGTAGGGAAGAGGGGATTATTTACGATTAAAGAGGGGAAACACTATTATCACGACAGCATAAAACCCGAAAGACTGCTTGACCCCGCGGGATGCGGAAACACATCAACCGGATCCGCCATGTACTCCTACTGTGAAACCGATGGGGATCCCATCGCCGTAGGAATAATGGCAAATATCGCTGCGGCGCTTAATATAAGCTACTATGGAATTATCCCGCATATGGAGGCGGAACGCGAAAAAGCTAATGCCATGGCTAAAGAATTGATATCAAAATATAAATCTAAATAATTAAAAAGGAGTATTTGTTATGTTTAAAGACAGGAAGGAAAAAATTATTATCGGCTTGGTTCACCTGAGACCCATGCCGGGCACACCGTACTACAAGGAAGGCGACTATGACGAGTCAATTGAAAAGGCGCTGAAAGACGTAGCAGCCTTGGTAGAGGGCGGTGCTGACGGCTGTCTGTTACAGACATCGGACAGGATTTATCCGGCAACGGACGATACCGACTATGTCAGAGCGACCTGTTTGGCGTCCATCGGAACCGAAGTGAGAAAAGCAGTCAGCAAGGATTTCATAGTAGGGGTTCAGATTATGTGGAACTGCATTACCCCGTCGCTTGCTGTTGCAAAAGCCTGTAAAGCCGATTTTACAAGATGTACCGCACTCGTCGGAAAAACCGAATCTCCCTACGGCACAATAGTTGCGGATCCTCTGAAGGTATTGACATATAAGAACAGCATATGTATGTCCGAGAACTTTGATATGCTCGCAGAGATTGCCGGATACCATTTTAAAGGGGAATACAGCAAAGAAAACCTTCAAACCCTGGCAGGGCAGGCAATAAGAGCAGGTGCGACAGCCATTGAGATTCTTGATAAAGATGAAGCTATGAATGAGCGGAAGGTTCTTGATGTCAAGGAAGCATTCCCCGATATCCCGGTAATTTTAGGCGGCGGGACGAATGCGGAAAACGCTCAGAGAAGGCTTAAATACTGTGAAGGCGCCCTCGTAGGAACCTATTTTGAAGACGGAAACTGGGGTGGGCCGATAAATCCCGAGACTGTCAAGAAGTATATGGATATTGTCCGCGCCATGTAAACCTTTACCACAATTGAAAAAGCACCCTTTTAATAAAGGGTGCTTTTTATTTTAAAAATCTATTCAACATTAATAAACTCTTCTACGACATATCTCGGCCGCGCTTTAACTTCTTCGAAAGCTTTCCCTACATACTCTCCGATTATTCCCATGAAAATGCTGGAAAGCCCGAAGGCGAACCAAACGCTTGCCAACACAAATGCCCAGCCGGGGATAGTCGTACCTGTAAAACTCAATATCGCCAGGGTCAGCAATCCGATGAAAGACAGAATGGAAAAAAACATTCCGGCAGAAAGAATAATTCTAATCGGCTTCAGTGTAAAGAGAATGATTCCGTTAGCGGCAAGAGCCAACATCTTTTTTAACGGGTACTTGCTTTCTCCCGCAAAACGTTCAGATCTCTGATACTCGATGGTTGTGCTTTTAAATCCGACTAATGTGACCATGCCTCTGAGAAACAGATTGACTTCTTTATATTCGCTTAGAGCTTCGAGCGACCTTTTTCCCATCAATCTGCAGTCGGCATGGTTATATACGACATTAACTCCGAGTTTGTGCATGAATTTGTAAAAAGATTGTGCGGTGAATCTCTTGAAAAAACTGTCGGTAGTTCTGTCGTTTCTGACGCCATAGACTATTTCATACCCGGCAAGATACCTTTCCCAGAACAAATCTATCGAGTTTACATCATCCTGAAGGTCCGCATCGATAGATATTGTGGCATCGCACAGGTCTCTAACGGTCATAAGTCCGCAGAGAAGCGCGTTTTGATGTCCGCGATTGCCGGACAACTTAATACCGGAAAAAAGCTCATTTTCCTTATGGAGATTGCTTATAATTTCCCAGGTGCTGTCTTTGGAACCGTCATCAACAAATACCACCCTGCTTTTTTGTGATATAAGTTTATTTTCAATAAGGTTTTCAAGCTTTTCCGAGAGTCTCTTCGCTGTTTCCGGCAGGACTTCCTGTTCGTTATAACACGGAACCACAACATAGAGAATATCTCCCTTTCTCATTAAAGACCTCCTCTTCGGTTGAACGGATATGCCTTACGATAAAAACAGATGCTATAATTTATCAAATTTACTTAAATAAAAATTGAGCAGAGACTCATGTGAAAACAAACTGCCTTTGCTCAATTCTACAGCAATAAAAAATTCTTTTCAAATTAACCGGCCGACGGCTATACGACAAAGTCGGGAGCGGTTTTTGCGAGATGTTCTCCCATTAATCTATGCCCTTTTTCATTCGGATGCATTCCGTCTTTGCAGAAATATTCTCTGTAATCCCCCTCGTTTACAAAAGCCGATCTTATATCAAGCAGCCGGAGATCCTTGAGCTTGGATATTTCTTCGACGGTATCACTGTAGCTCTTATGCCAAAGACGTGTCGTATCTATATTTCCTCCCAGCCATATCAATATGTTGTCCGCTATAAGACCTTCGGTGATTTGTCTGAAAAAATACGTCGATACAAGCGGAGGGAGGTTGAATAGCACAGGAGCGGTTCCTTTGTTTTTTACTTCCTCAATCAACTTTAAATAATTGTCCGCAAACTCATCGACAGGTGTAACGGGAAGATGTTCCGCCTCGGGATTTTTGGAAATTTCTTCCCAATTAAAATTGCAGTCATTTCCCCCGAATTCAAGTGCAACACAGTTGCTGCCGGTAATATCATCCAGCTTTTTTCGCACGATGGAAAGACCCTTGGTTACGGTACAGCCGAAAGAGGCAAAATTCTTTACAAGTCTGTTGCTTCCCGCGAAAAAAAGGTTTGAAAAACAGTTTTTTATCTGGTAGTATCTTTTTTTTACCGCGTCAAACACGACACCCTTCATTATCGAGTCGCCAAAAAGAATGATATCGGACATATCATGACAACTCCTCTCTTCGTAAGACTATTATGATTTTATAATTATATCAAATTTAAAATATAAATAAACTGTAAAAACCCAACACATCATTGTTTTATTAAGAAAACACTTGATTGACTACCATTATTTGATGTGATAAGATTTCAAATACTGCATACAATGCCTTGACATTTGATTATTATGCGCTGTTAGCTCAGCTGGATAGAGCGTCTGGCTACGGACCAGAAGGTCGGGGATTCGAATTCTCCACAGCGCGCCATCAGACTTTTGTCATTTTCAAAACGGACACACAAAACTGTGTGTCCGTTTTGTGTAGTTTATATGAAGATTTTAGTGTAACAGAAAAAACAGATTATTCACGATTATATAATGGATTTATAAGATGTTTATAATTAAAATTGCCATACTTTTTGTTGAACAAATATGGTATGCTTACAAAAACAATTTGATATTTATATTATTCGTGTTTTTGCAGCTTTACATCGGAAACGGAAAATAAAGTTTATTACTCATGAACATCTGCACTAATTCGTTTCACGATAAAACAGATGGAGGTTATTACTAATGTCATTAATTGAAGGGCGACATTACTCGAGAAAGATTTTGATTGCAATGATAATCCTAAAGTTTGGAGCAGGCGCGATGATGTCGTGCACAGCTAATTTTATTGCACCTGTTACCAAAGACTTTGGATGTCTTGTTAGTGAGTTTACTTTAATGACGAGTATTATGGCAATTTCGATGTCTCTTCTTTATACGGTAGCTGCCCGGTTTTTGAATAAGTACAGAATCGGTATAGTGATTGGTATTGCCTGTATTTGTGAAGGGGTTGGAATAGCATTGCTTGCAACATACAAATCGATTTACTGGTTTTATATTTCCGGCGTGATAATCGGTGCAGCACAGGCGTTTACCGGGCTCGTAGCTACTCCTATAATTGTAAATATGTGGTTTAAGAAGAAAACCGGAACGGTTCTCGGAATAGTAATTGCTGTTCAACAGGCATCGACGATATTATTTGGAATTATTTCGGGACAACTTATAACCAACCTTGGTTGGCGCATGACTTATGTTATTCTCGCTTCCGTTGTTACTGCAACGGCCCCGTTTATGTTCGTGCTTATGAAAAGTCCAAAGGAAGCGGGTTGCGAACCTTATGGAATGGAGGAAATGTCAACTGTTGAAGACTGGTCAACGCCGACCGATCAGTTGTGGGGGCTGACTCTGAAGGAATCATTTAAAAAAGCTGCTTTTTGGATTACCTTGTTGACATGCTTAATGTACAGCTACGGTACCGGAGGGTTCGGCCATTTTGCATCATACTCGACTCTTGAGCTTGGTGAGAGTGTAAATTTCGGTGCGTTAGCCGGAGTATGTATGAGCTTGGGCGGCGTGTTATGCAGTGTTTTGCTCGGAAGAATAAATGATCGTTTCGGGGTCAAGGCCGGACTTGTTTGGGGAGCTGTGTGGTGCACGCTCGGATTCTCGGTGGCCATATTCGCAAAATACAGCAGTCATTATTTGGTGTTTTTCGGTGCATTTATTGCCGGGCTTGCATACAGCATGTATACAGTCCAATGTCCCCTTATCGTGCGCAGCGTTGTTGGGGATAAGCACTATGCACATATTTGGGCTGTCATGATGATTGCAAACAGTTCGATTGGAGGCGGGCTTGCCTTTACTATAGGGCTCTTCTATGACAAGACGGGGACATATGCCGGAGCTTTTATCACTTGTATAGGAATGTTTATCATGGCTTTGATTACCGGTGTGATTGCGGAAAACATGGCGAAAAAATATAAGCCTTATCCTTCTTTAAAAACATAATAGATTAGAATTCTAATAAAGCGCATTATCGTTTCCTTGCTGTTTTAAATCGGGCACACAAGAGTTGTGTGTCCGATTTGTCTAATCCGGGCATGAAAAATTTGGACATTATAAAGTATGTGAGCTGCCGATAGAATGTTTCTTTGAGATTAATTTAGTCCCAGCTTAATCAACCTCATTATATTGTCCATCGCCAATGAAAGGTCGGATATTGCTCTCGGGCGCGCTACCTCCAACGGAACAGCGGTTCTGTTAATGCTGAATACAGCTGAAACACCATAATCAAAAATATCATCGATATCAGATCCGATGTTTCCGACAACAGCGATAACGGGAATATTCTTCTTAAGTGCCCTTTTAGCTATTCCCATTACGGCTTTTCCTCTTAAAGTTTGTGAATCCAGGCTTCCCTCGCCGGTAAAAATGCAATCCGCAGAATCAATAAGAATATCAAAATTTACTAAATCAAGCATAACATCAATACCGGCTTTCAACTTGCCTTTCAAAAAGGCCATTATGCCGGCACCCATGCCTCCCGCAGCGCCGGAACCGGATACATATGATATATCGATACCCAAATCCCGTTTAATGACAGCACTCAGATTTACAAGACCCTCTTCCAAGATTTCCACCATCTTTTCATCGGCGCCCTTTTGAGGGGCGAAAATCCTCGCCGCTCCGTAGCTTCCGAAAAGAGGGATGTCCACGTCGCACATTGCCGTTATGTCGGTTTTATATAATCTGGAGTCCATTTTTGATATATCAACTTCGGATATTTTTTTCAGCGTTTCCCCTACAGGTATAAATTCATTTCCGAAGCGGTCTCTGAAAACTGCGCCCAAAGCTGCTGCGGCGCCGCACCCTCCGTCATTGGTGGCGCTTCCGCCCAATCCTAAAATGATTTTCCTGCAGTTGTTGTCCAATGCGTGGGATATCATCCGACCCACACCGAAGGTAGTTGTTTTGCCTGCATTCCTATTTGTTCCTGCAAGATGTAAGCCTGCAGCAGAAGACATATCCATTACGGCGGTATCCCCGTCTACAATGCCATAATGAGAAACCATTTCCTCAAAATAAGGTCCGCAAGTAACCGAGGAAACCTTTCTTCCCGCTAATGCGGATACAAGTGAGTCTGCACTGCCTTCTCCTCCGTCGGCGATGGGAATGCTCACCACCTCAATATCGGGGAAAAAACGCAGTATTGAATCCTTCATTATTTCGCATATCTTGGCGGAGGACATGGTTCCTTTAAAGGAATCGGGAACCAGTACTATCTTATTCATATACACACCTCCGAGAGACAGCCGAGCCTCCTGTTTTCCCTTTAAAAGGAAAATATGAGAAAGATTTTTAGATTCCGGTAAATATTATGTAAATTCCGTGTCAACATGCCCAAACTACACAGTCCTTATGTTGTTAGAGACGGCAAATTATGCTATAATTATAAAGGTTTTTTACTTAATTACACAATGAATAATAGCACTGCTATATAATAAAAAATTTAAATATGGGAGGTAATATGTCGGTGAATAAAAAAGACTATTGTACGACGATAAGAAGACAGGTTTTAAGCCTCGGCGATTTGGTCGAGCAGCAGGTTGAAAACGGATTTGATGTTGCTCGTCTGAAAGAACTTATCCCCGATGGGATGGATTTTGATAACAGGACCGTTATAATGACCGGTGCCGGAGATTGCTGGGCTGCTGCAGGTGTAATGAAAACACTCATGTCAAAGTTCTTGGATCCTTATCGTTGTTTAGCCCCGGACGCCATGGAGTTTGCCAGAGTTATGACAGCTGAAGACTTGGCTGCCGATGACAAGAATAAACCCCTCCTGATAACGATGTCTGTAGGGGGCGGGACCGCAAGAGTGGTTGAGGCCACTAAAAAAGGACAGGAATTGGGTTTTGAGGTAATAGTGATTACGAATAAGCCCGAATCAAGAGTCGGAAAGTCAAATGAAAAGGTTTTTCCGCTGAACCTTCCTCCATCGGGTGACTATGATACGCCGGGTCTCAGAAGCTACTTTGCTCTGCTCATGGCACTTGCCGGACTTGCATATCGTATAGGCGTAGTCAGAGGTTTGGTAAAAGAAGATGAAGTAGAAAAAGTCAAAGCCGAGATTATTAAATATGTCAAGAACTATGACTTTGAGAAGTGTGATGACGAGATGTTTGCTTTGGCAAAGGACTGGAAAAAGTTTGAGAAGTTTGACTTCTTGGGCGATGATTCCTGTTATTATTCCGCGCTTTTCGGTGCTGAAAAGTTCTATGAAATGTCCGGCACATTAAATGAGTTTGATGATACGGAGAACTGGAACCACATAGACAACCTACTGTCCGATCCGGAAGAAGTAGGAACTGTTTTGAATATTGACAGCAGGTCCAACAGTTATGACAGGGCGGTTGATACGGCAAATCGCGCAAAGGAATTTAACAGACCGGTTCTCGTAATTACCGACGGAGACAAAAATGATTTTCTCGAGGGAATTACCGTATGCAGTATTCCGAAAGCTCCCGAAAACTACAGTTGGATGATAAGTCTGGTAGATTTTATCCCCGCATCGCTGCTCTCCGGATTCCACGGAAAGCTCAACGGAAGATTGCCGTTTAACAGCTTTGACGACAAGACCGGAATATTTGACCCGTCAACCCCGTTTAACGATCCGGATATCGTGACCCGCGGATCGAGTAAAGTCGAAATACATATATAGGAGGATTTGATGAATAGAAAAGACTATGAGGGGCACCTCAGAGATTTAGTTTATATGCTTCCTTCCACATATGAAGGCAATACGAAAACTGTCAGGGATTCAATTTCGAAGACAGTACCCAAGGAAATCATGAAAAACATCGAGCGCATCTTTATAACGGGATGCGGAGACTCCTTTCATGCCGCACATGCTTCCCTTCCGGCATTTAAAGAGTTGTCGGGAATAGACCGCAGCAAGATTTCGGCGCCCAGGTGTATAGAACTCTCCAGGAACATACCGCTTCCGAAAGAGAATGCAGACAAAACTTTGGTCATTGGAATCAGCGCAACCGGAGGTTCGTTAAGGACAGCCGAGACATTGACAAGAGCAAAGAGCAGAGGTTGCGTGACGATGTCCCTTACAAGCAGACCCGAATCGAGAAATGCAAAATCTGCCGATTATACTTTTATTGTGGGTACTAAAGACTCTACCGACAGCCCGGGTCTGAACAGCTACTACTGCAGTCTTTATGCACTTTATGTGATAGCAGCTTTAATAGGGGAAGCAAAAGGCGTAAAAGAAGAGGGCACGGTCGACATAATAATTGAAAAAATAAAAGAATATACCTACAGCTATGAGCCGATATTGGATAAGATAGACGAAGATATGTTTGAACTGGCAAAAGTCTGGAAAGATTACAGAGGCTATGAGGCTGTCGGGGACGGCATAGGTTATGCATCTGCATGGTTTGTAGGAGCAAAATTGGTCGAGTGCGCGGGAATGATAGCGCCTGCAGTCGACTCGGAACAGTGGTGCCATGTAAACACCTTTGCCCATACTCCGGAGAATATAGGTACAATATTCCAAGGCAAAAAGGGTGACGCAAATATGTCGCGTTTGGGTGAGACCGTCAATCACGCTGTGGGAATAGGCAGACCGGTTCTGTTTATTTCCGACGGTACAAAGGAAGACTTCGGTATTAAAGTTGATGCTATCATATACCGGATTCCTTCTCCGCCCGAAGGATATGATTTCCTGATGCCCTTGATGGACTATGTGCCGGGATCGCTGTTAACCTCCTATATAGCCGCCATGAACAACAAAGTCTACTTCAGAAGAGATGATGAACGAAGAGCTGAAGTCTACAAGAATGCGGTTGAAAAACCGATGGTTGTATTAGACAATTTTTAATCTACCGTTTCCGGAGGCGGTGCAGCTTTTTGATGCACCGCCTCTGATTTCTTTATTTTTACTCTTGATTTGGTGAAAACATGTTGAATAGGAAAAGAGCTATAATTGACAGCGTGCTGCTCTCCGGAGCAAGTGCGAGTTTTTATATGGGCATGACAATGCATATGTCATTCGTGGCAACTTTTTTTACATTGAGAGGGTATTCGGCCACTCAAATCGGTATAGTTGTCATGGTGACCATGCTCGTTAATCTTGTCATGCAGCCGGTTTGGGGGTTTGTCTCGGACAAAACCGGGAATATTAAAAGAGTGCTGATACTCATATTTGCACTGAGCATACCCGTTTCAATCTCGATACCGCTACTTCCAAACGAATTCAGATATATGGTTGCCATATATGCCCTGTTTGCCTGTTTCAGGTATCCGATTAACGGCATATTGGATTCGCTGATCAATGTGTCTGCTCTGAAGAACTCCATGATTACTTATAGTGTGGCAAGAGGAATGGGTTCGGCTTTCAGTGCGATAGTCGCTTTTTTCGGCGGTACCCTGCTGGATAGGATAGGCATTGAAAAGGCGTTTCCGATAGAAAGCGGTTTTTATGTTCTGGCTATATGTTGTCTGTTGGCTTTTTCAGGGAAAAATTATAGAGAATCTTCCGACACGGAAGTGATAATTGAAGAATCCAACGAACGTGTTACATTAAGAGAAGCGACAAAAGAACTCATAAAAAACAGAGCGTATATGTTGTTGCTGTTGAGCGTGGTTTTGGTAAACATAGGCACGAAAGCGGCTCTCACCTATACACCGGTTATGATTAATCAATTTGGGGGCACTATATCCGATAACGGATATTCAATGGCAATAAATACTTCGGGTATGCTGCCCTGTATGCTCGTTTATTCTTATATGTCCAGAAGGGGAGTCTCTAACAACAAGTTATATATTTTGGCCTGTATTTTTACAATCGCAAGAATTATGAGCCTTACCTTGGTAAAAACCGTACCGGCACTGCTTGCGGTGCAAATATTGAATTCACTGTCCTTCGGCTTTCTTCAGCCTGCGACGATTGCGGCTATTTCCGAGGTCTCGCCTGTAAGACTGAGAACAACCGCAATAGCTCTAAACACTTCCGTTTGGGGTGCGGTTGGCAGTGTGTTGGGGGGGATGGTAGCAGGAAAAGTAATTGACAATTACGGATCAAAAATAATGTTTACAGGTTGTACTGTTTTAGCTGCTCTCGGGATGATTGTGTTCTTTATGGTTATCAATGAAATGAAATACAAAAAAACCGAAGCATAACAGCAAATTATTTATAATAATATACATTGTAGAGGGAGGAACTAATTGAGAGGCTATTTTAATAAAGGAAACAAAACATTTGACCGAGCAATATTTCTTGACAGAGACGGGGTCCTTAATCGGGATGTTGGACATCCTCACCTGAAAGAGCAATATAGACCGTTTGAGTGTATGGCGGAATGCATGGCGGAACTGTCCAAACTTGATGCTTACATAATTATCATCACCAACCAGTCGGGAATAGCGACGAATATGTATGATGTCAACACCTTTAAAGCCTTTAACAGTTTGATAATTAACGATGTAGAATCGGCAGGCGGAAGGATAAATGCGATATATTATTGTCCGCACTACGACTGGTATAATCTCCCCGATGGTGTAGAGAGGTGCCGTTGTTCCAAGCCCGGACCGGGAATGCTTGAGGAAGCGGCTTCGGATTTTGAATTGGATCTCGGCAAATCAATTATTATCGGAGACAACTACACTGATATCGGAGCGGGAATAAATGCCGGGATGGGTAAAACGATATTGGTTACGACGGGTTCATGGTACAGAAACGGAAACTACAGGGAAGAGCCTTTAAGAGAGAAATATCGTCCCGATTTTACATTCCACAGTTTGCATGAAGCGACACAAAAAGTAATTGAACTATTCAAATAGGTAACGGATGAAGGAAAGATTTAAAAGAAACTTCGGTTCTGAAAGGGATATGACCACGGGAAACGCCACAAACCATATCTTGATGTTTTCTTTACCCATTCTACTCGGAAACTTGTTTCAGCAACTTTACAATATTGTGAACACATTCATTGTCGGCCATAATCTTGGAGATTTATCTCTTGCGGCGGTGGGTGTCGCTTTTCCCCTCCACTCGGTCATATTCACGCTTGTATCCGGGATGGTCAGTGCTTTTTCGATAATTGTAGCAAGATATTTCGGAGCAAAGAATTCTGAAAAACTGAAAAGAACGGTGGCAACTTCAATTGTGCTATCGATCGGATTTACTCTTTTTTTGACTATTGCCGGATTGGTAATGACTGATCCTCTTCTTAAGATGCTCAATACACCCGCGGAGATATTTGAAACCTCAAAGAGATATGTAACCATAATGTTCTACGGATTAATGGCGAATATGGCCTATAATCTCGTTATGGGTTTGTTGAGGTCAATAGGAAACAGTTTTGTCCCCCTCCTCACGATGATTTTTTCGATGGTGCTCAATATTATTTTGGATTTTGTGTTTATAGTTTTATTGAGGCTTGAAATTGAAAGCGCCGCTGTTGCAACAGTTATTTCCCACACGGTATCCGCTATAGGCTGTCTCATATATATCCGCAAAAAAGCACCCATACTTCATCCTGAAAGAGAGAGTTTCAAGTTAGAAAAGGAGCTTTCTTATGATATGAGCTCCCTTGCGATTTCGATAGGACTCGCTCTGTCTATAGTTCAAGTTGGAACCTTGATTTTACAGGGTGCGATAAATGATCTTGGACCGTCCATAATAACTTCACACACAACATCCAGAAGATTGATCGAATTGATGCTGCTCCCCTTGATGACTATGGGACTTGCGACCTCAACTTATGCAAGTCAGAATATCGGGGCATCTAAACCCGAAAGAATAAATATGGGTATAAAGAGTGCGGTACTGATATGTCTTTCCTGGGCTGCGCTGACATCGGCTGTTATTTACTTTTTCGGCGGAGATGTTATTCGCCTGCTCACCGACACAACTGATGAAGTGGTAATATCGACTTCCCTTTCCTACCTGAAACTGCATGTTCCGCTTTTAGCTTTTCTCGGTCCTTTCTTTATTTATCGGCAGGTTCTCCAAAGTATCGGAAACCGGATTGTGCCTATTATCATAAGCACATTGGAGTTGACAAATAAAATAATAGCCACATTTATTTTGGCGCCGCATATCGGTTATACGGCGATAATGCTAAGTGAATCGACGATTTGGGTAGCGGGTGCAATAATTTTGGCTTTGGCGTATTACAACAGCAAACCGATAAAAGAGTCGAGAAGGGCTATTAAGCGAAAACCGAATGTTTGGAAGGAAAGCTGAGCGTTTAAAGGGAGTATCAGTATTGAATAAACTGATAATCAGTTTTTCAAAGACGAGGCCTTTTCAAAATATAGCAACAGCTCATAGAAAAATTTTACGAATTTCAGATGATATGAATATAATATTAAATTGATAAAATACTATAAGGTGAATGAATGAAGCGATTTCACTATGCCTGGGTTATAGCTGTATCCTGTTTCTTAATGCAGGGTGTTGTAGTCGGTCTGATTCTAAACTGCAGAGGACAATTTCTGACGCCGGTCTGTGATTCAATGGGTTATAAAATGGGGGAATTTACCCTATACCTGTTTTTTCAGGGGATAGTTTCCTTTTTCTTTACCCCGATAGCCGGTCGGATTATGTCGGGGGGAAAATTCAAACCGGCTATGATAACTGCAGTCATCATATTGAGTCTTGCGCTCTTTTTGTCGTCATTTGCTACGCATTTATGGCACTTTTATCTTTCGGGAATAATGATGGGACTCTCTATGCCGATGCTTTATGTTTTAGCGGTTCCGGTGTTGACAAATAACTGGTTTGTGAAGAGAAGAGGTTTGGTTCTCGGGATTTCCGCGGGAGCTTCGGGACTCATGGGAGTAGTCGGAAATCTGATTTTGGCGGAAATTATCGAATCGAAAGGCTGGAGAAGCGGCTACTTAGTAATCGGCTTAACAATTGCGATTGTGCTGCTGCCCGTAACAATATTCCTTATTCGTTTAAAGCCCGAGGACAAAGGGCTTAAGGCATACGGATATAATCAGAAGGAAGAAACTGATATATATATCGAAAGTTCGGGTATGACCGCAAAACAAGCTTTAGGCACCGCGTCTTTTTGGTTTATAGCATTGACCGGGTTTTTTGTGGGAACATTGTCGGCAGTTCCGCAACTGCTGCAGAGTTACACGACTTTTTTGGGGAAAGCTTCATCCTTTGCAGCAACGGTGGTATCGGTTGGCATGTTCGGAAATATTTTTTGCAAACTTCTGTTGGGATATATTGTCGACAGACTGGGCAGTGAAAAAACTTCCTATTTTTCAATCTTTATGCTATCGGTTTCAGCCTTTTTGATTCTGTTCCCTAAAAATGAACCGCTCTTGTTTGTCGGGGCGTTTTTTACCGGTATGTCGACGGCAATGTTATCGACGGGGTTCCCCGTGGTTATAAAAACCCTATTCGGAAATAAAGACTACAGTTCGGTTTATTCGTATTTTGCCATGGCCACGGGTTTGGCAAGTGCATTGGGTTTAAGTATATACGGGTTTATGATCGATTACTATGGCGATTATAGGCAAGCCATTATGATGTCGGTGATTATGGGTCTTGCTGCATTGACTTCCACAGTACTTGCCTTTTTGTTAATGAAAAGAAGAAACTTAAGGGAAAACAACTGATATCAAGACGGTTCGGATATATTAGCGGTGAGGTTTGGTATGAATAAGAAAAAGAGCTTTTACCCATGGATTATCATGGTGTGCTGTTTTATCATTCAGGGCCTCAGTGTGGGGTTGGTGTTTAATTCCCGAGGTCAGTTTCTCGTCCCTGTTAGCGAATCTCTTGGATTAAAATTGAAAGATCTGACAATGTATACGCTGTTTATGGGAGTGGCATCATTTGCCTTCATGCCGTTTGCGGGAAAGCTGATAAGAAAAATCGATGTCAGAATCGCAACCGGAGGCTCTCTCGTGCTTTTTGCCGTTTCAAGCATCATTTTTTCCCTTTCAAAAGGGCTGACAGGTTTTTTTATTGGAGGAGCTCTTTCGGGTTTGGCGATGCCGTTGGGATACACTTTGACGATACCGCTTATTTTGGACAACTGGTTTATTGAGAAAAAAGGTTTGGTATTCGGTATAGTATCCAGCGCATCGGGTATATTCGCCGCTATTGCCAACCCTCTTTTGGCCGGGATTATCGAAAAATTTGGGTGGCAGTGGGGTTATATACTCCAAGCTGCGATATTTTTGGTTATAACGGTGCCCATTGCGGTTTTTGTGCTTAGAATGCACCCCGATGACAAGGGACTTGAACCCTACGGCTATGATTCTTCAAAAGGCATCATAGACAGAGGCGAACATTCCTACACGGGTGTGCCTGCAAAGACGGCAGTCAAGAGTTTGACATTTATAATGATTACAATAACCGGAATAATTGTAGGGGTAAGTGCGACCTTTTCTCAAATGCTACAGGGATATATCATGTCACTTGGGAAATCGGCGGTTTTCGCCGCTTCGATGGTTTCGATATCAATGATCGGAAATGTTTTCTGCAAACTGCTTTTGGGAGCAATCTCCGACAAATCCGGAACCGACAAAGCCCTGTATTTTGGGATTGTGATGTCAATAGTTTCGTTCGTCATGCTGTACTTCAACAAAATTGCCCCCTTAATGTACGCCGGTTCATTTATATCAGGCATGGTTGCTGCGCTGTATGCCGGAATTTTCCCGATAACTATAAAAGATCTTTTCGGTGGCAGGGAGTACGGAACGATATTTTCGTATTTCTCGATGGCTATCAGTTTTTCGAGTATATTCGGATTAAATATATACGGAAATATTTTGGATATTTTCGGGGGTTATATTCCGGCCTTGGCGATTTCCGAGGCAGGCCTTCTGTTGGCTTTGCTCACGGCAGTAATTGCATACCGGTCAAAGAAAAAGCTGATCATTACGACGGAAGAACCCGAGATTTAAATTTTGTAAGAAATAATTTTAATATAGGAGGATTAAATGTATAACTACGAAAGTGATTTGAGAAAAGAAATTTTGAGCGTTCCCGATATGGCGAGATTTCTACAGAAATCAATGAGAGAAAATGCAAAATTGCCTTTCACCTCTGAAGAACTCAAAAAATTTAAAAATGTAGTCATAACCGGTTGTGGAGATTCGCTTTGCGCCGCGTATGCGGCCAAGGAGGCGTTTGAGGAACTGACCGGATTGTTTATTGATACGCCGACCTGCCTCGATTTAGCAAGGCACTACGATGTCAGGAGATTTGGAGAACCGGGAGACACACTTGTAATACTTGTAAGCTTTTCCGGAAAAGTTTCCAGAGTAGTTGAAGCGGCTATGAGGGCAAAAAAATACGGTGCAGTTACTATGGCGGTTACACATTTTGAGGATTCCCCTGTTGCCCAAGCATGTGACAGGTTACTGTATGTTGTTCCCGATGAATTCGACCTGCACAGAACACCCGGATGCAGAACATATGTAGCCTCAATGCTTTCACTATTCCACTTTGCAATACATCTGGGAGAGACTATAGGGATTGTTCTCAATCCCGAGAGTTACATTTCCGAAATAGATGCGAATATCGACCTTTGGGATGCGGAAATGGACAGGCTTGAAAAGGAAATGTATGAGCTGGCGAAAAGCTGGAAACCCGTACCGTATTTTGAGGCGTTGGGTGCGGGACCCGAGTTTGCAACGGCTTGGTTTGCACAGGCAAAACTGTATGAAGCGACCGGAGATTTTTCCAGATACGAAAACTTTGAGGATTGGACACATGTTGACTACATTCTAAGAAGAATGGATTCGGGAATGTTTTTGTATGTGACGGAAGGAAATCCGTCCATGTCCAGGGCAAAAGAAGTAGCTTCGGTACTGACCCGTCAAAACTACCACTATGTAGTAGTAACCGATGAGAATAAAGAAAACTTCCCCGAAAGTGATAAAGTCATCAATATACCCGCGTCAAAACTGCTTTGGCTGAATCCTATGATGCAAACGCTGGTTCCGTGTATGTTTGCAGCCTCACTCGCAGATTTGAAGGGGACGATGTCTTTCTGCAAAGATATGATTGAGACATATTTCCCGTTCGGAGGTTCAATACTTAGAAACAGTAAAATAGAAGTGTTTTAGTTCAGCGACAATAAAAAGCACTCCGAACTCTCCGGTTCGGAGTGCTTTCGTTTGTAAAAACAACAAGCGGCAAAGAGTTTAACTAGTCCTTTATAGCGTGCTTGTTCCAATAATCATCTTCCAATAAAAGATTAGCGAATTTCTTGTAGATATCGGGTCTGAAGTCGGGGGAACCGGAGTACGGGTTTTCGTTAAAAATCATTCTCGATGCCAGAGACAAATCTATTGTAGAAATTATCATATCAATTTCTCTGTGTTCAATGCCTCCGGCATATATGTGCACTTTTTTGTTGTAACCGGGACCCATAATGAGACTGGCGCCTGCAAAGAAAGCGGGATTTTTAACCGTGTCGTTTCCGACAATATTTACAAATCCCTCATTTATTACATCTATACCGATGAGGTTTGAGCTGGCGATAAAAAAGTCGTTTGCGACTACCGCAGCCTTCATGGTGTCAAGATAACAGCCTTCCCAATCGAATCTTCTGATGCCGGACTCGCCAACCATAGCGGTTATATTGATAAACAGCCGAGCGCCCTTGGCGGCATAATACCTTCCCAGTTCCGGGAATGAATAGGTGTCATAACATATACCGACCCCGACCGGACCCCACGGAGTTTCAAAATCTAAAGGATCACAACCTTTTTCCGACCACAACAGTTCGTCGTTTGCAGGATGAATTTTTCTATATGTACCGATATATCCGTCAGGTCCGCACACAACGGCAACATTGTACACTCCGTTTTTATCGTCTTCGGCTTTCTCGGTCATTCCGAAAACAGCATAAATACCGCATTTTGATGTTGCTTCCGCAACGGCATTTACTGATGGGCCGGGAATTGTTTCGGCGAGCCGAACCTGCATTTTATCAGGCAATTCCACATCGGGTTCATTTTCGTAGCCTGTGAGAGCGAGTTCGGGAAAGCATATTATATCTACGCCTCTTTTGGAAGCGCTTTCGATATATTCGATTATTCTCGACAGATTTCGATCTTTCCTTCCCCAAAAAGGTCTGAAGTTTACAACTGCGATGTTAACAATATCCTTGTAAGCCATATCTCCCTCCGTTTGAATTTTTAAAGATAATGTGAAATGAATAATCCGGTTTGTCAATTGACACTATAAAATGATTATACCATTTGATTTGCATTTTTACAGCTATTATGGTAATATAATCAAACACAATATCGCGGGGTAGAGCAGCTGGTAGCTCGTCGGGCTCATAACCCGGAGGTCGTAGGTTCAAATCCTTCCCCCGCAACCAAAATTAGGAGTCTGAGATTTTTAAAATCTCAGACTTTTTTAAAGGTTTAGAACATTGAACAGAAAACTAAAATGAATATAGGAAAGAGGACTTCCAACTCCGTTTAACGGTAAAACCAGCAAATCCTGCACAGAGAACGAGTGATAAGAATCTTTCCAAATCGCGAATCGCTGCAGCGACTGATGGGCACACCCTTCATGGATATCCCTGAAGGACGGTTGACCGGGAGACACTACTTATCTCCGGAATCCGTCAGGGAAGCATTAACCCCGAAAAAGGCGCAACATGTCGGTGCCCGGCAGACTCTGAGGAATCCGCCTAAGAATTACTTGTACCAAGTGAATTTAGACCACATTTAGGATTTGACTAAACCGAATCCGGGAAATAACGATATAATTTCATAAACATAGCCAAGGATTAACGATAGATTATCCTGTCCCGTCCTTCTCGTTTGGCACGATAGAGGTTTTTGTCCGCAGCCTCTATAAAATTTGAGTAAGAGATTCCCCTGACATAACCACTGAGTCCGCCGGAAATTGTGACCGGCTTTCCATGGCTCCAAGCATGTGTCCTCATCCGATCGCCGAGCACCCGCACTACGGGAAGTGCTTCCGTCGGGGTTTTGCCCGGAAACAGCACCACAAACTCTTCTCCGCCATATCGGCCGAAAATCTCTCCTTCCGTCAGGCTGGCATTCATGATCTGAGCAACATTGACCAGCACATTGTCACCATAGTCGTGTCCGTAAGTATCGTTTATCCCTTTAAAATGGTCGAGATCCAGAATACAAAGCGTCAATTGCGAGCCGGTGTCGTATGCTCGGCGCATTTCTTCGTCAATGCTCGCTGATAAAAAGCGGCGATTATATAAGCCGGTCAGGGCGTCGGTAAGTGAGAGGCGCTCCAGGCGACACGCCAAACACATCTTTTCATCCCGAACCCGCGCATATTCCGCCATCACCGTGAAAGCTAAAATAGAATTGACAATCAAACTCATTGTCAACCCGAACGCCAAATCCGAATAATGAGCTGTACGGTCGGGATAGTGTATGATAATATCCGGGAAATGGTATTCCAGCGCGACAAAGACAACCAATAGGATCGCTTCTACTGCCAGCATTATGTTTCGCACTGCTCCTTTGAAAACGATAGCAATACACAGACCGCATGTGAGCATCAATGCAGAGGTGGGACCGGTCGCCCCACCGATTGTGAACCATAGAAAGGGAACCAGAAGAAACGTGGAAGAACCCAAGACAATCACGGCAGCTCCGTACCAGCGCTGTGTGACTACACTATATAAAACGCTTGAGAGGGTTGTCACGAGGTACAGTATGAGTATTGGCAACATAAATATGCCCAGACCCATCACCATATTGTAACCGAGTCCGAATATGGACATAAGGATACCGGCGGCGGCAGTATACAAAAATACAAGGTGATCCAGCGGCAGTTCCTTTTTGTAAACTTGTTGTATCGTTTTTTTGAGAGAACTGATGACTGTCTTTACGGCAATGCTTTCCTCATTCTTTCCTTTTAAGTTGTTTTGCGATACCATCATGAACCTCCAAATTACAAGACCACTCGTCGCAAAAAAGAGGGGCGTGTCCAGCGGACAACAGCTTATCTTTCCGTCGTAGTAGAAACCTATAAAGTCCCCAGCATATATAGACAGGTTATCAAAATTAGCCTGAGTGAATTTTATCAATCATATAATTTTAACATAAAATAAGGAGTCTGAAATTTTTAGAGCTTCAGACCTTTTTTGACGTTTGGAATATTGACCGAAGATATATGTGAGTTTAGAAAAATCAATAAAAACCCCTGAGAAACTGCATATTCTCAGGGGTTGGGCTGTAAAATTACATATAGTTCGGATATTATAAATCGAGCATGAAGAGTCCGAGGTTCTCGTCAAATATTCTGCGGGTTACAATGTCACTGCTGTTTATTGAAATCTCGGCTATTTCATCGACAATGCAACTGTACATATGGCCGCCGGTTGCATTCAATTTGTTATCGGAGAGCACAACATGAATGTGGCAGAAGGGCTCGAAATCCATGGCAGTTATGTTCCCCGTCAAGGAGAGGATTCCCCTGTACTCGTTGATAACCACTCTCTTTACAGCCTTATTGTCATCGGGATCGACATAACCCAACTCGGTGACTGTGGCGCCGCCAAACCCGGAAATAGTGCCTGCCAGAATATTCTCCTTCTTGCATACCAGGGTCAGCTGCTCAATGATTTCTTCACCTTGGTCAACCCTTACGATATACCTGTCATCCCATCTTCTGTATTCCATATTTCTCCCCCCGTAACTTGTTTCTATCAAATGAAATTTCATTGACAAAAAAATAAAAAAAGAAACGAACGCGATATTGAGTTAAGACAAACTCGTTTTAAATCGACAAACAACCAACCCCGACCACTGACTCTAAAAAGAATCTCAAGGGCGATATGTTGAATCTAGTTTGGCTAAATCATACAATATTGAATTAAAAAAAGTCAATAACATTGAAAAATATTGTATAAATAAACATTATTTTGTCATATTTTTATACATAACCTTTATATAAAATAAAATATTGACAGATATAAATTGATTTTTCTATTTATGTTATAATTAAAAAACGAAAAACAATACTTTGGGAGCTGTTAATGAGCAAGCCGAAAATTAATTTTGTACGAAAAAAAGGTGCAAAATCCAATATAAAAAATGTTCTGATGTCACTGACGGCGACGCTGTTGTTCGGACTGGGATATTACTATTTTGAACTTCCCGCTATAAATTTGCATAATACAAAATTCTATTCTTATTTTTTGGTATTATCCGTATTTTATTGTATCGTTTTGATGTTTGTAAGCAAATCATTCAAGGTTGGGGCGGATATAAGAGAAGTATGGGGAAATGTCAAAAGAATATGTAAAGTGCCCCTTGCAATCTGTATTATATTGCTGGGTATATTTATTGCCGGCGGGATATTTTCGAGCACGCTGCTAAGGTCGAAATCTTACAGAGACCTGTTGGAAATAAAAACGGGAGATTTTTCGACCGGCGTCAATGAGATAACTTATGACAAGATACCGATGTTGGATAAAGCGTCGGCACAGAGACTGGGTGACAGAAAGCTGGGAGAGCTTTCTGATATGGTAAGCCAGTTTGAAGTGACGAACGACTATCCGCAGATGAACTATAAGGGAAGCCCGGTCAGAGTAGCTACTCTGAAATACGGGGATTTCTTTAAGTGGTGGAACAATTTCAGGAACGGATTGCCCGCATATATTATTACAGACATGGTGACGCAAAATGTGGAAGTTGTGAGACTAAAAGAGGGGATAAAATACTCTCCCTCAGACCTGTTTTTTAGAAACATAAACAGGTATATTCGGTTTAAATACCCGACATTTATGTTTGACACTCTCCACATGGAAATTGATGAAGAGGGGGAACCTTTTTGGATATGCCCCAAACTGGTAAAGACGATAGGACTTTTCGGCGGAACGGATATCGAAGGAGCCGTGCTGGTAAATGCGGTGACCGGTGAAACCAAATATTATAGGGGTGATGAAATTCCGAAATGGGTCGACAGGGTATATTCTGCTGATTTAATCATTGAACAATACGATTATTACGGTGCCTTCCAAAACGGATATTTAAATTCCATTTTCGGGCAGAAGGGTGTTACCGAAACAACGGCAGGGTATAACTACATCGCTCAGGACGATGATGTATATATGTATACCGGAATAACAAGTGTAGGCGGTGATGAAAGCAATATCGGCTTCATATTGAGTAACCAGAGGACAAAGGAAACGGTTTACTATCCTTGTGCCGGTGCGGAAGAATTTTCTGCGGCGGCGTCTGCAGAGGGGGTAGTTCAACATCTGAATTATAATTCCACCTTCCCGCTGCTCCTGAATATTTCCGGAGAGCCTACATACTTTATGTCGTTAAAGGATAATGCGGGACTCGTGAAAATGTATGCCATGGTGAATGTGCAACAATATAACATTGTTGCCACCGGAAGCACCGTGTCGGAAACGGAAAAGGAATATATCAGACTTATTTCGGAACACGGAATTACTGAATTGCCGGTAAAAACGGTAGATGAATTAAGCGGTGTTATTGAGGAAATCAGAACCGCGGTGGTAGACGGAACAAGTATGTATTACATTAAACTGGTTGGAAGAAAAGAATATTATGCAATATCCGCTTCGGATGACCAGACGGTGGTAATTCTTAACATAGGAGATAGAGTCGGGATAGAATTCGAATCGGATCAAGAAGAAGGTCTGATAATTCCCGCCAAACTGAAATAGTATAATGGATAAAACCTTAAAGATTTTAAGCAAGACGGAATTAATTCCGAATCAACAAATGTGATGGTAGAAAGATGAAGATAACGGTTATAGGAGCGTCGGGAAGACTTGGCAGTCTCATAGTAAAGGAAGCGCTTTCCAGAGGGCATGAGGTGATTGCAGCAGTCAGAGATGTTTACTTCTCCCCCGATTCCCGGATAAAGGTGATGGAGGGGGATATCTTCGATCTCGATTATGATGATGTATGGGATCAGGATGTAATCATTGATGCATTCGGTGTATGGGAGGCGGACAAGGCCGATCAGCACAGAACTACATTGGAGCACCTGTGCGACATTTTGTCCGGCAAGAGCAACAGGCTGATTATTGTCGGCGGCAACGGGAATTTATTTTTGGATGAATCCAGGAGCGAAAGGGTCATAGACAAAGCCGACTACCCAAAAGCCACCTATCCTATAGCATTGGCTATGGTTGAAGCGTATGAAGATTTGAAAAAGAGATATGATGTTCAGTGGACATACGTCTGCCCCGCGCTGGATTTCAAACCGGACGAAAAGGGAAGCGGTATATATAGAATCTCGGGTGATATACTGCCATATAATCACAGGGGAAAAAGTGAAATCACATATGAAGGTTTTGCTGTTGCCGTAATCGATGAGGCGGAAAAAATGGAATATATCGGCGAACAGATTACCGTTTATGAGGTGTGATATGGCTAAAAGGATAATGAAACCCGGAACAATGATTTCACCATTGCCTGCGGTATTGATTAGTTGTGGGGATATGGAACACTCCAATGTGTTTACTGCGGCTTGGACGGGGATATTGTCGTCGAATCCGCCAAGAGCGTACGTGTCAATCAGACCTGAGAGACATTCGTACGGGATAATAAGCGAAAAGAAAGAATTCGTTATAAATCTGGCAAGTTCAAAAATGGCAAAAGCATTGGATTACTGTGGAGTTAAATCCGGCAGAGATGAGGACAAGTTTCTTTCCTGTTCACTTAAAAAGATAGATTCGATTGAAGTCGCCTGCCCCACGATAAAACAATCACCTCTCTCATTGGAGTGCAGGGTTTTTAAAATTGTTCCTATGGGAAGCCATGATATGTTTATGGCAGATATTGTATCGGTTTCTGCCGATGAGCATCTTTTTGATAAACAGGGGAGATTCGAACTCGAAAAAAGCGATTTAATTTCCTATATTCACGGCCAATATTTTTCTCAAGGGAAGTTATTGGGGAATTTCGGCTGGTCTGTCAGAAAAAAGAAAAAAAAGAATAATAAATCAAAATAGATTCGATATAAACACAACCCGAAGTATTTTTATTCGGGTCATTTTAGATTAAAAGAGGTAGAGATGAAGCTGGATAAAAAGCAGACTTTTTTAGTAGGATTGGCATTTATGTCAATTATTGCATTTTGGGAAGTATATGATAATGTAATTCCGGTTATGTTGAAAAACACATTCGGATTCAGTGACACCGTAACGGGTGCGGTGATGGGAATTGATAATGTGTTGGCGCTCTTTATGTTGCCGTTTTTCGGAGCGCTTTCCGACAGAACAAAAACACGTATAGGACGAAGGATGCCGTATATTGTAGGCGGAACTCTTGTGACCTCGGTTTTTGTTATGCTGTTGCCCATTGCGCAGCAGACAAAGAACCTTACACTTTTTATGATTGCTCTTGGCGTGGTTTTGCTTGCAATGTCAACCTATAGAAGCCCGGCTGTGGCTCTAATGCCTGATGTAACGCCAAAACCACTCAGAAGCAAGGCGAATGCGATAATTAATCTTATGGGAGCCTTAGGCGGCGCATCCATTTTAGTTGCAACCGCCCTTCTGGTTAAGGGGGATAACCCTTCATACGTACCGCTCTTTATATTCTTGGTTTCTTTTATGCTGATATCGGTGGCGGTGCTGTTTTTTACGGTAAATGAGCCTAAGGCAATTAAGAAGATGAGGGAGATAAGCAGGCAGTACAATATTGATGAAGATGAAAAAACCGATGAATCCACCTCGGATTCGGGCAGCGAAAAAATGGCACCGGATGTGAGGCGGAGTTTTGTTTTAATTCTTATAAGTATATTTCTTTGGTTTATGGGCTATAATGCCGTAATCAGCGGATTTACAAGATATGCAGCGGCCATGTGGGGAAGAAATGTAGGTGAAGCATCAACCATAAAACTTGTGGCTACCGTTGCAGCGATACTGTCGTATATTCCCGTCGGCTTGATTGCCTCAAAATTTGGAAGAAAAAAGACGATTATTTTGGGAATATGTTTTTTAGCGGTTGCTTTCGGCTCTGCGATTTTATTTCCCGGTTTTTCCATACTCATGTTCATCTTCTTTGCAATGGCGGGAATGGGGTGGGCACTTATCAACGTCAACAGTTATCCCATGGTAGTTGAAATGAGCAAAGGTGCAAACATAGGTAAATATACGGGTTACTACTACATATTCAGTATGGCGGCTCAGACGGTTACACCGATGTTTTCAGGTATATTTATTGATCTTTTCGGTTATAAAACATTATTCCCCTACGGCAGCATATTTGTATTGCTTTCGTTGGGAACTATGATGATGGTAAAGCACGGCGA
>JAAYNJ010000031.1 GCA_012520915.1 Oscillospiraceae bacterium
ATGTTGTGGATGCAGTGAGGGGCATAAGATACCCTGACTTTGCCAAAAAAGCCATCACCCTGCGAAACGACAGGGAGGAGCTGAGCGAAGAGATGAGAGTTTTATATGTGGCGCTCACAAGAGCCTCAGAAAGACTCTATCTCAGCTTTGCCGGCAACTCTCTTCCCGAGCCGGGAAATTCTTCCTATAAGGCCCTTAAAAACTTCGGACCAAAAGAAAATCCCGTGCCGAACGCCGAGCTCTTGCAGAAAAATTCCTATGCCGATTGGCTCGGATTCCTTCTCGAAGAAAAGGACTGTAAAGGGGTAGCTGACTATCGAGTTTATCCCGACGATATGAGCCTTCCCAAGAGTGCGGCGGAAGACACTAAAGAAAGCGTCGAGACAGAGGAGAGCATTCCCAAAGTAATAGAAACTCTAAGCCCCGAGGTGCTCAAAGAACGCTTCGACTTTGTATACCCCTATCAAAGCTCTCGCTCTCTTCCCGCAAAACTCTCGGTAAGCGACTACGCCAGAGAAATGCGCGAGGAGGAAGATATTGATAGCTTCGAGATGGTCTTCGATTTTTCCGATGCCGATTTTTCAGGGGAGCCGCAAGAGAAAAGCACGGCGCTCGAGCGCGGCATAGTCACACACGATTTCTTGGGACTTTTAGATTTTGACAAAACCGAATCGATTGAAAGCTTAAAGCTCGAGGCCGAAAGACTTGTAGAGCTCAACCTGCTCGAGCCCACAGCTCTAGGGCTCATAGACTTTGAGAAAATACAAAGATTTTTCTCAACAGCTTTGGGCGAGAGGATAAAAACAGCCGACGAGGTTTTGCGAGAGCAGCCGTTCAGAGTGCTGATAGACGCCGATAAGCTTTATAAAGATGTCGAAAGTTCCGACAAAATACTTGTTCAGGGCCGCTTCGACCTTATACTCAAGGAAGCCGACGGCATAACTGTTTTAGACTATAAAACGGACAGGGTAAGGGGCGATAAACTCAAGCAGAGAGCCAAAAACTACGAGCCCCAGCTCTATATCTACGGCCTCGCCGCAGAGGAGCTCTTCGAGAAAAAAGTGAGTGAAAAGCTTATTTACTTCCTCGAAGCCGAAGAACTTGTTGAGTCATAATGTTTTTAGAGCGACTAAGAGAATCCCAATTGTGTCTGCTACACATTAGCTAAGGCAAGAAAAATATCCGCTATTATATGTGTTAAAAATTAATGGTATAAATAATTGCAAAAACATGGAGAAAAGTTATGAAAATCCAGCTATTAAACTATTATGGTGAAAACAAATATGACTTTGTGGTTGATAAGATGTCAAGGTTTAGTGACTATGATACTCTTGACAATTATGAGTTAAATATAATAGACCTTAGAGATGGAAGCATCTGGAAAAATTCAATAGATAGTACAATATATGGAGAAATTGATTGTAGGGTTGACTTTGCTTCAGTAAACAGAGCTATATTGGATACAGAAAAATCGAAAATTATTATTTTTTTACCACAAAATATTTTATTTGAAACACGCTACAGTTACATACCGCTAAAGGACACTATAGATGAAGTCAAATACATAATTGATAGCTATCTTTGTGAACTAAATGCAAATATCATGTTTGGAAAAAACATAACAAAAATCAATGAAGTCGAAATAGAATCAGATTTTTATTTTAAAGATATACCGTTAGCTGAGTCTGCACACAATGTTTCTAGTGAGGTCAATAAAGGCGAATGGTTACTAGAAGTTATACATGATATGTATAGAGAAAGCAGAGGAGATAAGCAACCAACTGAAACGCCCGTTATTTTAAGTGAAGAAAGTAAGAAAGTAGTATCTTATGGACATGAAAATAAAATTTTTACGACTTTAAACATAGACAACAATGAGAAGTTGGAACACTATCTTTCAAAAAACAATCTATTAGATTTTGAGATTGCTGAACAACCTTCTTGGATGAAAAACATAAATATGTTTGACGATGTTGAGCAAAACGAAAGCATAAAAGAATCCAAGAAAAAAATCGAAACCGAAGAAAATATAATTTCAAAAGCCGAAGAAAAACTAAGAAAAAACAATAAATATAAATCCATACTGTATAGTGCGGGCACTCCGCTTGAAAGGGTTGTAAAGGATATCCTAAGTGAAATGCTGAGCATAGATTTGAACAGTTTTGTTGATTTGAAAAAGGCTGATATTGAATTTATGTTAGATGATGTCCCATATGTAGTCGAAATTAAAGGAACAACAAGTAATGTTAATACGGATTTTTTAGGGCAGTTGGATAAACATGCTCGTGGATACAGTGAAAAAAACAAAGTGTCTCTTTTGGATATAAGAAAACTGCTAATCATCAATCATCAAAGGAAGAAACCTTTAGATAAGAGAGAAGATATTCATGTAGATATTAAGACATATGCGGAAAGCATGTATAAACAACTAATTATTGAAACAAAAGAATTAATAAAAGATTTTGAAAAGTTTAAGAAGGGAGAATTTACAACTTCAGAGTTCAGAAGCAAACTTGATTCAATAGGTATATATAAATCAGAAGCATAAATATTACATCAAAAATGTTTGTCCGAATTTAAAACAAATTTAGTCCCCAGCCCTTGCAATATCTAAGAAGCTGTGCTAAAATTCTCTTTGCGTTTTGTAACCATGCCAAGCATACTCAAAACAGCACTGTTCAGAAGGTGATTAAAATGAGAGAGAATATTCATCCTAAATACTATCAAACAACGATAAGATGCGCCTGCGGCAATGTTATAGAAACAGGCTCAACAAAG
>JAAYNJ010000022.1 GCA_012520915.1 Oscillospiraceae bacterium
AATTTGTGGTTTAAAAAGACAACATATAAGTCTGAGGACAACAAAAAAGACAACAAATTTCCAATTTATACTGCTGAATAGTACTTGATAATACTTTTATCAAAACGCCGAAAATGCGTGTATTACAAGATAATGGGTGATAATATGTTAAACGAGAAACAATTCCCGACGATGAAGCCTTTGGGCGGACAAACGCTTGAAAACCAAACTTCCGACGAATTGACCGATAATAATTGTGACACTGTAACGACCGTTTTTAATAAATTGGACCTTTCCAAGGTGAAGATAGAACCTCTATTTGAGGATACGGTCGACTTTGAAACTTTTTCGAAGTCTGATTTTAGGGTCGTAAAAGTTTTGAATTGTGAAGAAGTCCCGAAATCAAAAAAGCTTTTGAAATTTACCCTGGATGACGGTTCGGAAGAGGAAAGAACCATCCTTTCAGGAATCAAGGAATATTATGACGCAGAAGACTTAATCGGTAAAACCTTGGTAGCAATAACAAATTTACCGGAAAGAAAGATGATGGGATTGCCGTCACAGGGTATGGTAATATCTGCGGTGTGTGAATACGATGGAGAAGAAAAACTGGACCTTCTAATCTTGGATGACAACATACCCGCGGGAGCAAAGTTGTTTTAAGTTAAAAAAGAAGATAATAATATAAAACCTGGTCGAGCAGCTTTTCTCGACCCGGTTTTTAATATTGCGCTTTATTTCAAGTCATCGATTTGAAAAAGAGAACCGCCGAAAAGCGATTTAAAGGAATTTTTGTTTAAAATATTTAAAACTCTTCGTCCAAAAAAGAATGTGTAAGGGTGAATTTTCTGTTTTAATAAAGTTATGCGAAAAACTGCAAATACTTTTGTTACCTTATGTATCCGTTCATTCCGTAAAAAGGCGGCGCAATTAACTAAAATCTAAGTGCCTTTGCAATATCGCCTGCCGTCATGGAGATGTTTCCATATTTTTCGGAAGCTCTTTTTCCTGCTTTAGCGTGTTCATAAACCCCAAGCAGTGCTGCTTTCTCCATACTGATTCGCGGGTTTGCGGCCAGAGCACAGATAGTTCCCGCCAAAACATCTCCGCTTCCCGCCGTTGCCATGCCGTTGCATCCTCCAATCGAAATATACGCCTCGCCGTTTGGAAGAGCTATTACGGTTCTTGCGCTTTTGAGAACGATAATAATATTGTATCGCTTGGATAATCCCTGGGCTGTTCCGATAAGATCATCCAATATAACTGAATTGTCGCAACCCATAAGTCTTGCCATCTCCCCCACATGAGGTGTAAGGACGGTCTCAGCCTTTCTATCCTTTAGCATGTTCATAAGTTCGAGGTCTTCTGCCAGAATATTTAGCCCGTCTGCATCTATAATAAGGCGTTTTTCGCTCTTAACAGCAGCCTCTGTTAGGATATATGTATTTGTCTGTCGTCCAAGCCCCGGACCGACAAGTATGGATTTTGCCTGCTTTTTCTCTTTTTCAAACAAAGAAATAAGTTCCGTTTCCGCACAGTCTTCCGAATATCCGATAAAGATAGCCTCTGGTACATTAGTTAACAGGGCAGTCCTGTTTTTTTCGGAACTGAGAACACGGACAACGCCTGCACCACTCCTGTATGAGGCTTTGCTTGCCAGGATTGCGGCACCGCCCATATTCCCGCTTCCGGCGACTATAAGGGCAGTGCCGAAAATTCCTTTATGTGAATCGTCCGGCCTATGTTTTTCTTCGGAAAAGTCTTCGGCTTCCAGAAGCTTTAGATTTGTAGGCATTTCCTCTATCGCACAAGACGGAAATCCGATGTCTTTAACAACTACCTCGCCCGCCATCTCCGCTCCGGGAAACAATAGAAGACCTCTTTTTAACCCGCCGAAACTTATTGTTTTATGAGCTCTTACGGCAACCCCGCATATCTTTCCTGTCTTCGAGTTTATACCTGACGGTACATCTAAAGCGTATATGGTAGCGGGCAGGGAATTAATGAGGTTTATTGCAGCTTTTTGTATTCCCTCGATAGACCCTTTGCATGCGGTGCCGATTATGGCATCGCATATTAAATCTGCCGAGGACAATCTTTCTTCGGTTTTTTTAAAATCGCTTTCTTCATTTAAGAAATAAATGGGAATTTTGAGAGCTCTAAGCGAAGAAAGATGAGTTTTTCCGACTGACTTTATCTTGTCTTCCTCGCCTACTATAAAAACTTCAGGTCTATAACCTTTGCAGAAAAGTTGTCTCGCAAGCGCAAGTCCGTCTCCTCCGTTATTTCCGGTACCGCAAAAGATAGCTATCGAGGAATCGGGAGTGAACTCATCAATTATTTCTTCGAAAACGCCCCTCGCCGCATTTTCCATAAGAATAAAAGAAGGAATATCATATACTTCTATAACTCTTTTATCCAGCGCCGACATTTCTTCCCCTGTATATATGTACATGATTACTCCATAATTTAGAATATGTTACGTATCAATACTGCTGTTGAACGGTTATAAGATTGGGATTTCCAGAAATTTTTGTCTAAACAAGAACTAATTGATCTGCAAACAATTTTTATCTAAGATTATTCGTCTCAAATAGAACCGTTTATCTGGATGTGATGCAAATAAAAATCAATTAAATTTTAACATATCAGAAAATCTACATATAGTAAAATCTGAAAAAGGCAAAAACAAAAAAATAATGTTAAAGGATGATATAAAAAAGATAATGCAATGAAATCCTTTTTAGCAAATACTGATATTAAAACTAATTTGAGTTATACATAGACGAAACGGACATTTTCTTAGTTGCCCAAGAGAAATGTTTGAGAGCAAAACAGGGTGAATCATAAAAGCATACGGCCGATTTGTGATTCTTTCATCGAAACTAAACGGGGATTTTTAACATTTTAAATTTAATCTAAACCTCTGTTCTACATGCATATTTTGCGAATATATAATGGGCACGAAACTCTGAAAGCCCGTTGATTTTTCAGCGGGCTTTCCTTACTTGAGGAATATATGAAATTGTCACTACTTTATAGCCGCCTGAAAAAGACAACTACACTTTTGTTCTACCTAAAGATTTTTAAAAAGCTACACCGGAAATCAGAATTACATTTGCAAAAGAAGTGCATTCCCCTGTACGTATGATACCGCGAGAACTTTGGGTTAATTTTTTAAAATCCTCGTGAGAAACATATTCTATTTTTACGTCTCCAAGTAACTCCAGTATACTTTTATACATTTCTGGCGAAACATCAATTATCTCAGATGCCAGGATGGCACCCTCAATTTTGAGTTCACTTAAAACGGTTTCGAGTGTCTGTGGAAGAGTCGGAGTCCCGAATGTAAGGGCAAGATCAATCCGCTTAGGGCCATCGGATATAGGTAAGCCGCAGTCGCAGATAGTAAGCATATCGGTATGTCCCATCTCGGCGACAAGGGCTGAAGCAGGGGCGTTGAGCAGAGTTGATTTTTTCATGTTAAATTCTCCCGATGAATATTAGGTGTTTGCCTTGAAAAACCCACACATGCGATCAAGGGCAGCGAAAGTCTCCTCGTAGGTGCGAAGTATAAAAGCGTGTGGCATACCTTTATAGATTTCGCATTCGACCATTACACCGGCATCGGCCAATTTTTGGGCGTAGATTAGACCGTCATCAAGTAATGCATCGCATTCAGCCTGAATGAACAGGGCGCTTGGAAAACCGGTAACGTCTTCAGTCCAGAAAGGAGAGACAAGCGGGTTTTTAAGGTCGACATCCAAGGTGAGATATCTTTTTATTGTGGTCGACATCATCTCTTTTTGATTCTCCTGTGAATTGCCGCTACCGGAGCTATAAACCTCATACGATTTTTTATAGATATCACCTGACATGTCGGTTGCAGGATAAATAAGTATTTGGCTCTTAAAGAGGTCTTCTCCGGAGCTTCGCGCCATCACGCATAGAGCTGCGGTAAAATTACCTCCGCCGCTGTCGCCTGATAAACAAAGTCGCCCAGCATCGATTCCAAATCTGCCGGCATTATCTATAATCCACAGAATCGCATCATAGCAGTCCTCAAGACCTTTGGGAAATTTGTATTCAGGAGCGAGCCGGTACTCAATTGAAAAAGCGGCGAAACCTGTATTGGCGGCGATATAGGAAGGGACGAAGTCGTGGGTTTCGACGCTACAAGTGACGAAGCCTCCACCGTGAATGAATATATAGGCCGGAGAATTATCATTCATGTTTTTTGGAATGTATGATTTTACCTTCAGCTCTGCACCGTCCCGAGCATGAAATGTGTGATAAAGCTTATCAAGTTTATCGTCCACCGAATAGGGTGCCGTGATACTATGATAAAACTTTTCCTCCTCACATACGATTTCGGTTCTAAGCGAAGGCTCGAAGCCTGTATAGAAATCGGGCTCAAGGTTGACTTTGGGGTTAAGCGGGCCGTAGTCACAATCGGTAAATTTTTTATATTCTAACATTTTATTCTCACCAGTTTATTATTATTCTGAAATTATAAGCTCTTTAGTAACAGGGTCGCGTCTGAACCTCTTCATAAAATCCCACACGAGTTCCGGCATAGTTGCTATTGGCCAGTGGGGTTGCCCCTCAACGCTTATGAAACGAAGTGTGTTTTCTCCCTCGTCGTTGAAAAAGTCTCCCACAAAATGTCGTACACCGAGAACCGTTTTTATCTCTGTTTCATCGCAAGGGAAACCGAGGTTGCGTTCAACCTCATTATCGCTTCCGCGGCAAGCAATACATTCCTGCAGACTGACATCTCTACAGCGCATTGAATAAAGACGTTTTTGCAGGAGATCAACCTTGTCCTCCACTTTACGATGACGAATCCTCGGTCGTTGTTCGTCTCTGGTAGGATCTTTTCCGTAAGACATACTGTGACGATCAGGACCGAAACTTTCATCTCCCAATATGGAGTTCTCGTTAACGGGAAACATTTCAAGCGATTCCTCCTGTCCGCAGATTATGATGACGGGAAGATCGTAACTCCTTACATTTTCAGTGTCGGAAGGACTGATATAGTAATCTTCAGGATAGAGATACATACCGCAAGGTCCGACGGCAGCGAAGATTTCAGGATGACGAAGCGAAACCTCATTGGTCTTGCGACCGCCTTGGGAGTAACCGCTGCTGTATATTCTGCTCTCGTCAACAGGATATTTTGATTTGACGATGTCAAGAATACGCATAATATTCGATTCATTGTGGTTCTGCGGCGATACAACAATCATCTCTTCGCGTCCTGCAATAGGCAGAAAACCTGTTGACTCCTCCCAGTGTATGGGCATGCTACCGCCATGAAGCACAAACAGAAGGGGATAGAGGCGATCTTTGTTCTGAAGCTCATACATTGAAAGCGGAGTATAGCAGGACCACTTTGTGTAGATGTCACCGGACTCATAAAGTTCCTTTTTTAATCCTATGCTTTCATAGTATTTGAGTAGTTCAGAGTCCATCTCGTCTTCATAAAGGATATATGGCTTCATGGTCGAGACCATCTGCTCGCCGTAAGGGCTGTCGATGATGGCGTCAAAATCAACTTTGCCGGGGCGAGCCATATCCTGTATGCGCAACCTCATGGGGACAAGTTGGGAATCTATATTCCAGACTCTCGGGATATCCCAAAGATATTTATTCGGATAATCGTATGCCATTACATCAACTCCTTTTGATGATCGATATGAGACTGCTTAACGCGCACCCCCGGCGAGAAGTTTTCTAGTCCTGATATCATCAAGGTAAACGGCAAGCAGAATGATGATTCCTTTGGCTATGTACTGATAGAAGGAGTCAAGACCAAGCAGATTGAGCCCGTTATTTATAAAACCGATAATAAAAGCTCCTATAACGGTACCGAGAACACCGCCACGCCCGCCGCCCATTGAGGTTCCTCCGAGAACAACGGCTGCGATGGCGTCCAACTCCATTGCCTCTCCCAAAGCCGGCTGCATTGAGCAGTTGCGACTCGTATAAACAAGTCCGGCAAGACCCGAACAGAAACCCGAAACTATATAGACAAATACGCGAACTCTTTTAACGTTGATTCCTGCGAAGAGTGCCGCCTTCATATTGCCCCCCATCGCATACATATGACGGCCGAGTTTAGTGCGAGCCATGACGATATATGTCAAGATGATGATGACCGTCATATAAATTACGGGATAAGGCAAAAAACCTAGCGAACCGCCTCCGAAAGCAAGGAAGCTTTTATTGGTAAGTCTTATTGAGGCAGCCGAAGTTATGACATAGACCATGCCACGCAATATACTCCTCATGGAAGAAGTGACAATAAATGGTGGAAGACCTGTATTGGAGAGGATGGTGCCGGTAATGGAACCGACAAACATACAGGCTGTAAGCGCTGTTATTGCACAAAGCCAAAAAGGCAAGCCTGCTAAAGACATAAGCGAGGCAATCATGCCCGACAACGCCATGATGGAACTTGTAGAAAGGTCAATGCCCCCCTGCGTGAATACCATGGTCAGAGCACAACCTATGTATAGGTTACAGGAGATTTGACGCGAAACGTTAATCAGATTATTTGCTTTGAGGAATACAGGTGACATTAGAGACAGCGCCGTGAAAATGAATACAAGGAAAATAAGCTGTGCGGCGTACTGCTTGAGCGTCGTTTTTATAACGTTCCAACTATCCGAAAAAAATGACGATGATTTAGTTGCCATATGATAACCCTCTCTAAAACATATTTAAATGTGTACAGCGTGTTTCATAATTTCTTCCTGAGATATCTCATCATGCTCGAGTATCCTGGAAACAGATCCCTCACGCATGACGACGACACGGTCACTCATATTGATTATCTCGGGAAGTTCCGAGGAGATCATGATTATCGCCATACCTTGTTTGGCAAGGTCGTTCATCAGGGCGTATATTTCAGACTTTGACCCAACGTCAATGCCTCTGGTCGGCTCGTCTAGAATAAGAACCTTTGGCTTGGTAGCCAACCAGCTTGCCAAAACGCACTTTTGTTGATTCCCGCCCGATAGATTCTGCATTGCCGTCAGTTGCGACGTTGTTACAATTTTCAGCTGTTTAATAAAGGATTCGGTTATTTCCTCTTCCTTTTTAAAATTGACGTATATACCGCGTATAAAATCTTTCAATACCTTTATAGTAGTATTAAAGCGCATTGTATGTAGAGGATATATACCTTCCTCACGTCGGTTTTCGGGGACGTATCCGATTTTATTGTTATATGCTTCGATTGGCCTTTTAAATATGACCTTTTCTCCGTTGAGGAATATTTCGCCTGATAAAAGATGATCGAATCCGAGAATACCCCTGACCGTCTCAGTGCGCCCTGCGCCGACAAGACCTGAAAGACCGAGTATCTCGCCTTCACGCACATCAAAGCTGACGTTGCTGACTTTTGTCGTGGTTATATTTTTTATACTCAACACAATCTTTTTGGATTTGTTATAGGTACGGGTATAGTAACTTGTTATCTCGCGACCAACCATATGACGAACTATCTCGTCATTGTTGGTTTCATTGATTTTCATAGTAGTTACCGTTTCGCCGTCACGCAGTATCGTGACTCTGTCTGCAATTAGGGAAAGCTCCGACAATTTGTGAGAAATATAAATTATTCCGATTCCCTGAGCTTTCAATCTGTGTATACACTCAAACAAAGCGTCGATTTCTTTGTCTGAAAGTGCCGAGGTCGGCTCGTCCATAACGATTATTTTTGCTTTAAAAGAAACCGCTTTCACGATTTCTAACATCTGTTGTTCGGCGATAGAAAGTTCAATCGGCTTCTTGTAGACGTCAAGTTCAATCCCAAGATCGTCTACAAATTGCTGAGCTTTTGAATACATGGTTTTATAATCAATGAAACCGTTTTTTAAAGGTTCGCGGTGTACAAATATATTTTCTGCGACCGACAGATAGGGTATAAGAACCAGCTCCTGATGGATAATGCTGATACCGGCATCACGAGCTGCCAGGACGCTGTCTATATGAGAATCCTGGCCTTCAATAAAAATTTCGCCCTCGTCCCTTTGATAAATACCCCCAAGGACATTTATCAAGGTGGATTTTCCGGCACCGTTTTCGCCCACCAACGCAAGGACTTCACCCTTCTCAAGTGTCAGGTTGACGGACTTAAGAGCGTAAACGCCGGGGAATTTTTTGTGGATATTTGTCATTTCCAGCAAATGCGTGCTCAATAATTGACCTCCCTTCTTCACAAATCATGGATTATGCAGTTAGAAAAACCATTTTTCGGCAAGGTTGCCCGGCTAAATATCGAACAACCTTGCCTGCCACGTGTGAAAGGATGTGATTACTATTTAGTATTACTCCCAAACCGCGGTATCATATTCTCCGATATTGTCTCTGTCTATAAGCCACATATCAACAATGGAGAATTCTTCGTAAGGTTTATTGTTGAGTATGGCGTCGGCGACAACAACGGCCTGTTTGGCAAGGCCGACGGGAGAATAGACCATAGTACCATACATTTCTCCGGCGGCTATCGACTGCTTAGCGGCGGGATCTCCGTCAAAACCGAATACTCTGATGTCTGTGCGGTTGAGCTGCTCGCAGATACCCTGACAGGTCATTCCTGAGTTGTCATTGTAGCAAACGAAGGCGGCAATTTCAGAGTTGGCTATTATGAGGTCCTCGCAGTCTGAGCCGACAGCGTCGCGAGAGGTACGGTCTTTGTTGACAATCTTTATGTCATCGCGCTTGAGGTCCTTTACTGCATCATTGATCCCCTCAAATCTTGCAGCGATGGAGGCGTTGGTGGGAACGTTTAGTGTCGCAATCGTGGCTCCGTCGGGGAACATATCGCAAAGATACTCGCCCAACGAATATCCGGCGGCATATGTGTCGGACTTAATAAATGCGGTGACATACTGCTGGTCCTCTTCGCCAACCATTGAATCGGCATTGATAACAGGGATTTTTGAATCAAAAGCTTCCTGAAGGCCGGTGCCTATGGCGGTGTAGTCAACGGGAAGAACAACAAGCAAATCGATATCCTGGATAAGAAGGTCCTCCATATTAGCTACCTGAGTATCGGCTTTGCTGGCGGAATCATTCCACACTACTTCAAAGCCAACTTTTTCTGCTTCGGCAAGGAAGGTGTCCTTGAACGTAACTGCCCACTCTGCGGTGGTATTGTGCATCGAAAGACCAACTTTGAACGTTTCCTTTTCTTCGGTTGTGGAAACAGGATCGGACGCTTCGGGAGTATCTTCGGCTGGAGCCGGAGGAGTCTCTTCCTTCTTACATGCGGAGAAGGCGAAGATGAGGACAAGAACTAATAGAATCGCAATTAACTTTTTCATTTTTTTCTCCTCTCAATATGATTTTATTTACAAAAACGCGCTAATGAACAGTATGTTTGCTTTTTCAAACTGTCATCATTTAAACTGCGCGCAAATGCCGGTATGCAGGTAAGCTTATCTTAAAACTCGCACAGGACAGCAGGGCGGCGTGTATGGTGTTTTTTAACATAAAGTATTCCGGTGAGACCGCATGCGTTTGCGGAAAGACAATAATACATCACTGTAAACAAGGATTTGTTATAAGTAAACGTTTACCCATTAGATAAAATGGCTATAAGACAATTTGTAAAAAATGCTTGAAAGTTTTGACGACTTAGTTTCTGCCTTTATTTGAATTTAAACAGAGTCTCTTATAATGAGAGTGTAATCCAATATCTTTGTTGAAAGGGGAACATCATAAAGTATATTGTCAATGAGCATTTTTGCCGCCTCGCTCCCGATTTCATAGGCCGGCTGTTTTATAGTTGTAAGTGCCGGATTTATATAACTGCCGAAATATACATCATCAAATCCGATGACTTTCACGTCGAGAGGAACACTCAGATTCGCCTCGTTCAACGCATTTATAACCCCTACTGCGATAAGGTCATTGCCACAGACGACACCATCTATTAATTCTGAAGACAATATTTTTCTTATACCCTCGTATCCTGTTGCAACATCATAATCACGGCGATAAACAAGCCTATTATCAATACTGGCGCCTGCCTCGGTTATGGCTTTTTTGTAGCCAGTATAACGGTCAAACTCGGAGTCATAATCTGCTGATATATAGGCTATTCTTTTGCAACCCTTATCCAAAAGCAGCTTAGTGGCATCGTATATCCCGCGCTGGGTATCTACGGCAATCATACCGAATCCAAAACCGGAGATGTTGATTTCGCGATCGACGACAACAACGGGTATATTTGCATTGGCATATTCCTCGATGTTGTTCGGCCGCAATGCACGTGTGAAAATTATGCCATCAACCATTCTTGAAGCCAACCCTCGAAAACTTGCAAGCTCACGTTGAGCGTTATTGTCCGTGTTGCTTATTATTACGCTAAAACCTTTCGAATTTGCAACGTCTTCAATCCCTCTGACGATTTCGGGGAAAAATGGATTACAGATATCGGGCAGGATAAACCCAAGAGTATTAGTACGCTGGGTCCTGAGACCTTTCGCCACGGCATTAGGTACGTATCCGTATTTTTTGACATTTTCAAGTATTCTGTTTCGCGTAACGGCACTTATATTATTATCGCGCCCGTTAAGAACTTTTGATACTGTCGTTGTCGAAACCCCCGAAGCCACGGCTATATCCTTCATCGTAACATTCATTAAATTCTCCGCTTGAAGACATAATAAAAAAATCAAGGGTAACGTTTACCTATGATAATAACAGCCGCTCAAAAGAAAGAGAGCGATTTAGGTTAACGTTTACCTAATTTTATAACCATTAACTATAATTTACAATCAATAAAATTCACAAACATATTTTAAAAAAACTGTAAAAACCGACAATTTGATGTTATGTGAAAAAATATTGACATGAAATAAGGTTAAGTGATAATACTTACCTCATATTCATGTCAGTAAGAAAATTTTCAGGTACGAAAATCCGATTAGTATGTGCTAAAGAAACCAGTTATTATTGACAAAAAGTTAGAGTTCGCCGGCTAAGACCTTTACATAAAAGCTCCGGCTTCTTGGCGGATCAAATTCACAAAAATAAATTCCCTGCCAAATTCCAAGTACCGGCTTGCCCTCTTCAATGAGAATCGTCACACTGGAACCTACGGATGACGCTTTAAGATGAGCCGACGAGTTTCCTTCACAATGAAGAAATTCCGCTCTGTCCGGAAAGGCCTTTTCTAATCCTAACAACATATCCGTCACGACATCGGGGTCTGCATTTTCATTGATGGTAATACCTGCAGTCGTGTGGGGACAGTATACTACCGCGATTCCGGATTGAATACCGCTTTTTTGTATAGCCTCTCTGACCTGAGAAGTAATGGGATAAAGGTTTTCTGTAGGTGTTTTTAGTTGATACTTGTACAACATGTTGACTGTCCTTTCCGTTTTCTTAAAAAATATATTCCTCAACTAACATCTAATATGGGTTATTAGTTTACTAGGAGAAATTATATCATAATTGATTAAACGGTTATTATCTGCCCCAAAATTCACTTTAAAAACAATAAGACTTCACATTTATCCCGGTTAAACTTCCAAAATATTGAATTAGGGATATTCTGATGAGCTCTCAAAGTTGCCTTTAAGATGCAATATGTTTAATTTAATAAACTTAAATGGTATGATGACTCAGGAAATAATAGAGCTTATGAATATAATTGAGATAAAAGACAGAAAAATATGAGCAGTTTGGAGATGCTGTATGAGAATAATGAGTGTGGATTACGGGGAAGCGCGCACCGGGATTGCCGTGAGTGACAGAATGGAGATGCTGGCAAATCCGGTAAAGGTAATATTTGAAAAAAACACCGAAAGGACGGTTGACAGCATTATCCTCACCGCTGAGGAGTTGGGGGCGGAACTGATTATAGTGGGTTTGCCCATAAACATGGACGGCAGTGAGGGGGAGCGTGCAAAAAGAAGTAGAGAAATATCCGATATGATAGCCGAAAAAACTAAAATTCCCGTAGAGCTTTGGGATGAAAGAGGGACTACGAAAACGGCGTCCGTATATATGAATATTCTGGACCGAAAAGGGGCAAAAAGAAAAAAGAATATAGATGCCGCCGCTGCCGCAATAATCCTGGAAAGCTATCTGCAATACAGAAAAAATTTAAACCTTACCGATTAATTAAATGTCAATTATTGAAACATAATACTGTATAAAATGCCTCTTTTATATTTTTGTGGTGTAGCAAACAAACCTTGAGAGAAGATTTCTCAAAATGATTTTACTGCAGGTGGGTGCCCAAATTGTTTGTTGATAAAATCCGCACTTTTGATTACAATCAATTTATTGTGACAATTATCAGAAGTTTGCAGGTGCTTAAGAGAAATCTGTTGAATTTACTGAGGTTTCTGAATTGGATGCGCTTGAAGCTACGCTGTATGATGGTATTGAAGTAGAAGTATTTACCGACTGCAGAGATGCCGTTGAAAAATGTGTGAGGATTTTCAAATTATACTAACCAGGCAAGAGAAAGAGTTCCAAATATAATAAGTTATTTAAGTTTTGGGAACATTGCAATAATACAAGCAATGAGAAAATCTACATCTAAACCGGAAGCCCGGGTTTGATATTGCCGGATAGGAGAAAACAAAACCATTACACAGAACGACGCAAATTGAAAATGATTAAAGGATAATAACACTAATGAGAAAGTTACTAATTAGACTTTTTAATTGGATTACCATGGGGCGAGTTTCTAACGCTTTGAATGCTTTACAAAACGTTCAACAACGTCTCTCCGGTCTGGAAAATCGATTAAATGCCATAGAAGGTAATGTGCAAAACATTGAACAAGGCTTAAATGATGTGGAAAGAAAATCCGGGTTGGCGTTAGAAGAATTAAGCTCGCAGATAGAAAGCCATGCTTTAGGTTCAATACGGCGTCACCGTGCAATTAAGCAAAATTTTAAAATGCCTTTCACCGTGGTGTTTTTGTGTGAACTGCCAGCTGCATATAACTCTTTTAAAGCTCTTGTGGAGGCTTGTGAAAAAGATGCACAGATTCAGACTATTATTGTTATAACTCCGAATAAAAAGTACAGCCCAGACGGCAGCTTTACTTATGTATACGAAGATTTTACCGATATAATTGATTACGATTCTCCTAATGTTAAAAAGGCATATTGTGAAGCTACAAATACATGGCTCGATTTGAAATCTTTGTCCACGGATTATTTTTTTTATCAGCGGCCGTACGATTATTATCGTTACGAAGAATACCATATAAAGGTTGTCTGCAATTATTCAAAAACATGTTGTATACCTTATTATGGTATAGGATTAAAGGTGGGAAACAACATAATTAACTTACCTATTGATTTTTTGAGCAAACTAGATTTTTACTTTGCTGAAAATGATGAAAGGGCCGAACATTTTAGGAATAGAATAAAAAAAGAAACGGATGATTATAAAGGGAGGATAATTACTACGGGGAGTCCCCGGCTGGATTTGTCGTTAAAGTCATTTGAGAAAGAGGAATATAATCAACTTTGGAAGAAAGATGGGAAAAACGGTTATCGCATCCTCTGGGCTCCGCGTTGGAGTACTTCAGAGGGGAATTGTCATTTTTTTGACTACAAATCAGTTTTGCTCAACTATGCGATGAAGCATAAAGATATTGAACTTTTGCTCCGGCCCCACCCCATGATGTTTGACAATTTTATATTTACCGGGGAGATGAGCGAGACTGAAGTTAAAGAATTTAAAGATAAATACAACGGAACAGATAATGTTGGTATAGACGAGACCGCCGACTACAGGACAGCACTATATACTGCGGATTGCTTGGTGGCGGACGAAACGTCATTAATCGCAGAGTTTTTTTTGACAGGGAAACCGATAGTTTTTTGTAAAAAAATTACTCATTTTAATGCTCTTTCCGAGCGCCTTTCGAAAGGTATGTACATTGTATCAAATGAAAATGAACTTATAAGTACTTTCAATTCTTTAGTAAATGGTGAAGACAACTTGAAGGAGAAAAGGCAAAGTATAGCGGAGAAAGAATTTCCTTCAAGGTATAGAAATGCGGTAAATTTAATTAAAAACATCCTAAAAGATGATTTTTACGGAAATGATTATCTACAGGAAGACTAACCCATGCAGAAAAGCCTTTAGATAACATCAAGTCTCTTATGGTAAAATTAAAATTACCATAAGAGACTAATTTGCAGAAAAAAGCTCACTCCCGCTTTTAAGGGTTATGCAGCAAATTTATTTAATATGTTTATAAGGTCATTAATTAACATATATACAGCAATCTCTGTGCTTGCTTTTGGGATGATGACCTTTTTCTAATGACTAAAGAAAAACGCAGTTTATTATTACACTTAAATCATATGCAATATAAGTGCGAGCCTATTGTCCTCTGTAAGAATGGTGTTTTTAGCAACAATTCATTCTTCACGAACTATGGTTTTATAATCCGGATGTATCCAACTCGACTTTTTATAGGGAACATAAGTCTGTAACACCTTGTAATATGAAACATTAATGTCAATTCATATTTTTTCAGGAGAGATAGTGTTAGAGTTGTTAACATAGCTTATTAATGGTATTATTGCACGATAAGAGGCTTTTTATTGCTATCTGACGAAGTGTTTTGCAAGATTTAATAAGATAGCTTTGTGCCGAATTTTATAAATTCGTCTTAACTATGTGTTAAGCTCTGCGAATGACGGTTTTATTTGTTTAAAACTACTTGGATTAAAGGCGGAGCTTGGTGACAGGGCAATATAGAGAAGGTAGAAACATATATGTGGATGAAAATTATATGTATTTCTACAGAGGGAAGGTAATATGTCAAAAATTAAGAAATTATTTTTAATCATATTTATAGTCGCGTTCTTAATATCAATACAGTTTCAGTCTGAAATAAAAAACTGGGCTCATTCGAACCCGAAAACTAAAAAAGTCGTAATACAAACGATTGACAGTATCGGGGGAGAATACTCCCAGTTTCTTCCCCTGATATTAACGGACGGTTTTTCTTTTAATGGTATTAATCAAGGGGATTACAAATTTTCTCTACCTTTCGAAAAGTTGGAAAATCTGATTGTAGAAAATAAAGGTTTTCGGAAATTTTCGAAAGAAGAATCTCCCTACGGCGAAGCGGTCTATGTCTCGCAATCGCCGGATGCCTATTTGATTATAAATTTGCCATACTTACCGGAAACGTCTTTGTTTTTCCTCGACGGAGATGTTGGCTCCTATGCTGTAGTCACCGTTGACGATGAGCAACAGATTTTTTGGTTTGGTAAAGGGGCTGAAGGCGTACAGACCGTCCAGGTTTTTCCCTTTAGAGATTTGAGAGTGTATATAAATCTTTATACCCGGTATTTTTTAGCTTATTCTGTATTAATCGTAAGTATGTTTGTGTTGATTTCTATTGGCGCTTTTCTTTTGAATAGATATGGGGATGCGCTGACAGATAATGTTCTGGACCTTAAAGCCCAAAGGTGGGTTTTTTGTATTGTGTTCATTTTACTGTTTGCGGGCACATCGTTTTACTATTATAAAAATAGCGAGAGCTATTATCGGGTATTAAATGTAAAATCTCAAGCGGATGTATATTTCTATACCCACCCCAATTTTTACGACGAAAATGGGCAAGCTTCTCTATACAATTTTGTAAATAATTTTGGTATGTCGCATAGAGGCTTTTATATGCCGCTTGTTTGGGGCGGGTATAATTTGATTGCCGGTGTTGTAAACATAGATCCTCAATACATTCATCTCTTTGTTTTGACATTATTAATAACATGTACTTTTGTTTTTGCTGTTCCGCAAATAGCGAAAACGCTCTTCAATATTCAACCGACGGTAGTTTCATGTGTGGTATCCATACTTTTGTTTTTATTTTTTTGGAAATGGTGGATTTTTTACTATATGCCCGATATTCCGAGTCTTTGCTTTTTTATCCTATCCATAGCTTCATTAATGAAAGGTCTTGAATCTAAGTTGTTGTCAAATTGGTTTTTGAGCGGGATTTTTATATCCTTATCCATAAATTTGCGCAGTTTCTACATAGTTACACTATATTTCATCATCGCTTTTGCGGTTTGGACAATCTGGAAAGAAAGAAATCCCGTCAAAAAGATTGAAAACGGGAAGTTGCGATGTTGTCCGGTATCGCTTTGGGGGATGTTTTTTATTGGAGTTGTGCTCGCTACATTGCCTCAATTTGCTCTGGGGTTGATGAAGATGAACGGGAAATTTGCGCTGTTTCCGTATTCACCGGCTTGGAAAACAGACTATACTAACGGTTTTCATCAATCTATGGCTCTAAGATCATTTCAAAACGGCTCAAATGCCTACTATTTTATGGGGCCACGGGGAAAAGACAGACAAATTGCCAGCTTCAGTCATCTTTTTTACGATAGATTGTTATCAAAAAAGGACATATTATTGATGTGTCTGAGCGAGCCGTTAACTTTTTTTTCGCTTATGGGGAAAAAAGCTCTTGTGGCGTTTACACCACATATTGAAGATAATTATAGAGGCGGTGTATCGTCATTAATCGTCAATTTGTCAAGAAATATTTCTTTATTGTTACAGGCGGGAGTTATATTTTCGCTAAAACAGAAACTGCTTGCTTTAAAGAAAAATTCCCGCCTTGTTTTGTTTGCCGCCGGAATTTTGGTTATGAATACGTTGCCGTTATTGCTTTTGCATATTGAACTTAGATATTTTATGTTCGCAAATTGGGTTTTGATATTTATATTTACCTATGTTACTTTACCGGTTCTTATTCGAAACGGCAAGAAAGGTTCCGAAGGGAAAGAGAATTTAATCAGGAAATTTACTTTATCATCGATTGTCTATTGTTATGTAATGGGTGTGTTTCTTGATACAATTTGGAAAAATTTCCTTTAATATCGAATATTGTGAAACGGAAGGGATATAAAAATGAAAGTGGTAATACTTGCGGGGGGTCTTGGTACGAGAATTACCGAGGAGAGTCAATTTAAACCTAAACCTATGATTGAGATAGGAAATATGCCTATTATTTGGCATATTATGAAATCGTATTCGCATTACGGATATAACGAATTTATAATATGTGCGGGCTATAAACAGCATATTATAAAAGAATATTTTGCGAATTATTATATGTATAATTCGGACATAACCTTTGATTTTTCAAGAGAAAATAAACTTACGGTGCATAATAATGAAAGCGAACCGTGGAAAGTCACTATAGTGGATACAGGCCTTTATACCATGACAGGAGGAAGGGTTAAAAGGGTGAGCAGATATATTGGCACCGATACATTTATGCTCACATATGGCGATGGAGTTTGCGATATCGATATAAATGACTTGGAAAAATTCCACAAGGCTCATAAGAAAAAGGCGACGATTACCGCAATCCAGCCCGGAGGAAGATTCGGAGCGCTCGATATAGATAAGGAAGGAGTAATAAAGTCGTTCGTAGAGAAAAAGAAAGAAGACGGCGGTTGGATAAACGGCGGGTTTATGGTGCTTGAGCCTGATATAATGGATTTAATTGATGACGATGCTGTTATTCTTGAAAGATATCCTCTGGAGGAATTGTCAAGACAAAACGAACTTATAGCCTATAAACATCACGGGTTTTGGCAATGCATGGATACGCTCAGAGATAAGGAGTTCCTGGAGAGTTTGCTACTAAATGGCAGAGCGCCTTGGGTAAAATGGTAGTATTCTAACGGGTGAAATCATGAAAAATTTAAAAGATTTCTATGAAAATAAAACCGTGCTGATCACGGGCCATACGGGTTTTAAAGGAAGTTGGCTTTGTCACATATTGCTAAACCTAGGTGCAAAAATAGTTGGGTATGCTCTTGAGCCGGAGACTGAACCGAGCTTATTTTGTTTATCTTTTCTTGATAAAAAGGTAATAAGCATAATCTCCGATATCAGGGACTATGAAAAACTTAAAAAGGAATTTGATACCCACAAACCGGAAATAGTATTTCACCTAGCAGCTCAACCTATAGTAAGAGACAGTTACAAAGATCCGAGATACACATATGATACGAACGTTATGGGAACGGTAAACGTACTTGAATGTATAAGAAACACCGATTGCGTTAAAAGCTTTTTAAACGTAACCACAGATAAGGTCTATAAAAATAAAGAATGGGTCTGGGGATACAGAGAAAATGAGGAGTTGGATGGGTATGACCCGTATTCCAACAGCAAAAGCTTATCGGAACTCGCGACATGGACTTATGTAAGAAGTTTTTTTGAAGATAGAAATGTTTCCGTCTCTACCGCAAGAGCGGGAAATGTGATAGGCGGAGGGGATTTTTCCAATGACAGAATTATCCCCGATTGCGTGAGAGCAGTGGAAAAATGCGAGGATATTATAGTTAGAAATCCGTATTCCATAAGACCTTATCAGCATGTTCTGGAGCCCCTGTTTGCATACCTTATGATAGCGGAAAAACAGTATGACAATAAAGATTACCAGGGAGCATATAATGTAGGACCTAATGAGACGGATTGCGTTACCACCGGCACACTTGTCAATCTGTTTTGCAAAAATTGGGGAAATCAGGCAAGATGGAAAAACATATCGGAAAAAAATGCGCCTCATGAAGCGGGCTTCTTAAAGCTCGACTGCTCTCTAATTAAATCCAAATTTAATTGGAAACCTAAATGGGATGTGGATGAGGCAATTAAAAAAACATGCAGTTGGACTAAAATCTGGTTGGAAAATGGCGATGTCGCAAATGAAATGTTAAATCAGATTAATCTATATATGGAGGAATAATTTTGGGATTACTATTACTTGTATAGTCGGATTTGTCGGAAGTATTCTGAACTATGATGTTTTATTAAAATTGAGTTATTGGTGTTAAGACATATAAAACAGAAACTATTGGAGATATCGTAATTTCGAGCTTATTATCCGCCGCACCAAATAACAATGTGTAAGAGCGGGGCAGACCACAAAAAACCGCCTCCATATAAGACTATTCGTTCAGAGATTGGGGGCGGATTATATATGCCCAAGTGGAAAGATTCAAACACGAGCACTTTTATCTGTAAATTTAATGTGCCATCCTTGTCTTGACCAAATGAGAAACGCTGATGTGTATCGGATAATCGGAGAGCTACTGATTGTTGAAAAAAGATTATAATAATATTTTTGGGGTTGGAATTTACCCGGTAATAGAGAGGGTAATGATAGAGGGATGACGAAGATGATAATGGTGGGAGTAAAATAAGGGATGAAGGCAAAGGGTTATATAGTAAAGTTTTTAGAGCAACACATGGACCAATTTATTAAATTCGGTCTGGTTGGTGTTTCCAACACACTAATTTCTTATGTTACTTATGCTGTTCTTGTGTATTTTGGAGTGCAATATGTGTTTGCGAATGTTATAGCATTTGTAATAAGTGTGCTTAACTCTTTTTATTGGAACAATAAATTCGTTTTTAAAAAAGAAAAAGATGAAACGCGGAGTGTTTTTCGCTCTCTCCTTAAAACTTTTATTTCTTATGCCTCTACGGGGTTGATTTTAGCGAATTTTTTGCTTTTAATCCTTGTGGAAAAATTCAAAATTTCAAAATACCTTGCTCCGGTATTTATTTTAGTGGTTACGATTCCGCTTAATTTTCTTTTAAATAAATTTTGGGCGTTTAAAACACAAAGAAAGAGATTGGTAGAAGAGAATGAAGAAAATAAGTGTTCTGATTGCATGCTTTAATGAAGAAGAGAACGTGGTTGGTATTTCAAAAGCTGTTGAAGAAGAATTAAAAAAGAATTGTAGCAACTACGACTATGAGATTTGTTTTATTGACAATTGTTCTACCGACAACACTCGTGCGTTAATCCGTGAAATTTGCAAACAAAATCCAAAAATTAAGGCTATCTTTAACGCACGTAACTTTGGACAGTTTAATTCGCCCTATTATGGAATGTGTCAGCTCAATGGCGATTGTGTCATTAAACTCGCCGCAGATTTCCAAGACCCTGTCGAACTTATTCCCCAATTTATACAAAAGTGGGAAAAAGGAGCAAAAATAGTCTCTGCTATTAAAACTCGCAGCAAGGAAAACCCTGTTATGCGTTTTTTGCGCACAATTTATTATAAATTGATTAAAAAAATGAGTGATGTAGAGCAAATTGAACATTTTACAGGCTTCGGTTTATATGATAAAAGTTTTATCGAAGTAATGCGTAACTTGCATGACCCTACACCTTTTTTACGAGGAATAGTTGCGGAATTAGGCTTTAAACGTGTTGAAATTCCCTATACACAGGCAAAACGCAAGGCAGGAAAAACACACAACAACTGGTACTCTCTTTTTGATGCTGCAATGCTTTCATTTACTTCATATACAAAAATCGGTTTGCGTATCGCAACTATAGGAGGTTTTATTCTTGCAGTACTCAGTTTTTTTGTAGCTCTGTTTTATTTTATTTATAAACTTTTAAACTGGGACAGTTTTGCAGCCGGAATGGCACCACTAGTAATAGGTATGTTTTTCTTTAATTCAATCCAATTATTTTTTATAGGTTTCTTAGGTGAATACATAATGAGTATAAATGCTCGGGTGATGAACCGCCCACTTGTAATCGAAGAAGAACGAATTAATTTTGAAAACATATAACCCGATTGATGGAGATAAATTGATGAAAAAAAGACTTGCAGATTATGTTGCGGATTTCTTGGCAGATGCTGGAATTACAGATTGCTTCACGGTTACAGGCGGCGGAGCGATGCATTTAAATGACGCGTTTGGACATCATCCCAAAATGCAGTGTACCTATAATCATCATGAGCAAGCCTGTGCTATAGCTGCCGAAGGTTATGCTCGATTAAATAATAAAACAGCCTTGGTTTGCGTTACTTCGGGACCCGGCGGCACCAATGCTCTTACCGGTGTTGTAGGTGGCTGGCTCGATTCAGTTTCTATGCTTATTATTTCAGGACAAGTGCGTTATGATACCACAGCTCGTTATAACGAAAGATTTACTGACGGCTTGAAACTAAGAGCATTGGGTGATCAGGAGTTTGACATAACAAAAGCCGCTTCAAGTATGTGCAAATATGCGGTTATGATTGAAGACCCCAAACAAATTCGATATGAGTTGGAGCGAGCTATGCATTTCCTTAAAACAGGACGTCCCGGACCTGTTTGGATTGATATACCCGTAAATTTTCAAGGTGCGTATATAGAAGTAGATAAATTAGAATCGTACCATGGAAGCAGGGATGAAAACGCCGATTTGAAAGCTCTTCCTCCGAAAGTAAGTGATAAGACAATTGAAACGGTTCTGGAAAAAATTAAAAACGCAAAGCGGCCTGTTTTATATGCAGGAAATGGAATTCGTCTTTCGGGCGCTTATGAGGAATTCAGAAAAGCGGTTGAACTTTTAGGCGTTCCTGTTTGTACCTTCAGGACTTCTGTTGATTTAATTGAAACCGAACATCCTCTTTATTGTGGACGTGGCGGAAGTGTGGGGGATAGGGCAGGCAACTTTGCCGTACAAAATTCTGACCTTTTGCTTGTTGTCGGAAATCGTTTGTCAATTCGTGTCGTAGGTTATAATTGGAAGACTTGGGCGCGCGAAGCGGAAGTGATTATGGTTGATATAGATGAGGCGGAGTTAAAAAAATCGACTATTCATGTTGAGTTTCCAATCCATGCAGATGCGAAAGATTTTTTAAATGCAATCATCAAAAAATGCGAAGGAACAAAAACTCCGGTTTTTACAGGCGAAAATTGGATAAAGATATGCCAAAACTGGAAAAAAAATTATCCCGTTGTGTTAGAACGACATTGGGACGAAGATGGCAACTTTGCAAATGTCTATGCAACCTTTGACTATATCAGCAAAACTATTCCCGAAGGAACGTTAACGGTATCGAGTGTCGGAGCTTGTGCGGCGGCAGGGCATCAAAGCTGGTATATAAAAAAAGACACTCGGTTTTTTACAAGTAATGGTGCGGCGAGTATGGGCTATGGCTTACCTGCGGCAATCGGCGCATGTGTGGCAAATGATAGAAAGCCTATGATTTGCCTGGAAGGTGACGGCAGCATAATGATGAATTTACAGGAGTTGCAAACTGTTGTTACCAATAGACTGCCAATAAAAATATTTTTAATAAATAACGCGGGCTATCATTCTATAAGGCAAACACAAAACAATATTTTTGCCGGTAGGAGTAAAGTGGGAATAGGACCTGAAAGTGCCGATTTGACTTTCCCCTCGTTCAAAAAAATAGCCTATGCTTTTGACATTCCATATTATGAAGCTCATTCAAATGCCGAAATGAAAAAAGCTGTGGACAATACCTTAAATGAACCTTCATTTGTGATGTGTGAAATTTTTGTTTCAACCACCCAATTTTTTGAGCCCAAAAGTGCTGCAAAAAAACTTCCCGACGGTACGATTATAAGTCCTCCTTTGGAGGATATGGCGCCGTTTTTGCCTCGTGAAGAGCTGCTGAAAAATTTGTATATAAAACCATTGTTTTGAGGTCTGAAATGAAAAAGCTACTGCTTACAGGTGCTACGGGACTGATAGGTACTGCTATTGTTGGAGAAGCAATACAGAGAGAATATAAAGTGACATGTCTTGTAAATCCTAACAGCACTCGAGAAGCTAATATTCCAAAACACAAAAATATAACAATTACCCACTGCAATATTGATGAATATAATGCTTTTGAAGTAAAAGAAAAATATGATGTTTTTATGCATTTAGCTTGGGAAAAAACAGTTGGTTCCGGGCGTGATGATGTGGATACGCAGCTGAAAAATATTCAGCATACTTTAGATGCTATCAAACTTGCAAAACGTGCCGGATGTAAAACCTTTGTCGGTGCCGGCTCGCAAGCGGAATATGGTGTGCAGAAAGTTAATTTAACGCCTGAGCTGGCGGTGCAGCCAACTAGTGGCTATGGTATAGCAAAATATGCTGCAGGGTGTTTAGGCAAGTTATTATGCGAACAACTTGGAGTACATTTTAATTGGATTCGCATTTTGAGTACCTATGGAAAAAACGATGGAGAACACACTCTTATTAGCCACTGCATAAACGAGTTAAAAAACGGACGTTCTCCACAGCTTACAAAATGTGAACAAATTTGGGACTATTTAAATGCAAAAGATGCCGCCTGTGCATTTTTTGCGGTTGCTGAACGTGGTATTGATGGAAAGATATATCCTTTAGGCGCGGGAGTCGGACGATCCTTACGTGATTATGCTATTGAAATAGCACAAATTATTAATCCTGAGATACAACTGGATTTTGGGGTAAAAGAATATTATCCACATCAGCCAATGTACTTAGTGGCTGATATTTCTGAACTTACCCAAGATACCGGCTGGAAACCTAGTATAAGTTTTAGTGAAGGGATTAAGGAAATGCTGGTGTGAAAAAATCGATATTTAGCTCCATCTCTCTATTTTGGAATCCTGTAACACCTAACGATTAATTCACAATAAATTTGGCTTAAATATTTTAATTGCGTCTACCTGATATTGAAGTTGATATATTGGGATAAATTTCCTGCAGGGACTGCACCCATATTGATAGGCGTGTTTTTGTTGGGTTCGATTCAGCTGTTTTTTATAGATTTTCTTGAGGAATACATTATCAACATAAATACAAGAATTATGAAAAGGCCCTTGGTCGTAGAGAAAAGAAATATTAATTTTGATGAATAAAATGCGGAGAAAAAATGGATAAATTAAGACAGGAAATTTTGGAAAAAGTAAAAGAATACTATAAGGAATATCATGAAGTTAAAAACGAAAAATTCGAAGCGGGAAAAGACCTGGTGACTTTCGCCGCAAGAGTATATGATGAAGAAGAGATGGTCAATCTGGTGGATGCTTCTCTTGACTTCTGGCTTACGGCGGGAAGATATGCAAAAGAATTTGAGAAATCTTTTGCTGAATATATGCAAAACAGATATGCGTTACTCACAAACTCCGGATCATCCGCAAATCTTCTAGCTCTTACCGCCCTCACATCACCTTTATTAAAAGATAAAAGACTTAAAAAAGACGATGAAGTTATAACGGTGGCGGCAGGTTTTCCGACCACTATAAATCCTATTGTGCAAAACGGGCTTATTCCGGTATTTGTGGATGTGGAAATAGGTACTTATAATATTAAAATTGATGAGTTGCAGGAAGCTCTGTCTGAAAAAACAAGAGCTATTATGATAGCTCATACTCTCGGAAATCCCTTTGATCTTTCTTCCGTTATGAAATTTGCAAAGGATAATAACCTATATGTGGTTGAAGATTGCTGTGATGCGGTAGGCTCAATATATGACGGAAAACCGGTCGGAACATTCGGGGATATCTCAACGGTCAGTTTTTATCCCGCTCATCATATGACCATGGGTGAGGGCGGTGCTGTAGTAACGAGCGATCCTATACTCTATAAAGCGATAAAATCTCTCAGGGATTGGGGCAGAGATTGTTTTTGCGATCCGGGAGTAAACAATTCCTGCGGCAAGAGATTTACGGGGCAATACGGCACCCTTCCCAAAGGCTACGACCATAAGTATGTGTATTCCCATGTGGGCTATAACTTGAAGGTAACTGATATGCAGGCAGCCATAGGTGTGGCACAACTGAAAAAATTACCTGTTTTTATAGAAAGAAGAAAAGAGAATTTTAAAAAGTTGAGCGCGGGTTTAAAAAAATTTGAAGAGTATCTTATACTCCCCCGGGCCACGGAAAACTCGGATCCTTCCTGGTTTGCCTTCCCTATAACGCTTAGAGAAAACTGCAATTTCACTAAAAACGAAATTGTCGCTTTTCTGGAAGAGAAAAAAATACTCACAAGAGAGTTGTTTGCAGGAAATATTACAAGACAACCTGCCTTTGAAGATGTGGAGTATAGGATTGTCAGTGAACTTAAAAATACCGATTATATAATGAATAATACATTCTTCATAGGAGTGTATCCCGGAATAGATGAAAGAAAGTTGAATTATATTATAGAAACGTTTGAAAGCTTTTTTGATAATCTAATCGCAAACTAATTTAAGTTCCGATATATTATTGTTATATTACTGAAAACAAAAAAACCGCGTAATGCGGTTTTTTTGATCGCGGATTTGAAATTTTAAAGACTCTCGGCAAGAAATGCGATGACGATACCGCCCCTGCTGGCATATACGGATGATAATCCGCTTGTAGCTGAAATTATCACATCTTTTATCGCATTGCACTCGGAGAGAATTCTATCTTTTAGCTCAACAGCTCTCTCAAAACAACAACATTGACTCATCGTCAGGATAATTGATTTCGGTTTAATTGGGGAAGTCCATTCTCCTATTAAATTGGTCATCCGGTTAAGAGAATTCTTTAATCCGCGCACTTTTGCGGCAACCTTAATCTCTTTGGATTTGAATTTGTAGAGAATGGGATAAATATTTAAAAGTGAAATGATTTTTTCTGTTACCTTGTCAATGCGCCCGTTTCGAACCATATTTCCAAGGTCTTCCAACACGAACACGGTACACATTTTTTCTGCAAAAATTTCCGCTTTTGTTGTGATATCCTCAAATGACATGCCTTCTTTTATCAGCTTGTCAATATACAAAGCCAATAAAGTCTCTCCGGATGCCACGCTCTGCGAATTTAAAACATACACTTTCTTATCGGGATAGTTCTCGATAATCATCTCTCTTGCAGCACAAGCAGAATTATATGATCCGCTCAAAAAGTCTGCCAAAGTGATTACTATGCACTCATCGCAACGCTCCATAAGCGAATAGTAGTCCTCGACAGAGGGACAGTTTGTTTTCAGCCATTTACTTTTTTGCATGCGATTCAGCAAATTTTCAATGTCTAAATCCAAACTGTCAACTACTTCATATCCGTCGGAAAGTGATATCTTAAGCGGAGCGATAAGTAGATCTATTTCATCTCTCATCTCTTCGGTTGTATCACAACAACTGTCAACAATAATTTTAATCATTTATATCCCTGAATGTGGTGAAATGTGACGACTTTAGCGAGCTTACATTATTGCTCGCTAAAGGTCAACTAAAAAATGTTAACAGTTTGTCGTTATTCCCAAAGTGTAAGCATTTCTGCATAGAGATCAAGATAATCATTTGCAGATTTCTTCCAGCTGTTGTCGCACGACATTGCTCTCTTTATAAGCTGATTCCAACTTTCCTTATCATAATAAAGATTTTTTGCGCGGAAACATGCATCCAACATATCGTGAGCATTATAAGTTTTAAATGTAAAACCGTTCCCTTTACCGTCACCGCTGTCAAAAACGCTGTCTTTAAGTCCTCCTGTTTCCCTGACAATAGGTATTGTTCCGTATCTAAGAGAAATCATTTGTGCAAGCCCGCAGGGTTCGGATTTGCTGGGCATGAGATACATATCGGAACCGGCATATATCTTCCTTGCAAGTACTGAGTTAAAATCGATACGCACACCCAGTTGTCCGGGGTATCTGGCAGCATAATCTGTGAAAAAGCTTTCATAAATATATTCTCCCGTACCGAGAACAACAACTTTCATTCCGGCAAGGAGTATGTATTCGAGAACATGCTTTATCAGATCAAAGCCTTTATGGGCAACGAGCCGACTGACGATTCCGATTACAGGCTCGCCGTTATCGACCATTCCGAATTCCTCTAAGAGGTCGTCTTTACACACTGCCTTGTTTGAAAAATCCGAGTGAGAAAAATTCGCTGCTATTATATCGTCTTTGCTCGGGTCATATAGTACGGTATCAATGCCGTTTAGTATCCCGCGGAGCTTGTACTTATAAGATGAAAGCAAATCGCTTAGACCGTGAGAAAACCATGGATCAAGGATTTCGGAAGAGTAAGAGGGGCTGACAGTATTTACCCTGTCGCTGGTCGCTATTGCTCCCTTGAGGAAGTTGCAGTTGCCGTTATATTCAATGGTGGAGTAATCGGCCTTTCCGATACCCAAGACCTCTTCAGCAATTTCCATACCGTATTTTCCCTGGTATTGGATATTGTGAATTGTCAGAAGCGTCTTGATAGGATAAAACTTCGGAATATGTCTGTAATAGAGGTCGAGATACACATTTACGAGTGCGGATTGCCAATCATTCACATGAATAATCTCAGGCTCGAAATCTATGTTGTTGAGCATCTCCAAAACAGCTCTGGAAAAGAAGGAGTATCTTTCCGCATCGTCATAATACCCGTAGAGCCCTTTACGGTTAAAATAATATTCATTGTCGAGGAAGTAATACTTTACGCCATCGAATGTGAGCTCGAATACCCCGCAATACTGATTTCTCCACGACACGGGAACGTTGAAATGGCACAGGTACTTCATTTTGTCTCTATATTCACTTCCAATGTCGCTGTATAGAGGCATTACAACCCTTATCGCCTGCCTTCTGTTTCTCAGAGCTTTCGGCAGTGCAGAGGAAACATCGCCTAATCCGCCTGTGACTGCAAACGGTACGGATTCACTTGTTACAAATAATATTTTCATTTTAGCTCCTTACGCCGATTTGATATTAATAAACTAAACCACACTGCCTTTTTGAATATAAAGCGGGTAACTTTCATATCCCATTAGAGATCTGTCTTTGCCAATCTTAACTTCTTTATCGGCAATTACATAGCTCAGGCTTGCTCCTTCTTCTATCACGGTATCCTGCATAATTATACAGTTTTTCAGAACCGATCCCGAACGAACTTTTGCGCCTCTAAACAAGAGGCAGTTTTCGATTTCACCTTCAATAATACATCCGTCGGCTACAAGCGAATTCTTAACATTGCATCCGATTCCGTATCTTGCAGGGGCATCGTCATTTACCTTTGTGTAGATTGGTTTGAGCGGATCGAAAAGGCATTTTCTATTATCGGGTTCCAAAAGGCTCATTGAAGATGTGAAATAGCTTTGAACACTGTTTATGCGCCTGACAAACCCGTCATAAACCACTGTATTAATAAATAAATCCTTTATGTGATGTTGAAGAATGTCTCGCTCAAGTACAATCATGCGATGACTGTAAGCGTCCTCGACAAGCTCGATTAACAACTCTCTGTTTATAACCATGATGTTCATGCTTACGAGGTAGTTTTCCTTTGGAGGTCTGTTGAAGTCTATGTCAATCACTCTGCCGTTTTCGTCCCGCAGTACCGATGTGGCATTTAATCCGCCTTCATCTTTGTTCTGCTGTTCATAACAGAGTATTGTTACATCCGCCCCGTTATCAATATGATTATTTACCAATTCAGCAGTATTAAAGTTGCTGACATGATCACAATCAGCCAAAACTACATGCTTTGAACCGGATTCTTTGATGTAAGGAAGGACATTATAAAGGGCAGCTATTTTTCCGTGATATACCGTTCCGCTCAGGGAACCGATAAAAGGCGGATAAACCATCAGACCTGCAATTTTCCTTGAAAGATCCCACTCTTTTCCTGAACCCAGGTGGTTCATTAAAGAGTGATAGTTTTCCTTGACGATTACGCCTACCTCCCTCAAACCGCCCCTTACGAAGGATGAGAGGCAAAAATCAACTAAACGATACCTTCCCGCAAACGGCAGCGACGCCATTGTTCTCTGAGCTGTCATGTTGCCTACAGATGAACTGTGCATATTTGCGAAAATCAAACCCATTGCTTTATTGGTTAGCATTCTTCTCCCTCCCCTACACTGTCATATACCATCGCTTTGGGACGGACGAACGCCCCTTCACCGATTGTAAGACCGGCGGCTACTACGGAAACACCCCAGTTTTCAATGTCATCCATATTCTCCGGCCGTTCTCCGACTTTTGCTCCTTTTTTTATCACGACATCTTCTGCGATTATCGAATAATGGACTTCAGCGCCTTCTTCGACTATCGACCCCGGCATGATAATGCTGTCCCTAACAGTTGCGTTCTTGTGAATTTCAACACCGTCAAAAATAACCGAGAAATCAACATTCCCGTCAATTGAGCTTCCGGCAGTTGCAATGGAGTTTTGAATGACGGCGTCATTGCTTACATACTGTGGCGGTCTGCCCGGGTTTCTGCAGTATATCCGCCAATCATCAGCCCAAATATCGAACGGAACGTTCGGGTTGATAAGGTCCATATTCGCTTCCCAAAGACTGTCAATGGTTCCCACGTCTTTCCAATATCCTTCGAATCTGTAAGCAACGAGCTTTTTCCCTGTGTTTAACAATGCGGGAATGACATCCTTTCCGAAATCGTTGCTGCTGTTGGGGTTATTGTTATCATCCTCAAGATATTTATTCAGCACATCCCAACGGAAAAGATATATCCCCATTGAAGCAAGATTGCTCTTTGGGAATTCGGGTTTTTCCTCAAAATCTATAATTACGTCGTCTTTGTCGGTGTTCATTATTCCGAATCTTGAAGCTTCTTCCTTAGGTACCTCTAAAACCGATATGACAACGCTCGCATCGGTCTTTTTCAGAAGATCTACCATTTTGCTGTAGTTCATTTTATAAATGTGGTCTCCTGAAAGAATCAGAACATATTCCGGATTATATTTCTCAATAAAACCGAAATTCTGATAAATCGCATTTGCGGTACCGCGATACCAGTCGCTTCCTTCAATCTTCTGATATGGAGACAGGACATGCACCCCTCCCTCCAATCTGTCGAGGTCCCAGGGCCTGCCGTCTCCGATATAGGCATTCAGTTCTAAAGGCTGATACTGAGTCAGGACACCGACTGTGTCGATTCCCGAATTGATGCAGTTGCTTAGCGGGAAATCAATAATTCTGTATTTTCCGCCGTACGGAACTGCGGGTTTGGCGATGGTTTGTGTCAAAGCATATAGTCTGCTGCCTTGACCGCCGGCTAAAAGCATTGCAATAGTCTCTTTCATTCAATACTCCTTTTACTGGGCGATTATTACCGCGGGAAACAAATCTATTTAGCTTGATCAGATTTATTGGGTTTATTGGGTTTTTTCTTATTAGGCTGTTTTTTTGGTTTCGGAACTCTTAAATACATACCCGAAAGCGGGGGAATAACCAATGAAATAGAGTTTTCAAACCCGTGATTTTCTATTTCTTCAGTTGCATAAGATTTTGGCCAATCTCTCGTATTCTCCGTCTCAAAATCACAGGAATTGAAAATGACTTCGTAATCGCCGCTTACAGGTACACCCATCAAATAGCCGGAACGCTCGACAGGTGAAAAGTTGATAATTACCAATATAGAATCCCCTTTTGAATTATACCTCAAAAAAGAAATAATGTTTTGTGTTCTGTCATCCACGTTTACCCATCTGAAGCCCTCCCAACTATCATCGATTTCATAGAATTCGGAATGGTTGAGGTAAAAATTGTTTAGTGATTTTACAAATTTCTGGAACTGTCTGTGTGTATCGTAATCAAGCAGGAACCAGTCAAGACCTTTGTCAAAATCCCACTCGATAAATTGAGCAAATTCCTGCCCCATAAATAAAAGTTTTTTTCCGGGGTGTGACATCATGTAGCAGAGCATTGCCTGCAAACTGCTGAATTTTTGCAGATATTCACCGGGCATTTTATTGATGAGAGAACCTTTTCCGTGAACAACCTCATCATGTGATAAAGGAAGAACATAATTTTCGGAAAATGCATAATACATGGAAAAGGTTATTTTGTCGTGATTATCTTTTCTGAAGAACGGATCCATAGACATATAGTCAACAAAATCGTTCATCCAGCCCATATTCCACTTGTAATTAAATCCCAAACCGCCTATTGAAACGGGTTTTGTGACCAACGGCCAAGCTGTCGACTCTTCCGCAATCATCATTGTGTTCGGGAAAAGTCTGAAAATTTCAGTATTTAACTGTCTGATAAAATGTATTGCCTCGAGGTTTTCGTTACCGCCGTAATAATTTTTAACAGCTTCTCCGTCCCTTCTGTTATAATCAAGGTATAACATCGACGCTACGGCATCCACCCTAAGACCGTCCAAGTGATACTTTTCAAGCCAATAGACGGCGCTGCTGATGAGGAAGCTTCTGACCTCGGGTTTTCCGAAGTCAAAGATGAGAGTGCCCCATTCCTTGTGTTCCCCTCTGAACGGATTCGGATCTTCATAACAGAAACCGCCGTCAAATTTTGCGAGTGCAAAATCGTCTTTCGGAAAATGTGACGGCACCCAGTCTAAAATTACCCCGATGTTTTTTTGATGCATTATATCAACGAACTTCATAAAATCATGTGGGGTGCCGAATCTGGAGGTAGGTGCGTAGTATCCTGTTGTCTGATAGCCCCATGAGCCGTCATACGGATGCTCTGTTATAGGGAGAAGTTGAACATGTGTATATCCCATATCGTGAGCGTATTCGGATAATTTTTCCGCCAAATCGATATAACTCATTGTGTTCCCATCTTCATGGCGCATCCAGGACCCGGCATGAACTTCGTAAATGTTAACCGGTTTATCGTAAACCAATCTGTTTTTGTTTCTCTTTATGTATTCGTCGTCTTCCCATTCGTATTCGAACAGATCATAAAATTTAGATGCGTTTGAAGGTCTTGTTTCAAAATGATAGGCATAGGGATCCGTTTTTAATAGCACTTCCCCCTCGCTTGATGTAATCGCATATTTGTAACTGTCAAAAACCTCTATTCCGGGAATAAAGACCTCATATATCCCTTTTTCAGAAATTTTATCCATTGTTACCCCGGGTAACTCCCAGTCGCAAAATGAACCGACAACCGAAACGCCGATGGCATTTGGAGCCCACAATCTAAAAACGGCACCACTTTCATTGTCAACGACAGCTTTATGACTTCCGAAATACTCAAATGAGCGAAAGTTTGTACCCCTATGAAAAAGGTCTTGGTGATTTAACATGTCTTTATTATGCTTTCCCACTGTAATACCTCCTGCTCTAAGGTGCTTATATTTTATCAAACTTTAATATAAATATTCAATATGACAGAGACAAGATTGTGGGTTTAGACATAAATTACAAAAAATATAGTCTATATTCTCAATTAAAGCCGCTTGTAAATTGAATTTTTCTCGAAAGATTATTGCGTTTGTGCCTATTATTTAGAAATTGCAGACTTGATTTTATCTTGGATTACAGGAAAGTTTGTTGTTTTTGAAACGAAATGCAAAAGAAAATACTCTATATATGGTGAGTGGTTCAATATGCCGAATGCCGATGAAAATTTAGTAATATCAGCCCGGGACGGAGACGCGGAGGCTTTTGGCTGCCTCTACGAGAAGTTTAAAGACGGACTTTATAAATATGCATACTACATGCTTGGCAACCCCGAGGATGCGCAGGATGTCGTAATGGATACGGTTATTGATGCATTTGCGGGAATAAAAAAACTTAGAGAACCCAATCTTTTTAAGAATTGGATTTTTAAAATCTTATACAACAAGATAAAAATGAAGAGGAAGGGGTACATTGTTGAAAAAAGTTTCCAATTAGAGGAAAATCTGACAAAATCTAATGAGAATTTGGAAATCGAAACTATTGAAAGAGAAGATCTTTTGAGAGCTCTTTCCAAACTCGAAGAAGAGGACAGGTCAATTGTGCTTTTGTCGGTAAATGAAGGTTACTCTTCAAAAGATATCGGCGAAATGATCGGGATGAATTCGAATACGGTCAGAACGAGGTTGAAGAGGGCATTGGACAGGATGCGCTTGTTTTTAGAAATTGAAGAAGGAGGTTATTATGCATAGACATAGAATGACGGACGATGAATTTGTCCACCTCCTTAAAAAGTCCATGGATGATTGTTGTGCTCCAAAAAGCCTTGATTTTGATGTTATTAAAAGAGAAATATATAATAAACGGGACAGACGGATGGTTTTTTTCAGAAGATTAGTTGTAGCGGCCTCCGTGCTGATTTTGTCAATTGCAATAGGGGTAACGGTCTTAAGACCCGGGAATCGGTTTATTGACAAGGTTTCACGTCAAAAAAGTGCCGACAGAGGATATTCTTATTCAGAGTTTGGGGTTTCGGCCAATGATGAGCTTGCGCCGGAATGTGATTATTTCGACGAATACAAAAGTGACAGCGACCGTGGGGAAACGGCAAGTGATGCTTTGAAGAAACTTATGGATTATAGAATTGCTAATAAAACTCGATGACGGAATTATATTTATCTATAATTTTTAAATAGTGTTAAGTTGATACAATGATGTTTATAGAAGTTATTTGAACCGAATCTTTAAGAGTTGGAGTAAGATTTGAGCCGTCCTAAACTCTGTATTGTATCGGTATTTATGGTATGGAAATGTTCAGAAGTAAATTTAAAAGAATAGTTATAGGAATATTGGCAATAACGGCTTCAGCGTTTATAGCGCTTTGGGTCAAAGACCTTGTTGATAGGTCGACGCCGGAGCATGCGGTGCCGAAAATTTCCGTTACTGCAGACGAACAGCGACTTGATGCAAAACTGTACGGATATTACTGGACCTTTTATATGGGAGAAGCGGTTGAGGTGGTTGCCCCCATAGTTTCTGACATATATGAAAAAGATATGCCCCCTATTTCGCACCTCAAGGGAGGCGAAGAATTGAAGATTGATTTTTCGCAAACTCCGGAATATAAACATGTAAACAGGGGGGAGTCATATACATATATATTTAGTCCGGCTGAAAATGAGAGTCATGTTCCTTATGAATCCGGCTCATATATCTATGAAGTTCTTGCGGGTTTTGAACGGGGAACGGTAACGTATTATTTTATAATTAATGTCGAGGGGTGAAAAAGAGACTAAAGCGAGTTCGCTTTAGTCTCTTTATAATTTGAAATATAGTGGAAAACTAATAACTTAGAAATTTGCTTAAAGCTCCGAAAACACCTGCAGATGCGAGAGACATAATTATTCCGGCAAGAACAACGCCGGCCGAAATTGCCCAAAAAGCCTTTCCCACTTTCATTCCCAGGAGGGCGGCTATAAGCGAACCGGTCCATGCACCTGTTCCCGGAAGCGGTATTCCTACAAATAGGAGAAGCCCGATGTATTCGTAAGTACCCAAATTCTTGGCTTTTCTTTCAGCCCGGTCGATGATTTTTTGGAAAAACGTTCCGATTTTTTTTATTCCGGACAATTTAAACAAAATCTTTTTAGAAAAAAAGATTAAAGGAATCACCGGAATAATGTTGCCGATAATTGCGATAATAAAAGTAGGCCAGAAATCAAGCCCCATACCCAACCCGACAGGGATAGCGCCCCGGAGTTCTATTACCGGCAACATTGAAATAAAAAGTATCCAAATGTATTCTTCGAGTATTTTTAGCATATTAATTCCCATTAATGTAAATAATTGTAATCATCATATACTATCTGACGAAGTATTTTCTGTCCAATGTTCTGAAAGAGATGGCCTCGGCAATATGGCTTTTTTCTACCGATTCGCTTCCTTCGAGGTCTGCGATTGTTCGCGAGATTCTAAGAACTTTCGTATATGCTCTTGCAGACAAAGAGAGTCTTTCAAATGCCCGCTTGAGCATGTTTTCAGCTTCTGCCGACATTCTGCAGGCTGATTTGATAACTGAAGGTGAAGCATCTTTGTTGCAAAAATATCCTTTACCGCGATATCTGGACTTTTGAATATTGCGAGCCTTAACCACCCTCTCTCTTATTGCGGATGAGGACTCGCTTTTTAACTCGGATGACAGTGACTTGTAATCCACCGCAGGAACTTCAACGTGCATGTCTATTCTATCAAGCAAAGGACCCGATATTCTGGAAAGGTATTTTTCCACAGCCAGATTGGAACAGCTGCATACTTTTGTTTTACTTCCGAAATTTCCGCATGGACAGGGATTCATTGCGGCTACCAACATCAGGGAACACGGATAGGTAAGCGAAGCCGCTGCCCTGGAAATTGTTATTTTGCCGTCTTCCAAAGGTTGCCTTAGAACTTCCATGGAAGTTCTTGAGAACTCGGGAAGTTCGTCTAAAAATAAAACGCCGTTGTGAGAAAGAGAAATTTCTCCAGGTTTAGGAATACTGCCGCCACCTGTAAGTCCGGCAGGAGATACGGTGTGGTGGGGTGACCTGAACGGCCTTGCAGTAATCAATGGGTTTTTTCTGTCAACAAGACCCGCGATAGAATAAATTTTAGTTGTTTCCAATGACTCTTCATACAAAAGCGGGGGCATTATTGAAGGTATCCGTTTAGCTATCATGCTCTTACCTGAACCCGGAGGTCCTATCATAAGGATATTGTGTCCGCCTGCTACAGCAATTTCCACTGCTCTTCTTGGAACCGTTTGACCTCTGACGTCTGAAAAATCCAATACATTATCGATATAAAAGCTCGGAAATTCGGGTGGAGTCATAGGGACTATCGGCTCTTCTCCCTTAAGATGAGAAATAATTGAAGAAACGGAAGATGCTCCGAATACGTTAATACCCTTGGCTACGGATGCCTCTGAAGAATTGTCGATGGGTAAGAATAAATTTGAATTTTTATTCTGCTCAATGGATATTGCCATAGGCAATACTCCGTTGATTGGTCTAAGCTTTCCCTCGAGCGAAAGTTCGCCTATGAAATAACTGTTTCTAAAATCATACGAAATCTGCTTTGTTGCCAGAAGTATTGCAATCAATATGGGTAAGTCATATACGGAACCCGACTTTCTCACATCTGCGGGTGCGAGGTTAACAGTAATCCTGCTTACCGGAAATTTGTAGCCGCTGTTTTTAATTGCCGCCCGAACTCTGTTTTTTGATTCGCTCACGGCGGTATCGGGCAAACCGACAATATCGAATGCGGGAAGACCCGAGGATGTATCCGCTTCGACCTCAACTTTATATGCATCAAGACCTATTATGCCGAGACTGTTTACCTTTGCATACATTGAAGCACCAATCAAAAAAACAAGACAAACAATATTCTACTGAAATTTTGTAAAACAGGCAAATAAAATGGTATAATTCAACATACGGAAGAATATTATTAAATTATTTGGGAGTGTATCTATGGATTATATGACTGAATATAAGAGATGGAAAGAAAATGTTGCCGATCCGATCTTAAAGAAGGAGCTCGAAGAAATTTCCGATAAACCTGAGGAAATAAAAGAGAGATTTGCAATTTCACTGACTTTCGGCACCGCCGGATTAAGAGGGATACTTGGTGCCGGAACCAATATGATGAACATTTATACTGTTTCACGCACAACGCAGGGACTTTCAAACTACCTGTTGAGTAAGCAAGAAAAAGCTTCCGTGGCAATAGCATATGATTCAAGAAATATGAGTAAGGAATTTGCTGAGTATTCGGCTTGTGTGTTAGCGGCAAACGGGATAAAAGCCCATATCTATAAGGTGCTTATGCCGACCCCGATGTTGTCGTTTGCGGTTCGAGAGCTTAAGTGCGATGCGGGAATTATGATTACGGCAAGCCACAATCCCGCTGCGTATAACGGATACAAAGCTTACGGTCCGGACGGTTGCCAAATGAATGAAGAAGATTCCGAAAATGTATTGAAGTTTATAAATGAGCTTGATGTGTTGACGGGAGCAAAGAAAGCGGATTTTGATGATGCCGTGGAAAAAGGACTTATCGAGTATATTGGGGATGATGTCATTGAAAAATACTATGATGCGGTTAAAGAGCAACAGATTCTGCCGGGGATTTGTAAAGAAAACCCGATAAAAGTAGTATTTTCTCCACTTCACGGAACCGGGAACATACCCGTTAGAAGGATTTTGAAGGATATCGGCCTTGATGATGTAACAGTCGTAAAAGAGCAGGAAAATCCTGACGGCAATTTCCCGACAGCTCCCTACCCGAACCCTGAGACTGCGGATGCATTAAAACTCGGTTTGGAAGTTGCGAAAAAAATAGGTGCCGATATATTCATAGCTACGGATCCCGACGCCGACAGAGTAGGAACGGCTGTCAAGGACGGAGAGAACTATCTGATTTTAAACGGAAACCAAATAGGTATACTTCTTTTCAACTACATCTCTACGGTCAGAAATCAACTGAAGAATATGCCTGATAGGGCTTTGGCTGTCAGAAGCGTCGTTTCGACTCCGATGGTTGATAAAATCGCGAAGGATACCGGAGTTGAAATGGTATCGGTATTAACCGGATTTAAGAATATTGGTGAAAAAATATTGAGACTCGAAGAAAAAGGTGAAGAGAAGAGATTTATTTTCGGGTTTGAAGAAAGTTGCGGATATCTTGCCGGCAGTTATGTGAGAGATAAGGATGCGGTATTAGCTTGCATGCTGATTTGTGAAATGGCCTGCTATTACAAATCTATCGGGATTTCGGTAGTGGAATTGATGAACAATCTATACGAAAAGTACGGATACTTTCTCAATAATGTAGTGAATCTGGAGTTCCCCGGACTTGAGGGAGCCGATAAGATGAAGGCTATTATGCAGAGCCATAGAGAGTCTCCGTTAAAAGAGATTGGAGGACAAAAGGTAGAGAGATACTCGGACTACCTTGGCGGAAAAAGTGTTTGCGTTGACACAGGAGAGGAAAGTGAGATTGATCTTCCGAAATCCGACATAGTTTCCTACAATTTGGAAGGTGGCGCCGAGGTTATTGTAAGACCTTCCGGCACTGAGCCGAAGATGAAAGTCTATATAACGGTATGCGAAGAAAATTATACCGATTCGGCAGACAGGCTTGAAGTTTTAATTTCCGAGGCAAAACAGTTTGATAAAGTCTGAAAAATAATCTGCCAATCGGTTGCAATATTATCACTGTTGTGGTAATATACTTCGGCAAAGTTAATTAGAAAAGGTGATAAAATGAAAGCAGATATTCATCCCGAATATGTTGAAACTACAATTACATGTGCTTGTGGAGAGATAATCCCCACTCGTTCAACGCGTAAAAATATTAAAGTTGAGATATGCTCAAAGTGCCACCCGTTTTATACCGGGAAACAGAAGCTTGTTGATACAGGCGGGCGTGTCGACAGATTTAAGAAAAGGTTTAATATACAGGATCAAAAACAGAACTAACTTTTTCATAAGATGATTTTAAGGGTGCACTGTACTGTGCGCCCTTTTTGTCAAGGTATGGGTAAATGAAGATCTATAAAACTCTGGGTAAAAACGGAAAATCGTTTATTGAGGAAAAAAAGTCGAAGTTTTATGGGAATTGCGCCTCGGTTAAGAGCAGGGAAGAGGCGGTTGAATTTATTTCCTTAATAAAATCCGAGCATAGAATGGCAACTCATAATGTAACGGCTTATTCCATTAAGCTTGACAACCTGGTTCACTCGTCTGATGACGGCGAACCTCAAGGCACAGCAGGCGCACCGGTTTTAGATGTACTGAGAAACGCCGAAATTGTTGATGCCGTGATAGTTGTTACCAGATACTTTGGCGGGAAACTTCTCGGCAAGGGGGGTCTTGTAAGGGCGTACTCTAAATGTGCCTCTTTGGCTGTCGAAGATGCCGGAATTTCGGTTTTCGTACCTTGCATAAAATCTGAACTGTTGATAGATTACCCGATTTTAGATATCACAATGAATTATTTTAAATTAAATGATATAAGGGTTGACGAACAAATTTTTGCTGAAAATGTCAGAGTTGTTTTTACTTCCGAGAAAGAAAAATATGATGAAATCCGTTTGGCCTTAATGGAAATAACAAGAGGAAGAGAACCTGAAATAATAGAAGAAACATACGAATCATTCTGACATGATAAAAAATAAAGGACTTTTTCCGTTTTTATCGTATCTACATTATAGGAGGGTGTGAAGATTGAAGTTGCGAGAACGACAACAAGAACTCGAAATGAAGATACTGAGCGAGTATGCCTCAAAAAGTGCCGACTCAAAGGGAAGAAGAATAAAGGAAGCGGAATGTGATGTCAGAACACCGTATTCCAGAGACAGGGATCGAATAATACATTGCAACTCATTCAGAAGGCTGAAAGAGAAGACTCAGGTGTTCATTTCTCCGGAGGGGGATCATTACCGCACCCGCTTGACTCACACGCTTGAAGCTTCCCAAATTGCAAGAACGATATCCAGGGCTTTGAGACTGAACGAGGACTTGACGGAGGCCATTGCTCTTGGACACGATTTGGGACATACTCCATTCGGTCATGCGGGAGAGCGTGCTTTAGATACAATAACAAGCTTTGGATTCAGACACTATGAACAAAGTGTCAGAGTGGTTGAGAAAATTGAGAGAGGACACAAGGGGCTTAATCTGTGTTATGAGACAATAAATGGAATAAAGTGCCATACCAAAGGACCGGAAGCGGAAACCATGGAGGGCAGAGTGGTAAAACTTTCGGATAAAATAGCATACATAAATCATGATATAGAAGATGCTATAACGGCAGGTGTGTTTTCGGAATCGATGATTCCGACGGATGTTTCAGACATACTTGGAAGCGGGAAGTCTAAAAGAATAACAACCCTTATAGATTCACTTATCGAAAACACTCGAGAAGATAATTTAATGTTCGGCGATGAAGTAAGATACGCTTTTAAAAAATTGCACAGGTTTATGTTTGACGAGGTATATCTGAATACTGAATCCAGCGTCAAAAATGAAGAAAAAAAGGTTATCAGACTGATTTCGGCGCTTTTCGAATATTACATGAAATTTCCCGAAAGCATGCCAGAACTTTATCTGCTGACGGCCGAGACTGAATCGGTCGAAAGGGCAGTAGTGGATTATATATCCGGAATGAGTGATGATTACGCAACGCATTGTTTTGAAAATTTGTTTATTCCAAAACCCTGGTCGTTGAGATGAATAAATTAATGAGGCGGCAAGATGGCTTTACCTCAAGGTTTTATTGAAGAACTGCACGAGAAAAATGATATTGTTGAAATAGTCTCCTCTCATGTTGAGCTGAAAAGGTTCGGGAGACTGTACAGAGCATTGTGCCCTTTTCATAGTGAAAAGACGGCAAGCTTTACCGTGTATCCGGATACACAATCCTTTTATTGTTTCGGGTGCGGAGTCGGTGGTGACGTAATAACTTTTGTGATGAAACAGGAAAATTTCGACTACATGGCTGCCGTAAGATTTTTGTCGGAACGAGTGGGTCTTCTGATACCCGATGACGACGGTGAGGATGAAAGTCACAGAAGAAGAAAGATTTACGATGCAAATAAAAAAGCTGCCCGGTTTTTCTATTCATCGCTAAACTCCGATGAAGGGCGCGGTGCAAGAGGGTATTTGAGAAAAAGAGGACTTGCCGATTCGACTATAAAAAGGTTCGGAATAGGGTATGCGCCATCAGGTTGGAGAAATCTCTACGAAGCGATGCTGAGTCAGGGCTTGAATGAGGAAGTCTTGTTTTATTCGGGTCTGTGTGGAAAAGGTAAAAAGGGGCCTTATGATATTTTCAGAAACAGAATCATTTTTCCCATAATTGATTTGAGTGGAAATGTAGCCGGTTTCGGCGGTCGGAGTATGGGAGAAGGAGCAAAATATATAAACACCTCCGAAACATCTGTTTTCAGAAAAAGAAGAAACCTTTATGCGCTTAACATCGCAAGAAAGTCTTCTGAAAGGTCGATGATACTTGTCGAAGGATATATGGACGTTATTTCCCTACATCAAGAAGGCTTGGATAATGCGATAGCGACACTCGGCACCGCGATTACGCCGGAACAGGCAAGGATCATCTCAAAATATTCCGATGAAGTCGTGCTGGCGTATGATACCGATGGAGCAGGAAAATCGGCGACAAATAAAGCAATAGCGGTTTTCAGAAAGATTGGAATGCCGACAAGAATACCCGATTTATCAGGCTCCAAGGATCCCGATGAATTTATCAAGGAGTACGGTGCGGAAAGCTTTAAGATTCGCATTTCTAAATCCGGAAGTTCAATAGATTATGAACTGTCAAAGGCGAGGGAGAACAATCCGGTTGAACTCGATTCGGGAGTTGCGTTTTTGAGAGAAGCGACGGCGATAATTTCTTCCAGTGATCTGAAGGCTGAAAGGGAAATCTATGCCGGGAAATTGTCTGAAGAATTTAACGTCGATAAAAACACGATTATGACGATGATTGAACGTGCAGGAAGAAAGAGATATAAACGGAATTCGGAGGAGGTCGTATTTAAAGCATCGGATATTAAGAAGAGATTTGACTTCAGCAGCAGCATGAAAATGCAGCTGGGTTCCGTTGCAAGTGAGCAGAGACTGATATCCTTGTTTTTTCTGAATCCCGACCTTGTGAAAGAATATGGAAAAGAGTTGGAGGAAAACTTTTTTAAGTCAAAATATGTTTCGGAAATCTACGAAGAACTAAAAAAATCCGTTGAATCAGGTAGTTTTTTCGGAATCGGATCACTTAGTGGCAAAATAAGCGAAGATGCGATGAATATGCTTACGAAGTCCATATCGGAACCTGAATTGATAAATTTTTCAAGGGAAGATGTGGAGTTCTATATAGAAAGAATAAGAACTTTAAATAATAAATTGGACTTTACTGATGTAATCGAAATGGATTCGAACGAACTTAGAGACCATCTTGAATCAAAAAGAAATGAGGTAAAAGAAGGGAATGAGTGAGAAAAAGAAATTACTAAAAGAATTGCTTGAAAGAGGGAAAAAACTCGGTAAGCTTTCTGCTAAGGAGATTAGCGAGGCTCTTGAAGAGTTGGACTTTGATGTTGATCAGGTTGACAAACTGTATGAGTCGATTGAGAGAAACAATATTGAGGTAATAGATGAACTTGATGAAACGGAAGACGATGATGACGGTTCAAAGGAAGAAACCCCTCAGATGGACGCCGTGGATATTGCGGTAGCTGAAGGAATCGATGACCCTGTAAAAGTTTATCTGAAAGAGATCGGACGTGTTGCACTCCTGACGCCTGAAGAGGAAGTTAGCCTGGCAAAGCGTATGGAGCAGGGTGACGAGGAAGCCAGAAAGAGCTTGTCCGAAGCAAATCTTCGTCTGGTCGTAAGCATTGCAAAAAGATATGTTGGCAGGGGAATGCAGTTTCTTGATCTCATTCAGGAAGGCAATCTTGGATTGATGAAGGCTGTAGAAAAATTTGACTACACAAAGGGCTTTAAGTTTTCAACATATGCAACATGGTGGATTAGACAGGCAATAACGAGAGCTATAGCGGACCAGGCAAGGACGATAAGAATACCTGTGCATATGGTTGAAACCATAAATAAGGTTAAAAAAGTCAGTAGCCAGTTGCTCCATAAAAACGGACACGAGCCGACAGCGGAGGAAATTGCCGTCGAACTTGATATGACGGCAGATAAAGTTAGGGAAATATTGAGGGTGGCGCAGGAACCGGTTTCTCTCGAGACGCCTATTGGCGAAGAAGAGGATAGCCATCTCGGAGATTTCATACCCGATGAAGATGCCCCGGTTCCGATAGATGTTGCATCCCAGATTCTGTTGCGCGAGCAACTTGGGGAAGTCTTATCTTCCCTCACTCCAAGAGAAGAGAAGGTACTGAGGCTGAGATTCGGACTCGAGGATGGAAGACCGAGAACATTGGAAGAAGTAGGAAAAGAATTCAGCGTCACCCGGGAAAGAATAAGACAGATTGAAGCAAAAGCTCTTAGGAAACTTAGACACCCCAGCAGAAGTAAAAAATTGAAGGATTTTTTGGAATAGAATTTAAATGATAATTGATACCTATCAGATAGGGTAAAAGAATCACCCATTGATTATTGAAAACGATAGACACCTATATACTATTTACTTTACTGATTTTAACGAAAAGCAGGGGATTTTACCTGCTTTTTGTCCTTTTTTATATAGCAAAACCGACTAACAAAAGAACCGCCCGGGGTAGTGGTAAAAAATTGTGCAAGTTGCATAAAATAAATAATAATAATTGTTGACTTTATATCCATCAGCCTATATACTGATACAAGTGATTAAAAATGGGGTACTGTCGCTTATATTTTGTTTACATATTTAATAAAATGAATTTTGTCGAAGTCGATAGTTGTATTTGACTTCGCTTTGTTGTCAAGAGAAATAAAATATAAATCCGGTATCAATGTTACTTTGATTAACTGCACATAGGAGAGGTCAAAATGGTGAATGTCAAACCTGTTTTACTCGGGAGAAATGAAAGGCAGAGCTTTTCTCAGATAAACGAAGTTTTGGAGATGCCTAATCTCATTGAAGTTCAGAAAAGTTCTTACAAGTGGTTTATCGAAGAAGGGCTCAAAGATATATTTAGGGATATATCCACAATTGAGGACTATACGGGAAGACTTGTTTTAGACTTTATAGACTATAGAATTGAGGAAAAACCCAAGTATTCGGTTGAGGAGTGCAAGGAGAGGGACGCTACCTACAATGCTCCGCTTAGAGTTAAGGCGAGACTTCTTAATCGTGAAACGGGAGAGATAAAGGAACAGGAAATATTTATGGGGGATTTCCCCCTTATGACGGATAGCGGAACTTTCATCATTAACGGAGCCGAAAGGGTTGTGGTTTCTCAACTGGTGCGTTCACCGGGCATATACTTTGAAGAAACCAGAGACAAATCCGGAAAAAGGCTTTATACAGCGCAAATAATCCCCAACAGAGGTGCCTGGCTGGAATATGAAACCGACTCAAATGACGTTTTCTATGTAAGAATAGATAAAAACAGAAAAATACCCGTTACGGTTTTCCTGCGCGCGCTGGGTTTGGGTTCCAACAATGAAATCATTGACTATTTTGGAGATGATATAAGAATTGAATCGACTCTCTCTAAAGACATTACTGCAACGGAGGAAGAAGGTCTTCTCGAAACATACAGAAAGCTGAGACCGGGCAAACCCCCGACAGTTGATTCTGCAAAAACACATTTGAACAATTTGTTCTTTGATGCGAGAAGATATGACCTTTCCAGATTCGGAAGGTATAAGTATAATAAAAAACTTTCGCTCGTTCCGAGAATATATGGACGAATAGCGGCAGAGAATGTAATCGCACCTTTGACAGGTGAAGTTATTGTTCTCGAAGGTGAGGAAATCACACGCAAAAAAGGTGATGAAATCGTCAAGAACGGAATTTCTTCAGTAAAAGTCGTAGTTGAGGACGGCGTTGTTGAAGTCAAAAGCAATGGAATGGTCGATATCGATGATTTCATAAATTTTGATGTCACGCATCTCGGCGTCAATGAAAAGGTCTCTTTTAAGGTGTTGACAGAGATTTTAGATGAATCTGAAGGAGACAAAGAAGCAATTGAGCAGTTGATTAGCAAAAGGCTTGATGATCTTATTCCGAAGCATGTCGTTGCCGACGATATTTTGGCCTCGATTAATTACCTTAACGGTCTGGACAGCGGAGTGGGAGTAACCGATGATATCGACCATCTTGGAAACAGGAGGATAAGATCGGTCGGCGAGCTTCTCCAGAACCAGTTCCGCATCGGGTTTGCAAGGATGGAAAGGATTATTCGGGAGAGAATGACCCTGCAGGCGCAGGAAATTGATACCGTTACTCCTCAGTCGCTGGTTAATATCAGACCGGTAGTAGCTTCTATTAAAGAATTCTTCGGCAGTTCTCCTTTGTCTCAATTTATGGACCAGACAAACCCGCTGGCAGAATTAACGCATAAGAGAAGGCTCTCCTCTCTGGGTCCTGGAGGACTGTCCAGAGAGCGTGCCGGATTTGAAGTGCGTGATGTCCACTACAGTCACTATGGAAGGATGTGTCCCATTGAAACCCCAGAGGGCCCGAACATAGGTCTAATCTCATATTTGGCCACTTTTGCCAGAATAAATGAGTACGGCTTTATTGAAGCTCCATATCGCAAGGTCGATAAAGATACGGGTAGGGTTACTGATGATGTCGTATATATGACGGCTGATTTGGAAGACGAATATATCGTTGCTCAGGCAAACGAACCTCTTGATGATGAGGGGCACTTTATTAGAAAGCGTGTCAATGCAAGACATCGGGATGAAATCCTTGAAATAGAAAGAGAAAATGTTGATTTCATGGACGTGTCGCCTAAAATGGTCGTTTCCGTGGCAACAGCGATGATACCCTTTCTTGAAAACGACGATGCAAACCGCGCATTAATGGGCTCAAACATGCAACGCCAGGCAGTACCTCTTTTGACTTCAGAGTCCCCGATAGTCGGCACGGGAATGGAATATAAAGCTGCTGTTGATTCCGGTGTTGTCGTGTTGGCAAAAAATTCCGGAACGGTTACATACGTCTCTTCGAGAAGGATAGAGATCTTAAATGATGAAGGCGAAACCGATGTTTACAAGCTGATTAAATTTTTGAGATCGAACCAAAGCACCTGCATTAATCAACGCGCTATTGTCAGCAAAGGCGAAAGAGTAAAAAAAGGTGATGTAATAGCCGACGGTCCGGCGACATCAAACGGCGAAGTTTCTCTTGGTAAAAATGTGCTCGTCGGTTTTATGACGTGGGAAGGATATAACTACGAGGATGCGATACTCATCAGTGAAAGCGTAGTGCGAGATGATGTATTTACATCAATACATATCGAAGAGTATGAAATAGAAGCCAGAGACACAAAACTCGGTGCGGAAGATATAACGAGAGATATTCCCAACGTAGGCGAAGACGCACTCAGAGACCTCGATGAAAGAGGGATAATCAGGGTTGGTGCCGAGGTTGTGGCGGGGGATATATTAGTGGGAAAAGTAACGCCGAAAGGTGAAACGGAACTGACTGCTGAAGAACGGCTTCTCCGAGCGATATTCGGTGAAAAAGCGCGTGAAGTTCGCGACACCTCGCTTAGAGTTCCGCACGGTGAACACGGAATAGTTGTCGATGTGAAAGTATTTACCCAGGACAATTCCGATGAGTTGAATCCCGGTGTCAATATGGTGGTGCGATGTTATGTGGCACAGAAGAGAAAAATCAGTGTCGGTGATAAGATGGCGGGCAGACACGGAAACAAGGGTGTTGTCTCAAGAGTTCTTCCGCAGGAAGATATGCCGTTTTTACCCGACGGAACTCCTCTTGACATCGTTTTGAACCCTCTCGGAGTACCGTCCAGAATGAATATTGGACAGGTGCTGGAAGTTCACCTCGGACTTGCCGCAAAGGAATTGGGCTGGAAAATAATGACGCCGGTATTCGACGGGGCGAATGAATACGACATAATGAACTGTCTCGAAATGGCGAATAAAGACAGAGACGGTAAGACGTGGTTGTATGACGGAAGAACGGGAGAGCGTTTCGACAATAGGGTTACAGTCGGATATATGTATTTCTTAAAGCTTGCCCACCTGGTAGATGATAAAATCCACGCGCGTTCGACCGGACCGTATTCTCTTGTAACCCAGCAACCGTTGGGAGGCAAGGCGCAGTTCGGCGGACAGAGATTCGGTGAGATGGAAGTTTGGGCACTTGAAGCCTATGGTGCGGCTTATACGCTACAGGAGATACTCACGGTTAAATCCGATGATGTTGTCGGAAGAGTAAAGACTTATGAGGCTATAGTAAAGGGCAATAATATTCCTAAGGCAGGGATACCCGAGAGTTTCAGGGTTTTAATTAAAGAGCTTCAGTCTCTTTCGCTTGATGTCCGCGTTATGGACGGAAAGGGAAAAGAAATTGATTTGAAGATGAATCTCGATGAGGATGATATCGGAATGGCTCCGATGGTTGAAGAGAAGGATGTCGTTGTGGAGTCTGAATTGACCGGCTATTCGGTTGACTCGATTGACGATTCAGAAGAATCGGATTCAAACGCCGATTACGAGCAGTATGATGAAGATTCCGAATATCTCGATGAGGAATAATTAGGAGGTTCCAATGGCTAACAGTGCTTTTGAATCAATAAGAATCGGATTGGCTTCGCCGGAACAAATTAGAGCTTGGTCAGAGGGTGAAGTGAAAAAACCCGAGACAATAAATTATAGAACATTAAAACCCGAGAGAGACGGCCTGTTTTGCGAAAGGATTTTCGGACCGACTAAGGATTGGGAATGTCATTGCGGTAAATATAAGAGGCTTCGTTATCGAGGGAAAATATGCGACAGATGCGGTGTCGAAGTTACAAAGTCTAAAGTCAGACGTGAGAAAATGGGGCATATCGACCTTGCGTCTCCGGTATCTCATATTTGGTATTTTAAAGGTATACCCTCAAGAATAGGGTTGATGCTTGACGTGTCTCCCAGAGATTTGGAAAAGGTTCTGTATTTTGCAAACTATATTGTTACGGATCCGGGATATACACCTCTTGAGGAAAAACAGTTTCTCACCGAAACGGAATACAGGGACATGCGTGAGCGGTATGAGGACGAGTTCAGAGCATCAATGGGTGCTGAAGCAATAAAGGAACTGCTTTCAAAAATAGACCTCGACGAACTTTCCGAACAGCTCAGGGAAGACTTTAAGAATGCATCCGGACAAAAGAGAATAAGATTACTTAAGAGGCTGGAAGTTGTTGAGGCGTTTAGGTCTTCCGGAAATAAACCGGAATGGATGATTCTGGATGTGATTCCGGTAATTCCTCCGGATATTCGTCCCATGGTACAACTTGACGGCGGAAGATTTGCTACAAGCGATCTAAACGATTTGTACAGGAGAGTTATAAACAGAAATAACAGACTGAAGCGCATGATGGAGCTTGATGCCCCCGATATTATCGTAAGAAACGAAAAAAGAATGCTTCAGGAAGCGGTTGATGCGCTAATAGACAATGGGCGGAGAGGAAGGCCGGTCACCGGTCCCAATAACAGACCTCTCAAATCATTGTCGGATATGCTCAAAGGTAAACAGGGGAGATTCAGACAGAATCTTCTCGGAAAGAGGGTCGACTATTCAGGGCGTTCGGTTATAGTTGTAGGTCCTGAACTGAAAATATACCAATGCGGTCTTCCGAAAGAAATGGCGCTTGAATTATTTAAACCGTTTGTCATGAAACATCTTGTAGAAGAAAAGATGGCAAACAACATTAAAAGTGCAAGAAAAATGGTTGAGAGAATGAGAACCGAAGTGTGGGATGCGCTTGAGACCGTTATCAAAGACCATCCGGTATTGCTTAACCGTGCTCCGACACTTCACAGGTTGGGTATTCAGGCTTTTGAACCCGTTCTGGTAGAGGGAAAAGCTCTAAAGCTGCATCCTCTGGTATGTACCGCGTATAACGCGGACTTTGACGGTGACCAGATGGCCGTCCATGTTCCGCTTTCTGCTGAGGCGCAGGTTGAAGCAAGGTTATTGATGATGTCCGCGAAGAACTTGCTCAAACCTTCAGACGGACACCCCGTTACGGTGCCCACTCAGGATATGGTGTTGGGAGTATACTACCTTACAACAGTAAAAGAGGGGGAAAAGGGCGAGTGGAAAATATTTAGAGACATTGACGAAGCAAAAACTGCATATTTTTCTGACATAATCGGACTTCACTCCAGAATCAGAGTCAGAATGATAAAGGAAGTAGATGGAAAAACTTATTCGGATATTGTTGAAACGACCGTAGGAAGACTTATATTCAACGAAATAATTCCCCAGGATCTAGGTTTCTGTGACAGAACCAAAGACGAAAATAAAGCATTGCTTGAAGTTGATTATCTTGTGGGAAAGAAACAGCTTGCAGATATAATAGAAGCATGCATAAGAATTCATGGAAAAGATGTTACCGCAAGGGTTTTGGACGATATCAAGGCGCTCGGATTTGAATATTCCACGAAAGGTGCAATTACAATTTCAATTTCGGATATTGTGGTGCCGCCCCAGAAAAAAGAACTGATTAACAGTGCCGAAAAAATGATTGAAGAGATAACGAGGCAATATCAGAGAGGGCTCATCTCGGATGAGGAAAGATATATTGAAGTAATAAAGATTTGGTCAAGAACTACCGACATGGTGTCCGACGCCCTGAAAGCGAACCTCACGGATGACAACCCGATATTTATGATGGCGGACTCCGGAGCAAGGGGTTCGACAGACCAAATAAAACAAGTAGCGGGAATGCGTGGCCTGATTGCCAATACTTCCGGTAGAACTATAGAAATACCGATTCGTTCAAACTACAGGGAAGGTTTGAACATATTGGAGTATTTTATTTCCTCAAGAGGAGCGAGAAAAGGATTGGCGGATACAGCGCTGAGAACTGCGGACTCTGGATATTTGACAAGAAGACTTGTTGACGTTGTACAGGAATTAATTGTAAGAATTCATGACTGTGGAACCACCGAGGGAATAGAAATCAAGGATATCAGAGACGGAGTAGAAATTATTGAGCCCATGCAGGAAAGGCTGTTGGGAAGATTTCCGGTTGAAGATGTGCTCCATCCCGAGACAGGGGAAATATTGGCTCGGTCGGATAAACTTATCGACGAAACAACGGCGAGAGCGATAATAAAATCCGGAATTAAAAAGCTTACCCTGAGATCACCGCTCAACTGCAAATGCGAACAGGGAATTTGTGCAAAGTGCTATGGTGTGGATTTAGCTACCGGAAGATTGGTGGGAATTGGTGAAGCTGTCGGAATAATAGCTGCACAATCCATTGGTGAACCGGGAACACAGCTTACTATGAGAACTTTCCATACCGGGGGAATCACAAGCACTGAGGACATAACACAAGGCTTGCCGAGGGTTGAAGAACTGTTCGAAGCCAGAAAACCTAAACCCCAACACCTTGCTATTTTAACCGAGATTGAAGGAACCGTGGAGATTGATGACAGCAAGAAAAACAGGTACGCCGTGGTGACTGGCAAGGATAAAGACGGAGAAGCCGCTGTAAAGAGTTACCTCATACCTTATGGCGTCAGTTTGAAGGTTTCTGAAGGGAGTGAAGTTAAGATAGGCGATATGATAACGGAAGGGTTGGCAAATCCGCATGACATATTGGCTATAAAAGGAAAGCTTGCAGTTCAGGACTATCTGATAGAAGAGGTTCAAAGGGTCTATCGCATGCAGGGCGTTGATATTAATGACAAGCATATCGAGACAATAGTGCGTCAAATGATGCGAAAAGTAAGGATCCTGGATTCCGGAAGTACTAAACTGTTGCCCGGTATGTTGGTGGATAGGGGTGACTTTGAGAAAACCAATGAAGATATTTTGAAGAGAATCGAAGGCGGAGAAGAAGGGCTTGAACCGGCAATTGCCGAATCGGTGCTCCTGGGGATAACAAAAGCATCGCTGGCTACCGAATCTTTCCTGTCAGCAGCGGCTTTCCAGGAGACGACAAGAGTTCTGACCGATGCGGCCATAAAAGGAAGGGTAGATCCGCTGCTCGGACTCAAAGAAAATGTCATTATCGGAAAATTGATTCCTGCCGGTACGGGAATGGAACAGTATTCCGATGCAAACTATGAATTTACCGACAGTTATATAAGGGAAGCACTGACCGGAGCAAACTGATGTGCTTGAATCCGAAGATGTTGCAATAAAAAATATGTTGATGTATAATCTTCGTTGCAATTTGGAAGGGATATAATTTTCCCATTCAATATTTAAAGTATTAGAGAAAGGAGGAGATAAGTTGCCGACATTTAATCAGCTGGTGAGAAAAGGACGTAAACAGACTATATATAAGTCTAAGTCGCCTGCTCTTCAAAGAGTGTATAACTCCCAAAAAAGGAATTACTCGGAATTGAGCTCACCTCAAAAAAGAGGCGTATGTACAACAGTAAAGACTATGACCCCAAAGAAACCTAATTCTGCTCTTAGAAAAGTTGCCAGGGTTAGACTTTCAAACGGAATGGAAGTCTGGGGATATATCCCCGGGGTTGGACACAACCTGCAGGAACACAGTGTCGTACTGGTTAGAGGCGGAAGAGTTAAGGACCTGCCCGGTGTGCGTTATCATATCGTAAGAGGAACGCATGATACACAGGGAGTTACGGGAAGAGCACAGTCTCGGTCTAAGTACGGAGCCAAGAGACCTAAATCTGTATAATTAAATTTACAGCCCTTAAGAGACGGGTTTTATATATACTTTTGCTTCTCTGAAAGGGCAAACTGCGGAATTGCATTCCGAGTACCTGTGAATTCATTATGCAACGGCGAACAACTGCCGAGCAGCGATCGGTTTTTGATCGCATATTGTGAAGGAGGGAAGAAAGTATGCCCAGAAGAGGCAACATTCCAAAAAGAGATGTTTTACCTGATCCCTTATACGGATCAAAAATGGTAACAAAATTAATTAATTTTATCATGTACGATGGCAAAAGAGGTGTAGCACAGAAGATTGTCTACTCCGCTTTTGAGGAAATCAGGGACAAGACGGGAAATGACCCCCTTGAAATGTTTGAAAAAGCTCTTGATAACATAATGCCGGAGGTTGAAGTAAAAGCTCGACGTGTCGGCGGTTCGACATATCAAGTTCCTATGGAGGTCAGGCCTGCGAGAAGAACGACACTGGGTCTTCGCTGGTTGGTCGGATATGCCCGCTCCAGAAACGAACATACCATGAGCGGAAGATTAGCTCACGAAATTATGGATGCGGTAAACGGTTCGGGTAATGCAGTGAAAAAACGCGAAGACACACACAGAATGGCAGAAGCCAACCGTGCATTTGCTCATTATCGCTACTAAGCTGCCGTCTGTCAGACCCAAGAGTTAATTGTTTAATCATAAAAAAGATGGGAGAATTTATGCCGCGCGAAGTATCGCTTGAATCAACCAGAAATGTCGGTATCATGGCTCATATTGATGCCGGAAAAACTACAACAACTGAGCGGATTCTGTTTTATACAGGTATCAACTATAAGCTCGGTGAGGTTCATGACGGTGCTGCTACAATGGACTGGATGGATCAGGAAAAGGAACGCGGTATAACGATAACATCCGCAGCTACGACGGCTTTCTGGAAAAAACACAGGATTAATATCATAGATACTCCCGGTCACGTTGACTTCACGGTAGAAGTTGAGAGATCGCTAAGAGTGTTGGACGGTTCGGTTACTGTTTTTTGCGCCAAGGGAGGCGTAGAACCTCAGTCGGAAACCGTCTGGAGACAAGCTGATCGCTATAAAGTTCCCAGAATGGCCTATATCAATAAAATGGACATCATGGGAGCCGACTTTTTCAAGGTTGTTAATATGATCAGGGAAAGGCTGAAGGCAAATGCAGTACCTATACAGATTCCAATGGGAGCGGAGGAATCGTTTGTCGGGCTGATTGATTTGGTCGAAATGAAGTCGTATGACGATTTTGATGTTGTTTTGGAGGATCCCGAGAGCAAGGAGATTCCCAAGGAATATTTTGATGAGGCGAATAGGTGGAGGGAAAATCTTCTGGAGTCGCTGTCTGAAATAGACGAGACTGTTATGGAACTCTATCTGGAAGGCAAGGATATTCCGATTGAGGTATTGAAGGCCGCCATCAGAAAGGGCACGATAGACAATACTTTGATACCGGTTGTCTGCGGAACATCATATAAAAATAAAGGCGTTCAAGAGCTTTTAGACGCTATTGTCGACTACATGCCCTCACCCTTAGACATTCCCGCCATTACCGGCATTAACCCGAAAACCGGGAAGGAAGAAGAGAGGCTTAGTGCTGACGATGAACCGTTTTCAGCACTTGCATTTAAGGTTGCCACGGACCCATTTGTCGGGAAACTCTGTTTCTTCAGGGTCTATTCAGGTACAGTGAAGTCCGGTTCGTCTGTTTATAATTCGACGAAAGACAGCACCGAAAGAATAGGCAGAATTCTTCAAATGCATGCGAATCACAGGACGGATATCGATACCTGTTATTCCGGGGACATCGCGGCGGCAGTCGGCTTAAAGAAAACTTCAACGGGCGATACCCTTTGTATTCAGAATAAACCAATAATACTCGAGTCAATGGATTTTCCCGATCCGGTTATACGCGTTGCAATAGAACCGAAAACTAAAGCCGGTCAGGAGAAAATGTCGGTTGCACTCTCAAAATTGTCCGAAGAAGATCCTACATTCAAGTCCTATACCGATGAGGAAACCGGACAAACAATTATTGCCGGGATGGGAGAGCTTCATCTTGAGATAATTGTGGATAGATTGCTTAGAGAGTTTAAGGTTGAAGCAAATGTCGGAATGCCTCAGGTTGCTTATCGAGAAACAATTCGAAAAGAAGCCGAAGTTGATGAAAGATATGTTAGACAGTCCGGAGGACATGGACAGTACGCACACATTAAAATCAAGGTTGAACCCAACGAGAGCGGAAAGGGTTATGAATTTATCAATAAAATTACCGGAGGTGCTGTTCCAAAAGAGTATATTGAACCTGTAAATCAGGGAATACAGGGAGCATTGCAATCCGGTGTGCTGGCAGGATACCCGGTAGTTGATGTCAAAGTGACATTACTTGACGGTTCGTTCCATGAAGTGGACTCGTCTGAAATGGCCTTTAAGATAGTCGGTTCCATGGCATTAAAGAATGCGCTGAAAAAGGCTGACCCAACCATAATGGAACCTATAATGAAGGTGGTTGTAATAACGCCTGATGAATATCTTGGAGATGTGATAGGGGATATAAACAGTAGAAGAGGCCAGGTACAGGGAATGGATACGCTTACGGGAGCACAGCAAATTACTGCAATGGTTCCGCTTTCCGAGATGTTCGGATATGCAACGGATATGCGTTCGAAAACTCAGGGAAGGGGTCAGTACAGTATGGAACCAAGTCATTACACTGTTGTTTCCGCTTCAGTGTTGGCGGATATCACCAAACACATTTATTAATAACCCTTCAACCGTTGAAAAGCAGGATTTACAGTTGATATGGAAGTATTTTAGACTTGAAATTTGCCACTGTTGTTGTTAGAATACAATTCACAAGTTATAATAATAAAGTATTTAATAGAATTCTAAGGAGGAACTGAAAGAATGGCTAAGCAAAAATTTGATCGCTCAAAGCCACACGTAAATATTGGTACTATTGGACACGTTGATCACGGAAAGACAACTTTGACAGCTGCAATCACAAAGGTCCTTTCGTTTTTAGGCACTGCAAAATTTGAGGCCTACGACATGATCGACAAGGCGCCGGAAGAACGTGAACGCGGCATTACTATTAATACATCACACGTTGAGTATGAAACTGAAAATAGACACTATGCCCACGTCGACTGCCCGGGACACGCCGACTATGTTAAGAACATGATTACCGGTGCAGCTCAGATGGACGGAGCAATTTTGGTTGTTTCAGCAGCAGACGGTCCTATGCCGCAGACAAGAGAGCACATTCTGTTGGCTCGTCAGGTTGGTGTTCCGTATATTGTTGTATTTATGAACAAAGTTGACCAGGTTGATGACCCTGAGCTTCTTGAACTCGTTGAAATGGAAATCAGAGAACTTCTTTCAACCTATGATTTCCCCGGTGATGATACCCCGATTATTCAGGGTTCCGCGCTTGTCGCACTGGAAAGCACAAGCACAGACATCAATGCGCCCGAGTATGCTTCCATAGTAGAACTGATGAATGCTGTCGACGAGTTTATACCGACTCCCGAGAGAAAATCGGATCTTCCCTTCCTAATGCCGGTTGAAGACGTCATGACAATAACCGGACGCGGTACCGTTGCGACCGGAAGAGTTGAGAGAGGAACAGTAAAGCTTAACGATAGCGTTGAGATAGTCGGACTTTCTGACGAAAAGGCGAAGACCGTTATAACCGGACTTGAAATGTTCAGAAAACTGTTGGATTCCGCAACTGCAGGAGACAACATCGGAGCATTGTTGCGCGGCGTTCAGCGCGCGGATATCGAGAGAGGACAGGTTCTATGTGCGCCCGGTTCAATTAGTCCCGTAAACAAGTTCCGCGGACAGGTCTATATACTTAAAAAAGATGAAGGAGGACGTCACACACCTTTCTTCAATAACTATAGGCCCCAGTTCTACTTCAGAACAACCGACGTAACAGGTGTTGTAACTCTTCCCGAAGGTGTTGAGATGTGTATGCCCGGAGATAACGTTGAGATGGACGTTGAACTGATTACCCCGATTGCAATCGAAGCGGGACTTCGCTTTGCTATTAGAGAGGGTGGCCGTACCGTAGGATCTGGTGTTGTTATTTCGCATACAAAATAAGAAATTTTATAAACCCTTCCGCAAAAGCGGAGGGGTTTATTGTTATATGGTGAAAGGATGAATATGGGAAAAATCGTTTACGAAGGTTTTGCGTTTGATGATGTTCTATTAATTCCGCAGTACTCCGAGGTGCTTCCTAAGGATGTATCGGTAACTACCGAACTTGTTAAAGGAATAAGTTTGAACATCCCGCTTGTCAGTGCAGGAATGGATACCGTAACGGAGTGGGAGCTGGCTGTTGCATTGGCAAGAGAGGGAGGAATCGGAATTGTTCATAAAAGTATGACAGCGGAGGAGCAGTCGCAGCAAATATTTAAGGTTAAAAACTCAGATTCTACCGGATATGACAATGCCGTCGTCGATTCAAGGGGCCGATTGCTGGTTGGTGCGGCTGTAGGTGCTACGGGGGATGTCATTGAAAGAGTATCTGCGCTGGTAGATGCCGGTGTCGATATAATCGCCGTGGATACCGCACATGGATATTCAAAAAATGTCTTAAACACTATAGAAAAAATTAAAACGAAATTTTCTGATTTGCCTGTTATTGGCGGAAATATTGCTACATCAGCTGCGGTCACTGATTTGGTATCATCCGGGGCTGATTGCGTTAAAGTGGGTATGGGACCCGGAGCAATATGTACAACGAGAATTGTTGCCGGCATCGGCGTCCCGCAGTTATCGGCAATAATGGAATGTGCGGAAGCAGCTGAAAAATGCGGTGTAACATTGATTGCCGATGGCGGAATTAAGTATTCCGGAGATATTGTAAAAGCAATTGCCGCAGGTGCAAATACGGTTATGATAGGATCGTTGTTTGCCGGAACCGAGGAAAGTCCCGGAGAGTCGATAACGAATTATGGAAAAAGATACAAAGCTTATAGGGGAATGGGTTCGACGGCTGCGATGAAGAGATCTGGAGGAGACAGATATTTTCAAAGCGGTAGTAAAAAGTTTGTGCCTGAAGGAGTGGAAGGTTTAGTGCCTTATGTGGGTACACTTTCCGACATGGTTTATCAGATGATTGGCGGTTTGCGAGCCGGAATGGGTTATTGCGGAACAAAAAATATTGAAGAGCTGCGTAAAAACGGAAGGTTTGTAAAAATAACGGGAGCCGGACTTCATGAAAGCCATCCGCATGATCTAACGATGATTAGTGACGAACCCAACTATAAGAAGAATTAATAAATAGTTCTGCTTTTAAAAACGGACATAGAATTATTGAAAGAATTGTCGCTGCACTGTTTGACATAATAACGGTGCAGTGATATTATTATGTCCGAACTTATCGAGAGTGGTGGAGGGAAGGGCCCTGTGAAACCCGGCAACCTGCTAAAGCAAGGTGCTAAATCCCACGATATAATCGGGAGATAAGATGAAGGGCCTGCTGATGTTAGGCCTTTTATTTTTGACTTTTTAATTTCATTCTATGAAAGGGTTTATATGAACAGATATTTATTTTCTTCAGAATCGGTAACGGAAGGACATCCCGATAAAATTTGTGACATAATTTCCGATTCAATTCTTGATGCCATTATTGCCAGAGACAGAAATGCCAGAGTGGCCTGTGAAGTTATGGTAAAAAACAGGCATGTCATCATTTCCGGAGAAATATCGTCGAGTTATATACCGAATATTAAAGACATCACGAGAAATGTCATAAGAGATATTGGATATAATGATAAATCTTCAGTATTTAGCTCCGAAAATGCCGATATAAGAATATATGTTTCCAATCAGTCTCCGGACATAGCCTTAGGTGTTGATTTGTCCTACGAGAGCAAGAACGGTTCTGAAAAAGAAATCGGTGCAGGTGATCAGGGTATGGTCTTCGGGTATGCATGCAGCGACACACCTGAACTGATGCCTCTTCCGATTCAGCTTTCCCATGAGATATGCAGGAGATTGTCTTATGCGAGAAAAAGAGGAGAAATACCCTATCTTAAACCGGATGGGAAATCCCAGGTTACTGTCGAGTATGAAAACGACCTGCCGTCAAGGGTGGCAGCTGTTGTGGTTAGCGCCCAGCACGAAGAAACGATAGAACTCGAAAGATTAAGGAAAGATATAAAAGATAAAATCATAATGAGATCTTCATTGAGAGATTTAGTCGATGCCGAGACCAAGTATTTTATCAATCCGACAGGCAGATTTGTAGTTGGAGGCCCTCAAAGCGATACGGGTCTTTCCGGAAGAAAAATTATTGTTGACACATACGGCGGTGCGGCGCGTCACGGAGGGGGAAGCTTTTCCGGTAAAGATCCCACTAAAGTGGATCGTTCCGCGAGCTATATGGCGAGATATGTCGCTAAAAATGTGGTAGCTTCAGGCGTTGCAAAAAAATGTGAAGTCCAGATATCTTACGCAATAGGAGTGGCGAATCCGATTTCGGTATATGTAAAAACAGACAGGACATCACAGGAAGATTCACTTATTGTTGAGTGTATAAATGAAGTATTTGACTTAAGACCGGAAGCAATATTAAACTGCCTTAATCTCAGGCGCCCCATCTACAAACAACTTGCGAGTTATGGGCATATAGGGAGAACGGATATTGATCTTTCCTGGGAAAAAACAGATCGTGCAGAAAAAATCAAAACACTTTTTGAAAGCAAACAATAAACATAATTTTAATCTCATTTCGGCGCACGCAGCTGCAATAACTGCCTGCGTCGAATTGATTTTTTCGGAAAGTTATTATGAAAAGTAAAGAAGAACTGAAAGGTATCGTTAATCGGGTGGTGTTTAGAAGCGAAACCACCGGGTTTACCGTACTGGAATTGAATAGTGATGCGGGGAAAATAACCGTTGTCGGTATTTCCCCCGAAATTAATGAGGGCGAATACCTGACCGTATACGGAGAATATGTATATCATAGGGAATATGGAAATCAGTTTAAGGGGGAATTTTTTGAGAGATTGCTGCCGGACAGCGCCGTTGCCATTACAAAATATCTATCGGGAGGTGCCGTCAGAGGTATAGGACCTAAAACCGCTGTGAAATTGGTTGAGCGGTTTGGCGATGACACACTTAATGTTATGGCAAACGACCCGGAAAGAATTTCTGAGGTTAGGGGAATATCAAGAAAATCAGCTTTAGAAATCAGCAAAAAAATCAACGAAATTGTTGCCGTAAAATCGACAATAGAGGAACTTGGAAATATTGAACTCAGCTCTCTTGAATCAATAAAATTGTTTAATAGGTACGGTATGGGGACTGTTGATTTGATTAACGATAACCCCTACATTTTATGCGGATATCCGCTTTATAAAAATTTTGATTTTGCGGATACGATTGCTTTGAATACAATGTGGTTTTCTCCTAATGATAAAAGGAGGGTAGTTGCTGCGATAGTTTATATTCTCAGACATAATAATCTTTCTAACGGACACACCTGTTTGCCGTTAGACCGTTTGGTGACCACAACGGCGGGATTTCTTTCACTATCGGAGGAAGAAATATACGGGAATATAAATTCGGCATTTGAAAACGGAAGTATCTCTCTTGACAATATTGAGGGGGAAACATATGCTTTTTTGCCCGAATCAATTACAAGTGAACAGTATATTTCGGATAGGCTTAATTTACTTAACTCTATAGAATATAAGACTTCTTCGGATATTGATTTAAGAATAAATGCGCTGGAAGAGCGGGTAGGTATTGTGTATGAAGAACTTCAAAAAAACGCGATACGCAGCTCTTTGAAATATGGTGCGGTTGTGATAAATGGTGGACCGGGAACCGGAAAGACGACTGCGCTTAAAGCAGTACTTGAAATTTGCGAAGAACAGGGAGATAGAGTTGTATTGGCGGCGCCTACAGGAAGGGCGGCAAAAAGGATAACCGAAGTTACAGGCAGAGACGCATATACAATACACAGACTCCTGGAAGTTGATTTTGGAAACAATATTGAAAGACTAAGATTTCTCAGAAATGAGAATAATCCATTAAAATATGATGTTGTTATAATTGACGAGATGTCTATGGTTGACGTGGGTTTGTTTGAGTCCTTGCTCAGAGGAATAATGCCCCAATGCAGATTGATAATGGTTGGTGACAGCAACCAAATTCCTGCTATCGGAGCAGGCAACCTTCTCGACGACATCGTCAACAGCGGTTACTGCCAAGTTGTATCATTAAATAAAGTGTTCAGACAGGCAGAAAACAGCGGGATTATTATAAATGCACACAGAGTTGTGAATGGAGATTATCCGATATTTCATGGGAAGTATGAAGATGTGCTCTTTGTTGAAGCCGATAGATTTTCTGCGGCTGAAATAATCACGTATTTGGCATCTGAAGAATTGCCTAAAAGATATAATGTTAACCCTAATAATGATATTCAGGTTCTGACACCCCAGAGGAAAGGTTATGCCGGCTCGGACACGTTAAATATTAAACTGCGCGAAAGCTTGAACCCTGAAAGCGGAAACAAACAGGAAGCGGTTGTCATGGGGAGGTTATTCAGAGAAGGCGATCGGGTTATGCAGATAAAGAACAACTACGATATTACATATAAAAATATGATAGGGGAATTTAAAACCGGCATATTTAACGGGGAAATCGGGGTTATCAGGCAAATCAATCCGCATATGAGGGTTGTGCTGATTGAGTTTGAGGATGATAAAATTGTCGAATACTCTTATGAAATGCTTCACGAACTGGAACCGGCATTTTCTATTACAATTCACAAAAGCCAGGGTAGCGAGTTTCCCGTCGTAATTCTTGCCCTTTCCGGTGTGGCAGAAAAGTTGAGATATAGAAGCCTGCTTTATACTGCAATGACAAGGGCAAAAAAACTGTTAGTGATAGTCGGCGATAAAAACATTGTCAATCAAATGGTTGAGAATAACAGCAAAAAGCTCAGGTTCACCGGACTAAAAGAATTTATCAGAAGAGGGTAGAAGATGCCGAAAATTCGAATTATCGACCTTCTGTTTCCGCCAAGATGTATATTCTGTGGTGGGATTATTGAAGTATTTACTTACAGCAAGTGTTGCGATGAAAAGGTAAAAAAATACAAGCTTGAGGGCGATTTGAGAGTGGATTACCTAAAACATATTAGGGACTTATCCGATATTGCGGGAACTTTGACCTCGTATATTTACTCGGGACCTGTTGCAAAATCCATAGTCGATTTAAAATTTGGAAAGAATTATCATATTGCGAGGGAAATTGCAAAAATAATGTCTAAAGACCTCAAAGATACTTTCGGATTTGATTACGATGTTGTGATCCCGATACCGTCATATAAGAATATCAATCGCCACTCTGAAAAAATTGCGAAATATCTTTCAAAGGAGATTGGCATAAAAAACCTTCCGGATTGCCTAGTGAAAAGCAGAAAAACAAAAAAACAACATGAACTTACATTAAACGGGAGAAGAAAAAACCTCTCAGGAGCTTTTTGCGTGAAAGACCCCTCGAGAATTGCGGGAAAGAAAATTCTGCTGTGTGATGATGTGTTGACAAGCGGGAATACATTAAACGAAGCGGGTAAAACATTGAAAGCTTCGGGAGCGTATTCCGTCTTGGGGGTTACCTTTTCCGCTACCGATAAAATTAAATGATATAAAGAAGATTATTTTCAACATATGGTATAATAACAACAAATATGTGTTTTAAAGAGTCGAAGTTTATGCCGGATAGCGAAAGAAAAAAGACATTTCTTAATTTGAGAAAAAAGTTCATTGAGAGCAGGTTTAAAAAACTTAATCCGGAACAGAGAAAGGCTGTTTTATCCGTAAAAGGTCCCTTGTTGATATTGGCAGGAGCGGGTAGCGGCAAGACAACCGTACTGATAAACCGGATTCAAAATTTAATAGAGTTCGGGGATGCATACGAAAGCAACGAAATTTCTGACGGGATTACCGATGCGGATATAGATAGTTTGAAAGAACTGCTGGTTTCCGGGAAGGAACCAAGTGCCGGGATGAGGAAGCTGCTAAAAACCGGTAACATAATGCCGTGGAATATATTGGCGATAACATTTACAAATAAAGCTGCCGATGAACTAAAAAAGAGGATTAGTGATGCCGTAGGTGCAGATTCCAACGAAGTGTTTGCATCTACGTTTCATTCTGCTTGCGTAAGATTTTTGAGAAGAAATTCGGATGCAGCAGGAATATCAAATAATTTTGATATTTATGATACAGATGACAGTCAAAGGGTAATGAAGGATATTTTGAAGAGCAGGGGAATTGACTCGAAGTTTATTTCTCCAAAAGCTGTATTGTCGGTAATATCAAGGGCAAAAGACGAGATGAACTCGCCTGATGACTTAAGGGTTGCTGCAAGTTCAGCGCGAGAGGAGCTTTTTGCCACGCTTTATCATGATTATCAATTGAGATTAAAAAACTCGAATGCTCTTGACTTTGACGATCTCATCTATTTTACTGTTAGACTTTTAGAAAATAATCCGGAAGTTAAAAGCTACTATAATAACCGCTTCAAATATATACATGTAGATGAGTATCAAGATACAAGCTATGCACAGTCCAGACTTATTTATCTGCTCACCGGAAAAGAAGGAAACATTTGTGTTGTAGGAGACGATGATCAGAGTATATATAAGTTCAGAGGGGCAACGATTGAGAATATTTTGGGGTTTGAGGAGAGATTCCCCGGTTCAAGGGTTATGAAACTCGAACAGAATTACAGGTCAACTTCCTCGATTTTAAATGCTGCTAATCGGGTGATTTCCAATAATGTTGGTAGAAAAGGAAAAGTCCTCTGGACGGACAACGAGGACGGAGATTTGATTACGGTTTATAAAGGTGAACGAGAGAATGATGAAGCGGCATTTATTGCGTCTAAAATATGGGAAAACAATAAAAAAGGAATACCGTACAATGCACATGCAATTCTGTATCGAATGAATGCCCAATCAAAAATTTTTGAAAATTATTTTATAAGGGCAGGGATACCGTATGTCGTGATGGGTTCGCTCAGGTTTTTGGATCGGGCCGAAATTAAAGATATATTATCTTATATGAGCATATTAAATAACCCCTATGATGATCTCAGGTTAAAGAGGGTAATCAATGTGCCTGCCAGGAAAATAGGACAGAGAACCGTGGAGAACATAGAAAATATAGCGAGCGGATTAGGGATACCTATGCTTGAGGTTATCGCCAACGCCTCTGATTTCCCAATACTTGAACGTTCGCTGAAACCGTTAAAAGAATTCTACGGATTATATGAGCGGCTCGCAGAATGTGCAGCCGATAAGTCAATAAGCGATTTGCTTACTTATGTTCTTGAAGAAACGGGCTATCTTGACATGCTTAAAGCGGATGGAGAAAAAGGACAGGTTAGAATTGAAAACGTCGGCGAATTGATGTCGAGCGTGAAAATCTTCGAGGATGAACAACCTGAAGCATCTCTCAATGATTTTCTTACCGATATGTTTTTGGCGTCTGATTTGGATAATTATTCAGAGGAAAATGATGCGGTAGTAATGATGACTCTACACAACTCAAAGGGTCTGGAATTTGATATTGTCTTTATGCCCGGGATGGAAGAAGGAATATTTCCCGGTGATGCATCGCGATATGATGAGAAGGAAATTGAAGAGGAGAGGAGACTCTGCTATGTAGGAATGACAAGGGCGCGCAAACAGCTTTATCTGATATTTGCCGAGATGCGCATGTTGTTCGGAATGACAAGAAGAAATCCGGTTTCCAGATTTATTGAAGAAATTCCGGAGGAAATGACAAATTCAATCAATACCGGAGAAAAGTTTCTTACTGCAAGACAAAAAAGAGAGAGAGAAGAGAGAAGAGATCCTGCCATCTTAAAAACCTCAATTACTACTCATAGCATAGATAAGAAAAGAAGCACGAAAAAAATCTTTAAAGGTGGAGACAGAATAATTCATAAAGTATTCGGGAGAGGAATTATATTAAAGGCTACTGAAATCGGTGACGATATTCTCTTGGAAATAGATTTTGACGATTTCGGCAAAAAGAAGGCAATGGCAAATTATGCACCTATTCAACTTGATAAATAGAAAAGACTGGAGAGATTATGAAGGTAATTTTATTGTCACACACTGATAATCCTGAAAAAATAGTCGCTGCTGCGGCAAAATTGTGTTATTCTGAAGTCGGCGTGGGAGAATTGATGGATAACCTGGAAAAAGAAGAGGCAGGTAAATTCGTAGACATGCTGTTGAATGAACTCGGACATGAAAGTCCGGTAGAACATGCAAATTTTACTTTTGCAATAGAAGGGGTAAGCAGATCCTTTTTGGCACAGATAACAAGGCATAGAATTGCCAGCTACAGTGTGCAGAGCCAGAGATATGTTAAACTCGAAAACTTTCAATTTGTAATTCCCCCCTCAATAGAAAATGATAGAAACGCAAAGAAACTGTTTTTAGACTCAATGCGAAATGAAGCGGAAAGTTATCTTAAACTGACGAAACTGCTTTCTGAAAAGTATAGCGAAGAATTGATTTCTTCAGGGATTTCCGAGAAAAAGGCGGGAAGATTGTCGGAGAAAATGGCGATTGAAAATGCGAGGTTTGTTCTACCGAACGCTTGCGAAACAAAAATGATTGTAACTATGAATGCACGTTCGCTGCTGAATTTTTTCAGACAGAGATGTTGTAATCGTGCACAATGGGAAATTCGCGAGGCTGCTGAGCGGATGTTGAAATTGGTCTACAATCTGGCTCCCTCAATATTCAGAAATGCTGGTCCTCCGTGTCTGTCCGGACAGTGCCCTGAAGGTAAGATGAGCTGTGGGAAAATGGTTGAAGTGAGAAAACATTACGAAGAATTGAAGGGGAATTAGACTTTTGGAAGGCAGAATACTTGTAATTGAAGGGCTTGACGGCTCCGGGAAAGAGACGCAAAGCAATATCTTGGTTGAAAGACTGAAGTCTGAGGGAATAGACGCGATGAAACTAAGTTTCCCTAGATATGATGAGGCGAGCTCTCTGTTTGTGAAAATGTATCTAAACGGTGAATTCGGCAGCTCATCAGAAGATATAAATGCCTACACAGCGTCATTGTTCTTTGCTTTAGACAGATATGTAAGCTTTAAAAAATGGTGGGGTGAAGAGTATTCAAAAGGCAGGTTAATTATTTGCGATAGATACACTACCTCCAACGCGGTTTATCAAATGTCAAAACTTTGTAAAGGGGACTGGAAAGATTTTTTTGAGTGGTTGTCCGATTTTGAATATTCAAAACTCGGAATACCAAAACCCTATGGGGTGATTTATCTCGATGTTCCGCCTGAGGTTGGAGCAAGTCTGATGTCTGACAGATATAACGGAGACAACAGTCAAAAGGACATCCATGAAAAAGATATGGATTATCAGAAAAAAAGCAGAGAAGCAGCGCTATATTGTGCGGAAACACAAGATTGGGAAATTGTAAACTGTTGCTCTGAAACAGGAATGGCATCTATTGATGAGATAGCCAAATCAGTGTATGAGCGAGTAATTCCCATGTTATTGTAATAACATTAAAATTGTTTAATTGAAGGAACTGTTTATGCTCGAATTTAAGAAAGTTTCACTTGACAATAAAATAAAGATAAAAGAAATACTGGAAGCGGAAAAAGATAGGGGGTGTGAGTACACATTCGGAAATATTTTTATTTGGAGTGACATTTATGCAACTAAGGTTGCCTTTTTTAACGGCGGATTGGCAATAAGGCATGATAAAAACGGCGTCGGATATCTTTTTCCGGTCGGGGAATACAAGTTGGAAACGGCTATTGACTTATTATTGTGTGATGCGAGAGAAGAAGGGGATGTTTTCAAAATTTATGCAGCCGACAAGGAGGATTTTAAAAGAGTAGATGATGTTTTCCCCGGATTGTTTGAGTTTAAAGAAGAAAGAGATTATGCGGAATATATATACTTGAGCAGCAATTTGATAAATCTTAAAGGGAAAAAATACCAAAAAAAGAGAAATCATATATCGAGATTTCTTAGGGAACAACCGAACTATAAATTCCATAGAATCGATGAGTCGAACATCTCCAGAGTGCGTGAAATGAATGATGATTGGAATTTGATGTATGGATGCGATGACAAAGGCTTGCGTGAAGAACACAAAGTTACCGTTTCAGCTCTGGACAACTTTTTTGAACTTGATTTTGATGGCGGATTTATTGAAAATGAGGATAGAGTTCTTGCCTACTCGATTGGTGAAAGGATTAACGATGAAACCTACTGCATTCATATTGAAAAAGCTTATCATGAAATAAACGGAACGTATGCAATTATTAACAGGGATTTTGCAAGGGAGTTCTGTAAGGATTATAAATACATAAATCGAGAAGATGACTTGGGAGTTCCCGGTTTGAGAAAGTCCAAACTATCCTACTATCCTGAGTTTATTACTGATAAAATAACTATTAGAAAGAAACAATAGTAGTAATAATATTTTTGAGGATTGAAATGATCAGAACGGCAACCGCTTACGATATTCCGGCATTGAAAAGGATTTGGGACAGTAGTTTCGATGATCCTATAAACTATATAGACTTCATTTTTGACAGAGTTGCAAAACCTTCAAACGCCATAGTTTATGAAGAAAATGGAGTTGTTGTTTCTATGCTTCTTATGCTGGATACAACTTTCGTGTTTAAGGATGTATCCGTGGAAGCAGTTTATATTCTGGGAGCTGCCACGCTGAAAAAATACCAAAACAAGGGAATAATGACATATCTTTTGGAAAATTCCGAAAATATGGCCAGAGAAGATGGGAAACAGCTCTCTGTGCTTGTGCCGGGCGACAGATTCCTTATTGAATATTACAAAAAAAGAGGATATAGCACGGACTTTAATTTAAGAACAGTAAAGATTAAGCAGGGAATGTTGGATAATATTCCAAAACCGGATGCTGAAGTCATAGTTGATAAAGTTCCTCATAACAGGATTTTTGAAGTAAGGGAAGAGGCGCTTCTCGAGATTCCGCATATTTCGTGGAACGAAAAATACATATCATTTATTATCGAGGATGCCTTTGTGTATGGTGATCATATTGCCTTGTATGAAGGTGATAGAGGAAGCGCCTACGCTTTTTATTCTGAAAACAAGGGGAGACTTTATATTAAAGAATGTCTCGGAACTTCCTCGGATGCCCAGCTTATCCTTATAAATGAAATTGTGGAAAAAACAAGAGCAAAGAAAGCGAGGATTTCTTTGCAGGTTCAATCTCCGCTCTTTTCGTTACAGGGAAAAGTGAGTCCTTTCGGAATGTCAAAGCCGTTGAATGTAAACAGATATTTAAGGGATTTAGTACCTTATATGAACATGATGTTTGATTAAAACATATCAGGAGCTTATAAAAATGGTATACAGATCATCTGAAAAAGAAATAAAAAGAAGAAAAAAAATAAAAATAGGACCTTTAATTGCACTTGTTTTTTTAATTGCAATATCCGTTTCGGCGTATGTTACGTTGAGGTATATAAAAAAAGAGGTTAACGGGGAATTTGGGGACGGCACTCAATTCGTAATAGATGTTCCCGAAGGGGCCAGTACCAATAAGATTGCAGAACTTCTCAAAAATGAAGGAATCATTAAGAATGAATTAATTTTCAGGGGATATGTGAAGTTCTTCAGTGAAAAAACTCCGAAGTTTATGTATGGCCCGCATGACGTAACGTCCGGAATGTCATATGATGAACTGATTATGGCCCTGGAAGTCCCCGCCAAAGACACAAGAGAAACTATCAGATTTACCTTTGCCGAAGGATATACTGCGCTTAGGATGGGGTTGTATCTGGAACAAATCGGATTTTGCAGTCTCGATGAGTGGCTATCAGCCTGTAACGAAGAGACTTATGATGTTCCGTTTTGGAATGAAATTTCCGATGATGAAAATAAGTTTATAAAACTCGAGGGATTCTTATATCCGGATACATATGAGTTCTTTGAGGACGCTACTCCCGTAGATGTTGTGAAGAAGATGCTCGAAAATTTCGAAAGTAAGGTCCTAAATGATGCCGGAATATCCGAATTGATTTCCAAAAGTGAATATTCGTTGGAAGAAATTATTATTTTTGCTTCTCTGATTGAAAAAGAATCGGGAGACGAAAATGAAATATACAAAGTATCTTCGGTGTTTCACAACAGACTTGAAGAGGGTTCCCCGTTTCCCTCTCTGCAATCCTGTGCTACCAGAAACTATGCCGACTATGTGCTGGACTACTACTATGGAGATATTCGGGGCGAGGAAACGCCGGAAGAGATGAGATACTTATATAACACATACGAGTCCAGCGGACTTATGGTCGGGGCGATATGCAATCCCAGCGTGATTTCGATTAAAGCCGTACTTGTACCTGAAGATACACCGTATTACTTCTTCCTGATGGATGATACGGGCAAGACATATTACGGCGTAACCTATAATGAACACCTTGCCAATATAGCGGAGATGAGAAAGGTAAATGCCAATATGGTAAGCGGTATTGGGGAATGAACACGTTTGAAAAGATATATTCAATTGTCAGCATGATACCGCCGGGCAAAGTTGCAACCTATGGTCAGGTAGCCTTCATGGTAGGAAATCCGCGGTTGTCGAGAGTTGTAGGCTATGCTTTACACCGAAATCCCAGCCCTGAAACAATACCATGCTTCAGGGTGGTCAACAGGTTTGGAGAATGTTCAGGATCGTTTGCTTTTGGGGGAGAGGACGCACAGAGAGTGCTCTTGGAAGAAGACGGGGTTTCATTCATTGGAAATAGAGTGGATATGAAAAAATGTCAGTGGACCGGAGAAATGATTTGAAAAAGTTAAATAGCAGAGAAAAGAACATCAAAAGACACAAATCGTTATTTGCTATTTTAAAGTTTTTTTTGGGTTCGCTAATAAAGTGCAAGCTCAACCTGAAACTTGAAAAAATAAATATTACCGATAAGCCTGTTATAATACTTGCAAATCACAATAATGATTGGGATCCGATTATTCTGGCTTTGGCCGCGAATAAACACACCTATTTTGTTGCGAGCGAACACATATACCGTTGGCCGACAGCGGGGAAGTTAATAAAATATGCATTTGATCCGATAATAAGGATGAAAGGTCGAACCGAAGCGAGAGCGGCAGCGGAGATTATCAGAACAGTCAGAAACGGACAGAATGTTTGTGTTTTTGCTGAAGGGAACCGATCTTTCAATGGAGAAACAGGAAGAATTCTACCGTCAACCGCAAAACTGATATCTAAAAGCGGTGTGAATCTTGTAACTTACGCGTTAACAGGAGGATATTTCACATATCCCAGGTGGGCGCGAAGCATGAGAAGGGGTGTAATAAACGGTAAGGTCATGGGAGTATATGACTCTGATGAACTTTCCAAAATGACGCATGAAGAAATCTATGAAATAATTAAACGCGACCTGTATGTAAATGAATATGATGCCAACGAGAACGGCGTTAACTATAAAGGCGGTCACCTTGCGGAAAACATTGAAATTTCTCTTTTTACCTGTGAAAACTGCAACAAAATTTCCACTATTAGTTCAAAGGACGATAAGTTTTACTGCGATTGCGGTCTCAAAATGAGATATACAAAAACAGGCACCATAGAAGGGATTGACGGTTATAAGAACAGATTTAACACCATTCTTGATTGGGATAAATGGCAGTTCAAAAGAATCAAAAAGCTGATTGAAAATGGCAAAAATGATGTATTCTTTGGTGACGGTAATCAAAAGCTTTTTCGGATAATTAAGGAAAAAGAGAGTGAGTTGATAGGGAAGGGCAGCTTCTCTGCAAAAAGAGATTGTTTTATTTTTGAAACCGATAAAGAAAAGTTGGAATTCCCGTTTGATCTAATTGAAGATGTCGATGTGATAGGGAAAATGGTGTTGACAATCGGAACAAAAGATAGAGAAAGTTATGAAATATTGTCAGATTTTCCCAGATCCGCACATAAGTATAGAGAACTCTTCAGAATGGTAAAGGCGGAAGCATAGCTGAGTATACGAATATGTTTGCAGACAATATTGATTCGCTCAATCATTGACATAATCATGTCTTTTTGTTAAAATTCACTTGTTTTGCGGAAAGGTGGTCGAGTTGGTTTAAGGCACCGGTCTTGAAAACCGGCGTACCTTCGGGTACCGTGGGTTCGAATCCCACCCTTTCCGCCATGAAAAGTGCAGATTGAAAAATATATACACGAAATGAAAAACAAGACCCATGTAAAGGGGTCTTGTTTTATTTTGCCAAATAAATAATTTGATTAGTATTGAGCGAACATTTAGAGCCTTATCAATTTTGCCGTCGCACCGTCCATATGGTTCAGATTATCGAGCAATTGTTGGATTTCTTCATCTTTGCCGCATACCTGGAGAATAATTACGCCGTCATTGGCGCAATAGTCGTCGCTTACCTCATGAAGCCCAAGTCTTACCTTTATATTACAACCTGACCGCGTCAAAATCTCCTGTAGATTATTTGCGTTTTGAGTTCTGCTTTCAAGCCTGATGGCAATAATGTTATAACAGCTCACGTTAAATACCTCTCTAATCTCTTTGAATTAAACAAAAATCAACATACGATGAGAGTAAAATGATTATTCCAAATACTCATCCCCCACGCGACTTGCGATATAATCCGGTACGTCCTCTATCGGAATTTCTAAAACTGCAGCGAATTCTCCAAACAGAAGCTCTTCCGCTTTTTTCATGAATCTTCCGTCGACTACTCCGAACTTTCTGTTTTGCTCCTCTAAATTCCGTCTTTTTTCATAAAGTGACATGGTAAGCTTAATTAAATCCAGGCAACTGTGAGAACTGAAGGACTTTTCATAATGCTCGATCAATTGTGACAGCGAACTGTTATAATATGCCTTTACATCTATTGACGGTATCTTTTCAATTAACTCTTCAACCTCTTTCCTGGAGATTATCGGACGAAGTTGAACTTTGTCGGAATTGACCGGAACAAAAGCGGTACCGGGCCTGTAAAGCGGATTAAGAGCATAGTATAATACTTCTTCACCTGTTCCTTCAGGATCTATTGGCTTGATTCCTTCAACCCGACATACACCGGTTTTTCCATAAACAATCAAATCGCCGATATTATACATAAACACCTCACTGTGATAGAAGACTGTCAACCGGTAAAAAGAATCTTCTTAAACAATGCTGAAAGTATTGACTTAATGTAGCATGTCAAGTAAAATAATCAGTTTACCAAGTACAATTCTATCATATTTCAGGCACAAATGTAAGGTGTTTATCTTTTCCGAATTCAGAAAATAAGGTGTCTATACCTGTATTGAGGTTTTTTCGTTATTGCGTATATACAGTACCCCTAATGTTCCGGGACCGCAGTGACTTGATATCGTACATCCGGCCTCGGTTATTATGACATCATCAAAACCGAAATCTTTTTTTAATGATGACTCAACTTTTTCAACTATTTCTTGCGGACAGCGACAGTGGGTAAGAAATATTCTTTTTTTGTCTATACTGCCTATATCCGACATTTTATCGTTTAAATAGCGCAATATACACTGCTCAAGTCCGCCTCTGTATTTCTTGCCGACTTTCATGCTTCCTTTAACTACTTCTATTGAAGGCTTGATTTTAAGCACCTTCGCGCCAAGCAACTCTAACCCCGAACATCTGCCCCCTTTATATAAGTAATCAAGTGTATCTATGACAAAACTTGCGTCCACAAAAGGTATCATCTTCTCTACGGCAGCGCATATTTCCTCTGCGGAATGCCCTTCTTTTGCCATTAATGCGGCTGCATAAACGAGATGACCGCTGCCGGTGGATAGATTTTTAGAGTCGATAACATAAACATTGTCAAAACTTTGCGCAGCTTGCAAGGCGTTTTGATGGCAGGAAGAAAAATCCGAGCTTATATTAATATGAACGACCCCTTCGTATTCAGCGCTGTATTTTCCAAAAACCTGCTCATAATCAAAAGCGTTGATAGCCGCGGTTTTACATGTTTTCCCTTCTTCATCGACATAGCGGAATATATCATCGGGAGTAATATCGACACCGTCAATATATGCCTTGTCCCCTACCATTATTGTCAACGGAGTTATTGTAATATCATAGTTCTCTACAATTTCAGCTGATAAATCGCATGTGCTGTCCGCAGTTATTTTAACCATTCCACTACCCCATAATTATCGGTTCTCTTCGATTTTCTTCATTATAGCAAATACATCGGTTAAGAGCGATATTAAAAGTGAAAAACGTATAAAACCTCCCTGACATGATATATGAATCGGGCGAGGATATATAACTTGTAATATTTAAAATTTTGCAGAATTTGCGTTTTGCTGCGTAAAACATCGCTGTAAATTAAAACAAAAGAGCTCAATTATTGAGCTCTTTTGTTTTCGAATTAAAATTTTCTTTTTTGGAAAAGAAATCATATATTGATAGAATTTCCTCCTATGGGTGCAAATGCATAGTTGCGGTTTCAAATCAAGGGGTACGGTTTCAAGGTGTTTTTTGCCCGGAAAAGCTGTACATCTTTGAGCGAGCAAACTGAAATTTGTTATCGTAATTCGTTGATTTCATTTTGAAGGTTCGCCAGAAATCTTCCCGCATGGGCACCGTCCATCTGCGTGTGATGAAACTGAAACGAAATCGGCAGGCAGTATCTGAAAAGCTTCTTTTTGTATTTTCCCCAGATGATAAACGGGTTATTGAAAATTCCACTGTTCATACCGACTGCGCCGTCTATCTCTGCATCAACAATTGCGGATGTTCCGATCACCATGCTGTCTGAGGACAAGTCTCTGTCTTCACAGTGTTCTGCAACCAGAGCGGTATATTTCAGATACTCTCGATTAAATATTGCCAATTCATCTGATTGCAGAATGTCACAGGAACTTACTTCTCCTGTCTTGTTTTTTACGATTGTGTTGACAGCGATAGTATCATACTGAATCAGCTTATCGCCGACCGGAAGAATAAAGAATTCCTTTACAGACGCAGCGGCTTTTCCAATACAATAATCAAGAAGCATATTAAACTTCAAGTTTTTCTTTTTGCTCACTCTGACTATGTTTGTCACATCTATCGTCTTGAAAAAAGTCACCATCGGGTTCGGTGCTTTCATCCATAATTCATATGCCGTAGCTCTTGCCGTATCCTGCGGTCTTATTACTTTTGCCATATCTTACTCCATCAAATTAAAATTTATTACCGCATCAAGTTGCGGGCACATGTCTCTTTAGGTTTAGTCCCGGACCATCAACAAATGATATCTTTGCTAATTCTTGAAGTGCGGCATCACCGGATGCAAGGTTCTGCGAAACAGGAATTCTTATATTTATTGTTCCTTGTTCGAGTTTCTCAAATTAATAATTATATCATACAAAAATGGATTTTTCTACCCAAAACGACATCCTTCAACCTCCATCCCGTTTTTGAACTGGAACAGAAGTCTGCCAGTCTTCCGTACCAGTACGCTGTCAATGACCGCAGTCCATAGTTTGCTGCCGAACTCCGTGACCGACTCATCGGTTTCGTGCAATTCAAACATGAATGCGCTGATTGAATCCGCCTGTGCCTTCCGATTTTTGCTCTGCTTCTGCAGCCCGCTCATTTTATCCTGTATGTCGATGCAGTGTTCTTTATAGCCTTTGAATCTCTTGTTCAACTGAATTTGACTCATGTTAGCTAAACATAGAAACTCATTGATTTCAACGCTTCAAACGAGGATAAAAAAAGGGCACCATATTCTATCAAAATATGGTGCCCTTTCTTATAAATTTGGCGGAGAAGGAGGGATTTGAACCCTCGCGGCAGTTTCCTACCCTACGCCCTTAGCAGGGGCGCCTCTTCGGCCAGCTTGAGTACTTCTCCATGACCGTAGGTTACATAATATTATATTATAGAGTTGTAATAATCAAGTGCCTTAAGTCAAAAAAGGTCAATATTTACCGCAATCCCTGAAAGCAACAGCTTTATTGATAAGCTTGTTGTAAAGATAGCAGTCGCCGTCGCTAAAATTATCGGAATTGAAAAAGTCGAAACCAAACCACTTCACGCCGCTGTTTTCATCAGGTTTTTTGACCAATTTTTCATTTTCATTACAAACAAGGATAAATGCAACCGACAGATGAAGGTGGGCGCTGACATATTCTCCGTTTTTAAAATGCCCTTCGTTTGTCAGGATATCCAGAGAGGCAATTTCAGGAGATAGAACATCGATTCTGCCGACGCCTGTTTCCTCGCGCGCCTCTTTCACGGCGACGGATAGAAGGTCGGAATCTCCGTCGGCATGACCGCCTGTCCATGCCCAAACATCTCTTATGTTGTGGTGTATCAAAAGTGCTTTATCTATTTCTGAGTTGACAATAAATCCTGAACTCGTAATATGAGCAACTTTGTTTTCTCTGGTCAAAACGTCGGAACAGAGATAAGAATATTCAAGTATTATGTTTTTGTCCGACTCTTCCTGTTCGTTTAGAGGAATGTAATCTCTGATTTGATTCAAAAAATCCATTAAAGATCCTTTCCATACCGTTAGAATTTAATCGTTATCAGTTTTTGGTTCGGAATCATCCCAACAGGAATTATTTGGATCCTTTATATACCTGAAGTATTCAGGCAAATAAGCTGCCGCAGTTGCAATCGATAACAATACGGATAATGAAAGTATTGATATTTTTATCCATTCATTCACATTCGGGAACAAAATGATAAATATCATTCCACCGTAATAAACGAAAGTGGTTGCTTTTCCGATGAACTTCGCGCCTTTGAATTTCAATCCCTGTTTTATCATTTTTGACCCGAGCAGCAGTATAAAGAAGTCTTTGATAATTATGATGGCAAAAAAGTACCAATACTTTCTGAGAACCACAATGAGCATCACCGAGACCGCAGACTGGGTCAGCTTGTCGGCAATCGGATCAAGCACCTTCCCGAGATCGCTTACCCAGCTGAATTTTCTTGCGAGATAACCGTCAAACAGGTCGGTCAATGAAGAAACAAGCAAAATCAAACCGGCAACTAAATTATTGCCGACTGCTATTTGCCACACAAAAAACGGAATAAGGGCAATCCTTAACAGCGTAAGAATGTTGGGAATATTTTTCATTTAATCACCATAAGGGGTGGGAAATTAATCTATAGAAATAATCAGTTCGACAGGACAATGGTCGCTTCCAAAAACACCGGGATGTATTAGAGAATCAACTACCAATGAATTGAGCCTATTCGATACCAGAAAATAATCAAGTCGCCAACCTACATTTCTTTCCCTGGAATTTGCCCAAGGACTCCACCAGGTATAGGCATCGGTTTTATCGGGATATAAGAATCTGAATGTGTCGGTAAATCCCGAACTCAAAAGTTCGGTCATTTTATTTCTTTCAAAATCCGTAAAACCTGCACTCTTTCTGTTGGTATCCGGATTTTTTATATCGATTTCCTCATGAGCTACATTTAAATCTCCGCCGATTATTACGGGGTTGATTTTATCAAGCTCTAAAAGGTACTTTCTGAAATCATCTTCCCACTTCATTCTATAATCGATTCGCTTTAGCTCCCTTTGAGAATTTGGAGTATACACATTAACGAGAATAAAATTTTCGAAAAACAGAGTAATAAGCCTGCCTTCGCGGTCATGTTCATCTATTCCCATGCCTAAAGTATATTCAAGAGGTTTTAACTTTGTAAATATCGCTGTTCCGGAATAACCCTTTTTTTCAGCACTATTCCAGTATTCTCCGTATTCGGGCAAATCGACCTCTACCTGACCTCTCTGCATCTTTGTCTCTTGCACACAAATGATATCGGGAGAAAGTTCGCTTATTCGTTCAACAAAGCCTTTGGAGATATTAGCTCTTAATCCGTTTACGTTCCATGATAATATTTTCATATTCACCCGGTTTTTCTGTTAGCGCTTTGTAAATATTATCACATTTCCTTCGTTGATTCCACATGGACGCCCGCTACAAATTAAAATCTTACCGTAAATTTACGGACTTCGGTATAAAATCGTATTTGCTCGAACTATAGTACATATTGGAAGAAAAATATACTATAATTAAGTTATGTTTAGATAACCGTTATTCATTAAAAGAGGTTTTATATGAACAAAAAGGATTATTCAAACCGACTTTCCGATCAGGCATACAAAGCGGCGGAAATCATCAAGGAAGTATGTGAAAAGACAGACCACAATCTTTTAAAAGAAGTCATATCCATGAAGGAGATTCATGACATCCAGAAGGTGATAATGACCGGGTGCGGAGATAGTTGGATGGCGGGAATCGCTACAAGGGCCGTATTTGAAGCTGTGACGGGAATTGATGTTGAAGTAATGAGAAATATCGACTTTACGAGACATTTAAACAGCAGATTTCTCGGATATTCCCCTAATACCCCGCTCGTAATTGTTGTTTCGGCATCAGGTGATAAGGCGAGGCCGACAGAAGCTTTGCTAAGAGCCGGCAAGTATCATGCGAACACCATTGCATTAACAAAAAGCAAAGATTCGCCGTGCGGAAAAGCGGCAAGACATGTTTTCCCGCTTGTATTGCCTCAGGGCAACTATAATCCGGGTTCAAACAGCTACAGCGCGGCCATTACATCGCTGATACTGCTTGCCCTAAGAATAGGCAGAGCAAGAAATGTAATATCGCACAATGAATACGAGGATATGAAAAAGGCGATAGTGGATTTTGCCGAAGAATTTTCAAACAATTTGGAAGCTCTTGACAATCTCTCTTTTGATATTGCAACAAGATGGAAAGATTTAAGGGCTTTGGACTTCATTGGAGATGATTCCGATTATGCGACAGCTCAATTCGGATCGGCGAAAGTTCTTGAAACATACGGAGGATATACAACTTATGACGACTCCGAAGATTGGCTGCATATTAACTATTTCCTATCCGAACCCGAAACTATAGGCAGGGTCGTAATAGCTAATAAAAACACACCTTCATTCAGCCGAATCAAGGAAACGCTTCAGTCAATAAAGAGAATCGGTAGCCCGTGCATCGTGATTACGGATGCATCTGCTGATGAGTTCCCGGACGGTTTTGAGGTAATCACAACACCGGAGCCGAGATATTTCTGGTTAAATCCTCTAATGCAACACTATATTTTTGATATGATAGCGGGATATATCGCAGAATTGAAAGGCACCCCGTTTTTCTTTGAGGATAAACCTGAACTTATGCAGAATACTGCGGCGGCACACGGACCCCGCTTAATTGACAGTAAAATTGAAATTATTTGAGGTGACGGATATGGTTTATATTGAAAAATTTGAGATTGAAACAACGAAAAATGCAGTTATATCAATCACTGAAAATGTAAAAGAAGTGCTTAATAAAAGCGGCGTTAAAAACGGTTTGCTTAGTATAGAAGTACCCCATTCAACAATTGGAGTTGTTGCGACGACAGCGTTTGTTGAAGATATTAGGATCGATATGATGGAAGAAGTAAAGAGACTGGTTCCATCAAGAATTAATTTTAAACATGAGGATACTCCTGACGATGCTGCAGGGCACATAAAGTGTGCACTTTTCGGCACCAGCGTAACATCTATCGTAAAAGACGGCAATTTGGTTGCGGATGGGAAGCTCGGATATTTCCTTATGGAATATGACGGACCCAGAAAAAGAAACTATTATATATGTGTTTTGGGGGAATGATTGATGGAATATTTAAAATATAACGAATACAAAAGCAATTTGCTGAGTCAAACCAGAAATAGTGTGAAAACATTAAATCTGCTCAACAACAGTGTAACTTTTGACTATTTGAGAGCCGCCGTTCCTGAAAAAAGCATTAAAAAAGCAAGATACTTCATAATAACCGGAAACGGAGACAGCTATTGCTCCGCACTTGCATCAAGACCGGTTTTTGAAAATACAGACAGGTCCAGCACGACAGGAATGGTTCCCGGAGTTGCAACGGAAACGCCGAGAGCCATTGAGTTTAGCAGATATTACAATACCTATAGAGGGTGGGATCCGACGAGAGTAGCTCAATACATGTTACTTGCGATATCTGTTGGCGGAAGCACCTCAAGATTGGTCGAAAGCATTTTGAGAATGAATGCCATAGGCGGGCAAACGGTGGCCTTTACCCAAAATATTAACAGTGCCTTAGGAAAAGCCGGTGACTATGTTGTTGATATAAATACCCCGGAATGTGATCAACCTGCACCGTGTGTAACCTCCTACCAGGCTTCGCTTTTTGCGGCGGACATGTTCGGCCTGTATGTAGGTATGGTCAAGGGATTCCTCAAAGAAGAAGAAGCTAATGAGAGAAGAAACGCCGCTCTTGAGTATGTAAACTCCTTCGGAGGAAGGGTTATTGATGAGATTGAGGAAAAGACTTTTGAATTGAGTTGTGATTGGTTGGATAAAGGCATTGAAATTATGGATTTCATAGCTGATGGACCCGACTATGCAACCGCCTTTTTCGGTTCCGCCAAGATGGTGGAATCATTTGGAGGATTGACAACAATCGATGATACCGAAGACTGGAACCACATTAATTTCTTCAACAGACAGCCTGAGAAGTCGGGAACTTTTATAATTGCAAACACATCTTCTCCGGCATTTGGAAAAAGCCTTGAAACAATTGATACAATAACCGCTCTTGGGAGACCCTTGGTAATAATTACCGACACAAATGAGGACATTTTCCCGAAGAGTGCTACCGTGTTTTCTCTGCCGAAACCCAAATATTCATGGGCAAATGCACTGATGCAGCATATCCCGATGGACTATGTGGCCGCATATATGGGGATATTTAAGGGAGAGACGCCGTACAGGGCAAATAGCGAAGTGTTTAATGATATGGGCAGAAGAATTCGTGCCAGCGAACTTGAAATAATTGTTTAAGAGGTAATTAAAATGGCATATATGGAAAAAAGAGAGTTTAGATCCAAATTTGAAGAAATGTATGAAATCACGGATGATGTTCAGGAGATAGTCAAAAACAGCGGGGTCAAGGACGGGTTTATAATTGTCCACTGTAATCACACAACTGCAGGTATTCTGGTAACTTCCTTTTGGGACAAAAGGGGCCATGTGGATTTTATGATTGAGATGGATAAACTTGTACCAACAAGAAATGATTTCCTGCATACCTATGATACCCCGACGGATGCAGCGGGTCACATAAAGTCGATGCTGGTGGGAACATCACAGACCTTGATTGTTAAAGACGGAAAAGTACTTTTAGGATCTTCACAGGGAATATTTTTTGCGGAATTTGACGGCCCCAGAGACAGACAGTTTTATGTAAAAGTTGTTTCGGACTGATAGAAAACCGCATTAATATTGCTGTTTTGGGAGGCTGAGATGAAATATGTTGTGTCGGGAACTTTCATTATTAACAAGATAGAATTCCCTGATGGCAGCACCATCGAAGATATAATCGGTGGCGGTAGTTTTTATGCCTATACCGGTATAAGGTTTGCTGAAAAGGATAGCCTGATTGTTTCTGCCATAGGTGAAGATTTTGAAGAATACTACGGAAAATGGTTTAGGGACAATAATATATCAAAGTCAGGGCTGATAAAAAGACTGAATCGATGCACTTATAACGGACTTAAGTACCATCCGGATGGGAGATATGATGCCCATTCAGTATATAACGATGAAGTCGGTAAACTGTTCCCCGAGAAAGGTCATATATTGCCTTTGGAAATGGTTCCTTTTATCACTAGGGATACCGAGGGAATGTACATGGGTGCCGAAATGACGGAGGAGATTTTTCTTCAGCTGATTGAGCTGAAAAAAATGTTTCCGAAACTTAAAATCATGTGGGAATACTACCCTGAAAAGAAAGACACAAATGTGAAATATATTGGCTTTTCAAGATTTAATGAAGTTGTGGATATCTTTTCAATAAACAGACCCGAGAGCTTCAACCTTTTCGGTACAAAGAGTGATGAGGAATCTATAGAAAGACTTTACGAATCGGGGATGCCTACCTATTATCGGGTGGGTAAAGAAGGCGCTTACATGTTATCCAATGGCAAATCATATTTCTCCGAATCGATTAGTGTTGTTCCTGAAACCGAGGAGATTGATCCTACCGGATGTGGAAACAGTTCCACAGGTGCTGTTCTCTGGGCTTGGGTTGAAGGATATGACCCGTTGTTTTGTTGCATATGGGGAAATATGGTTGCTGCGCATACAGTACAGCAATACGGACCCTACCCTGATTTAAACAAAGAAACTTATGAAAACGCCATGAAAAAGGCAAAAGAAATTTATGACGAATTAAAGCTTAATTAACTGTTTGTAAACAAAAAGCCATTTATTTAAATTACTCGGATTCAAAACCAAATGGGGCTAATATGCTGCATGAGATTTCACCACGCGTGTTTAAACCTGAATACTCCCAAAGAAAGGTGGAGCATGATGATGTTGTGCTAATCTTCGAGGGAGATGAGGTTTTAATTGTTGAAAAAGAGGGAAGAAATATTTTTCCTACTTATATTGACGTTTCCCGCCATATTGAAAATTTTGTCAGGTATCTCTTTTCAATTGATGATATTGCTTTTTTTCTTGGATTTCTCAAGGTTAAAAATCTGCCCGAAGAATTCAATTGGTTGCCGGTGAGACTGTTCAGGGAAATGGATCCGATGTGGATGGGGTTTGCAGGTATAACCGGAAATCATCTTTCGAATTGGTATGAAGCACATCGTTTTTGCGGTCGTTGTTCCCGGGTTATGAATCATTCGGAGAAAGAGAGAGCATTGGTTTGTCCCGAATGCGGCATTATAGAATATCCGAAAATTTCTCCCGCAATCATGGTGGCAGTGACTAATGGTGAAAATATTTTGGTGACAAGGTATAAAGGGGGTAGTTACAAAAGATATTCGCTGGTTGCAGGCTTTGTCGAGATAGGAGAAACATTGGAAGATGCAGCGCGAAGGGAAGTGTATGAAGAGACCGGAATAAAAATCAAAAACTTGGAATACTTTAAAAGCCAACCCTGGGCGTTCTCGGGCAGCATACTTTCAGGGTTTTTTGCAGAAAGAGAGGGAGACAACGAGATAGTCATAGATGATGTTGAAATAGGGTATGCAGCCTGGATTCATTACAGCGAAATTCCCGGCAATGAACTTTTTGACAAATCGGGATTCAGCCTTTCAAGCGCATTGATTCAAGAGTTCTACAGAAGGCTTACAGAATAATAAAAGAGGAGTGAGCGGTTCAGTCGCTTACTCCTCTTTTAATACAAAAATCAGGTTATCTTTTTTTGAAAGCCGTCTGCAGACTTCCTCCCAAGGCATCTTCTATTGCTTCGTAAATTCCTTCATAGAAAGTGGGGTGCGCATAAATCATGTCTCTCATATCATAAGCTGTGAGGTTGTTTGTCAGAGCAATTGATATTAATCCTATCATGTCGGTAGCCCGGTCGCAAACAATCGAACCGCCGAGCAATTTAAGGGAACCCGCTTCGAAAATAAGCTTTACAAAACTCCTTTGAGAAGATTCGATAATGCTCATGGGATTTGATGACATTACGTACTTTCCCGCAACAAAATCGATATTGTTTTCTTTTGCCCAATCCGCGGTGATGCCGACAGATGCAATTTCAGGTGAGGTATATATACAGGAAGGGACATAATTCATAGAGGTTGTACGGGAAGGTGTACCGCCGGAAATTTTATCTACAACGTTAAGCCCTTGTGCTGTCGCATAGTGTGCAAGCCGGACACCTCCTGACGTTATATCGCCAGCAGCATATATATTCTTTATTGATGTCATCCCGAAATCGTCGGTAATGATTCCGTTGTTAATTTTTATATCCAGGGATTTATCAAAAAGCTCTCCCGTATTCGGTGTTCTCCCTACTGCAACCAGCACTCGATCACAGGCAATATTTAAAGTTTCTTTACTTGTTTTAATTGAACACACAAGAGTGTCTTCTTTTTTTATACCTTCAACCGTTGAAGACAGGAATATTTTAATCCCGCTTTTTTTCATTATCAACGAGAGATTCTGCGATACCTCTCTATCAATGCCCGGAAGAAGTCTTGATTCGGCTTCAACTATTGTAACATCAACACCGAAACTGTTGAGAATAAATGCAAACTCGACCCCAACCACGCCTCCGCCTATTATTACTATGCTTTTAAAAGCTTCAAGCTTTGATGTCAGGTCGTCGCTTGTAATGACGCCCGGCAAATTTATTCCGTCAATATTTGGGAGGTATGGTCGGGATCCTGTAGCAATCAGTATGCTCCTGGCTCCGATTTCAGAAAAACAAGGCTCTATAATTGCAATCTTTTCTTTTGAGAAGACCTTTGCCGAACCTTTTATCAGCTTTAGCTTGTCAATTTTTAGCAGAGAAGATATTCCCGATTGCATATCGGAAATTATTCGATTTTTTCGGGAATTAATTGACTCAAAATCTACGGATAATCTGCCGGCGGCTATTCCGAAATCGCCGGCTTTTTGCATAGAATTATACAATTTTGCGGAATGAACAAATATCTTTGTAGGAATACACCCTTTATTCAGACAAACTCCTCCCAAGTCGCCCTTCTCGATCAAAACCGTATTCATACCGAGCCGAGCGGCTTTTATAGCCGCAAGATATCCGGCAGGCCCGCCGCCTATAACCGCAAGGTCATACATCGACATTCTCCTCGTCATAGAAGTTGAGTACGGGTTTTCTGGCAGCAAGAACTTCATCAGGTTGGGAAATTTCCGTATTGATTGGTGCGGCTTTCGCCATTTCGGGATCGTTCATAGCAATATCGTAAATTTCCAAAAAAATCTCTGCGACTTCGTCCAGCAACTCCTTTGCCTCCGTCTCAGCCGGCTCAATCATTAAAGCTTCTTTTACGATTAAGGGAAAGTAAACGGTCGGGGGATGGATATTTCTGTCTATCAGCATTTTGGCTATGTGGTTTGCGGTTACGCCCTTGTTTTTCGCTTCATCTTTCATCGAGATCACGAACTCATGCATACAGTCGTTGGGGAAGGGTATGTTGTATTTTTTGGACAATAAATTCTTAAAGTAATTGGAATTCAGTACCGCAGTTTTCGCGGATAGGGGAATTGATGTTTTTCCCAACGACAGAATATAGCAGAGGGCTTTTAAATAAACGAGAAAGTTCCCGTAAAATCCCGATATCCTTCCAATGCTTTTTTCCGGTATGTCTTCGGTTTTATAAAAGTCGCTTGTGTTAAAAAAGTTCGGATACGGTAAAAACTCGGACAAAACTTCTTTACATGCCAATACACCGCTTCCGGGACCGCCTCCGCCGTGAGGAGTGGAAAAAGTTTTATGCAGGTTCAAGTGAACACAGTCAAAACCCATATCTCCCGGTCTGACCACTCCCATTATTGCATTTAGGTTAGCGCCGTCAAAATAATTCAAACCGCCCGACTTATGAATAATGTCGGTTATTTCAAGTACATCTTTTTCGAAAACCCCCAAGGTGTTCGGGTTTGTCAACATAAGTCCGGCTGTATCTTCACCCGCAACTTCTTTTAACCTGCTGATGTCAACTCTGCCTTCAGAATTGGAAGGAATGTTGATTGTTTTCATTCCGCACATGGATGCTGTTGCAGGGTTTGTGCCATGGGCCGAGTCGGGAATAATTATTTTGTCCCTGTTGTCGTTCCGTGATTGATGATACTTTTTTATCATCATTATTCCGGTGAGTTCGCCTTGTGCACCGGCTGAGGGCTGAAGTGTCAGATTATCCATGCCGGTAATTTCCAAAAGGAGTTTCTTCAACAATTCAAGCACTTCTATGCAGCCGCTCACAGAATTGACAGGGGCAAGAGGATGTATCTCGGTAAATCCTTCGAGTTTGGCAATATCCTCATTTACTTTGGGATTGTACTTCATGGTACAGGAGCCCAGTGGGAAAAAACCGCTGTTTACACCGAATGACCTTCTTTCCAGAGAAGTGTAATGTCTGGAAAGCTCATTTTCGGAAACCTCGGGAAGTCGGGGAGGGTGCGACCTTCTTAACTCATCTCCAAGTTCAAATTCCGGAACATCATTTTTGGGGAGAGATGCACAATGTCTGCCCTCTACGCTCTTTTCAAAAATCAGTTTCATTTCACTACCTCAGCCAATAGAGCTACCATCCTGTCGATTTCCTGCCTTGTGTTAACCTCCGTAGCACACCACAAAATCCTGTTGCCCAATGGAAGTCCGCCGAGAATACCGTGTTTTTCGAGATGCTCCAAAACGATATTCGTCGGGACGGGGGAATATGTTAAAAATTCGTGAAAAAACTCACCTTTGTATACGGGGCTGAAACCCAAGTCAGTTAGTTTGTCCTTTAGATAGTGAGCTTTTGATAGACATTGTTTTGCAACTTCAAGCAGTCCGTTGGGGCCCATTGCAGCTAAATATGCCGATGCGGTGGTTGCACACAGTGCCTGATTGGAACATATATTCGATGTTGCTTTATCCCTTCTGATATGTTGTTCTCTTGCCTGTAAGGTAAGGACAAATGCTCTCTTGCCGTTTTTGTCCTTAGTCTGACCGACGATTCTTCCGGGAAGATTTCGGAGCAATTCTCTTTTTGAAGCCATAAAACCGAGAAACGGTCCGCCGAAAGAGAGAGGCATTCCAAGCGGCTGTCCTTCGCCTACAGCGATATCAGCTCCTACCTCGCCCGGGGTTTTAAGAATTGCCATGGCAATGGGATTGACTCCCATAATGAATTTAGCGCCGGATTTGGATATGATATCGGAAACTCTGACGCAATCTTCTATCAATCCGTAAAAATTAGGTTGTTGAATATACACGGAAGAGACGGTTTCATCCAACATTTCGACGAGTGAATCCAAATCGCTCAAACCGTCTTTTTCTCCGAAAACCACAAGTTCCGCATCAGCAGCGTCGCAATATGTTTTTATAACACTTATCACGCGCGGGTCAACGGTGCCGGAAATCAGTGCCTTGGTCCTCTTGTTATTTCGACACATCGAAACAGCCTCGGCGGCAGCGCTTGCGCCGTCATACACGGAGGCATTTGAAACATCCATACCTGTCAATTCGCATATATTTGTTTGATATTCGAAAATAGACTGTAGAATTCCTTGTGATATTTCCGGCTGATATGGTGTATAGGCAGTTACAAAGCTTTCTTTAGAAACCGAATGTTTGACTATTGAAGGGATAAAATGCCTATATGCGCCTGCTCCTCTGAACACTGTTGCAAAGACGGTGTTTTTATTGGCGATATCCTTCATTTTAGAAACCAGTTCAAACTCGGAAATGCCTTCGGGTATATCCAGGTTCTCAACAATAAGGTGGTGGGGAACCGAACTATAAAGTTCATCTATCGATTTCAGATTAAGGGATTTTAACATCTCGGATTTCTGTGAATCCGTTGAAGGCAGATAGTTATACAACTCAACTCTCCTTTTGACAAAATTCCTCATATTCCGATGAGGTCATAAGAGTGATACTGTCATCAATCGTTGCTCCTTCAATCTCAATAAACCAGGATCCGTAAGGATCTTCGTTTATTAATTCAGGGGATGTCAGAAGCTCTTCATTTATTGCGGATACCGTACCTGAGACAGGCGAGTAGATTTCTGAAACAGCTTTTACGCTTTCCACATCTCCGATCTCGTCTCCGGCATCGAAACTATCTCCCACGGAAGGGAGGTTTATAAAAACTATGTCGCCCATGGAATGTTGTGCGAAATCGCTTATTCCGACTTTTGCAGTGTTGTTTTCATCGATAATTATCCACTCGTGAGATTTCGAAAATCTTAGATTGTCGGGTAAATTCATATCAGTCTCCTTATTTTCTATTTATTTGATTTATAAAACGGCAGTTTAACAACCTCCGCTTCAACTTTCCTTCCCCTAATATCAATTGTGACAACATCATGAATGTTGACGATGTCTTTTGACACGGAGGCCATGGCATATGCGCCCTTGAGATACGGAAGATATGTACCGGAAGTGATAGTACCGATATTTTCGCCGTTAAGCTCAACTGTATTTCCTTCTCTTGCTATACCCCGTCCGGTCACTTTCAGACCTATGCGTGAATATCTTACGGGATTGTTGATAATTGATTCTTTTCCGATAAAGAAGTCTTTGTCGGTTTTAACGGCAAAACCAAGTCCTGCTTCTATAGGAGTAATGTTCTCATTCAACTCATGGCCGTAAAGCGGGAATGCCGCTTCCAATCTGAGTGTGTCTCTGGCTGCCAGTCCGCATGGTAAAACAGAGATATCATCCGCGTTTAATAAGGAATTATAAAGCTCGGTTACTTCATGGGTTCTGCAAAGCAATTCAAACCCTCTTTCGCCGGTGTATCCGGTATATGATGCTGTCAGTTTTATTCCGGATATCTCAACATTTTCATTAAAGGAATAGTATTTTTCCGGTAGTTTTCCGTTTGTCAGAAGTCTGTCCATCAACCTATCCGATTCAGGTCCTTGGACAGCTAACAGAGCTAAACCGTCGGAAAGATCATCAATAATACAATCCCCCTTTAAGTTATCGGAAATCCATAAAAAATCTTTATCCCGATTAGCTGCGTTCACTATGAGAAGATACCTTCCCTCGGTAATACAATATACAAGCAGATCATCAATAATGCCGCCGCTATCATTGCACATCAGAGTGTATCTAACTTTTCCGGGTTTTAATGTAGACATTTCATTTGTCATGATCCTGTTGAGATTTGCTACGGCATCATCTCCGGAAATCAGAAATTCACCCATATGTGAGACGTCAAATACTCCACACGTTTCTCTTACGGAGAGATGTTCAGAAATTACTCCTGTAAATTCGACAGGCATATTGAATCCGGCATATTCAATCATTTTTCCGCCGAGCTCAAGGTGTGTTTCATAAAGAGGAGTTGTTTTATAATTGTTTGAATCCATTGCTTCACCTATAAAGTTGATATAATAAATAAAGACAAACAGTCACAGAAATGATATCATCAGCAAACTTGGTGTGTCAACGAACCGGCAAATTCAAAAGAAAGCTATAATAAAAGGAAAAACGGCGGTTAATAGGAATGATTTATTTGGAAAGCGATAAATATTTTGCACCTTACAATCTGGCTCTGGAACAGTGGGTTTTTGAAAACCTTAATATGGACGATTGTCTGATACTTTGGAGGAACAATAAATCGGTCATAATCGGAAAGAACCAAAACTATCGAAAAGAAGTAGATATAGAATACCTGAACTCGAAAGAAGTTCCCGTAGTAAGAAGGATGACGGGCGGCGGAGCGGTCTATCATGATTTAGGAAACATTAATTTCACTTTTATCAAAAGGTCAAAAGAAAAACCGAAGTTTGACTTCGAGTTCTACTCTAAAATCATTGTGTCTCTTTTAGAATCGTTTCGCTTGCCTGTGAGCATGTCCGGGAGAAATGACATATTGCTGGACGGAAAAAAAGTTTCGGGAAGTGCGCAAATTATTAACCGTGACGGAGTTCTTCACCATGGAACATTAATTTTTGATGTAGATTTGGAAGAAATGACTTCTGCTTTGACGCCCGAACAGGGAAAATTAAAGCTCAGGGGCGTGGACTCGATAAGGTCGAGGGTCACTAATATCAGACCGTATCTTAAAAAAGATTCGGATACTGTGGGTTTTATGAAAAAAATAAGAAAATTCTTTTTCTCCGTTTACGATCTTCGTGAATATAAGCTGAAAACCGAAGATAAATCTGCATTAAAGCAGATACAAAATGAAAGATACGGAAACAGAGAATGGAATTTTTCGGAGTTTTCTTGTCAGAGAGGCAAAGAAATAAAAAAATATGAACGATTTGAAGGAGTCGGGGGAATAGAAGTATCTATCCTTCTTGATGAAAACGAAAGAATAACGTCAATAGACTTCAGCGGGGATTACTTCAGCGGAGATATTGATGCGATAACCGAATCCCTTTTGGGGGCAAATCTCAAAAAGGAAGAGCTGACTGAAAGGCTAAAAGATATCGAATTGAATAGCAGAATATACAATTTGACCGTCGGACAGTTAGTGTCATTGTTATTGAAATAAGAAAGAGCTGTATCACGATTGATGATACAGCCCTTTCTTTAAAATTGCCTACTGATATCTTTTATCGAGTATATCTAATGCGTCGAACAGCATGCCTATATAGGCTTCTCTGTCTACATCCATAAGGACTTCAACATTGAGACTTTCTTTTTTAACAAACGGCCTCTGATCCGCAACCGTCATTCCTCTGCACAAATCACCTTCGGTTTCAATGTCAATACTGAACATTTCCGACTTGAAAATTGAGGGATCTATTATTTGAAGAATGGTTGTCAGGTCATAAATCGGCGACCAGTCAATTCCCTTCGACTTCATGTTTCCGCTGAAGAAATCATATAATTCAAATACCAGCTGGGAGGCTCTTCCTCTTCCTTCGAGCTTTACATACTCTGTGTGAAGTATTCCGCCTGCGTGACATACCTCGAGCCCGCTCATAACTATCGGGACTCCGCTTCTGAAAACAATTTTTGCGCCTTCCGGATCATGCCACAAATTGAATTCCGATTTCTGCGTTACGTTTCCTGTGTAGATTCCGCCGCCCATAATGCAGATTTTTTCAATTTTTTCTTTAACTTCGGGATATGTCATAAGAAGAACGCCGATATTTGTAAGCGGTCCGATTGCCACAATCGTCAAAGGTTCATCTCTCGAAATCAATGTCTCATAAAGAAAATCAAGAGCATGTTTATCTTGGGGTTTGGATGAAGGAGGTTTGAGAACCGGACCGTCCAATCCGGTTTTGCCATGTCCCGCAGCGGGACTCGGATCTCTTCTCATCGGAGTTGCGTAGCCTTTATAAACCGGAATATCAAACTCGAGATGATCTATTACAGATAAAATATTATTTGTAACATTATCCAAAGTGTTGTTTCCGGCGACTGTAGTTATGCCTAAAATATTGAATACCTCAGGATGTGCAACAGCAGCCAATAAAGCGACGACGTCATCGTGACCGGGATCGCAATCGAATATGATATCAACTTTTTTCATGTCTACCTCCCCTAAAATATTAATTAATCAGATTGTACCATATTTTGAACAAACAATGATAACAATTGTGAAAAATCCGAAAATTAACTTCTCTCAGAGTATTTCCCTACTTATCCTTTAAAAATAAGCAATATAATAAACACTATAATCTATCTGCAAAGTAAATTAATGACAACAGCGGCCTCAACTTTTGCTGTCAAGAAGTCAGTTATGTGTTAAAATGTAGAGCGATAATGAATTGAAGAGGAATAAGGGGTATTTGATGAAAAGCTTGGTGAATTTCAGAGACTTGGGAGGGGCTAAAGGATACAATGGCCTGAAGGTAAAGGGTAAAAGACTTTTAAGATCGGCTCAAGTGTCGGGGCTTTCAGCCGAAGACAGAAAAAATCTCAAAGAGGTTTATGATTTAAAAATAATAGTAGACTTCAGAACCGAAACTGAAATAATAAGAAAACCAAACGACACAATGCCGGAATTTGAGTATGTAAACATCAATCTGAGAGAAAAAAATGAAAAACGGGATATTGCGGTAGTTGCCCCCGGCGAGAGGACATTTTCTTTTGCCAAAACTCCCGACGATGTTGTTGAACATATGGTGAAGGAATATGCATGGCTTATTTCCGAGGCTGTTTCCCTGAACGGATTCAGAAAATTTTTTGATATTCTTCAAGATAATAAGTCAGGATCTGTTTTGTTTCACTGTTATGCGGGAAAGGATAGGACAGGAATTGCGGCGGCAATAGTTTACTCATTGCTTGGGGTTTCCGACGACGACATCTTTGAAGACTATATCCTAAGCAATTTTTTGAGAAAAAATGAGAACGAGAGGGTTGTTAACCAGGCAAGAGAAGAGGAAAAAAGCAGAGAGTTTCTTGAAGTACTCACCGCCGTAATGAGGGTTGACTTCAGATACATCGGGAAAGCTTTTGATATTGCCCGTGAAAAAGAGGGTAGTTTTTTTAATTATGTAAAGAAGGCATTGTTTATAAATGATAAAGAGCTGTCGGAATTCAGAAAAAATTACTTAACGGAAAGGTGAATAATATGTACGAAGTGAGAATATATCGCGCTAAAGAGGGAAAGTTCGACAAAATATGTGATAGATTTGCGGACGGAACACTGGCAATCTTTGAAAGACTCAACATAGAGGTGACCGATTTTTGGATAGACAATGATAAGGGGGTCTTGGCCTATGTGTGCAAATTCGAGAGTGTTGCCGATCAGACGGAAAAGTGGAGTCTTTTTTCCAGTGACCCCGAGTGGAAAGCCCTTAGCGTAAAATCCGAGGAAAACGGTCCCCTGCTTGAAAGCATTGAAAGCTTCAATATGGAAAGAGCCCCGTTCTTTAAATCAAAATAATTTTTAGAAAAGAAGACAATCTTTAAACAATAGTCGAAATTCAATGTTATGTGTAGATTATCAAAAAATAAAAAAGAGAAACTAGCGGCGCTCATAATCTTCGTTGTTTCAATTATTTTGATTGCAGTCGGTATTGCTTCGGGAGACCATGAAGATGTCATGTCAAAAGCGGTGAGAATCTGTATGGAGTGTATCGGAATTGGGTAGGAAATTTATGCCGAAGATATCCAAGAGAAGAGTGGTACAGGTTTTGTCCGCCATGCTTTATAATATGAATCTCAAAGGATTTGCAAAGGGAAGTATTTATACCGGAAAGCTGAAATCCTTATGTGTACCAGGCCTTAACTGTTATTCTTGCCCCGGGGCAATATCCTCCTGCCCTCTCGGTTCGTTTCAATCCGCATTATCCGACATCAAATATAAGTTCCCTCTATATGTTTTAGGGTTGCTTGCATTATTCGGAGTTGTTTTTGCACGCGCGATTTGTTCATTCTTATGCCCATTCGGCTTGATTCAGGAACTCCTCTACAAGATTCCCGCACCAAAAATCAAAAAGAACCGGATTACCCGCAGACTGTCGGCATTTAAATACGTTGTCCTTTTTGTATTGGTGTTGATTGTTCCGATATTAACCGCCGTCAGAGTCGGCATGCCTTTGCCATCCTTTTGTAAATATATCTGTCCTGTGGGGATTCTCGAAGGAGCTTTGCCATTGTTGAGCGTGAACACCGCTATAAGAGAATTATTGGGAACCCTTTTTTGGTTTAAATTGTCGCTTCTTATCTTTACATTGGTTTTCTCTGTTTTTATTTATAGACCGTTTTGCAGGTTTATATGTCCCTTGGGGGCCGTATATTCTTTTTTTAATAGAATCTCAATAACCGGAATAAAAGTGGATAAAGATAAGTGCGCCGGTTGCAACGCTTGTGTAAAAAACTGCAAGATGGATGTGGCAAAAATAAATGACAGAGAATGCATAAGATGCGGTGAATGTGTAGCGGAATGCAAGTTTAACGCAATATACTTTACTCCGGAAAGGAAAGTTTTAATTTATGATAAGAAGAAAAAATAACTTGATTATATCGATGAAAGCATTGTTGACGGTTATTCTCATTGTTTTAATGTCCGGTTGTTCGGTTGTAAACAAAATAACCGGAGATGAAACCGCTGGGAAACCGGAAATTGCCGAATCGAACGATGGAAAAGAAGAGCCTTCCGCGGAGGAAAGTTCAAATATCTCATATAAGGAACTCAAAGTAGGGGATACGGCTCCGGATTTTAGTGCGAAGACACTGAAAGGAGAAGAATTCACCTTGTCCGATTTGAGGGGACGGGTTGTTCTAATCAATTTCTGGGCGTCCTGGTGCTTTCCCTGTGTTTCCGAAATGCCCGAAATTCAAAAACTATATGACGAATATTCAAGAGATGAACTTGAGATTATTGCGGTTAATGTCGGAGAAAAAGAAAATAAAGTGGAAGATTTTGCTAAGAACAATCCGGACTACAGTTTTAATATAGTAGTTGACGAGGAGTATCTTATAAGTGAAAAATATCCGACAGCGGGGATACCTTATACCGTAATAGTTTCTCCGGACGGAGTTGTTGTCGAAATATTTTTGGGTTCGAGGACTTATGAGGCGTTTTCAAGCGCTGTAGACAAGAATCTTGACATTTAGCGATGCTTTACCGGAAATAAGAGAGGCTCACCAGTGAAAACGAATAATTTATACAACAGATTTGCATCTTTTATCTTTTTTTTGATAGGCAGTTTTTATACCGCGAATCAGACTCTGATGGTTAGAGCAGGCAACTTCCTTAAATTGAACAATAGCGAGATGGGGATATTGATTAGTGCGGGGTATATCGGGTCAATCACCACACTTGTATTCTTTGGAATGTATGCGGACAGATACGGAAAAAAGATTTTTAAAACGGTTGCTTCGGTATTTTCCATAGTCGGTGTCGCTCTTATTGCATTTGCATCAAATTTTTATATGATTTTTGCAGGCCACTTTTTGATGAGCGGCGGGATGTTGGGACTTGAGAACATGACAATCTCGCTTTTAGAAGATAACAACAAAGAAAAAGCCGGTAAGCAGATAGCCATAGCCAATCTCGCTTTCGGAATCGGAGCATTTATATCACCCGCAGTTATCTCAATTGCAATCGGAAAAGACAGCTACAGACCGGTATATATTCTTATGACACTGTTAAGCACCTTTGTTTTCTGTGTTTTGCTGTTTTTTAAGAGTATTAAGAAGTTTGAAGTAAAATCAAAAGAAATTAACAGACTGGTTGATATTTTTTCTTTTCTTAAAAACAAAATTATGCTATTAAGTGTAATCTCCATAATTGTTTATATTGCGTGTGAGGCTACAATACTGTATTGGATAAAAGGATACTTCTCACTTCTGTCGTCCCCCGGACTGTCTGAAATTGCGGTTTCAATCTACTGGGTTATGATTTTAGTATCAAGATTTGTCGTTTCTCTTTTTAAAGATACCAAAAGCACACTTACAACCTTCGCGGCTATCGGTTCAATCGGGATTGGGATAATGGCTGTATCCGGGATACCTGCTCTCTCCCTTGTCGGAGTAGCCCTGGCCGGATTCGGATTCGGACCGATTTACGGCGGGGTGCTTTTCCTCGGGGGCCATCAATTCCCCGAAAAATCTGCTGCCGCCTACTCTTTACTCGGATTAGCCGGAAGCTTGGGCGGAGTATTTAGCCAACCTTTAATCGGATTTGCATTGGAATTTGTCTCGGTACGGGGTGTGTATTATCTTGTTATGGCATTATCGGTAATTCTGATTTTTGCAATCGGTTCCATGATTAAACGAGAAAGAAAATCTAATTAAAAAAAGGGGGGTTGCCGTGGCTAACTCCATGGCAACCCTTATGTCATAAAAGGAGGAAAAAGAATGCAGAATAATGAAAAAGATAAAACAACCGGAAACTTATTTGTCATTATTTTGTAACTGTATTGTAACCTATTTTAATTTGTTTGTAAAGCGTTTTTTGAAAATATATTTATCTTTGTATATTATCTGCAAAAACCTTTAATGTTTTAGTGATTTAAACTATAATAATTCATTGCGGATTATCTGCTTCTTTTGAATTAATAATATAAACTTTTCTGTTGTTGGATTTGTGCAAAAAATGTCAAATTGGAGGATGTATGGTTTCTGCTAAGATTGCAATAATCGGGTTTGGGAAAATAGGATCAGCTGTACTTGAATCTTTGGAAATTAATGGCGACTACCTGAGAGAAAGAACAGGTACAAATATAGAAGTCGGTGCAATTCTCGATATAAGGGATTTTTCCGATCATCCGAAAAAGCACCTTTTTTTAAATGGAATTGACGATATAGTAGAAAATGCGGAAATCTTCTGTGTAGTTGAGACAATAGGGGGAATAGAACCGGCGTATTCTTTTATAAAAAAATGTTTGAATGCAAAGAAACATGTCATTACGGCTAACAAGGAGCTCATTGCAACGCACGGAAGCGAGCTGTTTATTGAAGCGGAAAAAAACGGTGTAAATCTCATGTTTGAGGCTTCTGTCGGCGGTGCGGCTCCTGTGATAAATACAATGACCGGTGCGTTGGCTGCAAATAAAATCGAAAAAATTGAAGGTATATTGAACGGTACGACTAATTTTATTTTGACCAGGATGTATTCAGAAGGGCTGTCATTCGAGGAAGCGCTGGACGAAGCGGTTAAGCGCGGATACGCTGAACCGCAAGACCCTTCGGAAGATATAGATGGTCTCGATGCCAAGAGGAAAATTTCAATTTTAACTTCAATTGCGAGCGGACACTATATGAACCTTGACTTTATCCCTACAAAGGGGATTTCCAAGGTAACAAAGAGCGACCTTCTGCTTGCGAAAATGTCAAACGGAACGATAAAACTGATAGCAAGTGCTGAAATTTATGATAATGGGGGTAGCGTTGCATCGGTAAGCCCCATGTTTGTGTCAAATGAAGATGAATTCTCGAAAGTTTCCGACTCCTATAACATGATAAGATTCAGCTGTAATTTGGCAGACAGGATAGAGGTATTCGGGAGAGGAGCCGGCAGATTGCCGACGTCAGGTGCAATTTTGTCCGACATTATTGAAATTGCTACAAAAAAACAAACGAGAAAACCGCTGTGGCGTAGATCAGGTGTGGAGAAAAAGGCTATCAGTACGAAAAAATATGATTATTTTGCAACATCGTCGTCCTCATATAAAGAAAAAATTTCCGAAATGTTCAGAGTTGTCAGCACATCCGAATCTGTTGACGGCAGAATTTCTTATTTGTTGTCGGGATACACTGAGCACGAGATGGAAGAACTTACTTTATGCTTGCTATCGGATGGAATGGAAATGTCAGTTTACAGGGTGTTTTAGGAAGGGTAGTTTTAATGTCGGGTTTTAAAATTGTTGTTCCGGCTACGTCTGCGAATATCGGTTCCGGATTTGACTGTACCGGACTTGCTCTCAATCTCTATAACACCGTATATATAGATACCTATGATATCGTTGACAATATTGTCGATATTATGTCACTTGATGATGTAGCGGTGCCGACAGATGAAGACAATCTGATATATAGGACGATAAAACTGTTTTTTAACTATTTTGGAGAAAGCGTTCCCGGTATCCTGATAAGGCAAAAAAACGACATACCCATAGCGAGGGGTCTGGGAAGCAGTTCTGCCTGCATAGTTGCCGGTTTATTGGGTGCGAATGCAATACTTAAAGATGTGTGCGATAGAAAGAAACTGCTTGATATTGCGGCAGAAATTGAAGGACATCCGGATAATGTTGCTCCTGCTTTCTTGGGGGGGTTTTCTTCCTCGGTGATTTCGAACAAAAAAGTTTTTTCAGAACGATTTGAGGTTGAAGAGTCATTGAAGTTTTTTGCTTTTATTCCCCCGCACGAGTTGGAAACAAGCATTGCAAGAAGCGTTATACCGAAAAAAATTGATCATTGCGATGCTGTGTTTAATTTGTCGAGAAGCGCCCTGTTGACCGCGGCATTTGCAAAGAAGGATTATTCTCTTCTGAAAATTGCGGTCGAAGATCGACTGCATCAACCATATAGATTGGATATGATAAGCGGTGCAAAAGAAATATTTAAAATTGCAGACGGTTTGGGATCGATAGGAACATTTATCAGCGGAGCGGGCTCGTCGATTATGGCAATTGTATCCGGTGATAACGAGATGTTTATGAGTGAAGCTGAAAGACTCATCGCGTTAAACGAGTCTACTAAGGATTATGAAATAAAGTGTTTAAACGTAGATAATGTTGGTGCCAAAATCGAAAAATGCAGCACCATTCCACAAATTGTTATTCAAAAATAAGGAGAAATATGGCTTTACTGGTTATGAAATTTGGAGGTAGTTCGGTTTGCGATGCCGAGCGAATTTTCTCCGTGGCTTCGATTGTCAAGTCCGCTTTTGATGAGGGAAATCAGGTAGTGGTTGTTGTTTCCGCAATGGGCGACACTACGGATGATTTGATTGAAATGGCGATGTCCATAGATAAACGTCCTTCCAAGCGAGAGATGGATATGCTCGTGTCTACGGGCGAACAGGTAAGTGCATCTCTGCTCGCCATGGCGATTAATAAAATTGGAGGTAGAGCCAAGTCTCTTACCGGATGGCAGGCGGGTGTAGTGACGGATACCACATACTCTTCCGCAAGAATAAAAGGAGTCAACGATAGAAGGCTCATGTCGGAACTCGGTGAAAATAATATCCTTGTTGTGACGGGATTCCAGGGAATAACCAGAACCGATGAAATAACAACTCTCGGCAGGGGGGGATCCGATACTAGTGCGGTGGCGATTGCTGCGGCACTGCGCGCGGATAGGTGCATAATCTACACGGATGTTGACGGTGTATATACCGCTGACCCGAGAAAGGTAAAAAATGCAGTTCTGCTGGACGAAATCAGTTATGATGAAATGTTGGAATTGTCGACTTTAGGAGCACAGGTAATGCACAACCGTTCAATCGAATTGGCAAAGAAGTACAATATAGATCTTGAAGTGAGGTCGAATACCGGAGAAAAACCGGGAACTAAGATAATGGAGGTCATCAGCGTGGAAGGAATGATAGTCAAAGGTGTTGCAAAGGATGAAAATATAGCAACCGTATCTGTTTTATCAATACCGGATAAGCCGGGAATAGCGTTTAAAATATTTTCCTTAATGGCTCAAAATAAGATAAATGTAGATATCATACTCCAGTCGGAAGGCAGAAACGGTACACAGGATATTACATTTACGATAGCCTCAAACAATCTGGACACGGCGGTTTCGGTACTTGAAAAAAACATGGCCTCAATCGGAGGCCAAGGCCTTAAAATCTACGAAGATGTTGCAAAAGTCTCGGTAGTCGGATCCGGAATGCAGAGTAATTACGGCGTTGCATCCAGAGTTTTTGGGGCACTTGCCGGAAAAAGGATTAATATTAGAATGATATCGACAAGCGAAATAAAAATTTCGGTACTTATTGATAAAGTCGATGCCGACAAAGCGGTTTCTGCAATTCATGATGAGTTTTTCAGATAACAAAAATTATAATGGTAAATACTTCTATCGAGAGACAGGAAATCAACAAATCCGTTTATATAAATTCGTACAGCGGAAACTTTAAACGAAATCTGTTGTCGATAAACCTGGTTTCTGTCGCAACAAGAAAAAACATCACCACCTCATCTCTGATTCCCTACCTGTTGGAACGCGGGAGTGAAAAATATCCGGATTTAATTACAATTAGGAGAACCCTCTGTGACCTTTACGGATCGGAAATGTCATTGTCGATGAGTTCAAGGGGTGGGGAGAGGGTATTAAGCGGAAGTATAGTGGGAATTTCCGAAAGATACCTTGGAGAAGATGTTTTTGTTGATGATAAGAGGGTTGATTTATTGTTGGATCTGATATTTAATCCTTTGACGTATGGTGATGGATTTTCCGAAACCTGGTTCAACATTGATAAAGAAAAACATCGAATAAGAATTGAATCTGAAATTGAAGATAAAAGGGATTATTGTCTGAAACTGTTGAGAGAAAGGTTTTTTAAAGGTGATGTAAGGTCGTTGCCGACAACAGGGTTTGCGGAAGATATTGACAAAATCACGCCCTCTTCGCTGTATCAGGCATATAAAGAATTTTTGAAAAACTGCAAAATTGAAGTTGTTTATGTCGGAGACAAAGTAGAAAGAGTAGTTTCCCGAATAGAATCTTTTTTTAAATTCGACGAAATTTCCGATTATATTACTGAAAGTCTTCCGGCAATTAAATACGGCGAAGAAGAACTGATAGATTTAAAACTTGAAACACAACAGACGAAAATAGCTATGGCCTATACTTCCGGAAGAAATTTAACTGAAAGGGAAAAAACGGTTTTTAGAGTTGTAAATGTCATTCTGGGAGGATCGCCGGTTTCGAGACTGTTTAAGAACCTTAGGGAAATCAATGGGCTTTGTTATTACTGCTCCAGTTTTCCGAATTTTAACTCCGGTTCTTTGATGATAGACGGTGGAATTGATAGTAACAATATCAATAAATTCAGAAATGTAGTTAACGAGGAAATTTCCGAACTGGCGTCGGGTGAAATCGATGCTAAGGAGCTGAAAAACGCAATAGATATAACCGGAAAAAGATTGAAAAAAATCTCCGATAGCCCGGTTGCAATTATCAGATGGATTTTAAATTCCGTTTTAGACAAAGACAAGATAGAACTTCCTCTTGATGAATTTAACAGGATAATGACTGTGTCGAAACAGGAAATATCAACACTGGCGGAGCTGTTTAAAATTAAAACCACGGTTATACTGAACCAGTCCGACGTTGAGGGACTAAATGTATAAGGTTACTTCAAAAAGACTTGGGGATAGCTACTTCCAGAAGGTCATTAATGGAGTTAGAGTGTATGTCTATCCTGTTCTCGGCAGGTTTTCGACGGCTATTAACCTTTCTATAAACATCGGTTTTTCAGTTTTGGATTTCAAGCTAAACGATAATCGGATTTCTGTACGTCCGGGTACGGCTCATTTCCTTGAACACATTATGTTTGAAGATATCAAAGGCGGGAATTCGGATGACAAATTTATAAGTATAGGATCGAGTTCCAACGCATTTACTTCAGATAATAAAACGGTATATACTGCCTCTGCCACAGAAGATGTAATCGGCACGATTGAACTGTTGATTGATTTAGTGCTTAACCCGAGCTTTTCGGAAGACAGTGTGGAGAAAGAAAAAAGCATCATTATCGAAGAGATAAAAATGTATCTTGATGACATAGAATGGACTTTAATCAGCTCTTCACTGTCGCAGATGTATTTTAATCATCCAATAAAATTTGATATCATTGGCAACATTGATTCGGTTAAAAAGCTGGAAGCCAAAGATTTAAAAAGACTGTTCGATGCGTTTTATAGACCGGAGAATATTTCAATCACCGTTGCAGGTGACATTAATCCCGCCAAAGTTTTTGAGATTTGTGAGAATAAGCTGAATTTTGAAAACTTCAACAGCTCCGTTTGTGAGACAATACCTGTTTTTGAGCCTGACATAGTCAAGTTGCCATACTCTCTCGGAAATATGCCGGTTTCAAATCCTTATTTTTGTTTAGGATTTAAAGAGGCGCCTATCGAAAATGATCCCAAAATAAAACTAAGAAGATTGATTTCGAATAGCTTGCTTATGGAAACTATAGCAGGTGAGACCAGTAAACTGAATATGAGACTATATGACAGCGGGATAATTGATAGTGAACTCGATTACTACTCCATAAACGGAAACGGATATTTCTGCAATTTTTTGTTTGCCGGATCGAATAATTGTGAGGCTGCAATCTCGGAAATAGTTTCTGAGATTGAGGCTCTCAAAGAAACCGGAATCTGTAACAAGAGATTCGAAGAAAATAAGAGGTCACTGCTCGGATCGGCATTATCTTCATTTGACTCCATCTCATCAATTTCATCGGGACTTGCCGAAAGCTGTTTTGAGGGATATGATTTTTTTGACCCTATTGAACAAATCGAAGAGATAGATCTTGATGAAGTATCAATGGAATTGTGTAAAACATTAAGAAATAATAAAAAGGCAATTACAATAATTTACCCGCATTAGTCTTTGCCTTAAGAATCGGGGGTTTTTCATGACAAAAGTGTTTTTTCCAAAATTGGGACTGGAATTTTCTATAAACAGGGTTGCATTTAGAATACCCTTTTTGGATTTGGAGGTGTATTGGTACGGTTTGCTGATTGCAATCGGTGCCGTAATTGCCTTTGTGTATGTATACAAAAGGTCGGATATATTTGGAGTTGACAAAGACCAGCTGTCGGATTTGGTTATTGCAGGGATAATATCCGGAGTCTTAGGGGCGAGGATTTACTATGTAGTTTTTTCTTCTCCCGGGGAAATATCGGGATTTGCTGAGATTTTTAATTTAAGACAGGGAGGCCTTGCATTTTATGGCGGTGTAATTGGCGGTGTGCTTTCAACATTTATCTACTGCAAAATTAAAAAGGTCAGATTCCTACCGGTTCTCGATATCGCTTCTTACGGCTTTTTGATTGGACAAGCTATTGGAAGATGGGGGAATTTTGTTAACCAGGAAGCGTTTGGTGTTAATACCGATTTGCCTTGGGGGATGACCAGCAGTGTGGTTGTAAATTATTTAAACAGCAATTTTGCGGAATTGAGAGAGCTGGGAATGATTGTGGACCCGATGAAACCGGTTCATCCTACATTCTTATATGAATCTGTTTGGTGTTTTATCGGCTTTATATTTCTGCATTTTATGGCGAAACATCGAAGATTCGATGGAGAGATGTTTCTCTACTACATAGGTATTAACGGTTTAGGCAGGTTCTTCATCGAAGGACTCAGAACCGACAGTCTGTATTTTTTAGGAATGAGGGTTTCCCAGCTCCTTGCAATTTTAGGATTTATTGCTTCGTCGATAGCGTTGATTTATATCAGGACGAGAATTAAGACATCAGATGACCCCGATTATTTAAAGTTGTATGTAAATACGGAACAATATTTAATTGACAGGGAAAGGCTTGAGCTTAAGCGAAATAAACGAAAAGCCGACGAAGTGGAAGGTGTTGAGTTATCGGACATTAAGGAAGAAATCTCCAATTTAGATTCAGCTGGTGTGGAAGAAATTAAGGCAAGCAAATCGGATGTAACCGAAGGTGTTGCCGAAAAAGAAATAGTCCCGGAAGTCGTCCCCGAAGATGATTTTGCAGTCGGAACGGAAACAGAAAAAGATAAAGATAAAGAACCCAGAGCCTATGAAGTAATAAAAATATCAGCTTTTAAAACCGAAAAACAAGAAACTGAAACGGAAGGCGTCTCCGGATACTATTCCGTCGATTCCGAAATTAAAATGAAAGTCGATCCCGGGTATAGCAAAAAGCTCTATACCAAAATTGAAATAGACGGAGCATCGGTATATTCAAAGATAGCTGAAAAGAACAAACCGAAATCCAACAGAAATAAAGCCTCGGGAAAAACAAAAGCAAGGTATTCTCAAAACTATAATAAAAAATACAAAAATAAAGGTTCCGGAAAAAAAGTGCAAAATGAAAACAAAGAATAACTTCTCTTCAATCATGTTAGAATTTATTTCATCTTAAGTGTTGTTTTAGTGAATAATTATTTGACAGTAAAACAGCAATGTGATATATTAATTCGGCGCGTAATGAAGGCTTAAGCGGCCATTAGCCCGCCTTACATTAGCGAAACTGAAAATATAAGTTAGTAGAGGTATTTAGAATGTACGCTGTAATTGAAACAGGCGGGAAGCAGTATCAAGTCGCCAAAGAAGATGTTATTTATATTGAAAAACTGAATTTAAACGAAGGCGATGAAATAGTTTTCGACAAGGTGTTGGTAGCTACAGATTCAAAAAACAAGGTAAAAATCGGCAATCCTTATGTTGAAGGTGCTTCGGTAAAAGGCAAGGTAATTAAAAACGGAAAGTCCAAAAAAATTACTGTTTTTACCTATAGACCAAAAAAAGATTCTAAAAGAAAAATGGGACACAGACAACAGTTTACAAAAGTATTAATAGAAAACATTGAATTTTAGGAAAGGAGGTGCTGGTTATGGCACACAAAAAGGGAGTAGGTTCATCAAAAAACGGTCGTGACAGCGAAAGCAAGCGCCTCGGAATAAAAAAGTCTGACGGACAGGCGGTTTTAGCAGGGAATATTATAGTTCGCCAGCGGGGCACTAAGATTCATCCCGGGCTTAACGTGGGAATCGGTTCAGATGATACATTGTTTGCACTTGTAGACGGAAATGTTAGTTTTGAGCGAATGGGTAGAAGCAGAAAGAAAGTAAGTGTACTTCAATAGTTAAAATCCCGGTTCTCCGGGATTTTTTATATTTATCTTTAGTGAGGAATTGATATAAAAAGATTTATAGACAAGGCTAATATAATTCTAAAAGCCGGGGACGGAGGAAACGGCAGTGTGTCTTTCAGACGCGAAAAATTTGTAGCAGCCGGCGGACCTGATGGAGGAGATGGGGGAAAAGGAGCGGACATTTATATGGTTTCCGATGATAACCTGTCGAGTCTTATAGATTTCAGGTATAAAAAAAAGTTTGTTGCTGAAAACGGAATGCCGGGTCTCGGCAAAAATAAAACCGGCAGGAGCGGAGAAACTCTTGTTATAAAAGTTCCAAGAGGAACAATAGTCCGTGAACGTGAAAGCAATTCGATTATTGCCGATATATCCGGAGACGATCCCGTCTTGATTGCAAGCGGAGGAAAAGGGGGTTACGGAAACAAACGATTCGCTTCCTCTACAAGACAAATTCCGAGATTTGCAAAATCCGGTTTTCCCGGAGAAAAGCTGGATGTAATATTGGAACTCAAACTCATTGCCGATGTAGGTTTGGTTGGATTTCCTAATGTAGGAAAATCTTCCATTCTTTCAGCTATCAGTGCGGCTAATCCGAAAATTGCAAACTATCACTTTACAACATTAAGTCCTGTTTTGGGTGTAGTAAAAGTAGATTATATGGACTCTTTTGTCGTAGCGGATGTTCCCGGTTTGATAGAGGGTGCATCAAAAGGAATTGGTTTGGGACATGAGTTTCTCAGACATATAGATCGCTGCAGACTTTTACTTCATGTTGTTGATGTTTCCGGTATAGAGGGTCGGGACCCTTACGAGGATTTTTTGACTATTAACAGCGAACTTTCGCATTTTGACGACAAACTCGCCAAAAAGCCTATGATTGTTGTTGCAAATAAATCCGACATAGCCGACAGAGAGAAGATAACCGCCTTTATACAAAAAGTTGAGCTTCTGGGATATGCCTGTCTGGCGGTGAGTGCAGCTACCGGAGAGGGATTGGAAACCGTTATAAAAACAACTGCTGCAAAGCTGAAAACACTTCCGTTGCCTCAGGTATATACTCCCGACTACAAAAGACCCGAAGCTGAAATAGGCAGAAAATTTGACATAAAAGAGATTGATAACGAGTATTATATTTACGCTCCGTGGCTTGAACGCATTCTTGAAGGAACGGATGTTGACAATTACGAGTCGCTGATGTATTTTCAAAGGGCCATTTCCGACAGCGGTATACTGGCTGAACTTGAAAAAATGGGTGTTGCTGAGGAAGATACGGTGCATATAGGCGAATTTCAATTTGAATACATGGATTGATTGGAGAATTAAAACGGAAAAGCAAAAAATATTACAAAAAAACCCATTATCTCTTGCCTACCTAGGTGATGCCGTATATGAAGTTATGGTTAGAGATTATATTATGAATTTCTGTGACGTCAAGACATCAAAAATGCATAAAATATCGGTAAATATTGTGAGTGCGCCGGCACAGAGCAAAGCTCTTGCGTTGATAAGAGATGTGTTGACAAACGAAGAAAAAATCATAGTTAAGAAGGGTAAAAACTCAAAGTCTCCGGCCCCTAAAAATGCGACTTTTACCGAATACAGTGATGCCACGGCCCTTGAGACCCTTTTCGGCTATCTGAGTCTCTCCGGGCAGGAGGATAGGATAAAGGAATTGTTTGCAATAATTTCAAAAAATCAGATAAAATCTGAAGTCGAAAACTCGTTGAATAATCGACAAGCTTCAGAAATTAATATAAAACTGTGAATCTGAAAGATGTTTTTATAGAAAGGCTTTGAATTATGGCAGGTCATTCCAAGTGGAGTAATATTAAAAGAAAAAAAGAAAAGACCGATGCAGCCCGTGCGAAAATATTTACTAAAATCGGCAGGGAGATTGCTGTTGCAATAAAAGAAGGGGGAAGCTCCGATCCTTCCGTCAATTCCCGTTTGCGAGATGTCATAAATAAAGCAAAATCGTTGAATGTTCCAAATGATAATATCGAAAGAATTATTAAAAAATCCGAAGATGACAAACTCCATTATGAAACGGTTGTTTACGAAGGATATGCCCCGGAAGGTGTTGCGGTAATTGTGGAGAGTTTGACTGAAAACCGAAATAGGACAGCTTCAAACATAAGATATTATTTTGATAAATATGGTGGAAATCTTGGAAGAACAGGTTGTGTCTCATTTATGTTTGAACCGAAGGGCACAATAGTAGTTGATATGAAATCCAAGGAAGAGGATGATCTTTTAGTAGCAAGCCTTGAACTGGGGGCAGAAGATGTTGAGTACAATGCTGAAGACAGAATTGCCGAAATTCATACCGGCGTCAAAGATTTCCAGACAGTTAAGGACGGGTTGGAGGAAGAAGGGTATGAGCTGATATCTGCCGACATAGAACAAATACCCAACAGAAAAGTTATCGTGAACGAACCTGAAAATATTAAGATGATTGCCGAATTCCTGGAAAAGCTGGATGATGATGACGACGTGCAGGAATATTGGCATAATATAGAAAATGAAGAAGATTTATATGATTGAATTAGAGAGGTATTAAAATGAAGCTTGATAAAATTACCCCTGAAAAAACTGCTGTGTTGGTAGTTGATATGCAGAATGATTTTATCTCAAAAGAAGGCTCGATGTTTAATCGAATGGGACATGCAATGGTGGATAAACTTGCCGCCTTTATCAATGCCTGCAGAGATAAGGGAATAATGATAGTGTACATAAAAACCAACATGAGGAAGGATGGCAAGGATATTGGAAAGTTTGCGGATTTTTGCCAACCCCTGAAAGATAGAAAAGCTTTGATGAAAGACACGATAGGCGGTGAAATTTATTCGGAACTGCCTGTCTTAGAAGAGGATATTATCATTGTAAAACAGAAGTACAGTGCATTTTACGGGACAAATCTTGACAATGTTTTAAGCTGCAACGGCATAGATACTGTGGTTATTACAGGCGTAAATACCGAAGCCTGTTGCCTGTCTACTGCCAGGGATGCAGGCTTCAGAAATATGGATGTTGCGTTTATAAGCGACCTTACCGGAACAATTGATTTCCCCGACATGGGATATGGCGCCATGACCGACGAAGAGATGCATCGCGCGACACTAATCAACATTGCTATGACTTGTGCGGATGTAATGACGAGTGAAGAGTTTATAGAAAAAATATAAAGTTGACGGATAATGATACCATTGACAATTGTTAATGATAATGATATCCTTTCAAAAATTGAAAACGCTGTGAAAAGGATTAGTAGCCGTGCAAATCGATTTTAGAGAGTCACTTGTTGGTGTAATGTGATATCGAATTCACTGTGAACTCGCCTTTGAGCGGTTTGCCTGATATGTAGGGCTTGACGTATTGTTGCACGTTACAGCAACAGCTGTTTATGACAGTTAAAGTGGATGTTTTACATCAATTGAAGTGGTACCGCGGGTATTATCTCGTCTTCATTTTTGAAGGCGAGTTTATTTTTTAAATTCTACTTATTATGTTGGAGGTTTTTGTGGGAAGTATTGGCAAAAGAAAAATGATACCGGCTTCAGAGCAGGGCAATATTGAGCTGTGGGATATCACTCTCGGTGAGATGCTGAAGGAATCATGCATAACTCATGGCGACCATATGATGATAGAATACACCGACAGGGATTATAAGAGAACATACAGAGAGTTTGATATTGAGAGCGATATGATAGCAAGAGGCCTTATGGCGTTGGGTATAGAAAAAGGCGATCATGTTGCGATTTGGGCTACAAACATTCCCGAATGGATAATCACACTGTATGCAACGGCAAAAATCGGGGCAATACTCGTTACGGTAAATACGAGTTATAAAGTTTACGAACTTGAATACCTTTTGAGGCAATCCGATACGAAGATGTTGATTATGAATAAGGGATACAAAGATGCGGATTATGTGTCAATAGTAAACGATCTTTGTCCAAGCCTAAAGGATTCTAAAATCGGAGAATTTGTCGATCCGATGCTTCCGGTTCTCGAGTTTGTTGTATTCTGCGGCGAAGAAGAAAACCCTGGAATGTTGAGTTTCGACAGACTTTATGACATAGGTTTGTCGGTGAGTGAAGAGGACCTTGAAACAAGAAAGAACAGCCTTACTTCAGATGACACGATAAATATGCAGTATACTTCGGGGACGACAGGATTCCCTAAAGGGGTTATGTTGACTCATAAGAATATAATTAATAACGGACGCTTTATCGGAGACTGCATGAAATTTACGGATAAGGACAGACTGTGTGTCCAGGTACCGTTATTCCATTGTTTCGGACTGGTCTTAAGTTTGATGGCTTCTTTTACACATAACTCAACGGTAGTGCCGGTTGAAGCTTTCAGCCCGAGCAGATCGCTCAAGGCGCTGTATGACGGTAAGTGTACGGCCTTGAACGGTGTGCCGACTATGTTTATAGCTATGATGGAGCACCCCGAATTTAATAATTATAAATTTTCCGGACTTAGAACAGGTATTATGGCGGGATCGCCTTGCCCGGAACCTGTAATGAAGCAGGTTGCGGAAGAATTAGGGATGAATGAAATAACAATTGTCTTTGGACAAACCGAATCTTCACCCGGTTGCACACAGACCACCACGGATGATCCGCTTGAGGTAAGAGTTTCAACGGTTGGTCGGGAACTCCCGCTTACGGAGTGCAAAATTGTTGATCCCGAAACCGGAATGGAGGTTCCTCCGGGAGTTGCAGGAGAGTTCTGTGCAAGAGGATATAATATAATGAAGGGCTATTATAAAATGCCTGAAGCGACTGCACAGGCAGTCGACAAAGACGGCTGGCTCCACACAGGCGATCTTGCTATTAAAGATGAAGACGGTTACTATCGTATTGTTGGACGAATTAGGGATATGATTATACGTGGAGGAGAAAACATTTATCCGAAAGAGATTGAAGAATTTCTCTATACACATGATGATGTAATAGATGTCCAGGTAATAGGTGTCCCAAGCCAGATATATGGTGAAGAGGTACTTGCCTGTGTAATCAAAAAACCTTCGTCAGATATGACCGAAGATCAGCTTAAAGAGTATGTAAAATCCCGCTTGGCTCGCCATAAAGTACCCAGGTACATAGAATTTGTCGACAGCTTCCCGATGACCGCCAGCGGCAAAATTCAAAAATATAAAATGCGGGAATGGGCAATTGAAAAATTGAATCTCCAGGACGAAGCGGATGTTTGAATTTGTTGTTTGCAAATTATAGAGCCATCAACTTTTCTTTTTCCTTGTATTAATCTATAATTGTATTGAGAACAGTGAATTTTTATTGTGTTTTGGAGGTTTATGGAAGATAAAATTTGCATGAGTTGCATGAACAAAGTCCCCTCAAACGCGGATTCATGCCCTACATGTGGTTATAACGGAAGCCAGCAAAACCCGGAAGTGTTTCTGCCCATCGGATATCGGCTGAACGGCAGATATGTGATTGGCAGAGTAATAGATTCCGACGGCGACAGCACTTCTTATGCCGGCTATGATATTCAGTTCGGAAGAAAAATTGAAGTTAGAGAATTTTTACCCGCGAACGGTTGTTCGCGTAATCGGAAAACCGGTCAGCTGTTGGCAAAAACCGGCGCCGAATTGCATTACAAAACTTCTCTGATGGATTTTTGTGATCTCTTTAAAAATTTAGTGAAGTTGAATTATGAAGACGGTATCGTAAAGGTGCTTGAGTTTTTTGAACAGAACAATACCGCATATGCAATAATGGAAGACTTTGACGGTATTCCGTTAAGAGAGTTTATATCTTTGAAAAACGGTGTATTGGATTGGGAAGAATGTTACACAATAATGCAACCTGTTTTTACTGCACTCATTTCTATTCATAGCGTTAATTTGACTCACAGAGGAGTCAGCCCGGAGACGATTTTTGTCAGTAGAGATGGAAAAGTAAAACTTTCCGGATTTGCAACAACCTCAGTCAGGACTAAAGGCACCGATGTTGCCGCAAAGTTATTTGCCGGTTATTCCGCACCGGAACAGTACTCTACTACCTCTTGGCATACTACCGCCACCGATGTATACGGGTTGTCCGCAACCATTTATAGATGTATCACGGGAACAACGCCTCAGGAAGCGGATCAAAGGAAAGTTTATGATAATATTTCGGAACCGATAAAATTAAACTCCTCGATTCCGCCTTTTGCTTCAAAATCGTTGATGCTTGGATTATTAATCGACCAAAGCGAAAGAATCGGGACAATAAATGAGCTGAAGCAGCGTCTTAGCAATCAGGAGTTAAGCCAACCCAAAAACAAAAAACCTGAAGAAAGCATCAAACCCGTAGCAGTATCGGATCAATCATTAAATATAATTGATGCAGACGACAAAAAGGAAAGCGGGGCAAAGGGAGAAAAAGTTGTAAAGACGGTGATGTTTGCTGCGATTTCTTTATTTGTTCTAATGCTGCTGGTTTATTTTGTTTATTCGGGAATCAGAAAAAATATTTTTACCGAAAACGACGGCGAAATAAGGGGAGAAAAGGAAAGTCTGATAGTTGTTCCGAATTATGCGGGAATGATGATAGATGAAGCGAGTATGAATTTTGATGTAGTCAGATTCAGCTATGTAATAGAAGATATTTATATAGGAGAAGAACCCGAAGGGATGGTAATTAATCAACAGCCTATCTATAATTCCACTGCGAAAAAGGGTGATACAATAACACTGTTTGTCAACCGTGCTAAATATGTGGAGATGATTGATTTTTCGGGTTTAACCAAAGAAAATGCGGAGCTGAAGTTAATTGAGATGGGGGTGGATCCTGCCAGTTACGAGTTTAAAAGTGAAGAGACAACAAAAGGCTCCAATCAGACTGTATTCAAACAAAGTGTGGAGCCGGGAGTTATGTTCAACTCAAGTTCGGAAAAACTGGTTCTGACATTGGCCGTAAGAACTGATTTATATCAATAGAGCCATTCAAAAGGAGAGGGAAATTGAAACTTTGTGTATCGACGCTGTGTTGTCCTGAAATGGATTTTTTTGAGCTTTGTGCTGTTGCAAAGGATATCGGCTACAGCGGAGTGGAAATTAGAAAGCTTGGCAATGAAAGCTATGCACCTAAAATGTATCCTTTCATTCCGAGAAAATTGGATTCCACAATAGAAAGACTGAAAAAGATCTCGATAGATATTCCTTTATTATCAAGCAAGGCGGTTATCGGAGTTCGGGGAAAAGAAGAGGATAGCTTGAAAGAAATTAATGATTACATTGATCTTGCAAGACTGATAGGGAGTAAATATATCAGAATATTTGGAGGTAAGAGCCCGCAGGGCGGGGAGTTTGATGAAAAGCTCGCAATAGAACAAATTGATAAAATATCTGATTTGTTAAAAGGAACCGATGTTGAAGTGTTAATAGAGACAAACGGGGTTTTTAACGATTCGGAGTATATGTCGGAGTTTTCAAAAAAATGCGGAGAAGGATCATTTGGAGTATTATGGGACATTAATTATCCCTATAGATATAACAACGAACCCCCTGCGAAAACTGCAGAGGTTTTAAAAGAGCTTATAAGATTTGTGCATATAAAGGATTCCAGAGAAGGTGAATACGGGACAGAGTTTTGTTTAATGGGAGAGGGTACTCTGCCTATAGATGAAAGTTTGAAGGTTCTTTCGAAAATCGGATTTGACGGGTTTCTGTCGTTTGAATGGTCTTTAAAGTGGGGCGGTGAACTGGTGGATCCGGGAATAGTCATCTCTCATTATGCCTCATTTATGCAGCGAAAGATGAAAAAGCTTGAAATATAAAAAGATAAACACAAGAAAAAGAGACGTTCGATTTAAATCGAACGTCTCTTTCTTTTTGGTGTTAATTAACAGTATAAGGTAATAAAGCTATATGACGAGCTCTCTTAATTGCATTTGTCAATTCACGCTGGTGTTTTGCACAGGTACCGGTGACCCTTCTCGGCATTATCTTTGCCCTTTCGGAAATAAACCGGCGCAATCTGGAAACGTCTTTATAATCAATTTTTCCCCGGTCGACGCAGAACTGACAAACTTTTCTCCTTCTCTGTCTTTGCTGCCCGCCGCGATATGATCTGTCTGCTGCATTTCTAACCAATATTCCAGCCTCCTTGGCATATAATTTTTTTAAAATGGTAAATCTTCATCGTCATCAATAACCGTAAAATCGTCGGCATCTCCGGAAGAAAACGAGAGATTGAAGTTGTCCTCCTGATCAGAATAATCATCAGATTTTGTTTCGTAAGTCGCAGATGCTGAACTTGAACGGCTCTCGGTAAAATAAACGTTATTTGCTAATATTTCGAATACTTTTCTGTACCGACCTTCTTTATCGGTATATGTTCTTGTCTGAATAGAACCCTCGACGGCCATCATTTGGCCTTTTTTAAAATATCTGCAGATAAACTCTGCGGTATTTCTCCAGGCAACAACATCAATAAAATCGGTTTGTCTTTCACCGCCCTGCTTTACATACGAACGGTTAACTGCCAATGTAAATGTAGTAACCGGAATGCTATTTGTGGTATGGCGAAGCTCGGGATCTGTCGTAAGTCTACCCATTATTGCTACCATATTCAGCATTTAGCACCTCCTATTTGAAATATATGTTCAATTTGCCTAATTGCTTTCTGTACACATCAATTGTTACAATTTATTACCTGTATAAAAATATGATACAACAAAAAATGAACAGATAGTCTTTGTTTTTGATTACTCCGCAGGATTTTCTTCAGACTCGTTTTCATCTTCATCTTCCGAATCGATATTTTCGGAAGAATCCGAGGATTCATCGTAATCATCCGTACTCTCCGCTTCTTCCTCGGAAAACTTGGCATCTTCATCATTTTCAGGAACCTTTTTTGCATCCAATTCAGGCTCGTCAAACTTGTCTCTTTTTATAACAATTGTGCGAAGAAGCGAGTCTGTAATTCTGTAAATTCGTTCAAGCTCGTTTATGAATGATGGGGGAGAAGAGAAATAAATCAAAATATAGTACCCGTCATTCTGTTTGTTTATTTCGTATGCAAGTCTTCGTTTTCCCCAAACGTCAACCGATTCAACCACACCGTTTTCCGATATTAAATCAAGAAATCTGTTTTTCTGGAATTCAAGCTGATCTTCATTCAGCGAGGTTGAAAATACTAAAATCGTTTCATACTTTTCCGTCAATATGTTTCCTCCTTCTGGACAATGGCCCCCTTATGGGAGCAAGGATAAATAATTTGAGTTTGCCAAACTCGACAATTACAGCTCAAATATTATAGCAATTGAGCTTTTTAAAGTCAATTCTATTGAGGATTTTCTAATCAATTTTTAATCCGGCCAGATATTCCCTGACTTCTTCGGATATTTCCGGATGATTTAAAGCAACTTCAATATTTGCCTTTAACATGCCGAACTTATTTCCCAAGTCATACCTTGTGCCTTCAAAATCGACACCGATACATCCGTCGCGGTTCGCGATTATTTTTATTGCGTCGATTAGTTGAATTTCGCCCCCGACACCGGGAGGGAGATCTTCGAGCAAATCGAAAATTTCAGGGGTCAAAATGCATCGTCCGAGTATTGAGTACAAAGAAAGATGCTTTCCGATTTCAGGCTTCTCTACCATATCATCTACAAAAAAGATATTATCTTCAAGGTTCTTTACGGAAAGTGAAGAAAATTTTGAAATATCGCTTTCTTTGACCTCCTTGATACCGAGAGTAGTAAGTGATTTTTTTAAAAAGACATCAATCAGCTGTTTTGTTACGGGTGTTTTGGAAATTATAACATCATCTCCGAAAAGGACCGCGAAGGGTTCGTTTCCTACAAACGGACGAGCCGTAAATATGGCGTGACCGAGCCCTTTAATTTCTCTCTGTCTAAGGAAAAAAATATCTGCCAGATTTGCGCATTTCCTCACACTTTCCAGCAAATCGGTTTTTTCACTTTTTTCAAGTGCGGCTTCAAGCTCCGGCGAATAATCGAAGTGATCCTCAATTGCCTCTTTTCCGCGATTTGTAATAATCAAAATTTCTTTAATACCGGAGTCAACAGCCTCTTCGACTATATATTGTATTGCAGGCTTATCAACAATTGGAAGCATCTCTTTCGGAATTGACTTTGAAGCAGGCAAAACCCTGGTACCAAGTCCGGCAGCGGGGATAACGGCTTTTTTTATCTTCAATTTCAGACCTCACAATCCAATAAATTTGTTTAATACAATATGTTTGTTATGCAAATCTATACAATCAGCTGAAAAAAGCTTATTAAAATGGAAGAAATGAAAACCAATCCCACAATAAGACCTGCAAATATCAGCACCCCTGTTTTGGACGGTCCTGAAACACTATTCAGCTTCTGCAGATACTGATCTTGGCTTTCACTTTCAAGCTTCAGCTTCTTCATATGCCTAACGGCTTTTCGCCTGTACAGCCATACTGCAAAAATTCCAAATAAAATATTTAAAATAAGCGAAAGGCCGGAAGACAAATTTGCAATGTTTTGCCAAACGGTGATGGAAATTCCGAAATCTATTCCGGAAGGAAGCAGCACATTTAATACTACAAACGGGATGTTAAGCAGAAAAGCGGAAACCAATGCTACCGCCGCAGCACCCCATACCCTCCTATATATAAAGTATAAAACCGGGAAAAATGCGGCGCTCAGCGTAAACGAAGTTTTTTTGTTATTTTTATTCTGAGAAATAAAATGATAAAGATAGTAATTAAAACTCTGTCCTATATAAACGACCCATTCTTTTATAGGTATCCCGTCAATCTCGTCCACAGAATAGGCTTTTTGATGATCATCTGACAGGACTTTAAGAAAGACGGGCTCCCTTAAATCATAGACGCTTTTTTGGGAAGCTGCCGATTGTTCCGTCTTCGCCAATGTATTTCCACAATAGTTGCAATAAGTATTGTTGGGATTATTTGACCTTCCGCATCTTAAACATGTTAAATCGCCACTGACCTCTCTTGAAAGAGCATCGGTTTTTGGAGATACCCATTCGAAGCCTTCCTCATGAAGTTCGTGATTAAAGCAGATGCCGTTTGCAAAGTAACAGGACCTGTGCGAGGGAGTTCCGCAATCCGGACAGACAACAATTTCATCGTCATCAGTTATAAGTTCCCCGCAAAAGGGACAGGGTACATCGAGATAGTGTGCCATAAAGGAGCCTTTCGTTAAAATAATTTCGATTTCAATTCTAACCCATGACGAAGCAAAAAGCAAAACAGAAATCTTTACATTAAAAGCGATTCGACTGTATAATAAAAAACGATATGAATAAAAAGAGATTTCGATTTTTAAGAAAGGCGAATAAAGTAATTAATGATTATTTTAGATGAATATAAACAGAATATAGATGAAATATCCTCACAGCTGGATGAGATTATTACAGCCTCCAATGTTCCGGAATTGGAACGGAGCCTCGACGAGATAGAAAGAAAAACATTAAATCCTGAATTTTGGACAAATCCGGATGATTCCCGCGAAATAATGACGAAAAAAAGCTCTATCGAGTCAAAGCTGGAATCTCTTCAAAAATTAAAAGATAAAAAGGAAGAACTGGAAATACTTTTGGAAATCGCCGAAACGGAAGAAGATAAAGATACCGTTGAGGAAATTTCGGAAAAGCTTGCTGTTTTCAGAAAGGCGGTTGAAGGGGAAAGACTTTCAACTTTATTCGGTGGCGAATATGACGGAAACAATGCGATAATTACACTTCACTCCGGAGCCGGAGGTACTGAGGCCCAGGACTGGGTTGAGATGCTGTACAGAATGTATACGAGATTTGCGCAGAATCACGGTTTTAAGGTTGATGTGCTCGACTTTCAGGAAGGCGATGAAGCAGGTATAAAAAGTGTTTCGGCGATGATTTCGGGGAAGAATGCCTATGGATACCTAAAATCGGAAAACGGTGTTCATCGACTCGTAAGAGTTTCTCCGTTCGACTCATCAGGGAGAAGACATACATCATTTGCATCGCTTGAGGTCGTTCCGGAAATTTCCGAAGATGTGGATGTAAAGATTAAGGATGAGGATATCAGGGTGGATACCTACAGATCTTCCGGGGCCGGAGGACAGCATGTCAACAAAACCGAATCGGCGATTCGAATAACACATATTCCGACGGGAATTGTAGTGAGCTGTCAAAATCAAAGGAGCCAGCATCAAAACAGAGAAGTCGCAATGAAAATGCTGAAATCCAAACTAATAAAAATCAAAGAACAGGAGCATCTTGACAGAGTGGAAGACATTAAGGGAAACCAACTGGAAATAGCTTGGGGTTCACAGATAAGAAGCTACATATTCATGCCTTATACTCTGGTTAAAGATCATAGGACAGGTTACGAGGTTGGAAATATCAATGCAGTGATGGACGGGGATATTGACGGATTTATAAGCGAATACCTAACTCAGTTGTCAAAAGGGGAGCTGGATTAAGATTAGTTAATTCAAAATAAATAAAGGATAATCGTTTTATCGATTATCCTTTATTTTTTAGTCTGATATCATCCCCGTAAAAAAACAATAATCTGCAACAACCCGTCAATCTTGAGCTTACTTTTTCTCCGTATCTCGACTCTAAAATCGGTGATTTTGTGATGTTTGTTGTATATATTGTGGATTTTTTCTCAACGAGTCGAGTGTTTACTATATCGTATATTGCAGAAACAATGAAGCTGTTTACATATTCCGCACCAAGGTCGTCGATAATGAGCAAATCTGCAGTTTTTAGTGTGTCCAAAGTGTCTGAATTTTTGTAATCTTCAAAATATTCCGACTCGACTTTCTTAAATATGTTCGATGCGCTACAGTAAATGACATTATGTCCTTTTTTAAGAAGGGCATCGGCTATTGAAAGCGCCAGATGGGTCTTGCCTAAACCTGCATCTCCCATCATGAGAAGGTTATCGGAACTTGGAAATTTGTTTACAAACTCGATACAGGTTTCATAAACCATAATCATGTTTTCACGTGGAGACATATTAAATTTTTCATATACCTCTTTTGAATAGTATTCCAGTGAAAAATTTGCAAATGTAGACAATTCCAAGGGGGAGGTTCGAGCGATTTCGTTTTTCCGATACTCTTTTATCAATTCTTTAGTACATGAGCAGAGATCACCTTTAAAATATCCGGTATCGCCACATTTGGGGCATAAATAGATTTTGTCGCAGGTTTTAATTTTTGACCGAACCCTGTTTTTTTTCTCTTCAAGCTCGTTCATGCGTGCTTCCACATGGTCGAGCGTTAAAACACCTGACAATATTCCTTTTACCAGATTTGCACCTGCAGAGGAAATTTCAAGATCAATACGAGCTAATTCAGGAACCTCCTCAAACTCTTTCTCCCTGATGGAGGCTTCTTTATCTACAGCGAGAAATCTTCTCTTTTCAATTTCATCAAAAGCATATTGTCTGGCTTTGTTGTTATTTGCCATTTGAACTCCTGGATTTTAATTCCTTTACTGCCATCATAATAAGCTCATCGTCATCCTTTTTTCTTTTTCGGGATGATTTTATAGGGGCATTTGTGACTTCCTGACGAGTTTCTTTAATTGTAGCATAACCTTTTTGAAACCAGGATGCCAATATTTTGTTTATATATGATACAGAATTATTCGTTGAACGGGAGAGCGCCTCTTCGACGAATGACTCATCATACCCGTATTCTTCATACCACCTGTCAATGTATTGTCTATCCCTATATTTTAACGAATTGAATTCAACTGCAAGGACTTTTGAGATGTTTTCATATTTCTTTTTTCTATCCGCAAGTATAGATAAGTGTTTCTCAACCTTGTCACTTGTGATAAGACCCTCTTCTTTCCATTCAGAAGCGATTCTTTCTATATAACCGAACAGATTTCTCTTTGCATTTTCTTTACTGTAGGCGACAGCCATAAGTATCACTTCAACCGGAAGTTCATCGTATTCATAAATACAAAGAAGTCTTTGACTTTCACTTTGAGTTAAGGTTCTCCCCAAAAATGATTGAACTTCCTGAAGTAACGCTGAAACTTCAGGATTGCGGAAAATCTTTGCTGTTCTTTCCGCACTCATTTTTCGTTCTTTTTTGACAGACGGTTTAACACTCCTGTTATTTTTGACCGATTCCGGGGTATCCTCTGATAAAAGCAAACCTGCTTTATACCAAAAATCAAGCGACCTTTCAACTGTGCTTTCTGGTAAAGACAATTCAGAGGCGATTTGACTGATATCACAATTATTGCCCAACATTAAAAAAAGAGCTACTTTCAGAGCAGGACCATCTGCCGTGCGGTATCTTTCGACAAATGCAGACGGTAAACTGTCAACTATGAACTTTTCATTCAGCTTGTACAATATAACCCTCGGATTTTCGCATATCAGATATACAGATTAGTGTATTAAACAAAACAGTCCGCGATATGTAAACGAACACTAGCTGCTTTTGAGTCTTTTGAGCTTTGGAATTAGTATTGAGGTGTATATGGTGAAAGAAACCAGCAACATTGCACTTGCGGATAAGAACATGGCAGTATATCCGAAGTTTTGAGACACCACACCGTGGACAGCACCGCCTACGCCGTTGCCGATATCATTAAAAAGACTATAGGTGGCATTTGCTGCACCCTTTCTGTTTTCAGGAGATATTCTAAAAATAAATGAATTCAGTATCGGACTTGATGTCCCGTTTCCGAATCCGCAAAGCAGGCCGGACAATACAACCGCCACTGTCGATTTAGCAAAGGCGACGATAACGATGCCGACAAAAAATATCAATATGCCGCCGATTACCGTTCTGTTTTCGCCCAGGTTTCTTGTTAAAAAGCTTGTTACGCCTCTCGCGACAATCAAAGCTATACCGTTAAACACGAAAAATACACTTATACTTTCAATACCCCTTGAAAGTCCTGCAGCGGTCATGAAGTTGTTGATTGAACTGTTGCCCATGAAGATAAAACATGATATTACGGAAGGAATTATTACGGAGAATTCGATAAACTTTGAAATTCCCCGCCGTTCGTCATTTTCTATCGATTTTGATACAAATTTTACGCTCTTATCCGTTCTGGTCATAAAAGCGACGAACAAACAGCCGACAATTACGATTATACTGGCTGAAATCAATAAAATATTGAAACCATATTTTTCATATAATGATTTTCCCAGAATCGGACCTGTAACAAAACAGAGAGTACCCGAAATTCCGTAATAACCGAGCCCCTCAACCATTCTGTCTTTCGGAACCACATCGGCAATCAGTGTAGCGGCGGAAGATGTATACAAAGCGGATGTTATTCCCTGCATAAGTCTCAAAGCAAACAGAATCTCGACTTTAACGGCGGCAAAGTAAGCTAGTGTATTTATCACATATGCGATACATCCTATGTACAATATCGGTTTTCTGCCAACCCTGTCCAACATTGAGCCCAAAATTGGCCTGCTGAACATCATTATAAGTGTCATAGAAAGTATCATTGTTCCGGTTATTGAGTTATTGCCTCCAATGTCGTTTACATAAAGCGGAAGAATAGCCTGAATGGAAACAAAAGATGTTCCGACAAGATAGTTTGAAAAGAACATCAGAGTAAAGTCGCGATTCCATAACTTCATTTGCACCCCCAAAAAGCGCTGAATTAATTGGCGAATTTCCTTAGTAAATTGTTATTATAAAAAATTCTGCCTATAATACAATAACATTTTTGATGTCTAATATAAAGCCGGATTAATTTAGTTAAAAGCAATGTTGGAATGATAATTTATATATCGACAAATTTTCTAAAACGCGTTATGATATTCAGATACCGAGGATAATGTAAAATGAAAATGCGGGTTTAGCTCATCCGGTAGAGCGTCTGCTTCCCAAGCAGAAGGTGGCGAGTTCGAGCCTCGTAACCCGCTCCAAGTTTAGCAGCAGGTTGAATTCAACCTGCTGCTTTGTGTAAATTGTTAGCTTTTATAAAAACTATAAAAAGAACCTTTGATTGTCTTATTTTATATTATTCTTTTATCTCAACTATTCTGCCGGAAAAAGAAAGGAACAGGCAGACAATAATGGAAATAATCATTTCCGGTATGATGTACGTAGAATTATAAATAATGCTATAGATGACGGAAAGAGAGTTGCCGGTGAAGGTTGCCATAATTGTCCTGCCGAATTCTCCGGTTTCACCGAAAAACCATTCCGCATATTCTGAAAAGAAAATATATCCGGATACAAAATGACAAAGGAATCTTAAAAAAATTGAAACAAAAGCACCCAAAGAAAGAGCGACTCTCTTGGATTCTATTTTATACCTGAACAATCCCCCGAAACCTATCATTGTATATGCCAGAATATAGTCGAGGAATAAAATCATAATTGTAGAAAACGGCGACATACCTCCTACGCCTGATATTCCGGTAAACATATTCAGTAGGCCGAATACAAAAGCGGATATTAAGCCCCATTTTATACCTCTTCGATATGAAATGAGAATTATTGGGACCATACTGGCAAATGTAATTGAACCGCCATATGGAAGAAACTTCAACTCAAAGAGTGACAACACAAATGCCAATGCTATAAGTAGCGAATTTTCCGTGAGAGCATTAATCCTGTTGTTTTTTTTGTTGTTGTTTTGCATCATAATCTCCTTTTGAAAATGGGGATAAATTCTGGGAGACGAGATAAATGGTAAAATCAAGCAACAAAAAAGCCTACACGGATGTAGGCGATTAAGAGCTATATTTACACTCCCTACGCCGGCATTATCCGGATCAGGTTCAAGGGATTAGGTAATACCTATCTCAGCCTCTCGGCACCCCTGTGTTTATATTGTTCTTTTTATACATTATTTGACAAAAAGTGTCAAGAAAACGGACTAATATTAATCGATGTGAGATTTCCCGTAGGGACATATATCGGACAGAAAACAGTTGTGGCATTTAGGTGAACGCGCTGTACAGACCGCTCTGCCGTGCAAAACAAGTCTATGGCAAAAGTCATTTGATTCTTCGGGAGGAATGATTTTTCTTAGGTCGAATTCAACGGTTTGAGGGTTTTTTGATGCAGTCAGACCCAACCTTCCCGATAACCGTATGCAGTGAGTATCTGCGACTATCGCGGGTTTTCCGAAAATATCGCCTAACAGAAGATTTGCGGATTTTCTGCCGACCCCCGGGATTTTCAATAGTTCATCCATATCATCCGGAATCTTTTTATCGTATTTATCAATGAGCATATTCATTGAAAGGCTAATGTCCCTCGCCTTTACATTTCCAAGACCGCAGGGGCGAACTATTTCGGCAATATCTTCAACCGGAGCGCCGGCAAGCGCTTCAATGCTGGGATACTTTTTGAATAAAATTTTAGTAACTTCATTCACCCTTAAATCGGTACATTGTGCCGCGAGTCTTACCGATACCATAAGCTGCCAGGCATTATCAAAATTCAGCGTTGTTTCTGCGAGCGGATAAGCGGATTTAAGTCTTTTTATCAAAGTGCCTACATAAATTTTATTTTTCATTTGCTTCCCTTATTGTATCTACAGATGAAATAAATCGATTTGGAAAATAAGAAATGTTTGCTGTATCAATAGCCTTAATGGAAAATGATGGATTTACAGCAGAATCTTTGTTATAATCGCTGAAGAAAAATTTGTTAATTGGAGGAATAGAATGTATAGCGATCACTACGACATTTTATCAGTTATCGATCGTGAGGACAATGAGTTGGCTTCGATGATTTCCAGAGAACAATTGCGTCAACATACAAATATTGAACTCATCGCATCTGAAAATATGGTTTCCCCGGCCGTAATGGCTGCGATGGGGAGCGTTTTGACCAACAAGTATGCAGAGGGATATCCCGGGAAAAGATACTATGGCGGGTGCAAATATGTTGATGAGGTTGAAACATTAGCTATTGAAAGGGCCAAGAAGCTTTTTAGTGCTGAGCATGCCAATGTTCAGCCCCATTCCGGAGCTCAGGCTAATATGGCTGCGTATCAAGCGCTCATTAAACCCGGGGACAAAGTGCTTGGAATGAACCTGTCACATGGAGGACACCTTACGCACGGATCTCCTGTCAATGCTTCAGGCAAGCTATATGATTATTACCACTACGGGGTTAACATAGACACGGGATTTATCGATTATGAAGATGTGGAGCGAAAAGCAAAAGAAATTAAACCGAGCTTGATAGTTGCGGGCGCAAGTGCATATACAAGAACTATTGATTTTGAAAAGTTTTCTCAAATTGCAAAGGAAGTGGGGGCTCTGTTTATGGTTGATATGGCGCATATTGCCGGCCTGGTTGCCACCGGACACCATCCTTCCCCCATACCATATGCAGATGTTGTGACAACGACTACGCACAAAACACTCCGAGGTCCCAGAGGCGGAATGATTTTGTGCAGGGAAAAGTTTTCAATGGCAGTTGACAAAGCCGTGTTTCCCGGAAGCCAGGGCGGGCCGCTCATGCATGTTATTGCAGCGAAAGCGGTGTGCTTCAAAGAAGCGCTCTCAGAGAGTTTCGGTGATTATTCAAGAAGAATTATTGAAAATGCTGCTGCGCTATCCGAATCGCTGATGAAATCCGGAATCAAACTTGTAAGCGACGGAACGGACAATCACATGATGTTGATAGACCTGAGAAAAAGCGAGGTTAGCGGAAAAGAGCTGGAATCAATGCTTGACGAAGTAAATATCACCGCAAATAAGAATTACATTCCCGGCGACACCAGAAAACCTACCGTTACAAGCGGATTGAGAGTGGGAACACCTGCCGTAACTACACGAGGTTTCGGAGAAAGGGAAATGCATTTGATAGCCGGCTTTATTGTTGAAGTTATAAATAACTTTGATAATTCAAAAGAAAGAATTAAAAAAGAAGTTGCGGAAATTTGTAATGCTTTTCCGGTATATCGATAAAATTTACCGGGTTCAAATGTTCGTGTTGAACCCGGTTTTTTATTGGAGGTAAAGTGAAAAAAGGATATAAATTTTATTTAGAAACGAAAAGGTTGATTCTTAGAAACTTTCGAAGAGATGACAGCACAGACCTTTACGAGTATCTTTCAGATAGAGAAAATGTGAAATTTGAACCTTATGATATACTGAGCCTTAAGGATTGTAAGAATGAAGCCCGGCTTCGAGAAAAGAATTTCAGCTATATTGCATGTGAGTTAAAAGAGTCGGGGAAAATGATAGGAAATATCTATTTTAATCAGACGCTACCGTACGAGTATATGACCTGGGAGCTTGGATACATTTTTAATCCGAATTACCATAAAATGGGTTTTGCGACTGAGGCTTCGATCAAAGTGCTCGAATATGGATTTGATGTTCTTGGAGTAAGAAGAGTTATTGCCAATTGCGATGTAAAAAACCGTTCTTCTGCCAGGGTTATGGAACGACTCCAGATGAGGTTGGAAAAATGCTCCAAAGAAGAACTTTTCTTTAAGAGAGATCACACGGGACAACCAATTTATAAGGATACGCTTCAATATGCAATTCTAAAAAAAGAATTTGATGAAAAAAGAGAAGCGGGACGGTATTAAACTAAAAAACACCTTTAAACAGATTTTGATTGTAGAAACTCAAGGTTCATATTCATAATATATTCGGATAATGAAGATAAGTACTTTTAAAAAACTGACAATTTTAGTTGCTGTTATAGCTCTTGTTCTTTCAGGATGCAGATTGCAGGTTGAGGATTTGTTAAAGGCGCCTTCCCCGACAAGTGATCAGTTGAGAATTTTGGAAGAAATCAAATCTAAGATAGGAGAGAATGTAGTTCTTCGCTATCCTTTATCCGGAAACAGGAGGGCTCCTATCCAAATGATTGATTTGGATGGCGACGGAATGCTGGAAGCTGTTGTTTTCTACACTATTCAATCGGAAAGCCCGCTAACTAATATTTCGGTGTTGAAAAATTATGGAGATGATTGGATTCTAACCGACACAATAGCGGGAGCCGGAGGGAATGTAAATCGCGTTAGATTATTGGAAGGCAGTAGTAAAGCAGATAGACCGATACTTGTAGAATGGATGTCGACGGATAGTCAAAGAGTGTCCGTATACAGTTATGTTTTAGGGAAACTGGTCATCGGATTTGAAGAAAATTGTTTCCAAATAATTGCAGATGACATTGACGGTGACGGACTAATTGAATTTTGTTACATTACCGAAGCGGTTGACGGTGAAATCCCGAAGATAAAATATGTTGACGGGGTGGAAAGTTCGTTTTCCATTGTTGGTGAAAAATCTTTGGACTCCGATGTGGTGAGCAGCATAAATATGATATCCGGAAAGATCAGTGACGGTAGATATATTGTGTACGTTGATCAGTACCTTGAAGACGGCACGAATGTAACCTCTCTGTATTCCATAAGTTCAAACGGTCTGAATTCGTTTGAAACCGAAGACTATAACTTGAAATTACTGACGAAGAGGAATTCGGATAAGCTATTGTGCGGTGTATCATCATCATCGAACAAAAAGATACTTATACCGACCGAAACGCCTCCAAGAGAAGACATTCTTTTTCCCGAAATATGGAAATACTGGTATGATGTTTATGATGGAACGCCGAGATTTTCGTTGGCTACTTTTGTTAACAACGATTTTAACCTCAATGTGGGAATCCCTGATTCCTGGTTAAATGAAGTAACATATTCATTTGATGAAAATGAAAAACTTTTTGTCTTTTTTGTGGCGGAAACGGGTGAAGTTTATCTGGAAATAAAAGTCCTGTCCGTAGGGGAATCCCCGGATTCATACATTGAGAAAGGTTTTGAAGCGGTGGAAACCCGAAGCGGGGCGTATAGATACTATTTGAGATGCGAAAGGATGTTTTCCGAAAAGTCGTTTATCAAGTACAACTTTTTTGCGACAGAGTGAATAAGGGCATAACAGACTTTGGAGGTTGACAATGAAAAGGCTGCTAATAGTTGAAGATGAACAATCAATTAGAGAATTATTGGCATTGAATCTTGAGAGAGCCGGGTTTGAAGTTGTGACTTCAAAAACAGGTGAAGAAGCGATTGACATATTGTTAAAAGATGAAATAGGTTTTGATGTTGCAATTCTGGATGTGATGCTGCCGGGAATAAGCGGATTTGAAGTTTGCAAAGAAATTAGAATGAGCAATGATACTATAGGCATTCTGATGCTCACTGCAAAATCACAGGAATCGGATAAAATACACGGATTAGCGATAGGTGCGGATGACTACATAGTTAAACCGTTCGGTATAAATGAGTTAATTGCAAGAATCGATGCAGTATATAGAAGGACTCCCAATGCAATTAAGTCTGTAAATGATAAAAAGGGTCTGGTAAGTGGAAATTTTTGTCTTGATATAGATTCCAGGACATTCATGAAAGGGCAAAAGCAGCTCGACCTGACCCAAGTTGAGTTCCAGATAATGGAACTGTTTTTTGAGAATCCGGGCGTAGCTCTGGACAGGGATACTATTTTGCAGAGAGTTTGGGGAGAAAATTATTATGGAGAGGTCAAAATAGTTGATGTGAATATCAGAAGGTTGAGGATGAAGATTGAAGACGAGCCTTCCAATCCGAAGAATATTTTGACTGTTTGGGGATATGGATACAGATGGAATCCCTGAAAGACTGGTAATTTCAAAATGCAGAAAACTAAAATGCAAAAAAAGAGCAGAAAACGAAGCATTGCAAAACGATGGTTTTTCGGGAGCCTCATGTGGGTTATTGCTATTCTTACTGTCGGAGGAACAGCAGTAATAATTTCGTTGAGGGATAACTACTATAATTCAACGGCAATGGTAATGAGATATAAAATCAATTCTTTTCAGCTTCCGCCGAGCGATAGTTCGGAAATCAGTCGTGCAAGAGAGATGCAACGACTTGTTGAGGATTTTCCGGAGAAAGACAAGTTTGAGTTTATGCTGATGGGGGCATCGGGAGAGGTTATTATAACTTCAAGCGGATTTGATAAAGCTCAGGACGAAAAAATCGAGGACTATTTTCTTGCAATAGAAAGCCCCGAAAAAATAGGGGAACATTTGACATACTCCTCTACCGGCGAACATATAATGGCTGTTACAAGACTATTTCCTTACCCAATCAGCGGGAAAATCACAGGGATCCGACTTGTCACATCACTCAAAGTAATAGATGATAAAATTGTCGAATCCGCCTATTTGGTTGCTTTAACATGTTTGATTATATTGGCGTTTTCGATTTTTTCCGGAATTTATTTTGTAAGATCAATTGCCATACCTATTGGAAACTTAGGCAATACCGCCCAAAAAATAGCCGATGGAGACTATGATGCCAGAATAGAAAAAAAATATGACGATGAGATAGGAGATTTATGTGACATAATCAATGACATGGCTTTTAAGCTGTCGGCAACCGAAAGAACTAAAAATGAGTTTATCTCATCCGTATCACATGAACTCAGGACTCCTCTTACATCAATTAAAGGGTGGGGAGAAACAATAGTTTCATCGGATAAAAGTGATGGTACTTTTGATAAAGGGATGAAAATAATTATCGATGAAACCGATAGATTGTCCTATCTCGTTGAAGACCTTTTGGACTTTTCTCATATGCAAAGTGGCGGAATGACAATAGAGAAAAAGGTAATAGATATAGTTGCAGAGCTGTCGGATGCAGTGCTTTCGATTGAAAATCGCGCTCAAAGAAAGAATGTTGAGATAGTTTACTGTGAGCCGGAAGAGATGATTCCGGTATTTGCCGATACGAATAGACTCAGGCAGGTTTTTGCAAATATTTTGGACAATGCCATAAAATATTCAAGATGCGGTGATAAAATTACCGTTACGGTAGAAACGGATAAGAGCACGGTCACTATTAGAGTAGCTGACCAGGGTTTAGGTATACCGAAGGACGATTTACCGAAAATAAAAGAAAAATTTTTCAAAGGTTCAAATTCTTTGAAGGGATCGGGCATCGGACTTGCAATATCCGATGAAATTATGAAGCAACACAATGGAGGCATAGAAATAACCAGCAAGCTGAATTTCGGAACCGAAGTTTTGGTTTGGCTTCCATTGGTCAATCGAAATATAAACGGTGAAAATGAATAAAAAGAGAAATGAAAAACCGACAGTCGGGGGACAGGCTCTTATTGAAGGAATATATATGAGAGGGCCCTATAAAGGTTGTATCGCTGTAAGAAAGCCTGACAACAGCATTTATATTGAAACTGAAAGTTTGACTCAGGTCAAGGGTAAGAAGATACCTGTCTTGAGGGGAATAATTGCAATGATCGAAAGTCTGAAAACAGGCTATTCATGCATTATGAAATCTGCCGACATCTCAATGGAAAGCGAATCGCAGGAAGGGAAATTCGAACTCTTTTTGAAGCGGATCTTCGGAGAAGGAGCAGCTAAGGTTATAGAAGTGTTTTCGGGGGTTTTAGGTATCCTGCTATCCGTTTTTCTTTTTATTGCACTTCCTACATATCTGTCTTCGGGAATTGACAGACTGATACCGCTTGGCGTTTTCCGAACTTTGATTGAGGGAGTAATAAAAATATTTATTTTTATAGGGTATTTGTTTTTGGCAACAAGAAACAAAGATATCAGGAGAGTGTTTGAATACCATGGCGCAGAGCATAAGTCGGTCTCATGCTATGAGGCGGGTGAAATGCTGACAGTTGAAAATGTGAAAAAACACTCGAGATTCCATCCGCGGTGTGGAACGAGTTATATTTTTCTTGTGCTGATAGTTAGTATTTTGGTTTTTTCATTCGTTCCTATTGAAGATGCCTTGTTGAGGACAGGCTTGAAATTAGTATCCGTTCCTCTGGTAATGGGGTTGTCATACGAGATTCTGCGGTTTACCGGAAAGAATAACGGAATCCTTTCAAAAATAATTGCCTCTCCCGGTCTTTGGGTTCAGAGATTGACGACTTTTGAACCCGATGAGTATCAAATCGAAGTAGCAATCGCGGCGCTTTGTCAGGTTATTCCGGATGAGGGGCAAATCTGTGGAAATGCTTAGGAGAGATTTATACAAAAAAATTAAAGACACCCTTCTAACTGCCGGCTTCTCGCTTATCGATGTAAGGGAAATATACAAAATTACAAGCGGTAAGAATATATTTGATACCGACTTTGATGAATTAGCCGATATACTGGAGATCGAAACTGCAAAAGAACTGACGGAAAAAAGAATGTCGGGTTATCCGATTCAATATATTTGCGGTTCCTGGCCATTTTTGGATTTTGAGCTTGAGGTAAATGAAAATGTTTTGATACCGAGGCCGGAAACGGAGTCGGTTGCAGATTGCGCAATAGAAATAATTAAAAAATTCCACATGAAGCGCAATATAAATGTCGTTGATCTTTGCAGCGGAAGCGGTTGTATTGCCATTGCAATAAGCAGAGAGATTGAGGATGCTTCGGTTACCGCTGTGGAAATTTCTATCGGTGCTTACGAAATTTTAACAAGAAATATCAAACAATTGGCGCCGAAAGTTATTCCCGTATTGGACGATATCTTTCAATATTTGGAAACCATAGAAGATTCCTGCTTGGACATGATAGTATCCAATCCTCCTTATGTCTCTTTAAATGACTATTCCGCACTTCAAAAAGAGTTGCATTACGAACCGAGAATTGCTCTGTGCGATGAAGGAGACGGGCTCAATTACTATCGTAAGATTTCTAAGAAATTTAAAAGAAAATTAAAAAGACAAGGGCATATTGTTTTTGAAGTTGGCGATAACATGTCAGATGATGTCGGCTCCATATTAAAGGAAGATGGATACAAGGATATTGAGACGATTAAAGACGGATTTTTAAATCCAAGAATTGTTATTGCAGTGAACGATTGACATTATCTATTATGTGTAATTGTGATATAATATAATAGTATTGTTTTTTATTAAGCTTCGTCAGGGGAGGATTGTTTATTTTGGATAATCGGCAAAAGGCAATAGAAACCGCTATTGCGCAAATTGAAAAGCAATTCGGCAAGGGTGCGGTAATGAGGCTCGGTCAAAATGCGAGTATGAATGTAGAGAGCATATCTACCGGCTCGTTGACGCTTGATCTCGCCCTAGGAATAGGCGGACTTCCCAGAGGAAGAATTGTTGAAATTTTTGGACCGGAGAGCTCAGGTAAGACCACGGTAGCATTGCATGCAGTGGCGGAAGCTCAAAAAGCAGGTGGAGATGCAGCTTTTATAGATGTTGAGCATGCGCTCGATCCCGTATATGCAAAAGCGCTTGGGGTTGACATAGATAATCTGCTGGTTGCTCAACCCGATACAGGAGAACAGGCGTTGGAAATATGTGAGGCTCTTGTAAGGTCCGGTGCGATTGATATAGTAGTGATAGATTCGGTTGCAGCAATGGTTCCCAGAGCTGAGATTGAAGGCGAAATGGGGGACAGTCATGTCGGAATACAGGCAAGGTTAATGTCTCAAGCCCTTAGAAAACTCACGGGTATAGTATCAAAGAGCAACACAATCTGTATTTTTATCAACCAGCTCCGTGAAAAAATCGGTGTAATGTATGGAAATCCTGAGACGACACCGGGTGGAAGAGCTCTGAAATTCTATTCTTCTGTCAGACTTGATGTAAGAAGGATAGAAACTCTTAAAATCGGAACCGAAATGGTTGGCAACAGGACAAGAGTAAGAGTTGTTAAGAATAAAGTTGCGCCGCCGTTTAAGGAAGGCGAGTTTGACATAATGTACGGTCGCGGAATAAGCAAAGAGGGCGAAATTCTTGATATGGCCGTCAAGCTGAATATCGTTCAAAAATCCGGATCGTGGTTTAACTATGGGGATGTAAAACTCGGACAGGGCAGGGACAATTCAAAGAGGTTTATTCTCGAAAATCCGGAGTTGCTTAAAGAGCTTGAGGACAAAATTAAATCCGAACCGGAAGAAGTGAAGGATGCGAAAAAAGAACCGGTAAGAACGCCGGCCGGAACCGCAAAAACATCAAAAATGTCAATAGATATAGAAGTATAGATTGTTGAATAGTATGACTCTAACTGATATTAAAAAAACAAAAAGGGGCAGCTATGCCCTTTTTTTTGACGGCGAATTCAAATTTTCAATCAATGATGATGTTCTGATTAGCTATAAATTGACAAAAGACATGATAGTAGATGACTATCTGTTCAGTGAACTTCAAAGAAAATCTGATATTGGAAGAGCGAAAAATAAAGCTTACCGATATTTATCTATGAGGGCACATTCCAGGGAAGAGCTCAAAAAAAAGTTGGAGAGGGAATTTGATCCGTTAACTTCAGGGTTGGCGGTCGAGGATATAGAAAAGCTTGGCTATATCGATGATTATTCCTATGCCAAATCCTGTTTAGATTATGTGATTATTAGAAAAAAAATGAGCTACAGACAAGCGGAAAAATACCTTTCAAACAAGGGAATTGCCAGGGAGATAATCTCTGAAATTTTGTGTGATTATAAAAACAACGAAAGAGCGGTTTTAGAAGAGATTATAGAGAACAACTACAAAGATAAATTGAATATAAAAGGCTATAACAAAGTTTTTGCTTCTTTAGCCAGAAAAGGATTTTCTCCAAAAGATATAAGTGATGCTTTGCAAACATTTATAGGGGGAGATGACGATGAATATGATTATTAAAGATAAAGTCTTTTTCCTGCATTTAGGATGTGATAAAAATAAAATTGACTCTGAAATGGTTAAGAAAAAAATCGTTGACGGCAATTATGTTTTAATCGATAATCCTTGGGAGGCTGATGTAGCTGTTATAAATACTTGCGGTTTTATTGATATTGCAAAAGAAGAAGCGATTGATTCAATATTGACCCTTTCGAAGATTCGCGATGATAGCGGCTCAGAGCTTTCTAAAATTATTGTTATCGGTTGCCTTGCAGAGAGGTACAGAGATGAAATTATAAGGAATCTGCCCGAAGTTGACGCAGTTGCAGGGCTTGCATATAATGGGGACATTGTAAAAATAATCAGAGATACTCTCCTGGGCAAAAAGGTAACCGCGTATGGAAATCCCCTTGATATGCCGCTTGAGGGAGAACGTCTCCTTACAGAACCGCATCATGTTGCATATATAAGAATAGCTGAAGGGTGTTCCAATACCTGCACATATTGTGCAATACCTTCGATTAGAGGCGGGTACAGGAGCAGATCGCCTCAGGCAATATTGAAAGAAGCGAAATCTCTAGCGCTGTCGGGTGTGAAAGAGCTTATAGTTGTTGCGCAGGATACCACAAGCTATTCCTGTCAGGGAATGAATATTTCATCGATTATGAAGCTTTTAGCCAGTGTAGAAGGGTTTTGGAAAATCAGATTGTTATATACTTACCCGGATAAGATCACGGATGAGCTTTTAGGTGTGATTGCAAATGAAGAAAGGATAGCCAAGTATCTGGACATCCCGCTACAGCATTGCAGCGAAAAAGTTTTAAAAAGGATGGGGAGAAAGGGAAACAGGCAGAAATTTGCGGAACTGATAGACAAAATAAGAAATACGGTTTCGGGAATAACAATCAGGACGACATTTATTGTCGGATTTCCCGGTGAAGAAGATGAAAACTTTGAGGAGCTCTATAGATTTATCGAAGATATGCGGTTTGACAGGGCAGGTTTTTTTGAGTTTTCAGCAGAAGAGAGCACTCCTGCGGCAAGACTGGACAGACAGGTAAGAAAAGAAGTCAGATCGGGTCGAATGGATAAAATCATACTCAAACAGAATGAGATTCTTGAAGGTCTGCAAAAAATAAAAATCGGCAAAAAACTGGAGGCGATCTGTGATGGATATTGTTCTGAAACCGGTAATTATATCTTCAGATCGGAAGCGGACCTGCCTGAGGTTGACACTGTTATAAACCTTATCAGCGACAAGAAAATTGCATCGGGTACAATCAAAAATATTCATATAAAGAATGTCGATGGGGTGGATCTTGTCGGAACCCTTTGAAATTTGTCTTATAAACAATTTGAAAATGAATTCAGGTGGATTGCTATGAATACAGCTAATAAGTTTACGCTGGCGAGAATAATTCTTGTCCCCCTTTTCCTCCTTTTTATATACCTCGACGCAATTCCGTATAACTACTTTTGGGCCGCGTTAATCTTTATAGTTGCATCGATTACCGATTTGATAGATGGTCATATTGCGAGGAAAAATAAAATCGTTACAAATTTCGGAAAGTTTTTGGATCCGATAGCGGATAAGATATTGGTTATTTCGGCATTAATTTGTTTCATAGACCTGAATTTTGCCCACTCCGTTTCGGTAATAATAGTTATCACAAGGGAGTTTATAGTGAGCGGAATCCGCCTGCTCTCGCTAAGTGTAGGCGGGGTAGCCGTTTCGGCAAACTGGTGGGGCAAAGTAAAGACAGTTTTGCAGATGATCGGGATAATAGCGGTTTTAATTGCCTATGAATTCGGAAAGACCGTTCTTTCAAATGGAACTTTTACCGAATTAGTTGCGAAAGTCTCGAACATTTATATGTGGGCGTTAGCTGTTTATACCTTGGTTTCGGGAATGACATATGTCATTCAAAATAAGGAAATTATATTTAAAGATATGTGACAGGAGGATTTTTGTGCGCATATATAATACATTGACGAGAAAAAAAGAAGAGCTAAAACCGCTTGGAAACGAGCTGCTAATATATTTATGCGGACCTACCGTTTATAATTTCATACATGTGGGAAATGCGAGAACTCTATGCGTCTTTGATGTGTTTAGAAGATATTTAAACTACAAAAAGATTCCCTTTAAGTTTGTTATGAACTATACGGATATTGATGACAGAATTATAGAAGGGGCAATAGAGAACGACATGTCCGCCAAGGAGTATGCTGAAAAGTATATAGATGAATTTCTTGTTGACAGTGATGGACTTTCCATAACTCCGCCGTCGGTAACACCCAAGGCCACTGAAAGCATTGATGCGATTTTGAAGATAATAGACAATTTAGTGGATAACGGTCATGCTTATGTTGCAGAAAACTCGGATGTGTATTTTAGGACCAGAAGTTTTGAAGACTATGGAAAACTGTCAAATCAGGATATCGAACAGATAGAAGAGGGGCACAGGATAGAATATAACGACGTAAAAGAAGATCCAATGGATTTTGCCCTGTGGAAATCTTCTAAACCGGGTGAACCCAGCTGGGAATCGAGATATGGAAACGGACGTCCGGGTTGGCACATAGAATGTTCCGCAATGGCAAAAAAACATCTTGGGAAAACCATAGATGTTCATTGTGGCGGCCTTGACCTCGTTTTTCCTCACCATGAAAATGAAATAGCGCAAAGTGAAAGCTATTCCGGCGAAGTGTTTTCAAGATATTGGATGCATGTGGCAATGATTAATGTCGATAACAGAAAAATGTCGAAATCGCTGGGAAATTTTTATACGGTTAGGGAAATTTCTGATATATATGGTTATGCTCCCATAAGATTTTTCCTGATAAATGCGCATTACAGAAGTCAGATCAATTTTTCTAAAAAAGCCATTGAAAGCAGTGTGGCTTCTTTGAAAAGAATTAATATTGCCAGAGAAAACCTTGAACGAGCAATTGAATCTGCCGATAGCTTCGGTGAAGATATTCTCCTTGCTTCAGCAAAAAAAAGACTCGAGCAGTTTGAAGCTTCAATGGATGATGATTTGAACACCGCCGATGCGATTGCTGCCCTGTTTGATTTGATAAAGGATATCAATACAAGTGAAGGGCAGAACAAAACATCTCTGATCAGCGTGGCGGAGATATTTGATACGATGACGGAAGTATTGGGTATTAAAGTGGAGACGGATGACGAAGAGATTCCGCCTGAGATAGAACAACTGCTGGAAGAACGCAAAAAATCCAGAGATGATAAAAACTATGCCGAATCCGACAGGCTGAGAGAAGTATTGCTGGAAAGAGGATACCAGGTAGAAGATACTAAAGACGGGCAGGTTTTGAGGAAAAACAATTAATTTAAACCCAATGACATAGTTAATAATGTGAGGAAACAGAATATGTATGATGTGTTGATATTAGGGGCGGGTCCGAGCGGGCTCGCGGCCGCAATATATGCCGGAAGAGCGAATCTCAAAGTAGGCGTCATTGAGAACATGATGCCGGGCGGACAGGTGCTGCTAACTGAAAGCGTAGAGAACTATCCCGGCACCGTCAAAGGCGAAAGCGGGATGGAACTGATAATGCGTTTTGAGCAATCCGCAAAAGACTTCGGTGCGGAATTCATTCACGATGACATAGTCGAAGTTGAGCTTGCCGGAGATGTCAAAGTGCTGAAGGGGGCAAATAACGAGTACAGGTCAAAGACGGTGATTATTGCTACAGGTTCGAAAAGGCGAAAACTTGACCTGCCCGGAGAGAGTGAGTTTATTGGACGCGGTATATCTTTCTGCGCAACGTGTGACGGCGCTTTTTTCAAAAATAAAGATGTGTTCGTAATCGGCGGCGGAGATGCTGCCATAGAAGAAGCCGTTTATCTCACGAGATATGCGAAAAAAGTTACCGTAATTCACAGAAGAGACGAATTGCGTGCCGTGAAATCACTTCAAATTAAGGCTTTTGAAAATGAAAAGATTGACTTTATGTGGAACACGGTTCCTGTTGCCTTTATCGGAGAAGGTCTTTTGACGGGAATTCGTGTCAAGGATGTAAATACGGGCGAAGAAAAGGTTGTTGAAAGCTCAAATGCCGGAGAAAATATCGGCGTGTTCATTTTTGTAGGGAATTTACCCAACACCGAAAAGCTTGTCGGGCATATTGATGTGGACAAAAGCGGATTTATATTTACTGATAAAGAAATGCGTACAAATGTCAGCGGCGTCTATGCGGCAGGCGATGTTAGGGTTAAGACGCTCAGACAGGTTGTAACTGCGACAGCCGACGGTGCAATTGCCGCATACGATGCGTCAAAATATCTCGAGGAGAAATAAAAAAGCACTAATCGATTATATCGCTGTTTAACTTGATTTTTAAACAGCGATATAATATAATTTTGTTCGTATCGTTAATAACTGACAGGGACGATTAGCTCAGCTGGTAGAGCATTCGCTTGACGTGCGAAGGGTCGGGGATTCGAGTTCCTCATCGTCCACCAAAATCATTTTCGCCCTTTTTTGCAAATTCGGGATTCTCGATTGCATTTTTGGGCGATTTACAATTTTAATGGTTTTCAGAGTATCAAAATGGAAGTGAAATTAAAAAAAACAGAGTATTTTAATACCCGGATAAGTGATGAAATCTATTTCGGCGCCGATCAGGAATGGTATAAGTCGCTTCATCAAAGGCTGTCTGGATGTGGTCCGACAACTGCCGCATTAATTATAAGATACTTGTCACTTTCAAGAAGACCTGAAAAATTTAACTGCGGAAGCGATTTTATAGACAAGGCGGGTTTCGAAAAGCTGATGGAGTTAGTTTGGGACTATGTGACACCCAGGTGGAGAGGAGTCTACAACTCCGGAATTTTTGTCAACGGAATAGAAAATTTCGGAAAAGACATAGATGTTAAAATAAAATGCAGGGCATTGGAGATACCCGGAGACAACTATATAAAACCGGAGTATGAAAAAGCGGAAGCATTTTTGACGGACTCTCTTTCAAATGACAGACCGATAGCTTTTCTTAATTTGAATAACGGTGAAGAGAAAAGGCTTGATTTGTGGCATTGGGTTGTTCTGTATGCATATAATAAATACAATAATCAAGCGATAATATGTGATAATTGTGCCGTGCGGGAGATAGATTTTCATCTTTGGTACAAAACGACAACTCTTGGAGGTGCGATTGTTTCGGTAGATATGGAAAGTTGAATCATCGTAAGGCGCAAAGTTTAAGAAGATGCCGGCTATACTATAAAAAGAGAGGTGGTTTAAGTGTATACTTTTGGTGCACTCTTAATGAGAATGAACTATATAAATCGTTGGGGACTAATGAGAAACACGAGGACGGAAACACTCTCTGAACATGTCACAATGGTATGCGTGATTTCAAACATCCTTGCACATCTGGCAAATGAGATGTACGGGGCCGATGTGGATCCGGGGGTGGTAACATCTTATGCCGTATACCATGACATACCTGAAATTTTAAATGGGGATTTGCCGACGCCCGTAAAGTATTCAAGCAGAGGAATGAGAGAAGAATATAAAAAAGTAGAAAAAGTCGCGCTTGAAAAGCTGATTAATACTTTACCCGAAAAATTAATTGAAACGATGTCCCCGGTTTTGCGGGGTGATAACCTGACGGAGAGGGAATACGAAATTGTAAAGTCGGCGGACAGAATTTCCGCTTTAATCAAATGTATCGAAGAAAACCGAAGCGGAAATATGGAATTTGAAAGTGCTTATAAAACAATTGAGGAGAAGATAAAAGAAAATATGCTTCCCGAAACGGAGTTTTTTATGAATCATTTCATTCCCGCATATAAACTCACGCTTGATGAACTTTTGTTTGAATAATCAAAATATGAGAGTTTAACCTGCCCTCTCGAGTTCCAACGCTTTTATTATCAGATTTTTCAATTCAATATAACTTGAGATTTTTGACGCATCGTTTCTCAGTTTGCTCGCGCCTCTCATACCCTTGAGATACCAACAAACATGCTTTCTGGATTGATTTAATGCGTTTCTTTCTCCCTTGTCTTCGATTGCCCTTTCAACCTGCTTTAACAATACGTCAAATTTTTCCTTTGACGTCGGAGCGTTGAAAGGAACCCCTCTCTTGTTTGAAGAAAGCTCGAGAAAAATAAACGGATTGCCCATGGCGGCACGACCTATCATAACCCCGCTGCAACCCAGATTATTCATGATTTTTATATGATTCACCGTGCATATGTCGCCGTTGCCGATAACCGGCACTCTTACTGCGTTGCAAAGCTTCTCAATTGTAAATAAGTCGATGGGAGGTTTGTATTTCATATTAGATGTTCGTGCATGTATTGTTACAGCATCAATACCGGATTGTTCAAGTGCCCGTGCAAACTCTGGGGCATTTTTTTTGTCCTTAAAACCGCATCTGATTTTTGCGGTAACCGGTACGGAAATGCTTTTCTTGACGGCTTCCACTATTTTTGTTGAAAGAACTACATCGTCCATTAAAGCGCAACCGGCGCCGGAACTGATTATTTTAGGAGCGGGACATCCCATATTTATATCAACAAAGTCCGGCGAATAATCATCTTCCAGTATTTCTGACGCAGATTTGAAATCGTCGGGAGAATGGCCGAAAAGCTGTATACCGAACGGCTTCTCAACGGATCTTTTTTTTAAAAGGGATTTGGTTTTTTTGTCACCCATGCTGAGAGCTTTTGCACTTATCATCTCGCTGACGGTGTAGCTGGCGTGATGCTCCATGCATATTGAACGAAATGCACTATCGGTAACGCCTGCCATTGGAGCAAGTGCAACAGCATCTTCGACAATATCTTTTATATCCAATAGGCACCCCCTAAATATTATGTCTGAAAAAAGCGATATGTTATCGTACGGTATTCGCTGTGCTATAATTATACATTAAAGTGATATGCTTAATTTGCGAAAATTTTGAAGAAGAGATTTTTATGAGGTATTTCATTGAAAATATTGTGTTTTGACGGCAACAGCATAATTAACAGAGCTTTTTATGCAATAAAGATGTTGACGACGAAGGACGGTAGATACACGAACGGAATCTACGGGTTTATGAATATTTTTCTGAAGGTACTCGATAGTGAAAACCCCGATGCTGTTGTAATTGCATTTGACACCCCTGCAAAAACATTCAGAAAAGAAATGTACGCTGAATATAAAGCGAATAGAAAGGGCATGCCTCCCGAGTTGGCGGAACAAATGCCGATTCTAAAGGAGCTTATTGTTTTATTGGGATATTCAGAGATAGGGGTAGACGGATATGAAGCTGATGATGTACTTGGCACATTATCCAGACTTAGCAGCGAAAACGGATGGGAATGTGTTATTGCAACAGGTGACAGGGACAGTCTGCAGTTGATTACAAATAACACCAAGGTGTTGCTCACCACAACCCAATTCGGAAGAGGCGAAACAACTGCCTTGGGTGTGGAAGAGATTGAAAATAAATATGGAATAGGTCCGCGACAGCTTATTGATGTAAAAGCTCTGATGGGTGACAGTTCAGATAATATCCCCGGGATTGCCGGAATAGGTGAAAAGACAGCACTTAACCTTATCAGGAGTTTTTCTTCGCTGGACAATATTTACAATAATATTGACAGCGATCTGATATCTGAAACGGTGAGAAAAAGATTGATAGCCGGTAAAGAAACGGCCTACCTTTGTAAAAAACTTGTAGAGATAAACTGTTATGTTCCGATAGACGGGAATCTTATGAGTTATGTAAAGAATGAAGGAAGTCCCGATGAAGCCTATAAACTGCTGGCCAATCTGGAAATGCACACACTTATAGACAGACTTGGTATTAAAAGTGAAAAATTAGAGGGATCCGAAACCGGTTCTGCAGCTATTGAATGTGTTGAATTGTCGACTCTGACAAGGAATTCTGAAGATGATTTTAAATCAGTCGGTGTATATAGCTGTGAAGAGGAGTTCTACCTAACCGAGAATAATAAGCTGTTCAGAGTTGATAAAGCCCTGCTTTTGAAAATACTTAAAAATCCGAATATCGAAAAAATCTGTGTCGACTCTAAAAGAATTTTTGACTCAATTCCGTATATTGATTTTGAATGTAAAAATGTTGTATTTGACTTGGTGCTCGCTGGTTATCTTCTTAATCCTTCATCGAATGATTACAGCATAATGAAATTGGCTTCCGAGTTTGATATAAAACCTGATTTTGAGAATGATGAAATTCCGGAAATGGGATATGTAATACCGCTGTATTCTGACTTAAAAAAGAGACTTGAATCGGAAGAAATGCTTGAATTATTGGAAGATATAGAAATTCCGCTGGCACGTGTCCTGTCGGATATGGAAAAAACAGGTTTCAGGGTTGATTCCAAGGGAATCGAAAACTTCGGTCTTGAGTTGAAGAAAAATATATCCGTTGAAGAAGAAAAAATATTTGAAATTGTAGGGTATGAATTTAATATCAACAGTCCAAAACAACTTTCCAAGGCCTTGTTTGAGGATTTGGGATTGCCGCACGGCAGAAAGACAAAAACCGGTTATTCAACCGATGCGGAAGTGTTGGAAAATTTGAGAGGTAAACACGAAGTTATAGATCATATTCTGGATTACAGGAGTTATCAAAAGCTTAACTCGACTTATGTGGAAGGGCTCTTGAAAACTGTTGACAAGAACAACAGGATTCACTCCGTATTTAAACAGGCGGAGACAAGGACGGGAAGAATAAGCTCCACAAATCCGAATTTGCAAAATATCCCGATAAGAACGGAACTTGGCAGCAGAATAAGGGAATTCTTTATAGCGGATGAAGGAAATTTATTGATAGATGCCGATTACTCGCAAATTGAATTGAGGGTTTTGGCTCATTTGAGTAATGATGAAAAGATGATTGAGGCTTTTTCCGAAAATAGAGACATCCATACGGAAACGGCCGGAGAAATATTCGGAGTTCCCAGAAAAATGGTAAATGATGAGCTTAGAAGGAGAGCTAAAGCAGTCAACTTTGGGATAGTTTATGGTATCGGTGCCTACTCTTTAGCAAAAGATGTTGGGGTAAGTGTTTATGAAGCGGACGAATACATAAAAGGATATATGAATACATACAAAGGAGTAAGTGAATATCTCGAAAAGACAGTTGCGAAAGCTCAGGATGAGGGTTATGTAAAAACATTATTCAACAGACGAAGAAAATTACCCGAATTGGCGAGCTCGAATAGGATTACTAAAGCGTTCGGCAAAAGACTTGCCATGAATACGCCCATTCAGGGAACGGCGGCAGATATCATAAAAATTGCAATGATAAGAGTTCACGAGAGGTTGAAATCTGAGAAATTAAATGCAAGACTGATTCTTCAGGTACATGACGAACTGATAATTGAGTGCTCTTATTCGGATAGCGACAAAGTCGCAAAATTGCTGAAGGAAGAAATGGAGAATGCCGTCAACCTGACAGTTCCCCTATCCGTTTCGATTAAAAAAGGAAATAATTGGTATGATGCCGGATGACTTTTATGTAACAAAAGCTGACGATAATGATGCCGATTGTATATCTGAAATATCAAGAAAGAATTCGCGGAATCCATGGAATAAAACGGCAATATTACAGGAGCTGAACAACGGAATATCCTCGATTTTTATTGCTAAAAGAAAAACCGAAACAATCGGATTTGTGATCATGCGAATTACCGATTGCTCCGAAATTGTAGAAATCGCCGTGAGTTCAAAACACAGAAAATGCGGAGCAGGCCGCGCACTTATTTCAAAGTGCATAGAAGGTTCAAAATGCAATTCAATATGTGATATTATTTTACAGGTAAGAAAATCCAACATTGGAGCGTTAAATTTTTATTTAAAGTGCGGATTTGAAGTTCTTGGGGAAAGAAGGAATGTTTTTGACAATCCTGCAGAAGACGGATATATAATGAATCTTGGAATAGAGGCATAAGTAATGAAAATTTTGGGGGTAGAGACATCATGTGATGAAACGGCGGTTGCCGTTGTTGAAAACGGAAGAAAAGTACTCTCAAATATTGTGGTATCGCAGATAAGCGAGCATAACAAGTACGGAGGCGTTGTTCCGGAAATTGCTTCAAGGCGTCATACGGAGTGGATTGGAATAGCTGCAAAAAACGCCTTGTCGGAGGCGGGAATAAAGTTAGAAGACATTGATGCGGTTGCGGTTACCTATGCCCCGGGTCTTATAGGTGCATTGTTGATTGGTGTCGGGTTTGCAAAAGGACTGTGTTATTCGTTGAAAAAGAGTCTTGTTCCCGTTCATCATTTAGAGGGACATATTGCCTCTCTGTATATCTCGTATCCGGACCTGACTCCTCCATTTACGGTACTCGTTGCATCGGGAGGACACAGCCACCTGATTGAAGTTAAAGATTATACAAAATTTAAAACCATAGGAAGGGCAGTTGACGATGCTGCAGGTGAAGCATTTGACAAGGTTGCAAGGAAGCTCGGATTGGGTTATCCGGGGGGGCCTGCGATAGCAAGAATGGCATCATACGGTAATCCGAAAGGATATGAACTTCCCAATCCGAAAACAAAGGAACCTCTGGATGTCAGTTTTTCCGGTCTGAAGACGGCAGTAATTAACATTGTAAATTCTGCACAGATGAAAGGTCAGCAAATTAATGTAGAAGATTTGGCTGCGTCGTTTCAAGATAGGGTGTGTGACATGCTGTCGAGCAGACTCGTTGAATCCGTCAAAAAATCAGGACTTCCCATAGCGGTTTGCGGTGGTGTTGCGGCAAATAAAGTACTCAAGACGAAAACGGAGATGATTGCAGCTAAAGAAGGAATTGAGGTATATTTCGCTGATAGAGAGTTGTGTGGTGATAATGCCGCTATGATTGCTTCAGCAGGATATTATAATTATTTAAATGGAGTAAGGGGCGGACTTGACCTAAATGCCTACGCTACACGGGAAATTGAAGAAGACAGCTTTTAGTATTTCGATGAAGCGGATTGTGATTATTTTGCCGAAAATGAATTATGAATCAGTGATTTACTTATAAATTAGTAGTTATTTTGATAAAAAATCGATATTCAGTTGACAATGCTCGCTAAACACGGTATAAGAATGATAATTTAATGAAATTAAAAGTAATTCGTTTCTAACGTAAAACAATTACAAAGGGAGGAAAAAATGGTTTTTGAAAAAATTAGAGAGATCCTATGCGATCAGTTGGATTATGAAGAGGACAAGATTACTATGGATTCAAGCATAGTCGATGATCTTGGTGCGGATTCGCTGGATGTCGTCGATCTTATTATGTCAATCGAAGAAGAATTTGATATTGAGGTGCCCGACGAAGAGATTGATGAAGTTAAAACTGTTGGAGATCTCGTTAGATATATTGAATCGGTTAGCTGACTTGGTTGTCAAAAATAAAGGCCCGAGTCAAATCGGGCCTTTATTTTATTGCCTTGATTTGTTCAAAATCACGAAATAAAATTTATTTTTAAAATACTATTGCATTATATTGTTGTTTTTGATATAATCCCTTGGCGACTGTTTTTTTAACATTTGCGGAAGTTTATTTTGTGTACAGGCAATTTCCGCATATTTCCGAAAAAATCGGGATATATGGGTATTCTGCAGTCATGATCCTATCGGTTTGGTGTCAAGACCTTCCGAACTTATAAGGGATCCGCTGGCATTAAACGCAGAAGTTTTACGGATTGTCCGGGAACGCTTTTGAGGGGCGGAACCGGTATTTCAATTGTAAGTGGTTGATACACACGGACCAGTGTAATAATATGCCGAACTGACAGGAGGAATGCAGACGGTGGAAAAGAAGATTAGAATTAGGATTAAAAGTTACGATCATTATCTCGTAGACAGTGCGGCAGAGAGAATAATTGAGACCGCAAAAAGAACGGGTTCAAGGATTTCCGGTCCTATACCGCTTCCCACTGACAAAGAGGTCGTCACGATATTGAGAGCTGTTCACAAGTATAAGGACAGCCGTGAGCAATTCGAAATGAGAACTCATAAGAGGCTGATTGATATTTTGAGACCCTCGAATAAAACGGTTGAAGCGTTGACCAGCTTACAGCTTCCCGCAGGAGTTGACATCGAAATAAAGTTATAAAAGAGGATGTGCAAAAGGTGATGTTGGCAGGACCAACCAATAACCTTATAAGGAGGACACATAGGTGCAAAAGGGAATAATAGGCAAAAAGGTCGGAATGACACAATTATTTGATGAAAATGCAAATATAGTACCCGTAACAATAGTACAGGCGGGACCCTGTGTTGTTGTTCAGAAGAAGACGGTTGAAAGAGACGGCTACGATGCAATCCAACTTGGATACGATGATGCTTCGGTAAAAAGAACAAAGAAACCGCAGAAGGGGCATTTTGACAAAGCCGATGCCGGTTATAAGAAAGTTCTGAGAGAGTTTAAGTTTTCCGAATCCAATCTGGAAATAGGAGATATTATTAAAGCGGATACCTTTGAAGCCGGTGACGTAATTGATGTTGTCGGGGTAAGCAAAGGAAAAGGCTATGCGGGACCGGTTAAAAGATGGGGAGTCAGAACTTTAAAGCGTTCCCACGGTACAGGGCCGGTCGCGAGACACATGGGCGCAATAGGAGCTGCCGCTTCTCCTGCAAAGGTCTTTAAGGGACGCAAGATGGCTGGCCAGCTGGGAGCCGAGAGGGTAACGGTGCAAAACCTTAAAGTTGTTAAGGTTGATGCGGAAAATAACTTAATTGCCATCAAGGGAGCCGTTCCGGGACCAAAAGGCGGAATTGTGACTCTTTTTGACGCTGTCAAAAATGTTTAGGGGAGTAAAAAAATGGCTAAATTAACAGTTTACGATATGGATGGGAATGAAGTTTCAAAAATTGAGCTGAATGATTCGATATTCTCAATTGAACCTCATAAGACATTAATGCATAGAGCAGTGGTCAGACATCTGGCGAATAAAAGACAGGGAACACAGTCAACCAAAACCAGGGCCGAAGTGTCCGGTGGCGGGAGAAAACCCTGGCGTCAAAAAGGAACGGGTAGAGCAAGGCAGGGGTCCACAAGAAGTCCCCAGTGGAGACACGGAGGAGTTGCCCTCGGGCCGAAGCCCAGAGACTATTCAATCTCCATGAATAAAAAAGAGATAAAGACAGCGATTAAATCCGCTTTATCAAGCAAATTGTTGTCGAATGATATTTTGGTTGTTGACAATATTGCTCTGGACGGTTTTAAAACGAAAAAAATAGCCGGCATGCTGAACGCTCTGAAGGTTGAAAAGAAAGCATTGCTTGTAATGCCGGAAAGCAATGTGTTTGTGACGAAAAGTGCGAACAACATTCCCGGGATAAAAACATCTCTTTACAATACTTTAAATGTATATGACATATTAAATTATGACAAATTTATAATCACAGTCGAGGCTGTTAAGAAAATTGAGGAGGTGTGGGCATAATGAACCTTCCGCAGGATATAGTTATTAAGCCTATCGTCACTGAAAAGAGCATGGATGCAATAGCGGATAGAAAATACACTTTTAAAGTTAAAAAAACTGCAGGAAAGATTGAAATAGCAAAGGCAGTGGAGTCGCTGTTTGGAGTAACGGTAGAAAAAGTGAATACGGTCAATGTCAAAGGCAAGCTGAGAAGGCAGGGCCTTAACAGAGGATATACGGCATCCTGGAAAAAGGCTATCGTGACGTTGACTCCCGATTCGAAAGGAATAGAGTTCTTTGAATCAATGGTTTAAATATCCGTTATTTAAATCGTAAGGGCAAAGAATTAAGAAATATCTTGTATTAGAGGAGACATAAGAATGTCAATTAAGAAATATAAACCCACAACACCCGGACGCAGAGGAATGACGGTAGCTGATTATTCCGGCCTTTCAAAAAAAGGACCTGAGAAAAGTCTTACCGAAAGTAAAAAGAAGCATTCGGGGAGAAATAATACAGGTAGAATTACAGTTCGCCACAGGGGCGGTGGAAATAGACAAAAGTACAGAATTATTGACTTTAAGAGAAGAAAACACGATATCCCCGCAACTGTAATGTCTCTCGAATATGATCCGAACCGAAGCTGTCACATTGCACTTATTCAATACGAAGATGGAGAAAAGAGCTACATCCTCGCTCCTGCAAATCTCAAAGTCGGAGATACGGTAATGTCCGGGGAAAATGCAGATATCAAGCCGGGGAATGCTCTTCCGTTTTCAAATATACCCGTGGGAACATTTATACACAATATTGAAATGCATCCCGGTAAGGGCGGACAGCTGGTCCGCAGTGCCGGAAACATGGCACAGCTGATGGCCAGAGAGGGCAGGTTCGCGCTTGTCCGTCTTCCGTCGGGAGAGCTGAGAAACGTTCCTATAGAGTGTATGGCTTCAATAGGGCAGGTTGGGAATATTGAGCATCAAAATGTGAACATAGGAAAAGCCGGACGCAGAAGACATATGGGGATTAGACCCACGGTCAGGGGCTCGGCGATGAACCCGGTAGACCATCCTCACGGAGGCGGTGAAGGCAAGGCACCGATAGGAAGACCTGGACCGGTAACACCATGGGGCAAGCCCACTTTGGGATATAAGACGAGAAAGAAAAACAAGCCTTCTGACAGCGCTATTGTCAGACCGCGCACCAGATAGGGAGACGATATGAGTAGAAGTGTAAAAAAAGGACCTTTTGTTCAGGCCTCACTGTTAAAAAAAGTTCAGCAGATGAATGAAACAGGGGAGAAACGCGTAATCCAGACTTGGAGTAGAGCGTCAACGATTTTTCCCGACTTTGTCGGACATACATTTGCGGTTCATGACGGAAGAAAGCATGTCCCCGTATATGTGACAGAGGATATGGTTGGTCATAAGCTCGGAGAGTTTGCTCCCACCAGAATATTTAGAGGTCATGCAGGAAGTAAGACATCCAGATGAGGAGAGAAACTATGGAATCTAATAAATTGGAAGCGAGAGCACACCTGAGACACTGTAGAATATCTCCGAGAAAGGTAAGTGTTGTTCTCGACTTGATAAGAAACCAGCCGCTTGAAAAAGCAATCTCGATTTTGAGATATTCGCCGAGAGGCGCAAGTGAACCGCTTTTAAAGCTGGTTAACTCCGCTGCGGCAAACGCGGAAAACAATTTTCAAATGGACAACGATTTGCTATATGTGTCAGAGTGTTTTGTGACACCGGGACCTACTCTCAAAAGAATACGTCCCAGAGCACGCGGCAGTGCGGATAGAGTGCTAAAGAGAACCTGTCATGTTACTGTGGTTCTAAAAGAGAGAATGGCGTAGGAGGAATATGATATGGGACAAAAAGTCAACCCGCACGGGCTTAGAGTAGGGATAATTAAAGATTGGGATTCAAGATGGTATTCCGACAAAAAGAATTTTGGAGACCTGATCGTCGAAGATTATAATCTGAGAAAACGGATTAAAAAGGATTTATACGCGGCGGGTATCTCAAAGATTGAGATAGAACGCGACTCATCGTCAAAAATCAAAATCACCATTCATTGCGCAAAGCCGGGCATGGTTATAGGCAGAAGCGGGGCGGAAATAGACAAGCTCCGCACATCGCTTGAATCTTTTACCGGAAAATCCGTAAATATCAATATCGAGGCAATAAAAAATGCCGACTTAAATGCACAGCTTGTTGCGGAGAATATTGCAGCGCAACTTGAACGCAGGATGGCATTTCGCCGTGTTATGAAACAGGCCATACAAAGGGCGATGCGCTTGGGAGCCAAGGGCATAAAGACAATGGTATCCGGCAGGTTAAACGGCGCGGATATTGCGAGGAGTGAAACATACCATGAAGGTACAATCCCGCTGCAGACTTTAAGAGCAGATATTGAATATGGATTTGCAGAAGCAAAAACGACTTACGGAATACTCGGGGTTAAGGTGTGGATTTATAAAGGTGAGGTGTTAAGCACTTCCAAGAATGCGCCTGACAGGAAGGAGCGAGCAAATGTTGCTACCAAAACGCGTTAAATATCGCCGCGTCCATAGAGGAAGAATGAAGGGAAAAGCCCTCAGGGGCAACACAATAACATACGGAAAATACGGACTAGTGGCGGAAGAACCCGGGTGGATAAAATCAAATCAGATAGAAGCTGCCCGAGTGGCAATGACAAGATATATAAGAAGAGGCGGAAATGTTTGGATAAAAATATTTCCCGATAAGCCTGTAACCCAAAAACCTGCTGAAACCAGAATGGGTTCGGGTAAAGGATCTCCGGAATATTGGGTTGCCGTTGTAAAGCCGGGAAGAGTCCTTTTTGAGATAGCAGGAGTCAGTGAAACTGTTGCTAAAGAAGCAATGCGGCTTGCAGGTCATAAACTACCGATAAAAACAAGTTTTATGAAAAAGGAAGAGGAGGCTTAGAAATATATGAAAGCATCTGAATTCCGCAAATTATCTGAGAAAGAATTGCAGGAAAAGCTTTTGGACTTAAAGGGAGAATTATTTAACTTGAGGTTTCAACATGCTGTAAATCAACTCGAGAACCCGGGGAGAATAAGTGATGTAAAACGCGATATCGCAAGGGTTAAAACAGTTATTCGCGAGAATGAACTTGAACTTAGGTAATGGTCAAGGTAGAGGAGTAGCAATGGAAAAAACCAGAAATCTCAGGAAAACCAGAATCGGCACGGTTGTGAGCGATAAAATGGATAAAACAATAACTGTTGCAATACAGAGCAGAAGGCAACATAAGCTTTATAAGAAGTTTGTAAAGCATACCGTAAAGTTCATGGCTCATGACGAAAACAACGAGTGCAAAATTGGAGACCGTGTCAAGATTATGGAGACACGTCCTCTTTCGAAGAATAAAAACTGGAGACTTGTTGAAATTATAGAAAAAGCAAAATAGTGCTATTGGAGGGAGGAATACTCTATGATACAGATGCAAAGTCGCCTCAAAGTAGCAGACAATACCGGAGCGCGCGAAATAATGTGCATAAGAGTTCTTGGCGGTTCTGGAAAAAGGTATGCAAGAATAGGTGATGTTATAGTTGCATCCGTGAAAAAAACTTCGCCGGGAGGATCGCTTAAAAAAGGTGATGTTGTTAAAGCGGTGATTGTAAGAACAAAAAGCGGAGCACGAAGAAAAGACGGTACTTATATTAAATTCGATGAAAACGCTGCCGTTGTTATTAAAGAAGATAAGGATCCAAGCGGAACGCGTATTTTCGGACCGGTTGCCAGAGAGCTAAGAGAAAAGGGATACCTTAAGATTCTCTCTCTTGCACCTGAAGTTCTTTAAACGGAGGATTTTGAAATTGATAAATAAACTCCACGTTAAAACAGGTGACAACGTTCAGATTATAACTGGACGCGACAGGGGAAATAAGGGCAAAATCCTCGATGTTTCCATAAAAGAAAAAAAGGTCATAGTGGAAGGGCAAAACATTGTCACCAAACATGTGAAGCCGAGAAGGCAAGGCGAGCTTGGAGGTTTGGTTAAGGCTGAAGCTCCGATGTATGCTTGTAAAGTCATGCCCATATGCCCTAAATGCAACAAACCGACCAGGGTGGGTTATAAAATTGACTCCGACGGTAAGAAAGTTCGTTGCTGTAAAAACAAAGACTGTGACGGGACATTTTAAGGGGGGAATAAATGGCAAGATTAAAAGATAAGTACTATTCGGAAATTGTTCCCGCCCTTGTAAAAAGGTTTGGGTACACCAGTGTAATGCAAGCTCCGAAACTTGATAAAGTAGTTGTGAATGTCGGAGTCGGTGAAGCAAAAGAAAACCCGAAAGTCATTGATTCGGTATTAGCTGATTTGGCTAAAATTACCGGTCAAAAAGGAGTTGTAAGAAACGCAAAAAAGTCGGTTGCGAACTTCAAATTGAGAGAAGGAATGCCGGTAGGGGTCATGGTGACTCTCAGAGGAGACCGGATGTACGAATTCGTTGACAGGCTTTTCAATGTTGCGTTTCCGCGCGTAAGAGACTTTAGGGGAATTAATCCCGAAAGCTTTGACGGAAGAGGAAACTACTCTGTCGGATTACGTGAACAACTTATTTTTCCGGAAATTGAATATGACAAAATTGATGCAATAAGAGGAATGGATATCTCTTTTGTTACTACTGCAAATACCGACGAGGAAGGCAGGGAGCTGCTTTCCGCCCTCGGTGCACCATTTAAAGAAATGGGAGGCAAATAATGGCTAAAAAATCGCTGATTAACAAGCAAAAGAGGACTCCCAAGTTCTCCACCAGAGCATATAACAGATGTAAAATCTGCGGAAGACCACGTGCATATATCAGGAAATATGGCGTGTGTCGAATATGTTTCAGGGAATTGGCTTACAAAGGGTATATTCCCGGAGTAAAGAAATCGAGTTGGTAGAAGGAGAGAATAGATTATGAATATAACAGATCCGATAGCCGATCTATTGACTCGTATAAGAAATGCGAGTAGAGCGAGACATGCAACTGTTGAGATTCCTGCTTCCAACATGAAAAAATCGATTTCGAAAATTCTTGTCGATGAAGGATATATCAAAAGCATGCAGGTAATTGAAGACGATAAGCAGGGGATGATAAAGCTCACGCTGAAGTATTCGGAAGACCGCACTCCCGCATTGAAAGGTCTCAGGAGAGTCAGCAAACCCGGTTTGAGAATTTACACCAGCTGTGAAAAAATGCCTAAGGTGTTGAGGGGATTAGGGATAGCTATAGTATCGACTCCTAAAGGTGTAATGACCGACAAGCAGGCAAGAAAAGAAAATGTCGGTGGCGAAGTGCTGGCATTTGTCTGGTAGAAAACAATTTTGAGAGGGATAACGCAATGTCGAGAATTGGTAGAAAACCGATAGTTATTCCCGAAGGCGTAGATGCTAAGATAGAGGGAAACAGCATTGTTGTGAAAGGACCGAAAGGTGAACTTAGCGGCAACTTCGACCCTTTGATTGAAGTGGAGCTTGAGGGAAATGAAATACTGGTAAAACGCTCATCTGATGAGAAGAAACTGCGTGAACTTCACGGTTTGACGCGAACACTCCTTGCAAACATGGTTTTAGGCGTGACAGAGGGCTTTAAGAAGGAACTTGAAATTCAGGGAGTAGGCTATAGAGCTCAAAAGCAGGGAAATGATTTGGTTATGAACCTGGGCTACTCACATCAGGTCATATTCAGCGAAACCGATGAAATAAAAATCGAAGTGCCTTCCCCGACTAAGATAATTATAACGGGAATTGACAAACAAAAAGTAGGACAGTTTGCTGCTGAAGTAAGAGGTAAGCGTCCGCCCGAACCCTATAAGGGAAAAGGGATCAGGTATGTTGGTGAATATGTAATTCGCAAGGAAGGTAAGGCCGGTAAGACCGGATAAGGTAAAGGTTTATGATTATCAAGAAAGATAAAAACAAACAGCGCCAGAGACGCCAAGCAAGGGTAAGAGGAAAAATCAGAGGTACCGGGGCCCGTCCCAGATTGAGTGTGTTTCGTTCAAAAAAACATATTTATGCTCAGTTGATAGATGATGATAAGGGTATTACACTATGTTCCTCATCGAGCATGGAGAAAGGTTTTGAAGGCGCTACCGCTGATATGAAAGCAGCTGAGAAGGTAGGAAAACAGTTGGCTGAAAAGGCAGTTGCCCTTGGAATCACCAAAGTGGTGTTTGACAGGAGCGGCTACATATACCACGGTCGGGTCAAATCAGTGGCAGACGGTGCAAGGTCCGCCGGACTTGAGTTTTAAAAGGAGGACACTGGATTTGGAGAGAATAGATGCATCCACGCTTGATCTGCAGGAAAGAGTTGTAAGCATTAACCGTGTAGCGAAAACGGTTCGCGGAGGAAGAAATTTTAAGTTTGCAGCTCTGGTCGTTGTAGGTGACGGTAATGGATATGTGGGATTTGGGCTTGGAAAAGCGGGAGAAGTCCCTGAAGCGATTAGAAAAGGCATCGATGATGCAAAGAAAAATGTAGTAAAGATAGCGATGAAGGGGACGACGATTCCTCATGAAGTTATTGGCAAATTTGGAGCGGGAAGGGTGCTGATGATGCCCGCGGCTCCAGGTACGGGTGTTATTGCTGGAGGTCCGGTTCGCGCAGTTGTTGAGGTAGCCGGAATAAAAGATATTAGAACAAAATCTCTCAGATCCAACAACCCGATAAATGTTGTAACGGCAACAATGCAAGGCCTGAAATCTTTAAGAGGAGCGGAAGAGGTTGCCAAAATTCGAGGAAAATCCGTTAAAGAGATTTTTGACTAAGGAGGCAGCAGAAGCATGACTGAAAATAATTTAGAAGTTGTTGATCAGAAAAAACCTCTTGAAGAAGAGACGGAGAAAAAAACCGTGAAAAAATCTGCAACCGATTTGGAAAAAGAAACTGCCGCAGAGCCCAAAAAGACTGTAAAAAAAGCCGCAGCAAAGCCTAAAGCTAAAGCGGAAGACAAAACAAAAGCTGAAGTCAAAGAAAAATCCGATAAGCCGGCGGCAAAAAAAGCAGTTAAAAAACCTGAAGAGAAAACAACTGTTGAAAAGAAACCCGAAACGAAAAAAGCGGCTAAATCTCCCGAAGAAACCAAGGAGAAACCTAAGGCGAAAAAAGAAGCCGCAGTTGCTAAAGACGTTTCAGAGACAATCAGGATAAAGTTGGTAAAGGGTTTTTCAGGCAGAACTCAAAAACAAAAATCAACAATATTGTCCTTAGGGTTACGCAGAATAGGTGATATTACCGTTCAGCCGAACAATGAAGCGACAAAAGGAAAAATTGCAAAAATAAATCATGTCATTGAAATCATTGATTAAGATGATGTTTTACGGGGGGATATAATGAAACTCCATCAACTGAAACCAGCTGAAGGTTCGACAAGACCGTCAAAAAGAAAAGGCCGCGGTGCGGGTTCCGGAATGGGCAAGACAGCCGGGAAAGGCCACAAAGGTCAACTTGCCAGATCGGGAGGAAAAGGCCCGTATTTTGAAGGCGGTCAGCTTCCGCTGACGAGAAGATTGCCGAAACGCGGGTTTAATAACATTTTTGCCAAAAAGATATCTACGATAAATTTGAGCGACCTAAATGTTTTTGCTGACGGGTCTGTAGTAGATGTTCAAGCTGTTGTTAATTCCGGACTGGTAAAAAAGCCGGGCGACGGAATTAAGGTGTTGGGTAACGGAGAAATAACAAAAAAACTGACCGTTCGTCTTTCGGCATACTCTGCATCGGCAAAAGAAAAGATTGAATCTGCCGGAGGAAAGGCTGAGGTTGTATAAAAATGTTCCAAACATTTAAAAATGCATGGAAAATTGAAGAACTGAGGAGAAGAATAATTTTCACTCTGATGGTGCTCCTGATATTCCGATTGGGTGCAGCCATAGTTGTTCCGTTTATCGATGTTAAAACACTGGCTGCGGGTCTAAAAGCGAATTCGGGATCTATATTCGGGTTTTTCGATTTGATGACGGGCGGGTCTTTTTCCGAAGCAACATTATTTGCTCTATCGATTCAACCTTACATAAACGCATCGATAATTATCAATCTGCTCCAGGTAGCGATTCCCGCACTGGAACGACTTTCAAAAGAAGGCGAGAGCGGTAAGAATAAAATTAATCTCATCACGAGATACTCCACCATAGGAATATCACTGATGTTGTCTATTGTCTATTATTTTTTGGCAAAGAGAAGCGGGGCATTGGTTTACACGGAAGGTTTCAGCGGAACCTTTTCTGCGGTTGTCATTATCCTCTGTTTTACCGCCGGTTCGATGTTGCTGATGTGGCTCGGAGAACAGATAGATGATAAGGGTATTGGCAACGGTATCTCCCTATTGATATTCACCGGAATAATCAGCAGTATGGTAAGAGTATTTCCGCAGATAATATACTACTTCCAAGTTGCTTCCGGCAAAGTCCCGGGAGTGCAGGCGCAACCATTCCTGTATGTTGCGGTACCTGTAATTGTGGCGATGTTCTTCGGTATGCTGGTGTTGATAGTAGTAGTTACAAATGCGGAAAGAAAGATACCGATCCAATACGCAAAGAGAGTGGTCGGAAGAAAAATGTATGGCGGGCAGAGCACGCACTTACCGATAAAGGTCAACATGACCGGAGTTTTGCCTGTAATATTCGCTTCTTCCATTTTATCCGTACCGGGTACTATTAAAGACTTTTTCTCTATTAACTCAGGATTTTGGTCATCGGTACTTGGTTTTTTCAGCATAAATAATTGGGGTTATGCCGTGTTTTATGCTCTGTTGATAATCGCTTTTAACTATTTTTATGTATCTGTGCAATATCAACCAATGCAGATGGCCAATGACCTTAGAAAAAATTCCGGAACGATTCCCGGAATCAGACCGGGAAAACCCACAGCAGATTTTATTCAAAGAGTCCTATCAAAAATTACTTTAATAGGCGGAATATTTCTTGTTTTAGTCGCAACCGTACCGATTTTAATCGAGAAGACAACAGCAGTAGCAATTTCGCTCGGAGGTACGTCGATACTCATTGTCGTAGGAGTTGCATTGGAAATTTCCACTACACTCGAGAGCTACATGCTTATGAGACATCATAAGGGATTCCTGGAATAATACGACATACCAAATGTAATCGGGCTGAAACGGATGTTGCTGTAGTATAAGCTGATTGAATTAATTAGTTTAATTGTAAATGCAGAAATGGGAGGAATCTAAGATGGGAAAAGGAAGAAGTAAAATAGTGATGCTTGGAGCTCCGGGTTCAGGTAAGGGAACCAGAGCCAAAATAATTTCTGAAAGACTGTCAATTCCTGTTATCAGCACCGGAGAAATATTGAGAGAAGAAATACACAAAGGCACTGACCTCGGAAAACAAGTTAAGAGCGATTTGGATTCAGGCAAATTGGTATCGGACGAAACCATTAACGGAATTCTTAAAAAACGCCTTTCAATGCCGGATTGCGAAAATGGATTCATTCTGGACGGAGTACCGAGAACTTTAACTCAGGCGAAGTATCTGGAATCGATGGGGATAGATATCGACTATGCCGTAAGCGTGGAGATTGAAGATGAAAAGATTGTCGACAGACTTGCCGGAAGAAGAGTCTGCCCAAATTGCGGAAGAGGTTACCATACAGATATGTTTGCCGATTCTTCGGATGAACTCTGTGAAGACTGCGGATGCAAGCTAGCGAAGAGAAAAGACGATGAGGAAGAAACGGTTAGGGAAAGACTTAGAGTTTACTATGAACTAACCGAACCTCTGAAAGACTATTACGAGCAATCTAACAAACTGATAAAAGTAAGCGGGGACGATAAGCTTTCGGAGATAGCAAAAAACGTACTAAGAGCCATGGGACTTGACTGATGATCACGGTAAAATCTCAGTCAGAGCTGGAGGTTATGGCCCTCTCCGGAGATGTTGCAGCAAGCGCGCTGGGAGTTGCTAAGGAAATCATTAAAGAAGGTGTGACAACCGATTACATTGACAAAAAGATTAAAGAACATATAATTCAACGCGGCGGAAAACCCTCTTTTCTCGGATACAGAGGATTTCCTAAATCATCATGCATATCCGTAAATGACGAGGTCATTCATGGAATACCGGGTGACAGGGTAATTGTCGAAGGCGATATAGTAAGCGTAGATGTCGGTGTGCTCTATAAAGGATTTCATAGCGACAATGCCGCAACTTTTGCAGTCGGTCAGGTATCAAGAGAAAAAAAGAAACTGCTTGAAGTTACAGCCTTGGCACTACAAGAAGGTATCTCTATGGCAGTCGAGGGAATGAGAATCGGCGATATAGGAAATGCTATACAGACTTTTGTAGAAAGCAACGGATGTTCGGTAGTAAGAGAGTTTGTTGGTCACGGAATAGGATATGAGTTACATGAAGACCCGGAAGTTCCTAATTATGGAAGACCCGGAAGAGGTCAAAGGTTATCAAAGGGAATGACAATTGCCATTGAACCGATGATTAATTTAGGGGCAAGACATGTTGATGTAATCGAAAACGACTGGACAGTTGTTACAAGAGATGGAAGCCCGTCAGCGCATTTTGAGATGACGGTTGCCATAACCGAATCCAAGGCGGTCATACTGACCGATTGGGGGAAGTACATCTGATGGAATTTGTTATAGGCAGAGCGGTAATATCAAAAAAAGGAAGAGATAAGGGCAGGGTTTTTCTTGTAGTCGGTTATTTAGATGATTATGTATTGATAGCTGATGGGAAACTCAGAAAAGTTGAAAAGCCCAAAAAGAAGAATAAAAAGCACCTACAATTGACAAAAACAATTTTTGACATTGAAGTGATTAACGATAACAGATTGACATACATGTCAATTAAAAAAGAGTTTAAAGATAAAACCGCAGAACAAACAGAGAAAAACACGGAGTAAATAAAGAGGAGGATACTGTTTGGCCAGAGAAGATGTAATTGAGGTCGAAGGAGTTGTAAGGGAAGTATTACCGAATGCCACATTTCTCGTAGAACTCCAAAACGGACACAAAATACATGCTCATATCTCAGGAAAGTTGAGGATGAATTTCATTAGGATACTGGCTGGAGATAGGGTTACTTTAGAAATGTCGCCATATGACCTGACTAAGGGAAGAATAACTTGGCGGTTTAAATAAATCACGGAGTATCCGTTTTAGATTCAAGGAGGAAGAAACTATGAAGGTAAGGCCTTCGGTGAAACCAATATGCGAAAAATGCAAAGTAATAAAGCGTCATGGAAGAGTGATGGTAATATGTCAAAACCCAAAACACAAACAGCGTCAGGGGTAGGCGCAAGTAAATTGGAGGTATAATTTATGGCGAGAATTGCCGGCGTTGATTTGCCAAGAGAAAAAAGAATAGAGGCGGGGCTGACATATATATTCGGTATAGGAAACAGCCTTGCAAAAAAAATACTTGCTGAAACGGGAGTTAACCCCGATACAAGAGTCAGAGATTTAGACGGTGATGATGTTGCTAAGTTACGCGACTACATAGATCATAATGTAAAAGTTGAAGGTGATCTTCGTAGGGATGTGGCTTTAGATATTAAGAGGTTAGTTGAAATTGGGTGCTATCGCGGAGTAAGGCACAGAAAAGGTCTTCCCGTACGCGGACAAAGAAGCAAGACTAATGCAAGGACGAGAAAAGGCCCCAGAAAGACTATGGCTAATAAGAGGAAATAAGGAGGAAGAATAATATGGCTGCGCCGAAGAAAAGAACAACAGCAACCAGACGTCGTCGAGAACGTAAAAATATTGAACGCGGATCGGCTCATATACAGTCGACGTTTAACAATACGATAGTCACAATAACCGATACTTCCGGAAACACGGTGTCTTGGGCCAGTGCCGGCGGGTTAGGATTTAAAGGTTCCAGGAAATCAACACCGTTTGCGGCGCAACAGGCAGCAGAGGCTGCTGCTAAAGCGGCAACTGAACATGGGATGAGAACGGTTGAAGTTTATGTAAAGGGACCGGGTTCGGGTAGAGAAGCTGCAATACGGGCTTTACAATCTGCAGGTTTGGAAATTAATATGATAAAAGATGTTACTCCCATACCACATAACGGATGCCGCCCACCAAAAAGAAGACGCGTATAAATTGGAGGAATAGAAATTATGGCACGATATACCGGTGCGGTTTGTAGGTATTGTCGCCGAGAAGGCGAAAAACTTTTCTTAAAAGGGGATCGTTGTTTTTCTGAAAAATGTGCTTTTCAGAGAAGAAGCTATCCTCCCGGTCAACATGGACAGGGAAGAAAAAAGAGCAGTGAATATGGCAACCAGTTAAGAATGAAACAAAAAGCAAAGAGATACTATGGCGTATTGGAAAGCCAATTTGCAAAGTATTTTGATATGTCTGCAAGACAGGCCGGGATGACGGGTGAAAACCTTTTGAGAATTCTTGAGAGCCGCCTTGATAATATTGTTTATCGTGCGGGCTTTGCAAAATCCAGGAAGGAATCCAGGCAATTGGTGCTTCATCGCCACTTTGCGGTAAACGGGAAAACCGTCAACATTCCGTCTTTTTTAGTAAAAGCGGGCGATGTTATAACATTGAGATCGATTGACAGTGAAAAAATCAAGAGCTCGGTGGAAGCCAATAGCGCAAGACCGAAACCTGAATGGATGACAATCGAAGAAAACAAGGTGACAATTAGCAGATTACCGGAACGTGATGAGATAGACTTTAACGTAGAGGAACAGCTAATAGTTGAGTACTATTCCAAGTAATAGTAAATTTTAAATAGTACAATGGATTAATCTGCTCATGGGAGGGTTAAATGATTATTGGAATAGAGAGACCCAAGATAGAAACGATTGAGTTGAGCGAGGACGGATCCTATGGTGTGTTTGTTGTAGAACCCCTTGAAAGGGGATTTGGAACAACTATTGGTAATGGACTTCGTCGGGTACTTCTTTCCTCACTTCCTGGCGTAGCCCCCGTCTCGATAAAAATAGATGGAGTTCTTCACGAGTTTTCTACAATTGAAGGTGTTAAAGAAGACGTAACCGAGATAGTTCTAAATGTTAAGGGGATAAAGGCAAAACTCCATACTGACGGCCCGAAAACAGTATATTTGGAGGCCAGCGGAGAGGGCGAAGTAACAGCCTCGGGAATTAAACCCGATGCGGAGTTTGAGCTGCTCAACCCGGATTGGCATATTGCAACACTTGAAACAAACGGAAGACTCGGAATGGAGTTGACATTTAATAAAGGCAGAGGATATGTCTCTGCTGATAGAAACAAATCGGGTCCCGCTGCGTCAAATATTATTGGAATAATACCTGTCGATAGCATATATACCCCGGTGCTTAGGGTTAATTACAGTGTTGAAGACACGCGTGTCGGACAAATAACCGACTATGATAAATTGACGATTGAGGTACTTACCGATAAAACGGTTACGGCCAGAGAAGCGGTATCTTTGGGCGCGAAGGTTTTAACGGAGCACCTGAATCTTTTTAAGAATCTTTCGGAAGATACCGTTGAAACAGAAATCCTTGTCGAGAAAAAAGAGAAGAATAAAGAAAAACTTCTTTCAATGACAATAGAGGAACTTGATTTCTCTGTTAGAAGCTTTAACTGTTTGAAACGAGCGGGGATAAATACAGTTGGGGACTTGACAAGCAGGAGCGAAGAAGAAATGCGGAAAGTCAGAAATTTAGGAATGAAATCACTTGAAGAAGTTAAAAACAAACTTGATTTGTTAGGATTTGAACTTAGAAAAGAAGAAGACTGAATTTTTGACGTTGATATTAAATTTACCTTAGGGGAGTGAGAATATGCCAGGAACGAGAAAGTTAGGTAGGCCTAGTGCCCATAGAAAGGCAATGATTCGCGGAATGGTTACTTACCTACTGGAACACGGTCGTATAGAGACCACAGTAACAAGAGCAAAAGAAATCAGACCATTGGCCGAGAAGATGATAAATCTGGGGAAATCCGATTCTTTACATCACAAAAGGCAGGTGTTTTCTTTCATAACAAAAGAGTCTGTATCAAAGAAGCTGTTTGATGAGATTGCACCGAAATACCTTGACCGAACAGGCGGATATACAAGAATAATCAGGACAGGCCCCCGAAGAGGGGATGCGTCGGAGATGGCGATAATAGAGCTTGTTTAAAAAATGAACACATAAAAACAGCTGCATAACTGCAGCTGTTTTTATACTTGCGTATTTTATTTTTTTACCAGTTCGAAAAGAAAGCTTTTAAATTTTTCAGAATCGATAGAGGTAACAACTTTTGAATTGAAGGTTTTGCTTTTGTCAACATGAGCCTCAATCATGAAGTCTTTTTCATATTCAAAGAGGGTTGCGCCATATACCAGCGGACTCTTTCTCTCGATACGGGTAAAACTTTTAAAAGAAACGGTTACGATATCCGGCCTCGCCCAAACCGCATATGCAATCGGGTCGGGGAGCTCTATAAAAGGTTCTTTACCCGAATCTTCGGCTGCTTTTATTGCTGTCATATTGCAATCAATACAGAAAGAACCGATTTCTCCCAGTTTCCTCATATGTTCAATATCGTCAGCATTTAATACTGCATCTCCTTGACATGCTTCCAATGTAACAAGTGTTATGGGTATTCCGGAATTAAAAACGATATATGCGGCATCGGGATCTGCCATAATATTAAACTCGGAGGAGACGCTGTGAGGATTGTTATACGGGTGAGCTCCTCCCATTATGGTTATGCCCTTAAGCCTGTTCATAGATACGCTGTCTTTTATTAGGGCAAGAGCAATATTTGTAAGCGGACCGATTGTTATAAGTTCGATCTCACCCTTATCGGAATTCTTTAAAATATCGATAATTGCATTAACGGCATGTTTTTCTTCAGCTCTATCTTTTGGTTCCCTTAAAGTGCCGAGATCGCCCATACCGTCCTCGCCATGAACTTGACTCGCCGTCTCAAGCTCCCTAATCATCGGCTTTTTGGAGCCAGCATATACAGGTGGAGAATAACTTTCGGCATAATCTATTGATATGAGTGCGTTCTTTGTCGCTTTTTCAAGATCCACGTTGCCTGCAACGGTTGTTAATGCGACTACTTCAACGTTGGGATCTCTGAGAGCCATAACTATGGCAACTGCGTCATCACTACCGGTATCGGTATCAATAATAATTTTACGCATATAACCCCCTAAATAATTAAACTGAAAAGGTACTCCTTAAATCCGGCACCGTCAACCTCGTAAACAATGGTGCAGTTATGCGGTTTTAGTACCGTGTCTTTTGAAATGTAAATGCTGTCGGTTTTCCTCAAATCATTTACAGTCATACCGTAGGTATATTCGCCGTCGATATCAAACCTTGTGTAGGAAGTAACGGATTTTTTTATTAAATCAGGTCTTGCCATGACAGCTGTTGCCGTGGGGTCAGCTGTGACGAAATACCTTTCGCCTGAATTGCGAAAGACATTTTCGGCCATCGTTGAGTTGCAGTCAACACAGAAGGCAGCGAGTCTGGAGCCGGTGTTTTTTAACATTAACATGTCTTCTTCCAAAATTCTCGTGTCGGGAGTGGCGCATGCCTCAATAGTTATGGTCGTTATAGGGATGCCGAAATTAAAAACGATATCCGCAGCTTCCGCGTCCTGCCAAAAGTTGAACTCCGCAAGATGCCCCGTATTCCCTCTGAAAATTGCTCCGCCCATCATTGTAATTTTGGGTATCTTTCTCATTGCCTCCGGATTCTGCATTATTGCGACCGCAATGTTTGTTAAAGGACCTATGGTGTGAAACTCCACATCACCCATATCGGCATATCTGATTATTGCATCGACTGCATGTTCGGTTTCGGGTTTTCTTTTGCTTTTTGTGAAAATCCCCAAGTCTCCCATACCGTCTTTGCCATGCACCGAATCGGCAGTCAGCAGCTCTCTAAACAATGGTTTTGAACAACCCATGTAAACCGGAGGCTTGTCCCTCTCCGCATAATCGATGGTCATAAGCGCATTTTCGGTGGCGGTTTCGAGAGGGACATTTCCCGCAACCGTAGTAATTGCAACAACATCAAAAAGAGGTTCCCTCAATGCCATTGCAATCGAAAGCGCGTCGTCCGAACCGGTGTCAGTATCTATCAGAATTTTTCTTCTTTTCAAAATTAACACCTCCAATACAATTAACGATATAATAGAAGTATATACTTGCATAAGAATCTTCTCAAGCTGTGATTATTGTTGATAGGGACTGAGATTATTAAAACGGTGGTGAAATGAAAAAGATTACTATCGCATCAGCTTCACCGGCAATTGATGTCGGGAATATCGAAATAAATGCTGAAAATATTGAGAAAACAATCAGGGAGGCTCATTTAAACGGCGCCGAAGTTGTTGTTTTTCCGGAGCTTTCATTGACGGGTTGCAGTTGCCGGGATATATTCGGCTATAAATATTTTGCGGATAAAGCGCTTAGATTTCTCGATAAAATCATATACGGAACCAAAGAGCTGAATATTTATTCCGTTATAGGCTTGCCCGTTTGGTTTAAAGACAAAGTCTATAGCGGTGCGGCTGTAATCTTTAAAGGCGAATTCAAAGGCATCGTTCTAGGCGTAGGCGAAAAAAAGAAGGGTGTTACTTTTGAGTTTGCGGATTCTTCCTTTATCGGAAGGGAAGAACAAATTGAAAACGGTTTTTTTAAAGAGCTTGACTTTTTTATTGGAAATACGGCTTTTAAAGTAGTTTTGGGAGACGGGATAAACCTGGTATCCGAAAGGGGTATTGTGATATTAAATCCGAATACCGATATTGAAAACTACAGAAGCAGAGAAATAAGAATGTTAAAAGCTAAAAAACATTCTTTCCAAAACACAATATTATCGGCATATCCATCTCATTGGGAGTCCACATCGGAATATGTGTATCCCGCACATCATGTATTGTCGTCTAAGGGTGAGATTATTAAAGAAGAAGGCCCGTTTTATTCAGGCATTATGTATGCGGATATACCCGCTTTTGACAACGGTTCAAATAAGTCCGAGGATTTTAAAAATACTGTTGAGGATACCCATTCGGTTGAGAAAAGCATATATGAAAAATACAGATACTCGAAACTGCCTTTTGTTTCAGGGAATCCCGAAGAGTATGAGAAGGTGCTCGATATACAGAGCATAGGCCTTATGAAGCGAATGAGACATATAAACTCAAAAAAAATACTTCTCGGTATATCGGGCGGGCTGGATTCTACATTGGCAGCCATAGTCGCCCATAGAACGGTCAAAAAAATGGGCATGTCTACGCAGGATGTTATTGCCGTATCCATGCCCTCGTTCGGTTCGTCTGAAAGAACAAAAAACAATGCCGAAAAAATTTCAAAATTGCTTGGATTTGATTATAGAGAAATAGATATTACGGAATCGGTTAAAAAACATTTTACGGATATCGGCCATTCAGGCGCTGTATTCGATGCAGCATTTGAAAATGCTCAGGCGCGGGAGAGAACACAGATACTGATGGATATGGCAAACATGAACAGCGGGATACATCTGGGAACAGGCGATTTATCCGAATCCGCACTCGGATTCACTACATACAACGGGGACCATATGTCCATGTACAATGTCAACGCAACCGTTCCGAAAACATTGGTCAGAGAAGTCGTTTTATATGCTGCAGGTAGCTTTAAAGGAGAAATCGGAGAAACGCTCAAAGATATCTGTGAAACGCCCATCAGTCCCGAACTCAGTCCGCTTATTGAAAACGAACAACATCAGAAAACCGAAGAAATTGTCGGTCCCTATGAGCTTCATGATTTTTTCATTTACCATATCTTTGTTTTGAAACAGAGTCCGGCTGAAGTTTTCGCAGATGCGATAAAAGTGTTTAAAGATACATATAATGAAAAACAGATATCAAATTGTATGAGAGAATTCTACCGAAGATTTTTCGGTTCTCAATTTAAAAGGTCCTGCATGCCTGAAGGACCAATGGTTACAGAAGTGTCTTTTTCTCCCAGAACGGGATTTGTTATTCCGAGCGATTTCTCACCCGAATTATTTTTGAAGGAGCCGGATATCCCGAAAACCACAACTTAACAAATAGTTTTTATATTTTGACTGCTGACACTATCCCCGGTTCTCTTTGAGTTCAGCCACCTTTTCCGCCAATTTTTTGAAATCTGAAAGAGCCGGTATTTTGTTTCCGGGATTTCGCAAAAGTGCTGAAGGATGAAAGGTTCCCATGATAATAAACCCGTCCTTTTCAAAAAAATCACCGTGTTGTCGGGTAACCTTAAAGTCTGGATCGATTATTCTCATAGCAGATACCCTTCCTAAACACACCAGTATTTCGGGTTTAATAATTTCAAGCTGTTTTTGCAACCAGCCTATGCATATATCCTGTTCTTCGGGAAGGGGATCACGATTTTGCGGAGGTCTGCATTTTACGATATTCGCAATATACACTTCTTCGCGTTTTATGCCCACCGCACCCATTAAATTGTCAAGAAGCTTTCCGGATCTGCCGACAAAAGGCTTCCCTGTCTCATCTTCATAACGGCCGGGCCCTTCGCCGACAAACATGACGACGGAGTCGGGATTCCCTTCTCCGAACACCACATTTGTCCTGGATTTTGCAAGACTGCATTTTTGGCAGGAAAGGCACTGTTCTCTTAAGTCAAGTAAATTCATTTTTCCTCCGTAGGGATGCAACATTCACCTATTTTCTTCTATTATAGCATTGATACAGGTGGGTTAAAACGCTTGAACCTATCCATAACCATTGGTATAATATATTAGTCAAGATATGGGTTTAATAACATTTCTTCATAAAGAGGGGTAATTGGATATGGGCTATAAGTTTTTGGTTGAAGTATCTGCGAGACACATACACCTGTGCAGGGAAGATTTGGAAAAACTGTTTGGCGAGGGATATGAGCTTACGGTAAAGAAGTATCTGTCTCAGCCCGGAGAGTTTGCGTCTGAAGAACGCCTTACCGTTGTCGGACCGAAAAGGGAACTTGCGAATGTGTCAATATTAGGGCCGCTCAGAGCGGAGACCCAAGTGGAAATATCCCTGACTGATGCAAGATCGATAGGTGTTACCGTGCCCGTAAGAGAATCGGGAGACATCAAGGGTTCAGCCGGGTGTAAATTGGTCGGACCAAAAGGCAGCATTGAATTGGAAGAAGGTGTCATTGCCGCAATGAGACATATTCATTTTACCGAAGAAGACGCTGCCGAAGCGGGAGTGAAGAATAAACAGATTGTCAATGTTAAGATAGAGACCGAAGGCAGAAGCCTGACATTCGGCGATGTGGTGGTGAGGGTTAAAGACACATATGCCACAGCAATGCATATTGATACGGACGAAGGAAATGCAGCCGGAATAACCGGAGAAATATTCGGAGAAATTGTAGACTGATTTACTTTGTTTTTCGTGGCTAAGCGATGGGTGAAGCCTGTGCGATGAGACCCTGTGAACCATGTCAGACGGGGAACCGAGCAGCATTAAGCAGATGTCTCATGTGCCGCAGCCACTTTGCCCATCGTTTAGCCACGAATATTTTATTTTGAGGTGAAATTTGTCAAAAGCTCTGTACAGAAAATATCGGCCGGGAAGCTTTTCTGAAATAATCGGGCAGGACGCAATAGCGAAAACCCTCAAGAATCAGGTTTTGAGAGGGAAGGTTGCTCATGCCTATATTTTTACCGGGATGCGGGGCACAGGCAAGACATCACTTGCAAAAATATTGGCAAAAGCCGTAAACTGCATTGACAGACGGGATGGGAATCCCTGCGGCAGATGTGATATTTGTCTCGGCATTGATGACGGATCGATACTTGATGTTATCGAAATTGATGCCGCGAGTAACAGCGGAGTTGATAACATAAGGGAACTGAAGGAAGAAACCGCTTATTCACCCGCCGTCACGGATATGAGGGTTTATATAATTGACGAAGTCCATATGCTGTCGACCGGTGCGTTTAATGCTTTATTAAAAATAATGGAGGAACCTCCCTCACATGTTTTATTTATTTTAGCAACAACGGAGGTGCATAAAGTACCTGCAACGGTATTATCTAGGTGTCAAAGGTTTGATCTTGACAGAGTCGAAACCGCATTAATTTCCGACCATTTGATGTCTATAGCTGAAAAAGAGGATATTTTAATCACCGAAGCTGCTGCAAAAAGAATTGCGATATTGTCGGAAGGTTCTCTCAGAGACGCCTTGTCGATTCTTGATGCGGTTTCTTCTCTTGATTCCAAAGTTAACGAAGAGACTCTTGCAAGGTATACCGGAACTATCGATAAAACGTATCTGAAACGGATTGCTGAATTTGTTTCAAAAAAGAACTTGGAAAATCTTTTGTTGGAAATCGATACGGTGCTTTCGAAATCGATAAATGTAGACAGATTGGTTATCGAGATGATGTCATACTACAGAAATCTGCTGGTTGCAAAGACTGTAGGTGAGAATAGTGCCGGAAAATTTTTTGATGAAGGAAAGGAAGAGTACCTGAGTTTAAGCAACGATTATGAAACCGACCAACTTATAGGCATTCTCGAAAAACTTAAATCTTTATACGAAAGGCTTGCGTTTATTTCCGACAAGAAACTTTTGCTGGAAGTAACATTGATAGGCCTAATCGGAAAAACACAAGATGATGTTAAAGATAAACCGAAAACCGCCGATACCCGCTCAAGTTATGTGAAGAACGAAACGGAAAATAAGGTCGATGAAAGGGAGAAAACCGCAACAAGATCGGGGAGTATACCGAAAAGATTTGATAATGCCGATAAAAGTGGGGAAGTTGAGTTTGAAGAATGGATTGAAGTCATCGAAGCGATGAAAAATGTCAACGGTATGCTTTACGGTTTTATGGAGGGGTCGCGGGCATATATTACGAATACACACCTGTTAATAGAATGCAGCGAAGCATTTAAAAGTTATCTGAGGGACAATCGCCAGATGAACGATCAAATCAAACAGGTAGTGTTTGAAACGACGGGAATAAGAATGCCGATTGGCCCATATGAAAAGAATAGAATTGAAAAAAAGGAGAAAGAAACCGATATGCCGGAATCTTTGAAAAAATTTATTGACACTGCAATAGATAAAGGTATTCCGGTTACTGTGGAGTGAAAGGGGGAAACATGAAAGCGAGATTACCTAAAGGATACGGATCAAAGGGAATGAATGATATGCTGAAACAGGCTCAGGCAATGCAAAACGAGATGGAGCTTGTAAAGGCCGAACTGGACAAAAAGGAATATACATCAACTTCCGGAGGAGGGGTTGTCAAAACTACGGTTTTGGGGGATAAAACAGTTGTGGGCATAAAAATCGAACCTGAAGTTGTCGACCCCGAGGATATCGAAATGCTTGAAGACCTGATTATTGCATCAATCAACGATGCTATGAGAATGGTCGATGAAGACAGTGAAAAAACGATGGGAGATATCACCTCGAAATACGGTCTTGGTGGAATTTTATAAATATGGAAGAGTATATCCCCTCAATTGGGCGTCTTGTAGATTGTTTTGCCGCTTTGCCGGGAGTCGGCAGAAAGACTGCCGCAAGGCTTGCGTACTGGGTGCTTGATATGAATAACGAAGATGCGGAAAACTTTGCGGATGCAATTATTTCTGCGAGAAAGAATGTCAAGCAATGTCCGGTTTGCCACAATCTTTCCGATAGTGAGATATGTAAAATATGTTCTGACGAAAAGAGAGATAAATCCGTAATCTGTGTCGTTGAAGGTCCGAGGGATGTCGGGGCGTTCGAAAAAACAAGAGAATATAGGGGCGTTTATCATGTCCTTCACGGGCTCATCTCTCCGATGGACGGTATAAGTCCCGAACAAATATTTGTTAAAGATCTTGTGGTCAGAGCATCGGATGAAACGGTTAAGGAAGTGATAATGGCTACGAACCCGACAGTAGAAGGCGAGTCGACCGCGATATATATATCGCGATTGATTAAACCTTTAGGCGTGAAAGTTACGCGTCTGGCTTACGGAATGCCCGTGGGAGGAAATCTTGAACACGCGGATGAAGTTACATTGTTCAGGGCTCTGATGGGAAGAAGTGAAATATAGGACCTGGGGTAGTTAATGGCAGCTAAGGGAATAAAAAAAATTACAGACAACCGAAAGGCAAGACATGAATACTTTGTTTTGGAAAGTTTTGAAGCGGGAATCGAACTTTTCGGCACAGAAGTAAAGTCTTTAAGAAACGGAGCTGTCAACTTAAAGGACAGTTGGTGTGACATAGATTCAAACAATGAGATATATGTAAAAAATATGCATATAAGTCCTTATGAAAAAGGAAATATTTTTAATCGCGACCCGATGAGAGACAGAAAGCTTTTGATGCATAAAAGGGAAATTGTCAGATTAAAAAGCGAGATAAAACAACAGGGATTAACACTGATTCCGCTATCCCTGTATTTTAAAAATTCGTTGGTAAAAGTTGATGTCGGTCTTTGCAAAGGGAAAAAGATACACGATAAAAGGCGTAGCATTGCCGAGAGGGACGCAAAAAAACAGATTGAACGACATACAAAATATCAAATAAAGGATTAAAAAACAGCAATATAACGGACATATTTATTTGTTATAATATTTTATAAAGGGGGCGTAAAGGTTTCGACGGGGATCAAGAATCATGAGAAGCGGGCAGTGGTGAGGACCCACTATAAAATCTTCAAAAACAATAGCTGACAATAATAAATTAGCTTTAGCGGCTTAATTATAGCCGCTCGTCGTGACCGTTGAGTACTGCGTAGACGGTTGTGGCGTAATATTTAGCAGTGAACGTGAGCGGTCCAAAGCTTTGCGGAGCGCCATGAACTTATGAAGCTACCGACTCGGCGGCCTGACTATCGGCCTGCCGACGGGGGAATCCTGTAGATAGTCTGCGCCCGGAGATGCCCATGGGGAAAGGTTTTCGGACGCGGGTTCAATTCCCGCCGCCTCCACCAGATAAGATAGCAGATTTTGATAGAAAAATCTGCTTTTCTTTTTTGCCTGAAACCCCTTGAAATCAAGGGGTTTTGAGCCTTATGAGGCATAAATCAACCCGCCTCGGAGTCATTTTCAGGGCGGGTTTTTCTTGTTTTTGAGGTCGCGGCGGACTGACAAAAAAGTAAAGGGTTGCTTTGCGGGGTATTCGTTTATTTTGTATAATTTTTTATTGATAGTTATTCGGCACTCATATTGATTTTTAACGCATTTCCTTCCCGCCTTGAGTGCCTCGGTAGATTATGTTACGATGTGGTTTAAGCTTTAGAAGGAATGTTTGTGCTGATAAGTTTTTTTAATAACTTTACTAATAGATACAAAAATCGGGGGCGAGGCAATCGCCCTCATTAACTTAACAAATCTTCCTTTATGTTTAAATAATAAAATATAAAGTAAGGTGTTTTAACAGTTCTTCTGTGTATCCGATTTCTAAAATATATTATGTGTTGGAAACTGCAAACACATGAGCAAATCAGAAAATGAAAGTGAAAATATCATTATGAAAACAAAAAATTGGAAGGGAATATTCACTTATCTGTTCGTTACGCTAATTGCCGTAGTCTACACGATCGTCGGCAATAAAATATGCTCGACGGATTTCAAAGAGCAAACCGACATGGATTTTTACAGAGCAAAGGTTACTGTTGTCGGGGATTCGATTACCGATTCGTTCAGCATCAACGATGGAGCGAGTTGGATCGAAAATAAAGTGATCCCGTTTTCCGTGGAGCTCACCAGTGGTCCGTACAAAGGCAAATCCGTCGAAGTCACCCAGCCGATTGACAGTATATATATGAATCCATCTAAGGAAGTAGAGGAGGGCGACAACATAATTGTTGCCAACAAAGCCGGAATGGGAAGCTCAACTGGCGAGTGGATATTTATAGAGCATAACCGCAGCAACTACCTCATCATCCTTTGCCTGGTCTTCCTGTTGCTCATTGTCCTGATCGGCAGATTCAAAGGGCTTGCTACAATCCTATCACTCCTGTTCACCGGATCCGCCATCTTTTTGGTCTACATTCCTTCGATTCTAAAGGGCTATAATATTTATGTGTCCACGATTATAAATTGTGTTTTTATCATAATGGTCAGCCTGAGCCTGCTCAACGGTATAAACAAGAAAACTCTTTGCGCTATCCTCGGCAATATCGGCGGCGTTGCGGTCTCCGGCATCCTGACTCTCATAATGAACAAACTGCTGAATATTACCGGATTTGTTGATGAAGACTATACATTCCTAGCTTGTCTTGAAACCGATGTTCCCATTAATCTTAAGGCCGTGATCTGGGGCGGGGTTGTCATCGGGTCGCTCGGAGCTATAATGGATGTTGCGATGTCGATTGCCTCAGCCATGAACGAGCTGTCTGCCCATATGCAGAAAAAATCCTTCTCAAGAATGCTGAAATCCGGCATGAACATCGGAAAAGACGCCATCGGCACGATGACCAACACTCTAATTCTGGCCTATATCGGTGGCTCGCTGGCAATGGTACTGCTGCTGACCGCATACAACCGTAATGTACTTTACCTGTTCAACCTTGAAAGGATAGCTGTTGAAGTCGTGCAAGCTGTCGTAGGCAGCATTGGGATCCTCTTCGCAGTTCCGGCCACCGCCGCTTTCTCAGCATATATCTTTAACCGAGACTCCAAATTTATTATATTAAAAACCGACAATCCTTAGAATAATAAAATCTGAGTCGGGGAAGAGGCATCTGGTTTGCATCTATACGCCTTGATTTGCACCCGCGACCTTCAATTTGCAACCATTGCCTATATTCTGTCAAAATATGATTTCTTTTTGTTTTGTTTAAAGTCTGGAATTAACGGAATATTGTTATTTGTAATTAATATAGTATAAAAAGGTCTATCAAAATAGTCATAGCAGGTAGAGACATCTCTACCTGCTATATCTTTATGATAGGTATATTATTTAATTATTCACATCAGATACATGTCGGCTGTATGACTATAAAAAATTATAAATTTAAGACTTTAAATACAATATGATAGGAAATTTGATTTTACATCTATTTGTGTTTATGGAATGAATCCCTAACATTTTTAAAAAATAGATTGTATTGGTAATAAAACAATTGACAAGACGTTCTGCAACATGTACAAAACTGTATAGATTGAAGGGCAATAAATAAAATGTACAAAAATATGATATCATATAATTGCAAATTAAAAGTAAGCCAGTAATTTATCTATTACAGGTTTATCATTTGGGAAAGGTAGTTGAGGTATTAAATGAAGTTTGAAGATTTGCTTAATGAAAGACGAAGTATAAGAAACTTTGACGGGGACAAAGTAGTCACAAAGGAACAGGTTGTACAAATAGTGGAGTCGGCAGTTAAAGCTCCATCCTGGAAGAATCTACAAACATCAAGATATTATTGTGTGTTGTCTGACGAAATGTTGAAAAACTTTCTGTCAGATTGTCTGCCGAGCTACAATGCAAAAAGTGCCAGAGGTGCAGCACTGGTAGTAACTACATTCATTTCAAACTGTTCAGGATATGATTTAAAAACCGGAAATCCGGAAAATGAATGTGGAAATGGTTGGGGATATTATGATTTGGGATTGCAAAATGAAAACTTTATTTTAAAAGCTAAAGAACTTGGGCTCGATACACTCATAATGGGATTACGAGATTCAGATAAAATTCGTGAGTTAATTAAAATCCCTGAGGAGGAGACAGTCGTATCAGTGATTGCTTTGGGATATGCTTCAGAGAAGCCCAAAAAGACAAAGAGGAAAGACGTTGAGGAAATATTGAAATTTCTCTGAGTCTTTGATGTAGAATCGAGCAATGAAAGGTGAATTTATTTTAAACCTCAAGGTATAGGGCAATAACGGCCCTATACCTTGAGGTTTTCTACTATTTAATTATATGAATTAAATTAATCCGTGTTGCTTTAAAACATGGTCTGCAATTTCTAAATTAGTTGTAATCCATGCACCTCGGGTTTTCATATAACAGATAAGACGTGTTAAAGATAATACTCGCCCGGAACGACCTGAAAATTGGGGGTGGATGATAAAATCTATTACCTTACCTCCTTCGAGTGCAAGCGCATCAAACTCGTCTCTCCATACCTCGAACTGGTCGCTTGCGCTCAATAAACCATAGCGGGCAGGTGGGCTATCAATGTAGTAATTATAGGCCGTGTCGTCAAAAAATACATCAGCTTCTAAGTCTACCAATGGAATACTCTTTTCGCCTAATTTCACTATTTGAGGACCGTCCCAATTCCCCCGGTAAGAGACGTAACGATACCCTCGTTCAAGGAGAATTTGTGCAAGTTCGTCCGTAAATTCTGCCTCGGTTGGGCGATAGCCATAGGGTCTTTCACATCCGAGAGACTCAAATATCTTTTCACACTTTGCCAAATTGTCATATTCGGAACCGATAGGTTTATCATAATGGTGGTATCCGTGGTAGGCAATCTCATGCCCTTTGCGGTTTATTGTTTTTACAATTTCAGGGTATTTTTCCGCATTTACGCCCGGAATAAAGAAAGTTGCTTTTATGTCAGTCTCATCAAGCATTTTCAATATTCGAGGTAAGCCCTGTTTTGCTCCGTAAGTACCTTTTGACATGTGTACTGTATGCCCGGGATCCAAACGATTAGATTCTGACCAATTCAACTCCAAGTCAACATCAAAAGCAAACGAAACGGCTATACGTGCATCATTTGGCCACTTAACAAGCATTAGGTCCTCCCCCCTTTTTCTTCATACTTTTTTATGTAAAGTGCTATCTGCTCACATGTAGCGAACCAAGCCCCTTTTGATAGGGCATAACCGATAAAGTCCGACAACATCTTAATTCTGCCTGCCCGCCCGATTATTTGAGGGTGGAGCTTTAAATTGAATAATTTATCTCTTTCAAGAATCATACCATCAAATTCTTCACGCCAAATTTCAAAGACTTTTGAGTTTGTAAAGGGAACTCGATGACCGGGTTCTATTGCGGTTGAATAGTAGAAATATGTAAAGTCATCAAGAAGAACGTCAGTGGGCAGTTCAACTATGCCGTCGGGTCTCAAATATCCGTAATCACAATCTCGAAGATTTGAACTATATAAATACCCGCGCTCCACCATAAGAGAATACGCATCTTCATGTAAGGTGCTGTGCGGAGCACGATGACCTACTGGCCTTCGTCCAAAAACTTTTTTAATCGCATTTTCAGAACGTTCCATTTTAGCTGACTCAATACTCCGGGCAGTTCCGCGTTCTGGAATATGGTTCCAACCATGGTATGCTAGTTCATGGCCGGCGGACACAATGGATTTTACTCTTTCCGGATAGTTTTCAACAACCCATCCCGGAGTAAAAAAGGTTGCTTTTATCCCGTATTCGCAAAGCATACGCAAAATTCTTGGAATTCCCTCATTTGCACCGTATCGCCCCTGATCTCGTTCATCCGGCTCTTTACCCTGGCGCGCGAGCTGGCTGATTCTTAGAGTCTCTGCTTCAAATTCTATGCCCAAGGCAAAAGCTATTGGCCTACCGTCAGGCCAAACTATACCATTTCCGAGTTTTTCACCATTAAAATTGTTTATCATTTACAAATCCTTTCAAAAACTAACTTTCCGGATTTTTTAAAATATCGATAAGTTTGGTTATGGATTCTTTTGCATCTCCCAACAAGATACTGACTCCGGATGGTCTTGAATAAATCGGGTTTTCGACCCCTGCATATCCCGGTTTAAGATCGTAGTTGCAGATTATTATATTTTTTGCAAGATCCACATTTAGGATAGGCATTCCGTAAATGGGAGTATCTGTAGCATCGCGCGCTGCCGGATTTATTACATCATTAGCTCCGATAACTATTGCCAGGTCGCATTTTTCAAAATCCTCATTTATATCATCAAGTTCATATAAATCCTCATAATCAATATCAGCTTCGCAAAGCAAAACATTCATGTGTCCGGGCATGCGACCGGCTACAGGATGAATTGCAAATCTAACTGTGACTTTTGAGGATGTAAGAACGTCATAAAGCTCTTTAATGAGAAATTGAGCTTGAGATAGAGCCATTCCGTAACCGGGAACAATAATAATATTTTTTGCATCTCGAATCGTCATAAGAACTTCAGTTGAATTATTTTTGTCGAATTTTTCCGAGTTCTCTATTTTAGTAACATGTTCGGGGACAGAAGATTCACTATTGGATACTGTAGTTTTACCTAGAAGAATGTCGGCAAGACTTCGATTCATTGAACGACACATTATTTGAGTCAAAAGAAGACCGCTTGCTCCTACAATTCCGCCAATTGCAACAAGCAGTATATTATAAACAGCCATTCCTGCAATAGAACCGGCGACACCGCTGAGTGAGTTAAGAAGAGAAATTGTTATCGGCATGTCCGCACCGCCAACAGCGAAAGCAAACAATGTACCGAATATAGCAGAAGCAACTATTCCTATGAAAAGTGCTGTATAAGAGAATTTGCCTATCGTTGGAAAGACTATTGAAAGAATCATCAAACTAACGAGAATGATGCTGACGGTAAGGTGACCTTTAAAACTTCGCGGTGCAGAGTCTATTTTTTTTGAGAGCTTACCGGCAGCAATTAAGCTCCCGGTAAATGTAATAGTGCCGATTACTACGGCTAACATTGCGGTTGCAAGTGAAAAAGCTTCCCCGGTACAGGTCAAAAATTCAATACCCCCAATAATTGCACTCGCTAACCCCCCAATCCCGTTCAACAAAGCAACAGTTTCAGGCATCTCAATCATTTTTACCTTTGAAGACCAAATCAAACCAAATATTGAAGCCGCAAGCAAACATATCAAAACAATTGAAAGATTACCCGGATTGCGGATTATTGTGATTGCTACAGCCAACATTAAAGCACCTGCTCCTAACAGGTTTCCGAATAATGCAGTCTTAACTTTTGACATTAAATAGATACCTGTGAGCACAATCAAAGTAAGGGCGGCACAAACTATGTAGTATGCAAAGTTGCTCATTTGTCCTCCTCTCCGCGTTTATGTACAAACATCTTTAACATCCTGTGAGTCACACTAAAACCACCAACAACATTTGTAAAAGCAAGGACAACAGCGAGACCCGAAAAGATTTGCACTATTGGTTTTGAACTTGTTGCAGTTGCAACTAAGGCTCCCAAAACGGTTACGCCGGAAAGTGCATTCATTCCGGACATAAGAGGGGTGTGGAGCAGACTTGGTACTTTTCGAATTATCAAGTACCCAACTATTGAAGAAATTAAAAATACGCCAACCATCAAAAGTTCCATCATTTAACCCCCATAGCTTCAAGCGCGCCACTGTGTACAACATTTTTTCCGTCGGTTACCAAGATCGAACGGACAATTTCATCATTCATATCCAGGTATATCTCTCCGTCTTTAGTCAAATAGTTGACAAGGTTAAAGATGTTTTTTGCAAACATCCAAGTAGAACTTTTGGGTAGATGCCCCGGAATATTCTTTATGCCGAATAAACTTACGCCGTGTTCTATAGAGATATCACCGGGAGGGGTAATCTCGCAATTTCCGCCTTGATCAATCGATATGTCAACGATAACCGAGCCCGGCTTCATATTTTGCACCATCTCTTCGGTTATCAAAATAGGCGCAATTTTTCCGGGAACAAGTGCGGAAAGAAAAATGATATCCATTTTTTTAACCGTTTCAAATAGAACTTCTCTTTCTTTTAAAATCCAATAATCAGGGAGCGGGTTGGCATATCCCCCTTCTGCAACGGCAATTTTTTCAGGTATAGGCATATCAACAATTTTGGCTCCAAGGCTTGTGGCCTGTTCCACTGCATCGGGACGTATATCACATGCAAACACACTTGCTCCTAAACGTTTTGCGGTAGCTATAGCTTGTAAGCCCGCAACACCGGCACCAACTACAAACACATTTGCGGGTTTCGTTGAACCGACGGCACTGAATATCGGAGGTATAAACCAACCCAAGCGTTCCGCGGCCATGATAATTCCGCGATACCCGGCACAAGTGCTCATGGAAGTTAGAGCGTCCATACTCTGTGCTCGGGAAATTCGAGGGATTCCATCAAGCGTAAGGCCGATAACTCCGGATCTTGCCATTTTATTGACCATTTCGTGGTTTGCCGGAGAAGCAGGGTGAATAAATGTTATAAGATACTGCCCTCTGTGCATCATGTCCAGCTCGTGAATATCTTTCTGTGTATTGAAGAGAGGTTCCTTTACTTTTAAAATCAAATCTGCACGCTCGTATAAATCAGCTACATCACTTATTAATTCTGCACCGGCATCTACATACAGAGAATCTGGATAATAAGCGCCCTCACCCGCACCTGATTCCACTAAAACAACGTTTCCGCTGTCAATCATTTTTTTTACTGTTTCAGGAATAGCCGATACACGTCTCTCTTCATGCATAATTTCTTTTGGAATACCAATAACCATAACAACTTCCTTTCTTCAGACAAATAATAATTTTTGCAAAATAATTCCAGACTTTTCGATCTCTTCAATAGATACCCATTCATCAGCGACATGCATATTGTTGCCGAAAGGGCCGTAGCAGACTGAAGGTATTCCGGAATCGGACAAAATATTGCAGTCACTAACCCCGTCGTCAAAAGATAAAGATGGAGATTTACCTGTGACGGTTGTAACTGCGGCTATAAGTTTTTGAAGAATTGGGTTATTTTCTTCAAGCCGATAGGCAGGATAATATGGTTGTCCGATTTTGAACTCAAAACGGGAAGCAAAATTGAGATTTTCATACAATTTCCTGAGAGAACCAAGAACGCTGTCTCCGGTTTCTCCGGGAACGGTTTGTTTACCAATTATAAAATGACAGTAGTCAGGGACATCTGGACTGTAAAAATCTTTTCCCCCATTAATTCGAAGCGGCATAAAAGGCTGGGCCTTGCAATGAGGATGTGAGGGAAGTTTGATATTATCAATTGCAGAGATAAACCGTGAAGCTTCAGTTATCGAATTAATTCCTTTTTGGGGTTCAGATCCATGTGCAGAACGCCCAAACACCTCGCATTCCAAAACAAGCTTACCTACTGCACCTATTACTATCTCGCCAAAAGACGGTTCAAGAGCTATTCCAAAGTCAACAGGGGGAAATTCTAAAGAAAATTTACGTGCTCCTGCAGAAAAAGCTTCCTCATCAGGGAAAAATGCTATTACCAAATCGCCTTTGAGTTTGGATCGATCAAGAGATATATTTTCTGCAATGGATAATGCGATAGCTATACCGGCCTTCATATCTTGAGAACCGCGACCATATATGCGATCCCCCTCAATGGTTGCACTGAAAGGATTTCTCCTCCAACCTTCTCCGGCAGAAACGGTGTCCATATGACCAAAAATTAGTATTTTAGGACCGGCTCCACCCTTAAAATGTGCCACAACATTGAATCGCCCGTCTTGCAAAGGTTGTCGATAGATTAAATTCGGCCTGCATTTCTTGAGGCTCTCCTCAATAAATTCAGCGATTGTGTTTTCCGTTCCGGTTACGGAAGGTATCTCGATAAGAGTTTTCAATTTTGAAATAGTTTCACTGGTTTTAAAACATGACATGCTAGGACCTATTCTATTCTTATTTTGTCCATGGGACGCGGATGACTTATCTTGCTATGTGAAATCCCGATTGAGACAAGTAATTCCGCATATTTTACAGCGGCAAATGCCGGATCTATTACAGGAACTCCGAGTTCTTTTGTGAGTTGTGCGGCAAGTCCTGCCATTCCCAGACAGGAAAGCACAATACATTGAGCCCCATCAGTTTCGACACACTGCCGCCCGACGTCTAATAATGCTTTGTAGGTTTCGCAAAGGTCTTCACGCACATCTGATACGGAAATATCAATGCTTCTAACAGAAGCAAGACGGTTCATATCAATGCCTTTTCGATATACTTCCTCGGTATCGCCCGGGATACAACATTTCAGTACGGTTATCACCGAAAACTTATAGGCTAGATCGACAGCGATTAATTTTGAAAGCTTCCCTGGACCGACTACCGGAATATCTACAAGTTCTCGCGCCGCCCCTATTGCGGGATCATCCCCGCAATATATAATCACTGCGTCAAACCCGTTTTCTTCTGCCTCAATCACCTTTTTTAACAGATATACTGAAGCAAGGACTTCGTCGTAAGCGGACTCTATGCTTTCAGGTCCTTTATCAATGCAATCTACTGATATTTTTGTCCCAGGGGCGGCGCACTCCGACAACATTTCTTCACGAGATTTCAGAGTTTCTGAATCCATACCACTATTTGGAATAATAACTTTCAACTTCATTTTTCTTCACCAATCACTTTAAACAGAAGTTCAAGTTCATAATTAACAGCATGTAGATTATCTGCCACACGGTTCCTGTTGCGCAAAAGTTCTGTGTAATTCAGCTTAAACTCCAAATTGCTCCGATCTGTTTTTGACAGCTTAATTAGTCCGAAAAGCAGGGGGATAGGCTTTGAAAGAATGCTGAGCCCATAGCTGTCCTGGGAATATTTATCGGTATAGGTAAACATTGAGGCAGTCAATGCTCTGCTAACCCTCATAAGTGAGTCATTTAACAAGGAAAGTTGATCTTTTGTCAACTTATCGTCATTTCCCAGAAATCTTAAATTGTTAAGTTCCTTTACATAACTTGAAAAAATATTAGCTTCGTCAATAACATTGTTCAAATCTATTATATTGCCCGACTGCTCACGTATATATTCAAGTTTCTCAAGTAGATATTCTGCCGTTTTTGAAAAATCGTAGGGAAGAACTTTTGCATTCACCAAACCTAAAAGTATACCGACGTCTACTTTATTGTCGCGTTCTAAAACGGATACATCCATTTTGTCAAGGTTATCTTCAACTGTATGGTTCCACCAACCCAAACAAGCACCGTTTTGCTCGACAATTACTTCATGAGGCAGTCCGACACGCCCTGCTATTGAAGGAACACCTGTTCCGAAGAATGATTGATCGCCTGTTTTTTCCAGAAAATACATAAGCGAGTCTTCGCCCAAAACTTCTTGGGTTGTTTGTCTCGCATAATCCGATAATTCGCGTGAAGCTTCGTTTTCGTAAACTACACAGTCTTTCATGCCTGTAGAATCGATATTTATATATCCGATACAATTTTTATTTATTTCTTCAAAAAAGTAATCATGAAACCAAGTTGACCCGGCTGCTTCAGCTATCTCGTGACCGTTCCAATTGACAAAATAAATACTTCTTTTTAATTCGGATTGGTATTTTCCGAAAACTCTGGCTAATTCGAGTAGAGTTGCTATTCCTGTGGCATTGCAGGTAACACCGGGTTCCCACGCATCAAGATGTGCACTGACAAGCAGAAATTTCTCAGGTTGTTCAGTACCTGTGAGTTTACCGAAAGGTTGACTTAACATCATCCACTCACGTGTTGCATCGGCGCGAAGATTTATTTTCACTTCGCCTTTTGCACATAAATCTCGAAGATATTCTCCGGATTTTCTGGAAACACTTATACCCGCCACTTGCGGTATCTGTCTAAAAGTTTCAGGCGTCGGATTTCCCCAAACGGCTTTGAGCGCACGATTACAAATGAAAGGTTGATCTGTTCCCCAGTTCATACAAATCATTGCAGCTACTCCGTGTTTTGAAGCGATCATTGCCTTTTCAGGAGTGGCAGGTGAATATGATACCTCTACTAGTATGGCTTTTCCCCGAAGGTCTTTGCCCTCATAATCTGCTTCGCCTCCGGAACCGAGATAAACAAGAGGCAAATCAATTCCCTGAGGTAACGTTGAAGCAATATGACAACATGGCAATGAATCGATAACGGTTGTCTCGGGAGATAAAACTATCAGGTGAGAACTTCCCCCGTGACTGTTATAGGCTTCGAACTCCAATAAGTTCCCCTCTAACCCGTAATCGCTAAACCTATCACGAATGTATTCAGCAGCAACAGTATCCTGACCTTTTCCCGAAATTCTGGAGGGAGTATTTTCTGTAAGCCATTTTACATGACTGACAGCAATCTCGGAATCAAGTTCCGAGAGCATTCTTTTTAACAAATCACTCATGTTTAACACCTTCATAGTCTTAATAGAAACGGTTTTCAAATTTATTCTAACATTTAATTTACTGCAAAGGCATTGTCTTCGCATACAATAATTACTAAACTTATTTGTAAAGTATATTAATTTTGTTAAAAAGTACAAAAAAATATAAGCATTTTCAAAATTAATCCAATGCAATGAATGATATACTCAACTAAATAGGGCTGGTGTCAATGATACAATTTATTGCTTTCGAACCGACACAGCAAAACCTGTTTCTAAACATGAAACTTAATAGAGAGGAGTAATTGCAAATGGAAAAAACTTCCCAAAGCATCAAAGCGCCTGAATCGAATATTCGTGCCCAAAATCAGCTTAAAAGGGTTTTGCCCACCAGTGTCGCAGTAGCTATAGGAATTGGCACCGCAGTAGGCTCAGGAATATTTACTACAGTAGGCGAAGTTGCCGCAGCAAGCGGGTGTGCACTTTTTGTCATGCTGTCGTTTTTAATTGGAGGTCTTAAACAGATTCCTGAAGCACTATTTTACGCCGAGGTCTCAACAGCCTATCCTCAAAACGGAGCGTCCTACAGATACTTTGAGCGTGCCAACTGGCGTTATATTGCGTTTCTCTCAGGCATGACCAACTTTTTGGGGACAGATCCTCCCGGCATAGCAATAATAGCGATTGCATTTGCCCGTTATGTATCCTATTTTTTGGGTGCAGGAGATCTTGTAAACAAATTTATTGCCATTGCGGCGATTCTTGCATTTATGTTTATCTATGTCCGCAGTTCCGAGGGTGGCGGAAAAGTTTTGAATGTCATAACCACTTTTAAAATAATTCCTTTCGTTATACTTACCCTTGTGGGCTTGGCATTTATTAATCCTTCGTTCATAACAGCCGGACCTGCACCGGGTGCTCCCACGGGGATATTGGCATTGATTGCCGGTGTTTCCGCTACATCATGGTCCTATGACGGCGTAACAAATGCGGTTTGTATAACAGGGGAACTCAAGGATCCGAAGAAAATGCCTTTTGCTTTGGTGACATCCGTGCTGTCGGTCACTATCCTCTACACGTTGTTCGGAGGTGTGGTTTCAGGACTTCTGCCTTTCGATAAGCTGACGACTTCAGATACGCCTGTTGCAGATGCCTTTACAAACATCTCCTTTATAGGTAAAGCAGCAGGAAGCGTTACGGCCGCAATAGGCATAGTTGTCATTCTCGGGTGTTTAGGTAGCTGTATATTTGCTCAGCCGAGGCTGCAGCACGCCATGGCAAATGACGGATTGTGGTTCCAACAGTTCGGAAAAATTCATCCGAAGTATGGTACTCCGGCATTTTCGATTATTGTTCAGTGTCTCATAGCCTGTGTATTTGTATTTTTCCTCGACTTTGCCGATCTGCTCGGATATTTTTCATTTGTTTTAAACATTCGAAGCATTGCCGGTTATCTTGTAATATTCAAATATAGAAAACAAAAGAACTATAGACCGACATACCGTATGCCTGTATGGTGGCTTATAACAGGATTTTTAGTTGTTATGGCAGCGATAATGCTGTATGGCACACTCCAATGGGCTCCGGTAGCCAGTTTGATTGCACTAGGTATTGCGATAGTACTGTCGTTAATTGGTTTTACATACTTCAACAAAAAGTACGGACACTTGTATGAATATCAGGAAGAACTTCCGGTTGAAGAAGAGTAAAAAAATAATTTTATATCATCATATCGCTGTGGCCCGTCTCCAACGAAATTAGAATAGATGATTATCGGCGGTGCGGGAAATTCCCCGCACCGCCGAATTTTGAGAGTCTAAATATTAGAATTGTGAGGTGATTTCAAATGAAAGAGTTTGTGTTTGATGTCGACTATGTAAGAAATCAATTTCCCTGCCTATGCCGTTCAGTTAACGGAAATCCAGCAGCTTTTTTTGACGGTCCGGGTGGAACTCAGGTACCCGTAAATGTTGTTGAGAAGATGACCGACTACCTTATTAACCACAATGCAAATCAGGCAGGTCACTTTATAACCTCTGTTGAGAGTGATGCTTTGTTCAAAACAGGACGTGAAGTGTTGGCGGATTTTCTTGGTGCGGATTCGGATGAAATTGCATTTGGCGCAAGCAGCACCTCGAATCTTGTGAGATTGGCATTCGGGTTTGCGAGAAGTTTTAAGCCGGGCGATGAGGTGATAATTACTGATATTGATCACGAAGGTAATCGCTCTCCCTGGCGCACATTATCAGATTTCGGAGTTGTTGTAAAAAGTGTAAAAGTTAACCCGGAAACCTGTATGCTTGACATGGAAGATTATGAGGATAAGTTGACAGATAAAACCAAACTTGTTGCTGTCAACTGGGCTGCCAATGCGTGCGGAACGATAACCGATGTGGCACATATTATAAAACTTGCCCATGATAAAGGGGCAATAACAGTTGTAGATGCCGTACACTATGCTCCTCATTACCCAATAGATGTCAAAGAATTGGATGTAGATATTTTGGTCTGCTCTGCATATAAGTTCTTTGGACCGCACTTGGGTATTGTTTACATGAAACGCTCGATCGGAGAAAAATTCAAAGCGGTTAGAGTATATGCAGATGATAATGCAACGATGCCGTCTAAACTCGAAACGGGAACACCTGCATTTGAAAATGTCCTCGGAGCAGTGGCTGCTGTAGAGTTTCTTGCTGACATAGGAGAAAAATATCTCGAGTGTTTTGCCGAAAAACTCGGAAATTCAACAGGTCGTCGACGTAAGATACTTGCAGGTATGATGGCAATAGCAGCGTATGAGAAACCGTTGGCAGATTATATTCGCGCTGAGCTTGGAAAGATAGATGGGATAAAATTATATATGTCGCCGCCGGATCAACCCAAAACATCCACGGTATCCTTTACCTACAGAGATATAAATTCGAGTGATGTGGCAGAATACCTTGCTTCTAAAGGGATATTTGTTTGGTATGGAGATTTCTACGCACTGCAAATAGTAAACTCCGTTCTTAAACTTGGAGACAGAGGAGGACTTGTTAGAGTCGGACTCGAACCCTATAATACCCGCCAGGAATGTGACCGTCTTATAGAATCTGTTAAAGAATTTGCTAATACCGCAAAACTTTAAAGATTAATAATTTTTAAAACAATCACACTATCTTCATGTTTAAATTTGCTTAATTATATGGAGGAAATGATGACAAAACCGGAATTGATAGTAATGTTGACTTGGAATGATAAAACGGTCGAAGGTGCAAAGAAAATTTTTCTTGAAGCGAAGGATGCGCCTGCAAGATATTGGGGATGCAAACGCGAAGGAATTTCTGAAGAGAATCTTCGAGACTTGCTGTTGACAATGAAAGAAAACGGAAAAGAAACTTTTATGGAAACAATTGCAATTGACGAGGAACCTTGTCTTGAGACGGCGAGAATAGCTGCGAGTTGTGGCGCGGAACACCTTATAGGAACAGTATATTTCGATAGTGTAAAAAAGATATGTGATGAAGCCGGAATGACGTATTATCCGTTTATCGGGCTGGGTTCAGATACCCATCTTCACGGGACACCTGAAATCATTGCAGCGGATGCTAAAAGAGTTGAAAATAAAGGCGTTACAGGAATATCGCTTTCTGCCTTCAGGTATACCGAGGGCGATCCGCTTGAGTTGTTGAAGGTTGTAAGCGATACAGTAAATTGCAAAATTATATTGGCAGGCAGTGTAAATAGCACTGAAAGAATTGATGTTCTGAAAGCAACAAAAAACCTCTTTGGATTTACAATTGGAGGAGCATTCTTTGAAAACGTATTTGGAAACGGATTCTCGGAACAAATAAAAGTGGTCAGCGAATATATTCTTAAGTGACCTGGTTTTGACAAACTAATATATTCACTATGAAAAAATGTCCTTCGCTTGATAGAAACCTTTTGAGATCAATTGTTGTACTCTCTTGGCCCACGGTAGTTGAGCAGGCTCTTCACACAGGAGTAATGTATATTGACACAGCCCTAGTGGGTCATATAGGTGCAAACGCATCTGCGGCGGTTGGAATAACCTCTTCGTCAAATTGGATGATAATTGGATTTTTTTCCGCAATAGGCATGGGTGTGATTTCGAGTATAGCCAAGTCCATGGGTGCCAAGAATTACGATAAAGTGGGCAACTCTTTGGTTCAATCAATTATTATCTCCTTGATAGTTGGGGTTGTTACAGCAGTAATTGCTGTGTCTATTAGCCCGTTTCTCCCTCGTCTTCTTGGTGCTGAGAAAAAGATAGAACATGATGCTTTTATATACTTTTTTATCATAAGTCTGGCCACACCTCTTCGAGCATGTGCAATGATAATAGGGGCAGCTTTGAGGGCGACCGGAAATACAAGAAAACCGATGATGATTACGATTGTGTCTGTATTCATCAAATTACTATTATCTATATTTCTAATTTCAGGAACAAAAAAGATAGATTTATTCGGATTGAACTTTGTGTTACCTGGAATGAAGTTGGGGGTTATGGGAGCGGGAATTGCTTCCGCAGCTGGTTTTATTATAAACGGGCTGATTATGTTGCGTGCGGTTGTCAAAAACAGATATTTTCCAAAGTATAATGTCAATTGGAAATTAAACAGAGGAATTATTAGCGAGTATGCAAGAATAGGACTGCCTGTGGCAGCTCAAAAGACGGTTATTAACCTCGGTCATGTTGTATTTACCTCTCTCGTATCAAGGCTTGGTACCATAGCTCTCGCTACTCATTCAATTGCGTTAACGGCGGAGGAGGCTTTTTATATTCCGGGATTTGGCATGCAGATTGCCGCTGCCACTTTGGCGGGGAATGCCGTTGGTCAACAAGATGCCAAAAAGCTTAGAAAAACTACATTTGCCATAAGTGGAGTTTCAGCCAGTGTGATGACAATACTTGCAACGCTCCTGTTTATTTTCCCTTCGACGGTAATGAGTTTATTTACAACAGATCCGGGTGTCATACGAGGCGGTGCTACTATCCTAAGAATAGTAGCGGTTTCAGAACCTCTATTTGCAATGACCATCATATTGGAAGGTGTTTTTAATGGTGTTGGAGATGTGAAGACCCCATTTATTGTTCTGGTATCATCGATGTGGGGTGTCAGGATATTATGGACATTAATTTGTGTGGTGGTTTTAGGTTTGGGACTACAGGCAGTATGGGTTTGTATGATTGCAGATAATATTATTCGATGCATCTTGTTATTTATGGTATTTACCAGAAGAAATTGGAATGAATATCTATCCGGCATTAGTACGATGAGATATTAAATAGAAAGGAAAATATATGTTTGATTTGCGTGTTAAAAATGGAATATTAGTTGTATCGGGTGAAGAGATAAAGACCGATTTATATGTTAAAAAAGGCGTTGTATCAGCAATTTCAAGCGAAGATTTACCTGCTGAATTGATAGTTGATGCTGAAGGTAAATATGTATTTCCAGGATTTGTTGATCCGCATTCGCATATGAATGATCCTCCCGGAGGAGATGTAAGTGAAGATTTTTATACAGGAACATGTTCTGCTGCAGCAGGAGGTATCACAACATCTATAGAAATGCCATTGACTACTCCGGTTACAGCCACGAAAAAGGCTCTGATAGATAAAATTAATATATGTGGAAAGAAAGCGGTTGTCGACTTTTCAATGATATGCGGATACACACCGGATAATGGTGATGAAATCGAGCCAATGCTTTCGGCAGGAGCAGTAGGTTTTAAAGCATTTACTCCGTATTCCACTGAAATCAAACGACTGGATGACGCAGATTTATACAAAGCATTAAGTCGTCTTTCAGGAACAGGGGTGACCCTTTCAATACATTGCGAAAATGCTGATATTGTAAAAAAGTTCACGGATGAGTTAAGAGAAAACGGAAAAGTTTCTCCTGAATACTATGGGCAGGGAAGGCCGGAAATAGCAGAAATCGAGTCAGTAATGAAAGTAAGTCTGATGGCATATAAAACGGGAGCAAAAGTAAATATAGCTCACTGTTCATCTCCGGAAGCTGTCGATATTGCGTCATATTATCGGCAGTTGGGTGCCGATATTTCCGTTGAAACTTGTACCCATTATCTTGCCTTAAACGATAAGGATATTGAGAAGTGGGGAGTTTATTGTGTGTGTAACCCTCCATTAAGAAGCGAAAAAACAAGGAACGAGCTGTGGAAAAGGGTAGTGGAGGGGAAAATTGACTTTATAGGAAGCGACCATTCCGCATATCTTCACTCTGAAAAAGCCGAAGGAAAAGATGACATATTCTTGACACCTGCAGGAATTACAGCTCTACAGACATGTTACCCAATATTCTTTGATGAAGCAGTAAATAAACGCGGTATGCCGGTTGCAAGATTTTGTGAAATGACGAGTGCGTCCGCGGCAAAACGTTTTGACATATATCCACGTAAAGGCTCCCTGATGGTTGGTTCGGATGCGGATTTTGTCATATTTGATGCTGGGAAAAAATGGAAAGTCAGAAGTGATGACTTCTTTTATCTGGAAAAATGGACTCCGCATGAAGGCCAAACTGTCACAGGCTCAGTTGAAAGAACATTTGTCCGCGGGCAGGAAGTTTTTTCGAGTGGAAAAATAGTTGTAAAAGCCGGTAGTGGACAATTTATCGCCAGAAATTAACTGTGAGGAGATAAAGATGAAGCGAATACTGCTATTAAATCCAAATTCCACGAAAAGTGTGACAGAAAGAATTTCGAAAACTGCCAAACGCTATGATCAGCCGGGATTTATAATTGAAACAATAACCTGTGAGGATGCCCCTAGCGCAATAGAAACATCATATGACGAACTTATGTCGGGGAAAGCCGTTGTAGATGAACTTTCAAAGAGAGAGTTTGATGCTGCTGCCATCTGCTGTTTCTCGGATCCTGGACTTTTATCTGCACGTGAATTATTCAGTCAACCGATAGTGGGAATCTGCCAGGCGGCTGTGAACTATTCTGCTCTGTTTTCACGAAGGTTTTCTATAATTGCTTCAGGTGGATCGAGTGAAATTGACTCCTTTATAAACCAAATGAAAAGTTATCAAGCTGGGGAAAGATTGGCATCTGTTGAATATCTTGACACGGGAGTTTTGGGTGTAACAACAAATTCTGATGAGATTTCGGAAAGAATAGAAAAATGTATAAAAGACCACGGCGTGGGTGCAGTTCTTTTGGGGTGTGCAGCGTTCTCCGGACTTTCGGAAAAACTATCTGCCAAGCATAAAATATTTGTAAGTGAAGGTGTAGGTCCTGCAATTCTAACGCTGGTTTCACTTATGAATTTTCGAGAATCTAATAAAGGATGGTTGAAATGAACCTCGGAGAAAGAATAGAAAATAAACTGAATCTGTTGGCTGAGGTATCAAAAATTGATGACATAATCTGGAGAGCGGCATACACTCCGGAGTATGAGGCTGCAAAAAAACTCATTAAAAAATGGGCTGTTGAGAGCGGACTGGATATGAGAGAAGATTCCGTTGGAAACCTCTACGTCTCAATACGTGGCAAAACAAAAGAAACAATATTGGTTGCATCGCACTTAGATACGGTACGTGACGGAGGAAAATATGATGGAGCAGCGGGTATAATCTGTGGTCTTGTCGCACTTCAAGAGTTAAAGTCGGAAGGATTTTCTCCGGAGTTGAATTTAGAGTTGGTTGCCCTGCTTGAGGAGGAAGGAAGTCGGTTTTCTTCATCCTGTCATGGCAGCTGTGCTATATGTGGAACATTTGATTTCGCAGCGCTTGATGAGTGTGACAGAGACGGAGTGAGTTTCCGGGAAGCTATGACGGCTTCCGGTTATTTTCCTGAAGATATAGGTTCTGCAAAACGGGACGACATTTTCTCAGTAATTGAGCTCCATATAGAGCAGGGACCATATCTTGAAGATAATGGAATGGACATAGGAATAGTTGACGCGATAGTTGGCATTGTAACATACGATATAGTGATTGAAGGACAACAAAACCATGCCGGGACAACCCCAATGAATATGCGATTAGATCCTGTAACTGAAATGGCAGGCTTTGTTACAAAAGTAACAAACAAAGCGATAGCATTAGGAACACCGACAGCTACTTTCGGATACATCAGATCATTTCCCGGTATGCTTAATGTCATTCCGAATCGAATTGAAATGACGTTGGATGTAAGGGATGGTGATGAAGAGATATTGAGAGATTTTGAAGAAAAGATTAAATCAGAGTTAGATTTGATTTCGCAAAAAGGATTCAAAACCGATGTAAATCGCACTCAGTGGTCGCCGCCCGTTTCTATGAACATAGAGTTGGGTAAAATTATAGAAAGAACTTGCAAAAAGCTTAACCTCAATTATTGCCACATGAACAGTGGGGCTGGTCATGATTCGATGGTGTTTGGAAAAAAATTTAAAACGGCCATGATTTTTGTGCCAAGCAGAGACGGAATTAGTCACCACAGGGATGAATATACATCTCCAGCACAACTTGAAAAGGGATGTCTTTTGCTAAAAGAATTATTGATTGAATTAGCTACAAAAAATACTAAAAATATTATTTGAAAGGAATAATGTAATGAAGAAATCTTTAGTAGCACTTGTAGGAGTTGCAAGTCATGATGAGAGTGGCGGATATAGAGCTGAGGAGCTTTTAGATGCCGCTGAAAAAAGAATAAAAGCGGAGGGCTTTGATGTCTACAGAGCTTCTAGGGTTGTTTGGACACAGTCGGACGCATTGGTGATTTCAAGCGAGCTCGAGGATATGAAAATTAGCTCACTTGTAGTATTAAACATCACATGGGTGGCGGATTCCCTTTTATATCTGTTGCTTCATAAAATTCATGTGCCGTTTGCTTTATGGGCTGTACCTTTTACAGAAACATTTGCATTAGGTTGCGTACAGCATATGGGAGCGACCCTGAAAATGGTAAAGTTCCCGTTTCAACCGCTTTACGGGGACGCAGATAATCCAAACTTAATAAAAAAGCTCGTCCGGTTTTTAAAAGCTTCAGCTGCAATTTGTGAAATTCGCAACATGCGTGTAGCTCTTATGGGTCCCCGTCAAACTTGGCGGGTTGCTGGCCCTCAGGATATGAGTCTTGAAGAGTGGGATTTTTCACTCAAGTTTGGAGTCACTATAATTCATTTTGAAATGGATGAATTATTAGACCGTGTCGATAAAATAGATGATAGCGATGCAAAAATTACCCTTGCTTGTCTTGAAAAACGGATTGGAAATTCGTCGGCCGGTGAAGAACGGATGATTTTTGCGGCAAAAGTATATAAAGCGCTAAAGCAAATAATTGAGGAAAATTCTCTTGCGGGAATAGCAGCGGAATGCTATCCGAAATTTGACGGAATAACAAATCTTTCAGCGGCATGGTTGGCCGATGAGGGGATTGTTATTGAGACCGAGGGGGATATTTCAAATACCGTATTGCGCGCTGTATTAAATTCAATAGATAAAGAAGGAACAACATTTCTGGGAGAAGCCGGCAGTTACAATGTCAATGAGAACTACATGTTTATGTCTCATGGCGGAAGCACCGCTCCGACATTATCAGATGAGTTGAAAAGGGTTGAGGTTTCAGCTAGCGGAGAAATGGGTACTTATGTGGGTACTCCAATAAAGGCGATGAAGGATGTGACGATTTCTAATTTAACCGGATCGAACGGAAATTACAAAATGTTGATTGCCTCCGGAGAGACATTGCAAGTAAGTGATGAAGATTACGACAAAACGGGTAAAAGACTGGCATCAAAAGTTCGCTTTAAAAATGCAGATATTGCGACCGCATTTGAAAAACTATTCAAGTCCGGTATTGATCATCACCTTGTGTTGAGAGAAGGCGATCATACCGATATTCTTGCTACGATTGCAGATCTTATGGGAATTGAAAAAGTAATCATATAGATGCTTTATATTTGGAGGATAAAATGCCAATAAAAATTGATATGTTAGTGAAAGCCCCTCACATATATACAATGGAGGGAGAGGGAGTTGGATACCGTTCGAACACTACCTTGGCTATTGATTCAGGTAAAATAATTGATGTTTTTTCTGCATCCGAAAACCGTTATGAGGCAAATGAATACATTGACTTAAAACATCATGTTGTGCTTCCGGGTTTCATAGATTCGCATATGCACACAGGCGATAATATTATGCGAGGCTTGGCACAGGATACCTCTCATTGGATGATGTATGGGCTTCAACCGTTTGACAATGTTGTGAGCGACGATGAGCTCGATGCGGGCAGTCGGCTGGCAATAATTGAAGCGATTAAAGCCGGGACTACGACATTGGGAGACTACAATTGGCAGATGGAAAATGTTTGCAGATTCATTAAAAAAATCGGAGCTCGCGGACATATCACTCAAATGATCCGGGCGATTGTGTCAAGAGTATACGATCCGGGCGAACTATATGAGTTTGATGAAATAAAAGGAGAAGAAAGTTTTAAACGCAATCTTGAACTTTTTGAGAAATGGCATGGGGCTGAAGGAGGGAGAATCAGAATTCTTTTTGGGCCACAAGGGGCCGACTTTGTAAGTCCGGAACTGTTGCTTAAAGTAAAAAAAGCCGCAATTGAGCGAAAGACCATGATACATATGCATGTCCAGCAGGGAGAACGCGAGACTGCCCAGATGATTGGGCGTTACGGCAAACGAACGACAGAGTTTCTTGCAAAAATCGGATATTTGGATAGCACTCTTATGGCTGTGCACCTTGCGGATTGTAATGACCAGGAAGCTGCGGAAATTGCTAAAAGCGGTGCTTCTATGCTGTTTTGTCCCGGCTCTATCGCGATAATTGACGGAATATTACCTCCCGTTCTTCCATTTATTGAAGCGGGAGGAAAAGTTGCATTGGGGTCAGATCAGGCTCCGGGCAACAATTGTCATAATATCATCAATGAGATGAAGAATGCGGCACTTTTTTGTAAGTTGGAAAAGAAAAATCCTGAAATAATGCCTGCTTGGAAAGTGTTGCGTATGGCGACTATCGAGGGGGCAAAAGCAATAGGACTTGGAGATGAAATAGGTTCTTTAGAAATTGGCAAACGCGCAGATTTCATAGCAATAGATCTGCATGTTCCGTCAATGCAACCGGTTTACACATTTCCTATGAGGAATATAGTTCCCAATCTTGTGTATTCTGCTCGCGGTTCAGAGGTAGTATTTTCTGTAGTTGATGGAAGAATAATTATGGAAAATGGTAAAATTTCCGGAATAGATGAATTGGAATACATACGTGATGTTGATAAATATCCTGATGATATTGGCAGACGGGCGAGCGAGGAGTTTTATCGAATAAACGGTACAAATGCAAGGTTTATGTCTGAAGGAAAACTATAAGACATACTGTATCCGAATATTCCACCTTACTGATATTATTATTTCACCAAAATGCGAAAATACTTGGTTGATTTTGTTCAATTCTTAAAAGTGGCTTGAAAACAACAAATGATACATGATATTTTTATATTGGTAGTTATTTGAAATTAGTATCAGTTTATGAGAGCAATCTTAGGAGGTGGAAGTTTGCTGACGGTTATGAATGCATTATCACAACCACTTTTTAAGGGTTTTAGATTTCTTTCAGGTGTAAAAGGAGCTGCTAATATCATAACGGGAGTCGGAATATTTGAATGGGAAACTCTCGATGATATAGAAACGGATTTCATGCAAGGAGAATTTGTTGTCACGACTCTTTCGTGTGCAAGAAATGACGTTGGTTACGCGTGCGAATGCTTGAAGGCCCTTATTGATAAAAAGGTTGCTGCTATAGCAATAAAAAACATATATTTTAGCGAGTTGCCACAAGAAATTCTAAGGTATTCAGATAATGCACAAGTCCCGATATTTTCTTTCAGCGATGCAAATTTTGAAGATTTGATTTTTAATATTAAAAATGCAATTGAACTTGGAGGATTGAATAAAGAATGGAATCGAGCTGTAGAGAATCTCATAAGAGGTAAGGGGAAACCGAAAAAACTAAGCGAATTGGCTCGAGAACTGAATCCTTTTTTTTATAAGCATCATATATGCGCAAGTTGTGTTATGCGTGACAACAGCACCAAAATACTTGAACAGGTGAGTTTTGAGTACAGTAATATGTCTCACAAGCTACCTTCTTTTGAGCGAGCAGTGTTTATGTTAATAGAAAGAAGAAACAACCTTTTAGCAATCTATTCTTCTGCCATAAATGAGAACTTGAAACGGGAAATTTTACGATTGCTATCAGATGTTGGAATAAACCAGGATAAATTCAGGATAGGGTTGAGTTCTATTAAACATGAGCTGCATATGATGGGTACTAGTATTAAGGAAAGTTTTTATGCTGCTATAACATGCCGTATAAATGGAGAGCAACTACTTGAGTTCGAAAAAATTGGGTTAAACAGATTTCTATGTCCGCTTAGAAACAGTGATTGGATAAAAGAGTTTTATAGCGATTATTTATCAAAACTTGAAGAATATGATAATAAGAATAAATCCAATCTGCTGGAAACACTTCTTACATATGTTGCGTGTGGCGGAAATGTTGCCGCAACTGCCAAGCAAATGTATCAACATAGCAACACAATCCGATACAGGCTCGAAAAGATCAGGGGACTTTTGGGTCTGGGAGATTCTATAAATTCCTATACTAACCTTTATGTTTTTGCCATTCTGTATGATATATATAAAAATTTTGACGTGTAAACGGAGTAAAGATATCTATGAATAAGGCCAATTTTCGCAATATAATTACAGACCTGATTTTTGATGTAGCCGGCAGCTTGATGTATGCAGCCGGTATTTATTCGTTTGCCAAAAATGCGGACTTTGCACCGGCAGGAGTAAGTGGTATAGCGCTTATTATCAATCACTATACTGACTGGCCAATTGGTATGATGACAATTTTGTTGAACATACCGATAATATTGTTTAGCCTAAAGTATTTGAGCAAGATGTTTTTTATTAAGTCAATCAAATCAATGGTGATAGTAGCTGTATTTCTTGATATGGTGTTTCCTATGCTTCCCGCATATAACGGGGATCCTTTGCTGGCTGCGATATTCTCTGGTGCGCTTACCGGTGCCGGTTTGGGTATGATTTACTTAAGAGATTCATCTACTGGTGGAAGTGATTTTTTAGTATTTACAATTAAAAAAATTTGGCCTCATCGTTCTTTAGGTGAAATAGCTGTTGTTATTGATGGGATTGTTATACTGGCAGGTGCATTTGTATTCGGAAGAATAGACTCTGCCCTGTACGGATTTATAATGATGGTAGTTGGGACAACAATAATTGATAAAATGATGATTGGTTCGAATGTGGGCAAGATAGCTTTTATAATTACAAATTTACCATATGAAGTTGCAGAGGCAATATCAATATCTACTGAAAGAGGTTCCACAGTTTTTGACGGAAAAGGCGCATATAGCAGAAGTAAAAGGAATATGGTTATGTGTGCCTGCGGAAAATCCCAGATAGTAAAGCTCCGTCGTGCTACATACAAAGTTGATCCCGAAGCATTTGTAATGATAACTGATTATTCTGAAACCTTTGGAGAAGGGTTTAAAGAAAATGTTTGGGACTAAAAGATAAAACAAAAACCCGCATACACAATTATCTGTTTGTGCATGCGGGTTTTTGTTTTTAGGATTAATAATATCAGACTTTTGAAAGCTCTTCTGTGTAGTTTTGTGTTGCTTCGATAAACAGGTCATACTTTTTTAATAGTTGATCATAAACAGAGCGGTTTTTAGGGTTTGGGTCATAATATTTATCCACAACCGCCAGATTTTGAGCCGTGTCAGCGATAGAGCTCCAATGCCCTGCACCGTAACCAGCCAATATCGCTGCTCCGAGACATGCTGCATCCTGAGTGTTTTTCATTGTAACTACCTGGCGACCTGTAACATCGGCTTTAATCTGGCACCAAAGAGGACTTAGCGAACCGCCTCCAAGTGAACGTATTTGTGTAACTTTAACACCAGTAAGATTTTCGGTATATTCGACGATTTTAGTTATATTACATGCCAGGGCTTCCATGAAAGCTCGAACAATATGTCCTTTATGATGGCCTAGGCTCAGCCCATAAAGACAGGCGCGTCCGTATATATCTCTATTTGGACAACCAGCACCTCCAAAAAAGGGCATTAGAAACAGTCCTTCTGCGCCTGCTGGAGTTGTTGCGGCGAGTTCGGTCATCAAATCATATGCGTCACCCTCTCCTGCAGTTTCCCTGTCCATTTCTTCTTGACAAAGTGTATCACGTAACCAGCGCAACATTATTCCACCCTTCGCACCGCCTTGGATCATATATTTGTCAGGGATTACGTTATAATTGCACGGAATAAGACCTGCAGAATCGAAGACTGGATTATCACAGGTTGTGCATACCATAAGTGCACCGCCGGTTGATTCGGAAAAGATGCCTGGTGTGACATTGCCCACTCCAATTGCTCCGCAACTCTGGTCCTGACCTCCCATAACAAGAAGAAGACCATGCGGTAAACCGAGTTCATCTGCTACTTCGTGTTTAATATTTCCTACAGGAGTCCCGCTTTCCACAAGATACGGGAGCTGTGTTTCGTTAATATTCAAATACTCGAGCATCTCTGGCCACCAGGTTTTTGTATTGATATTCCAAAGATAACTGGTGCACCAGCTTGATGGATGGCTCATTTTAAGACCACCGCTCATATGCCAAAGAATGTAGTCATCACACATGAACATCATATGTATTCTCTTGAACAATTCTGGTTTGTTCTTTCTAAACCAGAGAATTTTTGTAGCTGGATGTACCGAATCTATTGGTGTCTGTCCTGTAGCAAATATCATCTCTTCGGCTGAAAAATGACTGTTCAGCTCATCAGCTTCCAACTCTGACCGACTATCCATCCAGACATAAAAGTTGTCTAGAGGGTTCATGTTTTCATCAAGAAATACAATTGTTTCAGCGGAGGAATCCATTGCAATTGAGACAATTTTTTCTTTTGGAATTCCGGAGTTTGAAATTACATAATTAACACAATTCTTGAAAGTTTGCCAATATACATCGGGAATCTGTTCAACTATTTGCGCAGAAGGTTTAAGTAATTCATATTCTTCAGAATGATGAAGGACCTTTTTTCCGTTTTCATCGAAGAGAGCTGCTTTAATAGCTGTCGTACCTATATCCACACCTAAAAAGTATTTCATTGACTTTATCAACACCTTTCTACAATACTTCATAATAAGAATAATACATTCAAAATTATCGAAAACACACAAGATGAATCATAAAACAGTAAAAATTTAAGTTGTGTTTAACAATGATTTCACATTAATGATACCACAACGCTAAATCTATAACCATACAGTGATGCTTGATTAAATATAAATAAACAGCTATTGCATCCTAAAAGTTAACCGACGAACTTTTGTCCGTCGGTTTAAGACCAGCTTTTTGGGGTCAGCACAGTAGCGGGTTTGTTATATTGCGGAATGTTCATTAAAAGTTAAGGTGTTGCGAACAGTTTTTAATGGGCTCTCTCGGCGTTTATAACACAGCCAAAATAACGAAGTTCAATATAAATAAAATCACAGAAATCCAAAGAATCGGGTGAATCTCTTTTGCCTCTTTTTTGCAGATTTTTACTATGCAGTAGAAAATAAATCCGGCAGCGATACCGTAGGATATGCTGTAGCATAATGCCATAAAAATACCGGCAAAGAATGCAGGAATGGCTTCCGACAATTCAGTCCACTCGATTTCCTTAAATGCCGCAAGCATCATGACACCTACGATTACAAGCGCTGGGGCGGTTGCTGCTGAGGGGATTGCGCTTACAAATGTGGCTAAAAATGCGCTCAAGGCGAAACAGATTGCTACAACCACGCTGGTAAGCCCCGTACGTCCTCCCGCGCCTATACCTGCGGCGCTTTCAACATATGTAGTGGTGTTGGACGTTCCGAAAATCGCACCTATAGAAGTTGCAGTCGCATCGGCAAAAAGGGCCTTATCCATTTTTGATTTAAACCCGGCGCTGCTTTCCATGGCTTTTTCGTCTTCTTCGCTAAAAATGCCTGTGCGGCGGCCTGTACCGATAAAAGTTCCGATAGTGTCAAATGTGTCGGAAAGACTGAAGGCGAAAATGGTCATCAAAACGAGGGGCAGTTTGCTTGAATCGGAAAACAAAGAGGGGATTCCTGCATCGGTAAATATTACCCCGAAGGTGGTAGGCAGTGATTTCACCGCATCGCCAAAACTAATCGTATCGCCAGTTGCTGTGAGCCCCATGGGTATTCCTATGAGAGCGGTTACTATGATACCTATGAGAATAGCTCCTCTGACCTTTAGTATGAGGAGAATGATTGTGAGGATTAATCCGATAAGGAAGAGCCAGATAGTAGGATTATTCATTTTTGCAATTGAGGGGACGCCGGCGCTGAAATCAATAAACTTAACATTCAACAAACCGATATAAGCAATAAAGATTCCAATGCCTCCGCCTATCGCATTTTGCAGGCTGCGGGGTATGGACTTTATTATGTGCTTGCGAATTTTTGTTACGGTAATAAGTATATTTATCACCCCGCATATAAAGACCATTGAAAGTGCTTGTTGCCAGGTGAACTTAAGGGCGAAACATACGGTGTAAACGAAGAAGGCATTCAACCCCATTCCGGGTGCCTGTGCATAAGGCACATTTGCAACCAGTCCCATTACTAAAGTCCCGATTATCGAAGATATAATTGTTGCAAGGAAAACAGCTCCCCATTCCATGCCCGATTCTTTTAGAATCGATGGGTTTACTACAATGATGTAAGCCATTGCAAAAAAGGTTGTCAATCCGGCTATGATTTCTGTTGATACCGTTGTGCCGTGTTCTTTCAGTTTAAACACTTAAATTTCCTCCATCACAATTTGCATTTATATCTTTTCGATATAACATAACAAAGTTGCGAAGAAACTTACTCCGCAACTGACAAGAAAACAAAAGAAACAAGCACGTAGACGAAAGAGAATCGTAATACGCTTCTGTTTTCCGATAGTCAAGCGAGAAACGGTCGCCTGGTAGAAACCCGAAACCCATTCTGTTGCGGTTATATCGAAAAAGAAAATCAACTAAAGTATAGTATCAATTTTTTAAATATGCAATTAGAAAAACTGTAAAAAATTTTTGGCTTTTTTCTGAATGAACTATTTGCTTTGACAATTATTGAAGAATATTTGAAAAAAATCGGAAATAATTTGCTTTTTATTTTTTGATATGATATTATTCGCAAGATGCAAATGAGAAAATGCGAAAAGGTTAAGAAAGAGGTGCGATTATGTTCGAAATTGCTTTAGATTTTACTCGACACAAGCGCCGTATTTTTAATTTTTCGATTTCGAGTTTCAGTGAATCGCTTGTTTGATTTTCAGACAAGTATTTTTTTTGTCTAAATTTAGAAGCAGGATTGTTTTTAAATGATTATTATGTACAAAGAAAGAGGAGAAAAGCATGATTGAAAAAAGTGTCCAGGGCTATCTGCCAAATGAACGCCCAACCACATGGAAGCTGGTATTCTATGCAATACAACAGGTCATTGTTATGTTTCCGGCGACAGTAACCGTAGCGCTTATTACAGGTTTTCATGTATCCACAACAATTTTTGCAAGCGGATTGGCAACGCTATGTTTTATCCTGATTACTGGTAGAAAAATACCCTTGTACTATGGCTCGAGCTTTTCATATCTGACAGCAATAGCGAGCATGAGCGCTGCAATGGGATTCGAGAAAGTCGACGGCATACTTCCTACCGAAGCCATACAGTACGCTCAATTCGGAATTATTCTGTCAGGACTGATTTCCATAGCTGCAGGACTGCTCGTGAAATTCAGTGGACGCAGTGCAGTAGAAAAAATTCTTCCCGCAACAATAACAGGACCGGTTGCTATGATTATCGGATTGACTTTGGCCGGCAATGCTCTAACAGACGCCATCCCGAACACAACTGAGGTAACCGCATCTACATCATGGTGGATAGTAGTTTCTCTTGTAACGCTTTTATCAACTGTCCTCTATTCAAAATATCTAAAAGGATTTCTCAGACAGTTGCCGCTTTTGGCGGGCGCTTTGACCGGATGCCTTGTTGCGGCGATCGTTTACTTTGTTGGAGGGATAGATTTGTTCAGGGCAATGCCCGAAGCGGCTCTGCAGGGATCGCTTTGGAAACTTGGGGACGGTTCGATTTTTGCGATACCTGCATTTTCTTTCCCGAAAGTTTCGTGGACTGCTGCGGCCGGTATTATGCCGATAGCCATTGCCACAATTCCTGAATCGACGGCACATATGTACCAGCTGGATACATATGTAAATGACCTGGCAAAGAAAAAAGGCAAGACCATGCCCTATAAGCTGATAGATATGCTCGATCGCAACCTCATCGGTGACGGTATTTGCGATATGATTTCGGGAGTCATCGGCGGACCGGCAGGAACAAACTACGGAGAAAACATAAGCACTATGGCAATCACCCGTGTGTTTTCAGTCAGTGTGCTTGTTGCAGCTGCCGTTATTGCCATGGTAATATCCTTCTTTACTCCGCTGATTAAAACAATATACGGAATTCCCATAGCGGTCATCGGAGGCCTTGAGATTTACCTGTTCGGAGCGATTGCTGCACAAGGTATCGCGATAATGATAGACAAAAAGGTAGACATGTTCTCTCCTAAAAACATTGCGGTTATTGCATCGATAATGGTAATCGGCGTAGGTGGAAACTACGCATTCGGTGGAAATATTCCCGTGTTCGGAGTGAATATTCCCTGTATCGCCGGCGCTGCGATTTTTGGAATTCTGCTAAATATGCTGCTCAGCATAGGAGACAAGAAAACCAAGGAAAATACAAAAGCAGAAAAGAAATAAGAATTTAATTAAAACGAAAAACAGCTGAATCTGCCTGATAAATCAAAAGACTCAGCTGTTTTTTTCTGTCTAAGTATTCTGGTATAATTAATTTGTTTTTTTTAATTCAAAACATGGATAACGGGAACGCATTAATGATACCTCCTATATTGCAAACCGGCATGATTGTTTTGCTTTTCATCCTGAATAGCCTCTAATTAGTTTTTGATGTGGAATGACAAAAACATCTTGTGATTTCTTGTCGGCTATACTGAGATGTTGCACTGTGGTATAATTTATAGGTTATAGTGTTTTAATGGGAGAATGCATGAGGGTTATTGGAATAGATCCGGGATACGCCATTGTCGGATATGGAATTGTAGATTATTCAAACAATTCGTTTAAAACAGTCTGTTATGGAGCAATCAGAACGGAGGCGGGAATCCCTTTTGACCAAAGATTGCTGAAGATAAGTGACAATTTGGAGAAATTGTTTAAAAGATTTAACCCCGATTCCATGTCAATTGAAAAGCTGTTTTTTACATCCAATCAGAAAACTGTTATTGATGTTTCTCAAGCAAGGGGGGTAATTGTTGTCACTGCTGCAAAATACGGTATTCCCGTATTTGAATACACTCCGCTTCAAGTTAAACAATCGGTTGTGGGATATGGCCGTGCTGAAAAAAGACAGGTAATGGAAATGACAAAGATGATGCTGGGGCTTAAGACGATACCCAAGCCTGATGATGCCGCTGACGCCCTCGCTGTTGCGATTTGTCATTCGCACACATCGTCAAGCTTGATTACAGACATTAGGAGCTAATGGAGGTGCGCGCTTTTGATATACTGCATTAAAGGAGAACTTCTGTCGAAAAGTACCGATGAACTGGTAATTATGTGTTCCGGTGTAGGATTCAAGGTGTCTGTGACAACAGGTACATTAAGTAAGATTGGAACTGTCGGGGAAGAGGTGATGGTTTATACTTACTTAAATGTCAAAGACGATGCCCTTGACCTTTACGGATTTTCAAATGAAGAAGAACTCTTTTGCTTTAGACTGCTGATTTCCGTTTCCGGTATCGGACCGCGCTTGGGACTGTCAATACTTTCGACTTTTTCTCCGGAAAAAATTTTTTTGGCAATTGCTTCGGGAGACTACAAACTTTTAACTGCATGTTCGGGTGTCGGACTAAAAACGGCACAAAGAATAATACTTGAACTCAAGGACAAAGTATCGTCAATTGAGATAGAGAGCTTTAAGGGAAGTGAAATAACCGGGAACGCCGACGGAAATTTGAAAAGGGACGCGATAGCCGCTCTGACATCACTTGGATTTTCAACAAGCGAAGCAGTGCTTGCGCTGTCAAAGCTTGCTGACAACATGCCCCTTGAAGATATGGTGGCAGCTGCATTAAAGTCACTTTCGAATAGGAGAAAATAAGGCAAGGTGATAATAAATGGATGAACTCGAAATGAGACTGGTTGAACCGGCTCTTTTAGGAGAAGATTTTGACAACGAACTCTCTCTGAGGCCACAGTCTCTAAATGAATTTATAGGACAGGATCAAATAAAGGAAAATCTTTCAGTCTTTATGACCGCCGCAAAGCAAAGAGGCGAAGCGCTTGATCATATTCTTCTTTACGGTCCTCCGGGATTGGGAAAGACAACTTTGGCTCGTCTGATAGCAAATGAGATGAAGGTAAATATAAGAATCACATCCGGTCCGGCAATTGAAAAGCCCGGCGATCTGGCGGCGCTTTTGACGAATCTTTCAGATTACGATGTTTTATTTATAGATGAGATACACCGATTGTCGCGAAGTGTTGAGGAGGTTCTCTACCCGGCACTCGAAGATTATGCTCTCGATATTATTATCGGAAAAGGTCCGTCTGCCAGGTCTCTGAGAATAAATCTGCCGCGGTTTACATTGGTAGGTGCAACTACAAGAGCGGGGCAGATGACTTCGCCCTTGAGAGACAGATTCGGGATGATAATTAAGCTTGAGCTGTATAGCGAAGAAGAAATTGAACAGATAGTTTCGAGGTCGGCATCAATATTAGGAGTTAGATGCGAAAAATCCGGTGCACATGAGATTGCAAAAAGGTCGAGAGGAACCCCAAGAATTGCAAACCGATATCTTAAAAGAGTCAGAGATTATGCTCAGGTGCTTTCGGACGGTGTTATCTCTAAAGGGATAGCCGAAGAAGCCTTGATGAAGATGGACATAGATGAAAAAGGGCTGGACAATATAGACAGACGCTTGATTATGTCGGTTATTGAAAATTATGACGGTGGACCTGTAGGGCTGGACACGCTTGCGGCGATGTTGGGAGAAGAAGCCATTACACTTGAGGATGTTTGTGAACCCTACCTGATGCAAATCGGTTTTCTAACAAGAACACCAAGAGGAAGGTGTGTAACGCAGGCGGCTTACAACCATCTGGGAATACCGTTTGAGAAACAAAAAGAAACTGAATTAAACTATCAGATGACACTTGATTCTGAATTTTAATAAATATTAAATAGGAAGTAGATATGACAAAATTATTTGGGACTGATGGAATAAGAGGATTAGCAAATACGGAATTGGGGTGCGAATTGGCGATTGCAGTAGGCAGGGCAACAGCATATACGCTCTCAAAAAAGAATGAAGGAAAAAAAGTAAGAATTCTTATAGGTAAAGATACCAGAATATCATCGGATATGCTGGAGAGCGCTTTGGCAGCGGGAATATCTTCTGTCGGTGCAGATGTATTTCTTTTAGGTTGCATCCCGACCCCGGCAGTGGCTTACCTGATAAAATACCATGGAGCTGATGCAGGAATTGTGATTTCCGCATCACATAATCCGGTTGAGTACAACGGAATAAAAGTGTTTGATTCTTCAGGCTTTAAACTTTCTGTAGATGAAGAATATGAAATCGAGAAACACGTCAATAATGGAGAAATGGAAAGCTATATCAAGTCGCATACAGACGTAGGATGTATTAAAACACTAAGCAGTGCAGAAGATGATTATGTCAATTATCTGACTTCCTGTATTCCTGCGCCATTGGACGGCATCAAGGTTGTTGTCGATTGTGCCAACGGGGCAGCCTATAATACATCAAAACGGATTTTTGATAAATTAAAAGCGAATGTGATTTATATCGCAAACAACCCCGATGGACTCAATATAAACAAGAATGTTGGTTCTACACATCTCGATAATCTTAAGGAAACGGTTAAAAAAGAAGGGGCCGACATAGGGATAGCTTTTGATGGCGATGCAGACAGGTGTCTTGCGGTTGATGAAAACGGCGAGGAAATTGACGGGGATAAAATTATCGGAATATTTGCGAAATATCTGAAAGAGAAAGGTAAATTAAATAAAGACACGGTAGTTATAACAATATACACAAATCTCGGATTTATAGATTATTGTAAAAATAACGGCATAAAACCGGTGAGGACAGCCGTAGGCGACAGATATGTGCTTGAAGAAATGCTCAGGGGCAATTATTCTCTCGGAGGGGAACAGTCGGGACATATCATACTGAAGGACTGTTCTACAACGGGCGATGGACAACTAACGGCGCTAATGCTTTTGATGATACTGAAACAAAGCGGACTTAAAGCTTCTGAGCTGACATCGGATATTCAGAAATATCCGCAAGTTATGATAAACATACCTGCTGATGCGGAGCAAAAGATTAAGTTTAACAGCGATGACCTCATCCAGGCTTTTATCAATGAAAAAGAATCGGATCTGTTCGATTCGGGAAGGGTTGTTAGCAGAGTCTCCGGAACGGAACCCTTAATTCGCATCATGGTTGAAGGTAAAGACAAAGAGACCATAAAATCAGTAGCTGAGGAGATTAGGGATAAAGTCCTCGAAAGAATTTAACTTTTGAATTTCCGGCAACATTCGTAAAATGGGATTTTGTTATGTCTAATTGATTGCACTCCGCAATTACACATAAAAGTTTATTTTAGGCTAACAACTAAAACAGTCTGAAATTGGAGCCGGAGATTTTGAATTCAATGTTCCTGATTGCGACATCTCAACTTGAGCGGGAATCATTTCGGACTTTTTGAAAACAAGGAGCAATATTGAAGGATATTATTCTTTTTGATGATGTTTCGTTTTTTTATAATAACGAATCATCTGAAATTAAATATGTTTTGAACAATCTTTCCATAGAGATAAAAAGAGGAGAGTTTGTTTCAATAATAGGATATAACGGAAGCGGAAAATCCACTATTGCAAAACATACGAATGCAATAGTGGTTCCTTCAAGTGGTGATGTCCTTGTCGACGGAATCAACACCAAAAACAATGACAAACTTTATGATATCAGGCGAAGAGTCGGAATGGTTTTTCAGAATCCGGACAATCAGATAGTTGCGACGGTTGTCGAAGAGGATGTTGCATTTGCACTTGAAAATTTGGGTATAGATCCTAAAGCTATCAGGCAGAAGGTAGATGAAGCTCTTGATATTGTAGGTATGTCGAATCACAAAACAGATGTCCCGCACAATCTTTCCGGAGGTCAGAAACAACGTGTTGCCATCGCAGGAGTGTTGGCTATGCAACCCGACTGTATTGTTCTCGATGAACCTACGGCAATGTTGGATCCCGAGGGAAGAAAGACGGTTTTGAATACAATAAAAAGGTTAAATCGTGAGAAGGGGATAACTGTAGTTCTGATTACCCATTACATGGAAGAAGCCGCTATGACAGAAAGAGTAATAGTTTTAAAAGACGGAGAAGTTGCGAAAGACGGGGCACCCATAGACGTATTTTCGGATGTTGACGGCATTAGAAATCTGGGCCTTGATGTTCCTCAGGTAACATCGCTTTGCTATGAACTAAAAAAAGAAGGGATTGATATTGGTTATGCAATCAATATTGATGACTGCGTCTCAAAAATTTCAAATTTATTTGAGGAGAAAAAATGAATATTATTGAGACGAATAATTTGACCCATGTATATTCCGAAGGAATGCCCGGTGCTAAAACCGCAATCAGCAACATAAACATTTCGGTGAAAAAAGGGGAGTTTTTAGGAATAATCGGCCATACCGGATCCGGCAAGTCCACACTGATTCAACATTTCAATGCTCTTTTAAAACCGACAAGCGGTCGGGTGCTGATTGAAGGCGAAGACATTTGGGAGAAAAAAGGGGATTTAAAAAGATTCAGATTTAAAGTCGGATTGGTATTTCAGTATCCCGAATATCAGCTGTTTGAAGAAACGGTAAGAAAAGACATTTCTTTCGGCCCGAACAACATGGGATTATCCAAGGAAGAAGTGGACACCAGGGTTGAAAGAGCCATGCAAATGGTCAGGTTGGATTTGGACATTTTAGATAAATCTCCGTTTGATTTATCGGGTGGTCAAAAGCGCAGAGTTGCAATTGCGGGTGTGATTGCAATGGAGCCGGAAGTGCTTATTCTTGATGAACCTGCCGCCGGACTTGATCCTCTGGGAAGAAACGAAATAATGGGAGAAATTAAAAGATACCATGAGATATACGGGAAAACGGTGATAATCGTTTCGCATTCCATGGAAGATATTGCAAAATACTCTGAAATGGTAATGGTTATGAACAAAGGAGAAATACTGTATTATGATACTGTGAAGAATATTTTCTCGGAATCTGAAAAACTTCAAAAAATCGGACTTGAAATACCGGCTGTAACTGAGGTCATGATACGTTTGAAAAATATGGGATATCCTGTAGATATAACGTCAAATACAGTTTCGGAAGCAGTTAAGGATATTATTAAATTAGTAAATAGAGGATAGGATGCTTAAAGATATAACATTTGGACAATACATTTTTGGGCGTTCAATAATTCACAGACTTGATCCCAGAGTGAAAATAATATTGACGTTTCTATACATCATATTGCTCTTTACTGCAAAAACCTTAATCGGATTCGGGATTTGTGTAATAACCTTGATTTTGGTCTACGCAATCTCCGGTATTCCGTTTAAAATGGCGCTGAAAAGCCTTAAACCCATTATGCCGGTAGTTATTTTAACTGGGATATTAAATACATTTTTTATAAAAGGTGAGAGTGAACCGTTATTGTCGTTTTGGATTATTACTGTTTATAGAGAAGCCTTGGTTTTTGCATGTATTTTGGCATTGAGGATTATATGCCTTGTTACCGGCAGTTCGGTTTTAACCTATACAACCTCTCCTATAGAACTTACCGATGGAATTGAAAGACTTTTAAAGCCTCTTAGGCTCTTTAAGCTTCCTATTCATGAACTGGCGATGATGATGACAATTGCTCTCCGTATGATACCCACCCTTATAGATGAGACTATAAAAATTACGAATGCACAAAAATCAAGAGGAGCGGATCTCGACTCAGGTAACCTGAAACAAAAAATTAAGGCGCTTGTTCCGATTCTCGTTCCGTTATTCGTATCATCGTTCAGAAGAGCCGACGATCTTGCGCTGGCCATGGAAAGCAGATGTTACAGAGGCGGAGAAGGGAGAACGAGAATGAAGCAACTCAGGTTTCGCCAAATTGATTTTTGGGTTTTATTCGCTTTTGCAATCATTGCCGCAACAGTGATTATTCCTAACTATCTTACAGCAAACATCATTTAGCATATTATCGTTGAAAATGAGAAATATTTTATTGACAATTTCTTTCCTGGGAAGCAGATATCATGGATTTCAGATTCAGAAAAATGCTGTCACGGTTCAACAGGTTTTACAAAATTCATTATGGAAAATGCTCGGGCATAAGGCTGATTTGAAAGCGTGTTCGAGAACGGACACGGGTGTGCATGCTCGTGAGTTTTGCATCAGTTTTATTACGGAATCGGGTATAAATGAGGAAAATATTGTAAGAGCTCTTAATAACAGCTTGCCGCACGATATTCGAGCAATAAGCGCTGTAGAAAAACCGATTGATTTCCATGCAAGATATGATTGTATATCAAAATGCTATGAATACCTGGTTTGGAATGAAAGGATAATGAACCCTTTTATGCACGGAAGAGCTTTGTTTTTTCCGCATTTTATCGAAGAAAAGCGTCTAAATGAATATGCGAATATATTTATCGGCAAACATGATTTTTTTGCATTCTCCGGGAAAAAAAGAACTGCCGGAGATACTCAAAGAACCGTAAACGACTTTACTGTTTCCAGAAGTGATAAATTAGTAAAGTTTTATATATGTGCAGACGGTTTTTTGCACAATATGGTCAGAATAATCGTGGGTACTATGTTGAGTGTGTCCAGGAACAAGATTAATGAAAACGATATAAAAGATGCGCTTAAAAATAAAATCCGTTTAATAGAGTCATTTACCGCGCCGCCGGAAGGTCTATATCTTGACCGTGTTTACTATAAACAGTAAGGAGCATTTATGCCTAATCTCGATGAGATAACGAGGGCTCGAAGAAAAAGAAGAAATAAAATCAGAATCAGAAGACTACTTTCAATGTTGACGGGATTGGCTATTATTTTCTTCGTCATCATTATTTTAAACAGTATAACGGTTTCGACATTTAAAAATTTTGCAGAATTCTTTAAAGTTGCATTCACCAAATCAGGAGATTTCCCCTATTTGATTGAAGATTCGAAAGCCATAAAGTTGGAACAGATTAGAGGCGGCTTCGGTATTTTGACTGAATCTGAAATAATCACAATAACAAATGAAGCCGGCGAGATAAACAGGGAAACACACGGATTTGTAAACCCTGATATTGCTGTTGACGGTTCAAAACTGCTTCTATTTGACAGGGGCGGAAAAGAATTTAAAATTTATAATAGAAGTTATGAATTATTGAGTTCGAAAAGAGATAATACTATCATATCTGCCGATATTTCATCATCCGGATATGTTGCCATGCTCACAACCAGTGAAAGATCAACGTCAGAACTTGTTGTCTTGTATGGAGGAGATTTCGAGACTATATTTACATGGTACGGTGCAAAAGGTTTTCCGATATTTTGCGAAATATCACCGAACGGTAAAGAAGTCGGAGTAGTTTGTGTTACCGGGTCCGAAAGAGGAATAAAGACAATATATACCAATATCGATATGGCAAGCCAGACTGAAATAGGTCAGACAGAGGTTGACGGACTGGTGATAGATACAATAAGATTTGGTTCAGACACCTTGATGATAACGGAAGAAAGAGCGGTTTTATTCGATTCTAAGTTTAATATGAAAGCGGAATACCTTTTTCCCGTAGCGCCGATACTGTCAATTGCAGAAAAATCAAATGCCGTTGGAATAGCCTTTGGGGATAATAAACAGGACAGCCTAAATACAATATTGATACTCAACCAGAGAGCTGAAAAAGTATATATAATTGAGGACATGGGTTCGGTTTTTGACTTGATTTTTGTTTCTGACAAGATTTATGTTCTCGGGGATGGGAGGATAAGTGTATTTCGCCAGAATGGAGAACTGTTGGAAGAATATCTAATAGATAAAAGAGGGAGATCCATTTATTTAACAAAGAATAAGCTCATTGTTCTGCTACCTGACAGAATTGACATTGCTTCAAGATTTAAGGAGGAAACCAATGATCTGGCTGACAGTTGATATTGTAATTATCGTTGTTGCTCTTATTGCAATGCTTGTGGGAATAAAAAGAGGCTTTTTAAGCTCGCTTATAAGTTTTATTGGGTTGGTTCTTGCAATAGTGATTTCGGCATTTATCGCCTCACTCCTCTCCGAAATCATATTTAACGGACTGTTGAGAGATAGCTTAACTTCTGCGGTTGAAGAGAAATTGATTGAAAGTACAAATCCGGATGCTTTAGCTGATTCATTGTCCTCCGGGGTGCTGGGGATTTTAGTAGGAATTTTCGGCCTGAGAGATGAACTTATTATGTTTTTTTCTGAAATGTCTGATAAAAGCTCGGTAGTTGCCGGAGACATAGTATCCACTGTTATCAAACCGCCTCTGATTATGCTAATTAGACTTTTTACTTTTATTATTTTTTTGTTTATCTTGAAATGGATAATCTCCTTAATTGCACGGAAAATAATTTCTGTAAATGAAATGCCCATAATTGGCTCGGTCAACAAATTACTGGGTGGTTTGTTTGGAGTATTAAGAGGGCTAGCAGTGTGCTTTATAGTTGTGGCGGTCTTGTCATTTGTTGTGAAATTGGGTGGTATTGAAGCGGACTATTTTACGGAAATTAAAGATAATACTATATTGTTTTCTTCAATTCACAAGTTTGTTTCTTTGTTTATTAATTAAAGAATAATAGCAAATCAATAGCTTTGTTCATGGTTTACTAATAATTATATGATTTAATTAACAGGGGTGAAATATCGCTTGCACTCTCGGTCTAAGAGTGCTAAAATAAGGTGTGCGGTGTTTTACTGCTGTTTATATATTAATGAGGTTTTTTAAAATGATGATATGCTCAAAATGTAACAAACGCCCTGCAGTGGTCTTTATGACGCGCATTGAGGGTGAAAATTCTATAAATGAAGGAATCTGTCTGGTTTGTGCAAAAGAACTTGGTTTAAAACCGGTAGATGACCTCATGAAAAGATTTGGAATTAATGACGAGGATCTTGAGACATTGTCTGATCAGATGATGAATTTTGATATCGGAAATCAGGACGATGATGCTCCGGGCTTTGAAAGGGGAGGTTCGCCCGTGTTTCCTTCCTTTATAATGAATTCACCTAAAAACAATTCAAATGATGAATCTGAAGGTAGCGATAAAGGTGAAAAAACTTTTCAAGGTAAAAGAAGAAGAGAAAAGAAAGGTGAAGGTCAATCAAGAAAATTTCTTGACACATATTGTGAAAATTTGAACAGAAAGGCCATCGAAGGCCGTTTGGACAGAATTGTCGGTCGGGAGAAGGAGATATATCGAACCCTTCAAATTCTGTCCCGCAGACAAAAAAATAATCCCTGCCTGATAGGTGAAGCAGGGGTCGGTAAGACAGCAATAGCAGAAGGATTGGCTTTGAAAATTGTTAATGGAGATGTTCCTTCAAAAATGCTGAAAAAGGAACTTTATCTTCTTGATTTAACTGCGCTCGTTGCCGGAACACAGTTTAGAGGACAGTTTGAAAGCAGGGTAAAAGGATTAATTTCTGAAGTTAAGGCCGATGGAAATATAATTTTATTTATAGATGAAATACATAACCTTACGGGAGCGGGTGATGCCGAGGGGGCAATGAATGCTGCGAACATATTAAAACCCGCGCTTTCAAGAGGGGAAATTCAGGTTATAGGCGCAACTACTTTCAATGAGTATAGAAAATATATTGAAAGTGACCAAGCTCTGGAGAGAAGATTTCAACCTGTAAAAATAGAAGAGCCCTCGATAGAGGACACGATAGAGATGCTTGCAGGGGTAAAAGGGTATTATGAGGACTATCACCACGTTAAAATCCCTGATGAATTATTGGAACAAATCGCTTCTCTCTCTGAAAGATATATAACCGATAGATTTCTTCCGGACAAGGCAATTGATCTTTTGGATGAGGCGGCTGCGAGCAGAGCCTTGGAGAGTCAAGAACTTTCCGAATATGAAATGCTTAAAGAAAAAATTTCAAAACTTAAAGCTGAAGAAGAAGCTGAAAAAGATGAAGAAGGTTCTGTTGATTATGAGAACCTTGCCCGAATCAGAAGTGAAATAATATTAACCGAGTCGGAAATGAATGATTTGGAGGAAGCTGTTGAGAACATTTATGTTACATCATGCGACCTTGCTAAGGTAATTGAACTTTGGACGGGGATACCTGCAAACAAAATAGAAGAAAGTGAATACAAAAAAGTAGCCGGACTGGCTGATTCGATAAAGAAAAAAATTATAGGACAGGATGAAGCTGTGGAACTGGTTTCGAATGCCATAAAGCGGTCAAGGGTAGGATTGCAAAAACGCAGAAGACCCGCATCCTTTATTTTTGTTGGTCCGACCGGAGTAGGCAAGACGGAATTGGTAAAGGTTTTGGCTGCTGAACTTTTTAGTGGAGTAGAACCCCTTATCAGGATAGATATGTCTGAATATATGGAAAAACATGCAGTTTCGAGATTGATAGGTTCTCCTCCCGGATACGTAGGTTATGATGAGGCCGGACAATTGACCGAAAAAGTCCGTAGAAGACCTTACAGTGTCGTGTTGTTCGATGAAATTGAAAAGGCGCACCCCGATGTTATGAATATTCTGCTCCAGATACTTGATGAAGGAAAGATTTCCGATGCGCAGGGAAGAACAGTGAATTTTGAAAACACGATAATAGTTATGACGAGCAATGTAGGCTCTACGGATAGGGTTACTCTTACAGGATTTGGAAGATCAGCAGATGATGCCGTAAAAGATAAATCCAGAAAAGCAATAACAGAATTTTTAAGACCGGAATTTATCAGTCGGGTTGATGAAGTGGTTGTGTTCAATCCATTAAGTGAGGAGTCGCTTGAAAAGATAGCGTCATTGATGCTTGAGGAGATTCGCGAACCGCTTGAGTCCAAGTCAATAACTCTTAAATATGACAATTCAGCACTCAAAAAACTTGCCGAACTGAGCGAAGGTGGAAAATATGCAGCTCGTGACCTGAGGAGAACAATTAGAAAAACGGTTGAAGATGAAATTGCAAATATTCTTGTTGACAACATAGGAAAACCCATAGGAGAAATCAATATTACAACAAGAGAGGATAAACTCGTCATTGAAGCTTCCGGAAGCGGACTAATGTATCCAATTGACAGGGTGGTTGAATGCACTCTCAAAGTATAGCTCTTTTAATTGAAAAAAGTCCGAGCTAAGCAGCTCGGACTTTTTTGAAACTAAATAAATTCGCATATTTCATCGAATGATTTGCGCTTTTTAGCCCTGGGCTCATCGCTTTTTGCGTATCCTATGGCTACTATTACCATAAGAGTTTCCTCTTCCTCATTGACTTCAAAAAATTCGCCTATTTTTTCTCTGTTAAAGTAGCCGATTATACAGGTCGAAAGCCCTAAAGAAGAAGCCGATAGAATCAAGTGGGAGCAGGCAGCTCCACAATCGAAGCTTGACATATTTCTGAAAAAGTTGTTTTCAGTATCTATAGGCGCTTCCTTTTCCGTTTTCGTAATTAATACAAAAGCAGGACACTGTGAGAGAAAAGTATTTACATTGTTTTCGGTTAGCAGTACTCTAAGCTTTTCGACGTCTTCTTTTTTTGACGCAACTCTAAAATACCATGGCTGTTTATTGGAAGCAGAGGGGGCGATTCCGCCTTCTTTTACTATTTTCTTTAACAAATCGACATCAATGTTGCGGGAACCGTCAAAATCTCTGCAACTCTCACGAACTTTTATCAACTTCGAAAATTTCATAATTACTCCTTTCCATTTAAAACAATATATCACAAATAACCTATTCTTAACAAACTCTTAATTAAACAAAAACTTATGTTATATAGTATAATACATCGAATATATTAATATGGGAGAGACCTTTTTAAAATGAAAATTGAAATGCATGTCCATACTTCGAATGTGAGCCCATGTTCTAAAATGCCTGCAGAGATACTGGCAAAAGAACTGTATAAAGCCGGCTATGGTGCTGCTGTATTAACCGATCACTTCAATGACTATGTGTTGGATAACTTTGCAGGGAGCAAGTTAGACAAAGTCGATAGATATCTTGAGGGTTACAGGATTGTATCGGAACATGGTGAAAAGATAGGGCTTAAAGTGTTTTTAGGTGTTGAGGTTTGCTTGTTGACTACCGGTGGGTGGGATGATTTCCTGATATACGGTATTGACGAGGATTTTTTAATTGATACACCCACCCTATACAATCTGACGCAAGAAGAATTATATCATGCTGTCGATTCTTATGGCGGGCTTGTGTATCAAGCACATCCCTTCAGGATGGGATGCAGACCCCTTAACCCTTATTATATACACGGGGTTGAAGTGCACAACGGAAGTAATAACAACAATGAAGAGAATATAAGAGCTTTTAAATGGGCATCGGAGTATTCTCATTTAAAATGGATTTCGGGAAGCGATGCACATGAAATCGATAAGATTGATACAGGGGGAATCATCGTACCTGAAGACGAAAATATTTACGATTCGAAATCACTTGCGAAATATCTGAAAAATAATAGGGTTGAATTAATAAAAGAGTCGGAAAACGGTTATATTACAGTTAAATCACCAAAATAGAAAACACACCACTCAACATTTGCTGAGTGGTGTGTTTGGCTGGGCCGGGTGGATTCGAACCAACGAATGACGGAGTCAAAGTCCGTTGCCTTACCGCTTGGCTACGGCCCAATAATTCGACCAAAACATAAACTAATAAAGCGTCGCCAAAACATTATAGCAAACTATCAGCCCTAAAAGCAATATCAAAAAACGAAGTGACATTGTGTTATAGGATATAATAGTGATACGGGACATAATTATAAAATATAATCAATGATTTGCTGCAAATCAATAGACATATTCCTTCGTATAGAATATGTGCGCCCCTGCCTTTTTGAGCTCTGTGTTCATTTTGTTTTCCTAATGTTGTCTAAAAGAGCGGAAAAAACAAGGAGTGATTTATTCATGTATAAAATTCTTGTCTTGAATTTGGGCTCCACCTCTACCAAGCTGGCTTATTATGAAAATGAAACATCTGTCGTGAGCCAAACCATTGAGCATCCTGCTGCAGAAACAAAAGTATTTGAATCCTTTATGGATCAAGGAGAGTATCGCATCGGCTATATCAAGCGCTTTATGCAGGAAAACGCTATCGACTTGTGCGATTTGGATGCAATAGTCAGCCGCGGAGGACATACCAAATCCCTGGAGAGTGGAGTGTATAGGATATGTCCTGAGATGATGAAGCAACAACGCAGCGGCATATATGGATTACATCCCAGCGATCTGGGTAGCGAAATTGCCTATACTCTAGCTCAAAAAAGCAAGGCGATTCCCTTGATTATAGATCCGCCCATAACTGATGAATTCGAACCCGTGGCCCGCCTTTCCGGCCATCCTCTTGTGAGGCGCAGGAGCAGTCTTCATGCTCTAAACCATAAAGCTACTGCCAGACGATATGCTCGGGAAAACGATGCCAAGTATGAAGATTTAAACTTGATAGTGGTACACATGGGGGTGGTATTTCTGTAGCTCCTCACTGCAAAGGTCGAATGGTCGACGGCGATAATGCTTTGGAAGGAGACGGTGCATTTTCCGCTAATCGTACCGGCGGCCTACCGGTAGGAGATTTGATGAGACTTTGTTTCTCCGGAGAATACACCTATTCACAACTTCATAGGATGATTAATGGGGAAGGCGGTTTGTTTGCTTATCTCGGAGAGAGTGATGTGCGCATCGTACAAAAAATGGCAGAGTCGGATGAAAAGGCCAGATTGTGTTTGGATGCTATGGTATATCAGACCTGCAAGGCTATCGGCGCTTGTGCGACCGTTCTGAAGGGGAAGGTCGATGCCATCCTTCTGACAGGAGGCGTTATTTATTCTAGGACAATTGTGGAAAAAATTGAGGAATCTTGTGGATTCATTGCTGATATCGTTTCTTATCCTGGCGAGAATGAAATGGAATCTCTGGCAATGGGGGCATTGGAAGGTCTGCGAAATCCGGAAAAAATTCGCGATTTTGTTACTTATGCCGATATCGGAGAAGCAACGGAAAACAAGTACAGGTTTCCTTTTATAAACCGTCATTGATCCACAGTTAATCCTACGAGATACATCATATGTAACGAAAGAATTATTAGAAGATAACCCAATATCTATTGCAATTGTAAAACAATTTTGATTCTGTTTTATTTTAATTTAAAGTTGAAAGGCACGGCTGAGAGTTATGCCGTTTATAATGTGTCGCCAAGAAAACAATCCATAAAAGAGCTGTTGGATCGAAAATAAGTGACAAGACATACCCAAGAAATTGTAATGTTAACAGCTTGTATATATAAAAAAGTCCTTGACTCTGTAGGAAGTCAAAGACTTTTTAGATTGAGCTGGTGCGGATGAAGGGACTTGAACCCCCATGAAGTTGCCCTCACTAGAACCTGAATCTAGCGCGTCTGCCAGTTCCGCCACATCCGCAAACATAACAACGAAATAATAACACCTGTTCATAATGATGTCAATGTCATATATTGACATTTTATTGGCACAATGATACACTTTTTCGACAGTCAATAAAAAAATGGGCTCGTAGCTCAGCTGGGAGAGCGCCGCGTTCGCAACGCGGAGGTCGAGAGTTCGATCCTCTTCGGGTCCACCATAGTGAAGCTGTCCGAACTCGTAAAACGGGTTCGGACTTTACCTGTTCAGCTCCACAAAATTGTTTGCTTCTGTAGTATCTACTGACAATAATGTGTGGTCTGAAAAGAGGAGTCAAACTAACTAATTTTAAAAGATGCCTGCAATTTCTACAGGCATCTTTTGTTTAGAAGGAAATTTAGATTTTTAAGTAAGCAATTCAATGGTACGATATCGCCTTCTATATTTTTAGATGTGAAGCATTATCTCAAGTCCAGAATTTCTTGAGCCAGTTTTTCAAGTTCAAACTCATTTGCGGAATCAATTAGTTTGGTCCAATCACTCGGCATTGAATCTATTCCATTAAGAGCACCAAGAATTCCTCCAATCATTATTGCGACTGTATCGGTATCATCTCCAATGTTTACAGCTGCCTCAATAGCTTTTACGGTGTCTCCGCCTGCTGCAACCATTAGACCGAAAGCTGCGGGAACTGCTTCTGCTGCAGAGAGTCCGCTTCCGATAACATCTGAAATCTCATCAATTGCATCACTTAAACTGTCACTCATAAGGCCAATTCCGACTGCAAGTTTAATCTTTTTTTCAATATTACAGGCTGCAACAGGGTGAGCAACTTTTAATCCGATCTCATTTCCTTTTCTTGCACCATAAATCCCAGCTTTAATCACATCGAAAAAGTTACTGTCTTCTTGAAGTGCTTTTGCTGTCGCTGCAGCAACAGCGGCTGCACCTGCTAAGGCATTATTATTGGGGTGTGTTACTTTGCACATTGTTATGGCGTCGTCAATAGCTTTGTCAACATCGCCAAAACTGAACAGTGCAAATGGAGCACTCTTCATTGCCGCTCCATTGGTGGCTTGAGAATTTTGGTTGACCGGAACGAACCCGTCTGCCGGAAGTACTTCAGTTCCTTGAATTTTTGCAATAGATGCCCTGGTTGTCGGGCCGGCGAATCTATTGAAATATTTATCGATGCTTGCCCATTTCAGCAATGCTTCGGTTGCAATCTCTTCGTTTATTGTACCCTTATTTGCCACAATTTCTTTACAGGCAATGTAGGCAACCGAAAAATCGTCGGTAACCTGGCCAGGCTCGTTTCCTCTTGCAAATGTATCTTTTGGCGGTTTATAAAAATCAGTTACATAACCGCCAAAAAACTCTTCAATCTGTTGTCTTGTTCTAATTTCGGTAGCGGCACCCATTGCATCGCCGGCAGCTGCGCCGACCAGGCTTCCGTGAATCTTTTTAAGCATAAAAACCCTCCATAATTGATATTTTAATATTTTATTATTACATTTTTATAATGTGTACCTTTTTGTATTATGATAGCAAAATAAGCGGTTGATTGCAAAGTTATCACATCAAAATAGTGTTTATATAAAAATTAGCTGCAAAACCTGTTGTTATTTAATAAATATTACAATGGGATTAGTTAAATAGGTGACAACATGACGAAAATTATTGACTATATTGAATTTTTATGGTTAATAATCTAAACTGTATCTACAGAGAAATGCAAATACATTGCATTAAAAAATAAAATTGGAGGGAATTATGAGAAAGATACTCTCGCTATTTTCATGCTCGAAAAAAGCGGAGAGGCCGGTCGATGCTGAAAAGTCGTCTGCCCCGAGTGAAGGCACCGCTGAAACAGGTACAGAAGCTGGTGAGGTGCCTAAAAGTGCCTGTTTAATCTCGCAATATGGTTTGGATTCGCCCTTTATAGCAATGTGCTGGGAAGGCTTTACTGCTCTTGAAGAACAAGGATGGAAGGTAAAATTCCTCCAGGTTTCAGAGACAACCGAATTTGCCGATCAAATCAGGGCTATGGCAGCCGACGATTGGGGCGTAATAGTAACATTGTTCGATGCTTTGGCCGCTACTGCAGTGGAGCTCTCCGGAGAATTGGAAGAGAGCTACCCTGGTCGTTGGATTTTCTTATGTGACTCTTATGAAGAGAACAATACAAATAACTGCGCAAATATAATATGTGATCCATGGGAATCTTCTTTTGTGGCAGGATTTGTTGCAGCTCACTCCACGGAAAAAAAGAATGTAGGTTGGATTGGTCACACAAACTCACCGACTCAGGACAGGTTTATTTATGGTTATGAAGCAGGAATAAAGTATGCCGACACAGGTGTTGGGTTGGTGTATGCTTATACCGGTGACGCACAAGATACACTGAAAGGAAAAGAAACCGCCAAAACAATGATCCAGAACGAAGGCGTTGACATTATTTACCAAGCTGCAAATACCTCGGGTATAGGCGTTATCGAAGAGTGCAAGCAGAGCGGTATAAAATGTATCGGGGTCGACATGTGGCAGGGTGGAGAGTACGGACAAGAAACAGTATTCTGGTCCGCACTTAAACCGATACAGGATGCAATAACAGACTGCTGTATCCAAGCACAAGCGGGAGAATGGAGCGGGAATATGATGTTCTATGACCTTGCGCACGGTGCGGCGGTTTATGATGAGAGAGACTTCGCGCTTCTTCCCGAGGAGCTGCAAAAGAAGGTAGAAAAACTGGTAAGCGATATTTCAGATGGTACTATCGATGTCTACGAGGGCTACGAGGAATATCGGCCGGAGTTCTAAAACTTAGTCTGATTTAGTTTTTTTGGGGTGAAGTCTCTGACCTTCACCCCAAAGTTAAAATGGGAGTAAATGATGAGTTTTGATTATATTCTTGAAACCCGGGATATATGTAAAAATTTCGGCAAACTCGCTGCAAACGACAGAATAAGCTTAAAAATCAAACGAAATACCATACACTCAATAGTGGGTGAAAATGGTGCCGGTAAAAGCACATTGATGAATATTCTCACAAATATACACAAGGCTGATAGCGGTGAAATTCTTATCAATGGTAAAGAGGTTAAATTCAAAAGCACCATAGATGCCGCCAGACAAGGCATAGGTATGGTTTACCAGGAATTTATGTTGATGAAAGGATTTACTTCGTTTGAAAATATTATTGTCGGATTTGAAGAAAAAAAAGGGATAGCCATAGATTTTAAAGAAAGTAGAAAAAAAGTCGAAAGGATATGTGATGAATATCATTTTCCCTTACCGCTCGATACACTGATTGATGATTTACCTGTATCGGTGCTCCAACAAATTGAAATTGTAAAAGTTCTTTACCGGGGTGCAGAAATAATCATCCTTGATGAGCCGACATCGTCGTTAACACCTCAAGGAATAAGAGGATTATTTAGTGCGATCAGAGCTCTTCGAGATTTGGGAAAGACCGTGCTGTTTATCACGCACAAGCTTAAAGAAGTATTTGAAATCTCCGATGAAATTTCTGTCTTAAGGGATGGGAAATTAATAGGCACATACCAACCGAGTGATGTTAACCCGCAAAAGTTGGCGAACCTAATGGTTGGAAGAGAGGTTATATTAAAAGCAAATAAAGCCCCTCATGAGGTAGGAGAGACTGTGCTCAAGGTGGATAACCTATCCGTGTATGACAAAGATGGAATAGAAAGAGTAAAGGGAGTTAGCTTTGACATAAAGAAAGGCGAGATTTTAGGGATAGCAGGAGTAGCCGGAAGTGGTCAGCAGCATTTATCCGAGGCGCTGTATGGGCTAACAAGACCAAAACAGGGCTCTTCGATTGAATTTAATGGTGAAGAAATTTCCAGAGGCAATCCTCTGGATCGACATAAGAATCGCATTGGATATGTACCCCAGGACAGAATAGGTTCGGGATGTAATGTCAATGGTACAATATGGGAAAATTGCATAATGGGGTACCATAAAGCGCGTGGCTTTGACCCACCTTGGTTATTAAACTACAAGCAAGCCCACGATTTTTCACGAAAGGTAGTAGAGGATTTCGATGTAAAAATTCAAACAATTGAAGACAGAGTAGGTTCCTTATCCGGTGGAAACATTCAAAAACTTATTGTTGGGAGAGAATTTTCTCAACAAAATATTCTTTTGATTATTGAAGATCCGACACGAGGTATCGATGTAGGTGCGATAGAATATATATGGGAGAAGTTGTTGGATTTTGCAGCTCAAGGTGTTTCGGTGCTTATGATAAGCCATGATTTAAACGAAGTCATGCAGTTATCTGACAGGATAATGGTCATGTATGATGGACACTTGTATAATGCAGGAAACTATTTGGAGCTGACTGAAGAGCAGATAGGTCTCATTATGATGGGGGGGAGTTTGCATGAATAAAACTACAAAATTGGGTGAAGAGTTTAAAATTAATCTTATCAAATATAGCTTTTCACTCTTTGCTGTACTCCTTATAGGTTCACTTTTAATAATGGCTCAAGGGGAAAATCCGATAACTGCAGTTTCATCAATATTTGTCGGGGCGTTTGGGAGCAAGGTGAACTTTGGAAACACTTTGCACTGGATGGCCCCTTGTATGCTTGTCGGGACAGCGGCTCTTATTGCTTTCAGATCGGGAGTTATGAACCTTGGTTTGGAGGGGCAAATCTATTTTGGCGCTTTGGCTGCCGGGTTAGCGGGATATATGGTTGAACTTCCCCCTATTATCCATCCGTTGTTCTGTATTGTTGTCGGAGGAATTGCCGGTATGTTGTGGGCCCTTTTACCTGCAATATTAAGGTTGTTCTTCAACATAAGTGAAGTTATCTCAACCCTTATTCTGAACTATATTGCGATACTGCTTGCCGAGTTGTTTACTATACTTCTTATGAAATTTGAAAAGAATATGTCGGTTACAAACATTGCAACTACAAAAATATTGGATTCTGCGAGGCTATTGGTGCTGATAAAAGGTACAAATGCGACATCTGCATTGATTATTGCGGCAGTTATTTTGGTTGTAGTTTATCTGGTGTATAAGTATACGGTTGTCGGATACGAACTGAAACAGGTAGGCCAAAATTTAAAATTTGCTAAAATTGGCGGAGTTAATGCATCAAGGGTGTTTATATCGATATTTTTAATTTCAGGATTCATTGCAGGGATTTGCGGAGCTACAGAGACAATCGGTGTTAACTATAAGTTTATTTCGAGATTTTCTGCAAACCTGGGATGGGACGGGGTAATGATAACAAGAGTGGCTGCTAACAGCCCTGGAGGTGTGGCCGTTGTTTCGTTCATTTGGGCGGCTTTTAAAGCCGGTGCGATGCATATGGAAAGAAATACCGTGTTAAACAGGTATGTAATTAATTTATTGCAGGCAATATTTGTCTTGTTTATCTCAATAGATTACAAAATGTTATACACAAATTATAAAGAAAGAAAATTTATTAAAAGTCAAAGTTTAAAGGAGAGGGATTGACGGAATATCTTAAGGCAATGATTAACCCTGTTACTTTTAGTGCCGCTTTCAGGTTGGGAACTCCGCTCTTAATAGGTTTATCGGGTTACTGCTTCTCGAACAAAGTGGGAATTTTAAATATTGCCCTGGAGAGTTTTATGATGATCTCTGCCTTCTTTTCGCTACTGGGAAGCTACCTGTTCTTGAATCAATATATCGGGGCACTTTTCGGGATACTTTCGGGAATAGTGCTTTCGATTATTTACGGTATACTTGTATTCCATTTGGGTGCAAACGGACTTATTACCGGCGTGGGGTTTAATTTATCGGGATGGGGTTTAACTACCATGCTCTTGGTTGCAATATTTAAAACAAGGGGAGCTGCGAATGTAGATGCGAGTTACTTTGCATCCATAGATATTCCTTTTTTGAGAAACATACCGTTTATAAGTGATGTTTTTAATAATCAGACAATTTTAGTGTATATTTCACCGATGCTTATCCTGATATCGTATTTTGTGATGTATAAAACGCCCTTTGGATTACGTGCTAGAGGTATCGGATTAAACTCTAAAGCAGCGGAAACTGCCGGAATCAGGGTAATTAGATATCAGTGGGTATCTATGATTGTTTCCGGTGCAACAATGGGACTTTCGGGTGCATTTATTTCTCTAAACACTATAGCGCTTTTTAGTGAAAACATGACGAGTGGAAGAGGGTTTTTAGTTCTCGCATCTGCAATGGTGGGCAAAGGCAATCCAATAATAAGTATGCTTGTGGCATATGTTTTTTCGTATTTTGAGGCATTAACTTTTACTTGGTCAAGTTTTCCAATAAATACACAACTAATACAAATGTTGCCTTATGTTGCGGTTTTAATAGTTTTGTTTGTAACAAACTTCAAAAACATTAAAAATGCAGGTGATATTGATCAATAGGACAAGATAGGTTATTTGGTTGTGTTAAGATAAATTTCTAAGACTATAGTCTGTGTTTGAAAGGAGAAAATATGTCGACAAGGATTTCAAAAATTCTTGGTGGTTTTTTAGCGGCGGCTATTGGAGATGCAATGGGTGCTGCAACGGAGATTCGTACGACGGAAATGATTAAAGACTACTTTGGCGGTTATGTTAAAGAAATTATTAATCCGCCGGAAGATACATGGGCGCACGGAACAAAGGCAGGCATGGTGACGGACGACTTTTCAATTTCTTTTTTCAGTGCAGAAGAAATATGTAAAGCTGGTGGGCAGGTAACGGAAGAAGTCGCTTTGAAGGCCCTAATGAGGTGGAGCGAGGCCCCTCAATATAGTAGATTTTGCGGGCCGACTACTCTTAATGCGTTAAAAAGAATCAAGGGGGAGGAAGTACCGAAAACGAAACATGATAGGTTGCTTTGTGTAAACTCAAGAGCCTCAAATGGTGCTCCTATGAAAGTTGGGAGCATAGGTTTATTCAATGCAGGTGATGTTGACAAAGCGATTGACGATGCAATAATTTTATGCAAGATTACACACGACAACACAACTGCATTGTCCGGTGCAGCCGCAATAGCAGCCGCAACTGCCAGAGCGATGGATGACAGAGTGTCATGGTGTGAGGTGGTTCAAGCGGGTATCTATGGTGCAAGGGAGGGGTTTGAGCGAGCAAAACTAATTGCACGTCCGGTTGCCACTGCATCAGTAGAACGAAGAATTAATCTTGCGGTTGAAGTGGGGATGAGAAATCAAGGTGATTGGGAAAAGGCAATGGTTGAGCTTTCTCAAATTATCGGAGGAGGATTACCTGCTGCTGAAGCCGTACCCGCCGCTTTTGGATACATTGTTGCCTGCGAAGGAGACCCCATGCAAACATTGTATATGGCAGTTAACGCTGGTGATGATACCGATACTGTTGGTTGTATGGTAGGTTATATTGTCGGGGCATTAGGCGGCATAGATAAATTGCCGATGAAATATTTGTACAAGATTGAACAAATGAACGGTTTTGATCTACAAGGTATCTCTAAAAGTATTGATAATCTTCTTGATAAGAGAGAGTCTAATGAAATTGGGGGGAAAATATGACTATACTATTTGATAGAATCTTGGGTGCTATGGCCGGCTGTGCTATTGGAGATGCAATGGGATCGCCCACAGAGACAAGACCCACATATCTGATTAAAGAACATATTGGCGGCGGAGATTATGTGAGGGACTATCACACACCGCTTCCTGATACATTAAGCGCCGGATCCCCGAAAGGTTTGGTTACTGATGATTTTTCCGTTTCGTACCTTTCATTGAAACAATTTGCACAACAAGGAGGGGAAATTACGAAGGAGGCTGCTATTGCAGCTATGTTGGAATGGAGTACCTACGATAGGTATTATATTTCTCATTCAGGTCCTACATCCAAAAAAAGTATTGCAAAACTAAAAGGTGAACCGTATGACAGCAAAGATGACTACACGGTGACAGATATATATGCCTCGACAAACGGAGCCGGCATGAAAGCGTGGTGTGCCGGGATATTAAATATTGGTGATTTGGATAAAGCGATAGACGATGCTATTGTGATGTGTAAGGTAACACACGACAATGCAATTGCTCTGTCAGCAGGATGTGCTGTGGCTGCAGCAACTGCCTATGCGGCAACTAAAAACTCAACTATAGCAGGAGTCGTCAAAGCAGGGCTATATGGAGCGCGGGAAGGATATAACAAATCATTGCCAATTACAAGGGGCTCCGTTGGAGCGTCCGTTGAAGAAAGAATTAAACTTGCGGTCTCAATCGGACTAAACTATTCTAATGATTTTGATAGATTGTTATTGGAAATGTCGGATATTGTCGGTACCGGGCTAAACGCAAATGAAGCGATTCCTGCCGCGTTCGGATTTTTGGTGGCTGCACAGGGTAAAGTAATGGATTCAATAATAATGTCAATTAATGTTGGTGCAGATACCGACACGGTGGCGGCAATAGCTGGAGCGATGTGTGGTGCATATTCCGGTGCAGAAGGTCTGGATTCGCATATTGAATTTATTTCCGAGGTTAACGATTTTGAAATAGTCGAACTTGCTCGAACCCTCGAAAGCGTGTTATCTGCAAAGTGATTATTTAGCCGAGGAGTATACGGATTTGAATGTTTGTTCATTATTTTTATTGTATGGAAGGGGAGAGGGCTTTGGATAAACAAGAGTATATTGTTTTTATTGGAGCACCTTGTATAGATGAATATTACACAATTTTGGATAATTGGCCTAAATTGGGTGATAAGGGGAATGTTAAATTTCTTGGTAATGTTCCCGGAGGAATGATAGCAAACGCTGCCTGTGTTTTTGCCGGATATGGTGTTAAAACATATTGTTTTGATGTGATGAGCGACAGTGGTACAACCAAATTTCTAATTGACGATATGGAAGAAAACAATGTTGATATGTCTAAAATATCCTTGGTCGATGGGCTGAACGATGCAAAATGCATAATATTTCAGTATGAGGGCGAAAGGAGCATTGTTGTAGTTGTTGGAGATGAGTATAAGTATTACGTAGATAAAGAAAATTTAGAGTTTCTGCAAAATGCATCTTATATTTTCTCAACCATACCTGTAATTAAAAGAATGGAAGATCATGAAAATATAATAAAAGCTCTAAAAAAAAGTGGGGTGAAAATAGTATTAGACAATGAAGGCACATGTTTCACCGAAGGTTGGGAAGTAATAATGAACTGCGCCCACACAGCTTTTTTTAACGAGTTTAGTTTATCTGTATTTGCAGACGGAACCGATGAAGAAGAGTTTATCAATAAGCTGATTGATAACGGTATAACAAATGTTGTTGTTACACTCGGACCGAATGGCTGTCGGGTTATTGCGGAAAATGATGATTTCAGCATACCCTCATACGATGTAAAGAAGGTAGATACAACAGGTGCCGGAGACACATTTAATAGCAGTTTTATGTATGGTATGCATAGAGGGTGGGATATTAGAAAATGTGCAATGTTTGCGAATGCTGCAGCAAATATGTCAATTACAATACAAGGCCCAAGAGGTGGTATAACAACTGAAAAAGAGGTAGAAAATTTTATAAATTCAAGATTATCTGAAATACCAAAAATTTACTAGAATTCAGTTGCTATTTTGAAGAAACTTTTTTCTGACCCTCGTGTTGATGCAATTTGATATTAAGGGGGTCAGAAATTTTTTGGCAAGTTATTTGTTTAATTGCAAGAAGAAAATTTTAATAAAACCATATGGGGAATCAATGATAGAAATTAAAGGAAAACACAATAGAGCCGTGTGTTATGCAGATGACCTCGAAAAGACGGCAAAAGACCAGATAACGACACTATGCGATCTTGAGATATTCTCAGACAGCAAAATACGTATCATGCCCGATGTGCATGCCGGAGCGGGGTGTACCATTGGAACCACGATGACAATCAACTATATAGTGGTTCCTAATATGGTTGGTGTTGACATTGGCTGTGGAATAGAGACGGTTAAAATTGAAAACAAAACAATTGATTTTGATAAACTGGATTATCTGGTTAGGAGAGAAATTCCCAGCGGCAGGGACATAAGAAAAACGCCTCACGAAAGCAATAAAGAAATTGATTTATCTATGCTTAAGTGCAAAGACAATGTGGATTTGCACAGAGGCAGGTTGAGCATCGGTACCCTCGGCGGAGGAAATCATTTTATTGAGGTTGGCAAAGATAAAGAGGGAAAATTAAATATTGCCGTACATTCTGGCAGTAGAAATATCGGATTTCAGGTAGCGCGTTATTACCAAAATGCGGGATTTAGAGTTTTGAAAAATAAAATCAAGTCATATAGCAAGGCGAAAACAAAAAGCTCAAAGAATAAAATGTTAAATAATATTCCAAAGGATCTTGCATTCGTTGAAGGCGAGTTGTTTCACGACTATTTGAATGACATGGGTATTATGCAAAAGTATGCAGATATTAATCGAAAAGCGATTATGAGTATCATTATTGAAAAGATGAACCTTAAGCCGGTTGACAGATTCTCCACTATACATAACTACATTGATATTGAAAATATGATATTGCGCAAGGGGGCAGTTTCTGCAAAACTTAATGAAAAATTTCTCGTGCCGATTAACATGAGAGACGGTAGCCTTGTATGTATCGGCAAGGGAAACAGTGACTGGAATTATTCCGCTCCACACGGTGCCGGAAGGGTGCTTAGCAGGACTCAAGCTTTTAAAAATTTGAGTTTAAAGGATTATAAATCCGAGATGTCAAGTGTATACTCAACAACAGTAGGACAGGATACGCTTGACGAGGCGCCAATGGCGTATAAAAGCATGGAATATATATCCAGAATGATAGAACCGACTGCGGAAATAATAGATCGAATTGTTCCGATTTATAATTTTAAAGCGGCAGAATAAGCGACTAAAATATAGTAAACTGCTTTTTTTAACGGAGGAAGCAATGATTTGCCTAAGCGAAGCAGTTGACAAGGTAATAAAGCGACTCGAATCTTTAGGGTTTGAATCATATGTTGTCGGGGGAAGCATAAGAGATACATTGCTGAATTTAAACCCGGTGGATTGGGACATAGCAACTAATGCGAATCCTGTTCAGATAATTGAAGCATTTAAAGGGGAGAGAAAAAATCTTTCAGGAATCAAATTCGGAACTGTATCCGTCGCGATAGATGACATATCGATAGATATTACAACATATCGAACAGAGGGCGAATACGAAGATTTTAGACACCCGCGAGAAATATCATTTTCATCTGGACTGTTTGAGGATATGAAAAGACGGGATTTTACAGTAAATGCACTTGCTTACAATAGGAAAGACGGAGTAATTGATTATTTTGGAGGCCTGAACGACCTTTCCTCAGGTGTAATAAAATGTGTAGGCGACCCGTCCGAAAAATTTTCGGAAGATGCTTTAAGAATTATTAGAGCCTTTCGTTTTGCATCTGAATTGAACTTTAAAATTGATAAGCAAACACTGAATGTCGCGATGAAAAAAATGTCCTTATTAAATAATATTTCTAACGAGCGCATACAATGTGAAACTACAAGATTGATTTTGGGAAAAGGAGCGGGTAAGGTATTGGCCGATTATCCGGAGATTATTTTTTCGATAATCCCGGAGCTTGAACCGTTGAAATATATCTCACAATATGAGGGTGTACCTCGCTTCAGTGTATGGGACCATGTAGTTAAAGTAATAAAAAGTTCACCCTGTGAGCCACATATTCGTTGGGCTGCTCTCCTCCACGATATAGGAAAACAGGATATTGTTCCTGAAGTCAGTAATGTGAGGGAACGGTATATGGAGCACGCTGAAAAAAGTGAAAAAATGGCAGAAACAATACTAAGTCGCCTGAATTTTAAAAAATCTTTAAAGAAAAAAATATTGTTGATTATCAGAAACCATAGCAGACTAAAAAGTATGGAAAGTAAAGACATAAAAAAATATTTAGCGGATTATGGCAAAATTGATTTTTTCGATTTATTTTCTTTTGCCATAGCTGATAATGAAGGACAACTTGAAGGAATGAAATATCCAAAAGAACTGTATAAAAAAATAAAGAATACTGCTGACGAAATCATTGAGGATGGACGATATTACAAGATAGAAGATTTATCAATAAACGGAAAAGAGCTTGCCGAGATGGGTTATGTTGGGAAAGACATCGGTGGAGTTCTGAAAAAATTGCACGAAGCTGTTTTAGACGACACTGTTAAGAACGACAAAGAATGTCTGACGGATTATCTGAAACAAATAAAAGCAGGTAGTTGACCAACTGCCTGCTTTTATTATTTATGCTTTTAAATCAGAGTCCTTCTTCCTCTCCGACTTTGCGTGCGATTTCGCAGAAAAGTTTAACTTTTTCGATATCTTTGCCGATTAAAACTCCGTCATTGTTTTTGATGCTGGTTTTTGTAAGAGAGTCAACCCCATAAGGTCTGACCTTTCTTATTGCATCCGCTACATTATCCGGACCAAGTCCGCCGGCGAGAATTACCGGAATTGAAACGGACTCTACAATTTTGCGACTGATGTTCCAGTCATGGGTTGCTCCGATTGCTCCTATTGAACCTATGGGATTGGGAACATATGTATCAAGTAATAGATAATCTGAAAACTCCGATAGGACTATAGCTTCTTCTATTGATGATTCGTCATATACGCCGATAGCCTGCATAATTTTTACATTCGGCTGAACTTTTCTCAAATCGGTTAAAAACTCTTTGCTTGACTTTATTGCGTTGGAAAGGTGAAGCACATCTGGCTTTACCGTTGCGCAGAATTTTATTGCATTTTCACGGTAGTTTGTGCCGGGAATAAGGATTCTCAGCGCTTTATTTTCAAGTGCCTTCATAATATCTATGGCGGTAGACACTTCAATCGTACAAGGATAGTTTTCGCCCTCATCAGCTACCAACATACCTATGTTGTCCGCCCCCACCTCAGTACATGCAACAGCTTCTTCTACACTGATAACCGAGTATATCTGAGTAACCATAACTTCTCTCCTTTATTTAAGTAGTGTAATTACCGGAAATAGTATCATTCACGGATTGTACTGTCAAATAGTCAAATCTTTGTATCCTGCAAATTAATATTCATTTACAAATCGACATCGGACTGATAAACTTTGATTAAGATTCTATATAGATGGGAGGTTGCGAATTGGGTATTTTAGTGCTGGGAGATGCCGGTGTTGATATCGTAATCCCCTATGGTGAAGCGAAAAAAAAGATTGAGGATTCCGGCGGGGTTTATATACCTGTTGCACAGCTAAAAAGTGGGGGAACATCCGCAAATACAGCCTACTGCATATCGAAACTCGGTCAGTACCCAACCTTTATTGCGAAAATCGGTAATGACGGTCTCGGAAAAATATTACTTGATGATTTAAGTGAAGTTGAAATGGATCTAAGCCAGATGGTAGTGAGCGACGAATTTGAAACATTCAGAGTGCTGAATGTGGTGGATAATGAGGAACGCTTGTTTTTTTTATTCGGAGAAGGCGGAATGTCAAAGTATGCGGCAACGAACCTCGAAGTTGATGAGGTCGGAGATGCTCTGGATAAGTGTAACATATTGGTGATTAGCGGCGCATATCTTGGGTGTACACCCATACAATATACTATACTTGAATGTATGAGGAGGGCTGAGAAAAGAGGAGCGACAATAATACTGGATTTGAATCTCAGGTGTGCTGAATATGAGCTCCCGAAAGATTTGATTGAAATGGCAAAGAAATATATTGATACGGCTACATTCATAACAGGAACATTAAAGGGAGAGTTTTTGAGAATATTCAAACCTCTATCGATTGACGAAATTGCGGATAATCTGACAAATAGTGGTAAGGCACTCATAGTTAGAGATGGAGGAAACGACACTGTGTTATACACAGTTGAGGGAATTAAGAGAATCCCCGCCTTCCCCCAGGAGAAAATTGTCGATACAATAGGCGCCGGGGACAATTTCACGGGGGGATTTGCCGTAGCAATATCTTTGGGACACAGTTTAGAAGAGGCATGTAGATGGGGGAATGCGACAGCTTCTTTTTCGCTTCTTTCTGCCGGCGGAAAAGGCTCTCCGAATATGGAACAGTTAAAAGAAATATTAGGATAGGTTGTGGGGTTAATAAAGTGATAGTTCAGATTTATGGAATTGTAACTGAAAAGGACGCAGTATCATGCGTGAAAGCCGGTGTTGACCATATTGGTCTGGTATTGTTTGATTCGATAAAAAAAGATCACATTGATATTGAAACGGCGAAAAAAATAGTTTTGGCTATTGACGGAAGAGCAAAAATTACGGCAATTTTTGATTTGAAACCGATATCCGAAGACGAATTAATAGAAGCTGCAACGGAAATCGGGTGCGATATTATTCATCTTGCAGGTTCGGTTGTTACGAATAAAGAGTTTTTTGCCAAAGTTAAAAAGAGATTGCCGAATGTAGGTATAATGCAGGCTGTCGGTGTGGTTGATCAAAGCAGTGTAGATTATGCAATTAATCTGTCCGATTATTCCGATATGTTATTGCTTGACACGGTAAAAAAAGGAAGTGAAGGTCAGGGAATAGGTGCTGCAGGAACAGTGCATGACTGGAATATCAGTCGCAAAATTGTAGAGGCAGTTTCAGTTCCGGTAATTCTCGCCGGCGGACTCGGTCCGGATAACGTGGCGGATGCAATAAGAAAAGTCAGACCTTACGGGGTTGATTCACTGACTAAAACAAATATTGAGATAGATGGGAAATTTGTGTCAAAAGATATCCATAAAGTAAAAGAATTTTGCAGAATAGCACATCAGAACTTATAGGAGGTTTCAGGTTGATTACTCAAATTTACGGGATTAAAGGAATGCAGGAAACGCTTGATTGTATTGAGGCGGGTGCCGACTATGTCGGGTTTGTTGCGGGATCAGGAAACTTTGACTTCGGGATTACTCCTCTGGATGAATTGGAAGAAATCTTTCAAGCGGTGGGAGATACTGCCGTCAAGGTGGCAATAGTGGGAATAGCCTCAGATACGTACGAAGAGATATTTGATACTATGAGCGTTTTAAGCGCTGATATTTTCCATCTGACCGGCAAGCTGGAGACAAATGCCGAATTTTATGAAAAGTTTAAAGGCTTATATCCCGGTAAGAAGTTGATGCAGGCAGTAGCTGTCGTGGATGATTCAGCGGTAGAAAAAGCACAAGAAGTTGAAAAATATTGTGATTTGATTATTTTGGATTCGGTGGCTAACGACAAAGAAATCGGAGCGGCCGGGATAACGCATGACTGGAACGTAAGTCGCAAAATTGTTGAAACAGTATCCGTACCTGTCATACTGGCTGGCGGCCTCGGAGTGGATAATGTTGCGGACGCGATAAAGACGGTATCACCTTTTGGTGTTGATTCGCTTACTAGGACAAACAAGAACTTTGATAAGACACTTGGAAAAGACATAGAAGCAGTCAGAAAGTTCTGTGAAATCGCTCATAGCTTTAGATAAAAGAAAGGGGTTGAACGTTCTGCTCAACCCCTTCTCCCTTACTCTGCCAGTTTGTTAAATAAATCTTCGAATATGATATCTCTGCTTATTCCGTAAACATATCTTATTAAGGGAGCTTCTTTATCAATACTGTATCTGTCGTCGTATTGTGGAACCGGCCTATGTTCCAAGCGGCTGTAAATTCCGTTGTCGGGGCCCGCAAGCCAGGCAGCTGCCGCGACATCCCATATGGATCTGCTCCAAGCTTCGCTCGTGTAGTACAGTTTCGCTTCTTCCTCTGTTATTTTTACAAGATAATCACAAAGTTCATTTTTACCTTTTAACCAAAAGTCAAGTTCCGGTCCCGTTGTAGCAAGGTGATCAACTACACCCATACAAGGGAAAAGTATAAGGGGGCAACCGCTGGCAAAGACAACTCTAGCTGCGGCGATGTCCTGAAAAAGATTAAACTCTCTGTTATTGTGCCAATGGAAGGCGTGACCTCCAAGCCAAATCACAATTATTTTATCCTTTATTGTGGGATCTATCAGCAGAGCCGAAGCTATGTTGGTTATTGCACCGATAGCAACAATGTACAGAGGATCGTCTGCAGATCTATTTTTGACACGCTTAACAAGATCTGCCGCCGCACCGGAAAGCACAGGTTCCTTTTCATTGCTCAAAAATGCGGCTGAACCTTTATACACATCTGTGTATTCGATTTTCATAAAATCAAGAAGCTTTAGAATTTCATCATAGCTTTTTTCCATACCGTCAGCAGCGGAAGTTGATTTTATATTTAAAAACGGAGCAGCATAAATCGCTTTCAGATCAACTTTGTCCTGCGACCTAAGAAGGTATGCAAGTGCAAACTGATCATCAATTTCATTATATGTATCAGTATCGAGAATTGCCTCTACCCTACCTGTAGGTTTTTCGAGATGTTTAAAATATGTCGAAATGTCCATAATACGCCTCCCTTTTTCTTTTGATTATATCATATTTAGCGTATGGAATTTATTTGCAACTATTCGATTTGGCAAAGAACAAAGCGAGTGCTATACTTTTTGGTGCTATTATAGGAGGTTTAATAATGGATAAAGCAAATAAAATTGAAGAGTATGCAAAATTTGCGGTGGCTGTAGGAGTTAATTTACAGAAAGGCTGTAATTTAATGATAAATACCCCGATAGAAACTGCGGAATTTGCAAGAAAAGTTGCTACTGCTGCTTATGACTTTGGGGCGAGAGAAGTTGTAATCAACTATAAAGATGAACTTTTTTCCAGAATTAAAATGGAGAGAACCGATATATCCGTCCTTTCAGATTTTAAACTCTGGCAACTTGAAAGATATATGGAATATTATAGAGGAGAGGGAAAACTTTCAATTCTTAACATATACGCAGAGGATCCGGAAATATTTAAGGGAATTGATGCAAATAAACTAAGTATCAGTGCTAAAGCTGCGATGAAAGCAATGAAACCGTGGAGAGATCTCACGATGGCGAACAAGGTGCAGTGGAGCATAATTTCCGTTCCTACAGTATCTTGGGCTAAAAAGGTGTTTCCTGAAAAAAGCGAATCCAATGCAGTAAAATCACTTTGGAATGAGATATTAAAGGCTTGCAGAATCGACGAAAAGGATCCAATCAGTGCTTGGAAAGATAATCTGAAATCGTTGCAATCTTATAAGGAAAAACTAAATAACCTTAAACTGGTCGAGCTTCATCTAAAGTCTGATAACGGTACAGATGCGGTTATAGGATTGGCGGATGATCATATATTCCAAGGGGGATCTCAACTTTCGTCAGATGGAATTGAGTTTCTTCCCAATATCCCTACGGAAGAAGTATTTACGGCACCCCATCTTAAAAAGGTGAATGGGATTATTAAGAGCAGTATGCCTTATGTATATCACGGTAATCTTATTGACGGAATAGAGGTGGAGTTTGAAAACGGAAAAGTTATTAGACACACTGCCAAACAAAACAATGAACTGCTGACGGAAATGTTTTCTTCCGATGAAGGCGCCTCAAGAATAGGTGAAATAGCATTAGTTCCAAAAACCAGTCCGATAAGAAAATCAGGAATTCTTTTCTATAACACGCTGTTCGACGAAAACGCCGCCTGTCACATAGCCTTTGGAGCCGGTTATCCTGACAATATTTCAGGGGGCGAAAAAATGGACAGAGAAAAACTCAAAGATAAAGGGTTAAATGACAGCCTTATTCACGAGGATATAATGATAGGAACAAAAGATATGAACATTACTGGTATAGACAATAAGGGCAATAAACACTCTATTTTTAAAGACGGAGATTGGGACCCCGAGTTTTGATTTTTTCGTATTCCGATTCCTGTTTGGTTTGAAAAACGACTTATTCTATATAAGAATGAAATGAAGTTTAAAACCGTGCTTTTGCTCGGTTTTAATTGACTTTAACAGCTCTTCAAATTATAATTCAGAGTAATGGAATGGGCAGTAAATATGTGATTATTGCATATACTGCTTGTAAGTTGGTAGAGTTCTGAAATAATACTGTAGAGAGGATTGGGTTCATATGATTTATACACCTGAAGTTGAAAATATGTGCAAGGTCGCCAAAGGCGCCAGCCATGGCCCTGCTCCTATACCTGAAGAGGGTAAGTGGGTTAAGGTCAAACAGGTTGGAGATGTCAGCGGACTGACTCACGGAGTTGGTTGGTGTGCTCCGCAACAGGGAGCATGTAAGCTTACCTTAAATATCAAGGACGGAATAATTGAAGAAGCCCTGATAGAGGTGTTGGGCTGTAGTGGAATGACCCACTCTGCTGCGATGGCTTCGGAAATTTTACCGGGTAAAACTATTTTAGAGGCCCTTAACACCGATTTGGTTTGTGACGCGATAAATACGGCTATGAGGGAACTTTTCCTGCAGGCTGTCTATGGACGTTCACAAACTGCTTTTTCAGAGGGTGGATTACCGATAGGTGCAGGTCTGGAGGATCTTGGAAAGGGACTTCGCAGCATATGCGGGACTACCTACGGAACTAAAAATAAAGGTAGCAGATATCTGGAGCTTGCAGAAGGTTATGTTACCAAGTTGGGATTAGATGATAATAATGAGATAATCGGGTATGAGTTTGTGCATATCGGAAGAATGATGGATGCCATATATAAGGGTGTTGACGCCGAAAAAGCACTTAAAGATGCTACCGGAACATACGGCAGATTTGAAGATGCTGTAAAAACGATAAACCCGAGGCATGAATAAGGAGGAATTTAAATGGTGCGATTTGAAGGCTATGAAAGAAGAATAGATAAGATCAATGGAGTTCTGAAAGAATACGGAATGTCCAGCCTTGAAGATGCAAAGAACATATGCGTCGAACACGGAATTTCTCCCTATGATATTGTTAAAGAAACTCAACCGATTGCGTTTGAAAACGCCGGCTGGGCATATATTCTCGGTGCAGCGATTGCAATTAAAAAGGGATGCAAGGAAGCATCCGAAGCTGCAAAAGCAATTGGTATCGGACTTCAGGCGTTCTGTATCCCGGGATCTGTTGCCGAGGATAGAAAAGTCGGTTTGGGACATGGGAATCTTGGGGCCATGTTGCTTAAAAACGAAACCAAGTGTTTTGCTTTTTTGGCGGGTCACGAATCTTTTGCAGCTGCCGAAGGTGCTATAGGAATTGCGAAGAACGCAAACCTAAGCAGGACGGAACCGCTGAGAGTTATTCTTGTCGGTTTGGGCAAAGATGCTGCACTGATAATCTCCAGACTTAACGGATTTACCTATTGCGAAACGGAGTTTGATTATCAAACCGGAGAACTCAAACTGATTTCTAAAACTCCATATAGTAAAGGGGAGCGTGCGGAAGTCAATTGTTACGGCGCAGACGATGTGCGTGAAGGCGTAGCGATAATGCATTTTGAAGGTGTCGATGTGTCTATCACAGGAAACTCGACAAATCCGACCAGATTCCAACATCCCGTTGCAGGTACTTATAAGAAAGAATGCATTGAACAGAATAAGGATTATTTTTCCGTTGCATCCGGTGGCGGTACGGGACGCACACTGCACCCTGACAATATGGCTGCAGGACCTGCAAGCTACGGTATGACCGATACCATGGGGCGCATGCATTCAGATGCTCAATTTGCAGGATCTTCTTCAGTACCGGCGCACGTTGAGATGATGGGATTTATCGGTATGGGAAACAACCCGATGGTTGGAGCGACCGTAGCAGTTGCTGTCGCAGTTTCCCATGCATTTGAATGATAAATAAGTTTTTTCAACAATATAAAACGAAAAATGAGGAGTATCTGTTGATGCTCCTCATATTTCGTTTCTTTAGTCTTGATTGAATTCGGTTTTAAACTGTATAATTGATGTTGAAAGCAGATATTTGTTAAGGGGGAATAAAATGACTAACAGTAAAAAGATAATAACGATAAGTCGTGAATTTGCAAGTGGCGGAACATATATTGCGAAGCGTGTTGCACAGCTTCTCGAAGTCCCCTATTATGATAAAGAACTCATATCGATGGTAGCTAAGGAGAGCGGTTTTTCTCTTGAGTTTGTAGAAGAAACAGGGGAATACTCGGCAACGTCAAGTCTTTTGTTTAATCTTTCAACACTCGGGAATCTTTATGGATCACCGGGGTACACACCTGAAAATATTCCCACAGTGGACAAAGTCCACCAGATTCAGAGTAAGATAATAAATGAAATTGCATCAAAAGGAAGCTGTGTCATAGTAGGCAGGTCTTCAAATTTCATATTGAGAGCTCGTGATGATGTTTTAAATGTTTTCATATTTGGGGAAGAAACGATGAAAATCGAGCGGGCGATGAGTATTGATTCTTCACTTTCAACCGGGAAAAAAGCTCTAAAACAGATAAAAAAACAGGATAGGCTTCGTGCCAATCACTACCGATACTACACCGGAAGACCCTGGGGAGATGCAAGACATTACAGCCTATGTCTGAATAGCTCGGAACTCGGTTTTGAAAAGTGCTGTGAGATTATTATTAAAGCGGCAAAATGAAATGATTGTTTTGTAAACAGAAAAAGACACTCGAAGTATTGATACTTCGAGTGTCTTTAGTTGTATGGGGTGGATAATGGGACTTGAACCCACGACCTCCAGGGCCACAACCTGGCACTCTAACCACCTGAGCTATATCCACCAAACGCTACATTGCGCATTTTATCACATAGAACATAGTTTTTCAAGATTATGTAAAACAGCATACATTTTTATACTGAGAGTACTATTATATGACGGAAGATGTAATGACGTGACACTGGTTATTGCCTTGAAAAGAACATGGAATAATAGTATTATAAAACGAAACAACATACGTTATTTGTCGGTGTGAAAACGCAAGTTTTTTCTAAGTTTGGAGTGCTAATAAATCTGCTTTGCGGTTGGATATGAATCGGATTGGCATTTTTGCATTTTATGATATTGATGGAATAGTGGACGACTATGTCATTTACCTGTTGGAGAAGATGCTTCCTTTCTTCAGCAGAATTTTGTGTGTGGTAAATGGAAGTATAGATGAGATAGGGGAGAAAAAGCTTAAAAAATATTGTTCCGAACTGCTAATCAGACCTAATGAAGGCTATGATACATACGCCTACAAAGAGGGATATGATTTTATAAAAGATAGATACGAAAATATTGATGAGATTATATTTTTTAATGACAGCATATTCGGGCCCTTTTTTCCGCTTGACGAAATGTTTTCGAAAATGGAAAGAAAAGACATCGACTTTTGGGGTCTGTCAAGGTATATTGGCGGCGATAAAAATGTGTGGGGATTGAATAATTTTGATTGTGTTCCTGAACACATTCAAACTTTTTTTTGGGCAGTAAGAAAGAAAATGATATACTCCGGAGATTTTGACAATTATTGGAGAAATCTGCCGGAGATAGCTAATTATAAAGAAGCTGTCAGTTTTCATGAAATGATTTTTACCGACTACTTCAGTAAACTTGGATATAAATGGGATTGCTTTATTGAACCCGGTTGGTATGACGGATTATGCCTTTATCCGTTAATGAGCTTTCCAAGAATCCTCTTGGAACACTATCGTTGTCCTTTTATTAAGAGAAAAAGCTTTATTGACACTCCCGACCTGCTGAACTCTTCAGTAAAGGGCGGTGAAGGTTTCGCTCTAATAAATTACTTGAGCCAAGAGACGGACTATGATGTTGAACTCATTTCGAAAAACATTACGAGAACGACTCCGGTAGACAAGTATTTCGAAGCTTTGGCGCCTGTTTTCTTTATCTGTGAAAGCAAAAAGAGAATAGAAAACAGCGAGGATATATCTTCGAATGTCTCAGTAGTCATTGAAAATCCCGAAGCTTTTCAAATCGACATGATAAGCAAAGTTGCGGACTTTAAAAATGCGGAAATATTTATTTACTGCAAAAACAAAAGTGATGAAATAGCAGCGATAGAAAAATTTCCGAATGCTGTTGTGCTAAATGGAGATAAATCCGGATTTATAGATATCATAAATGTATTCGGAGATAGGTTAAGGACAGGGGAGTTTTTATTATATCTAAACTGTACAACCGCTGACAAACAAATAAAATATAATCCTTCGGATATTTTTTCACAAACAGATGTTGACTACAGTAATTTAGAAAAAGACTTTTCAATGTTCTATAACTCATTGCATTCATTTAAAAATGTGGCGCTTTGTGCAGACTTTCTTTTAAGAAGAAAGGAATTCGGAGTTCTAATACCTCTAAACCCCACTCATGATGTCTTTTGTATAGATATTCCTATGGATGCTCAAGAAAAAGAAAGAATGCAGAGTATGCTGAGCGGAATAGGGATAAAACTTCCGTTGTCGGAAGAGCAAGAACAAATCAGGAACATAGGCGGCTCTTTTTTTTGTTACACAAAAATCTTGAAACCGCTTTTTAATGACAGTTTGAAAAAAGTTGAAGAAGAAGAATATGTGATTGGTGTGTCTTTAACTGAATACCTGCCTCCAATACTCGCTCAGAATGAAGGCAAATTTACAGCGGTTTCAACAACTTCGGAAATCGTCTCCGGCAGACTGTTTACAACCAATAGACTGCTAAAGGAACTCACGGGAGAAATCGGAACAGCGGATAAATTCAACAGTTACAGCCGTATATTACACAGAACCAAAGGAACATTGGAATTTTACGAAACTTTTTTTAATCCCAAGTCATTTAGAGATAGAATTTACATGGTGCTGATGGCGTTGCTCAGCAAAAAGCATTTTATGAGATTCCGTAATATGAAAAAAGAAAACAAAGGCGTAAAATATCATTATGATATATTCGGATCGACTGAAAATGATGTCGCTAAAGACAAAACGAACTGAAAAGGGGTGACATTTTGAAGTTCAAGTTTATAGAAACCGGATTAAAGGGCATGTTTGTTGTTGAAACAAAAAAATTCGGCGATAACCGTGGATACTTTATGGAAACATATAATGAAAGAGAATTCAAAAATGCAGGCTATCCATTGGTGTTTGTTCAGGATAATCAGTCGATGTCGAAAAAGGGCGTGCTAAGAGGACTGCATTTTCAAAGAAATAATCCTCAAGGAAAACTTGTTAGGGTGCTTTCCGGAGAGGTTTTCGATGTAGGCGTTGATATAAGAAGAGAATCCGAAACTTTCGGTAAGTGGTTCGGAACAGTGCTTTCGGCAGAAAACGGTAAGCAAATTTATGTGCCGGAAGGGTTTGCGCACGGTTTCTTAGTCCTTTCGGATACTGCTGAGTTTGCTTATAAGTGTACTCGGTTTTACGATCCTCATGATGAGGGAGGCATTATTTGGAATGATCCCGATATCTCTATAATCTGGCCGGAAATTGACGGGGAAATCATATTGAGTGAAAAAGATAAGCTTAACCCCCTTTTTAAAGAGGCTGTGCTGTAAAAAACGGTTGAAGGGGATATCAAGAATTATTGGAATTGAGGATTATAATTGTGTACGGCTCTTTATTAAGATGAAGTGATTTGGATAGTTTTTGAAGATTTGATTGGTTGAGAGTGGTTAAAAAAGAATAGAATAAACATATAAATTACAGTAAAAAATGCCTATGTACACCTGTCAAGACTATTTTAAAGTGCAAATAGTGTTTGTTGTTGATTGAGATATCTGATAGTATATTTTTGAAACTGTTAAATCAAAATTAAAAGGGGTAATACATGATTAAAGGAATAGTTTTAGCCGGTGGCGCAGGAACAAGACTTTACCCTTCGACCATTTCGGTCTCAAAGCAACTCCTAACGGTTTACGATAAACCGATGATTTACTATCCCGTATCCACTCTGATGTTGGCCGGGATAAGAGACATATTGATAATCTCTACCGAAAGGGATATCGGTGGGTTCGAAGAACTTTTTAAAGACGGAGGTCAATTAGGACTTAATATTCAATATGCCGTACAAAAGGAACCCAGAGGACTCGCTGATGCGTTTATTGTGGGAGAAGAGTTTATCGGAAGCGACAGAGTATGTCTCGTTTTGGGAGATAATGTATTTTACGGATACGGATTTTCAGAACGACTGGCAAATGCTGCTGCCAGAGAGAAGGGCGCGACAATATTCGGATACCATGTAAGCAATCCGAGTGAGATGGGAGTAGTTGAGTTTGACCGAGAGGGAAATGTCATATCAATTGAGGAAAAACCTGAAAAACCGAAGTCGAACTATGCTGTTCCCGGACTATATTTTTATGACAACAGAGTTGTGGAAATCTCAAAGAATATAAAGCCCTCGGCAAGGGGAGAAATCGAAATAACATCGGTCAATAATGAATATCTGAAGATGGGTGAACTCAGAGTCGAGCTTTTCGGCAGGGGTATGGCCTGGCTGGATACCGGTAATCATCGTTCCCTTTTGGATGCAGCCAATTTCATCGAAGCGGTTCAGACGAGACAGGGACTTTATGTATCCTGCCTTGAAGAAATTGCGTACAGAAGAAAGTTCATCACCAAAGAACAGCTCTTGAAACTGGCGGAACCGCTCAGACAGACAGAATACGGGAAATATTTACTTCAAATAGCAGAAACGGTCATTCCTAAATAAATCGGAGGTCATACTATTGAAAATATTAGTAACCGGATCAAACGGACAGTTGGGAAGCGAGCTTATAAATCGGCTTAACGACAGCGAAAAAAAACAAGGGAATCTTCCCGTTTCCTTGATTAACAGTGAAGTGTTGGGGGTTGACGTAGATTTTCTCGATATTACCGATGAAGTAAAAGTGAGAGAATTATTACTGAATGGACGATTTGACTGTATAATCAACTGTGCTGCATTTACAAATGTGGATAAAGCTGAAGAGAGTATCGAACAGGCAACTGCAGTAAATACAACAGCTCCCGGTTTTTTAGCAAGAGTTGCGGCTGAAACAGGAGCAAAGTTCGTTCATATCTCAACAGATTATGTCTTTTCCGGCGAAGGAGACACCCCGTTCAAGGAAAATGATCCCGGTAGTCCTAATACCGTGTATGGAAAGACCAAATTAACGGGTGAAGAGCTTGTGTCGAGCAATAACCCCGATTCCTTGATAGTGAGATCTGCTTGGTTGTATGGTTATAGGGGCAAAAACTTTGTTAAAACAATAGTCAATCTTGCTAAAGAAAGAGACACCCTAACCGTGGTAGATGACCAATTCGGAAATCCGACCAATGCCGCAGACCTGGCTCAAAGGATTTTAATGTTGATTTCCATAGGAGCTAATGGGATTTATCATTGCACAAATTCGGGTATCTGTAGTTGGTATGAGTTTGCAAAAGAGATTGTTGGACTTTCAAAGCTGAACACCAAAGTTGTTCCCTGTACGACTGAAGAGTTTCCGAGACCGGCGAAGAGACCCAAGTTTTCAGCACTTGATAACAGTAAGCTGGAAAAAGCGGTAGGAATTAAGATGAGAAGCTGGCAGGAGGCAATAAAAGAATATTTAGAAAATGCTGACAGATTTACTGACTGATATCACTTATAAATTTTTGGAGGAAAAAATGAACAGAATACTCGTAACGGGTGGAGCAGGGTTTATAGGTAGCAATTTTATAATATATATGCTGAAGAAGTATAACGATATTTTTATTGTTAATTTGGACGCTATAACATACAGCGGAAACCTTAAAAATCTAAAATCGGTCGAAAACGATGAGCGTTATGTATTTGTTAAGGGTGATATAAGAGATAAGGAATTGATAAATAACCTCTTTAAACAATATGATTTCAATCAGGTGGTTAATTTTGCAGCGGAATCACATGTAGACCGTTCAATAACCGGTCCCGATATATTTGTCGAAACCAATATATTAGGAACCTCAACCCTGCTGAATTGTGCAAAGGAAGCATGGGAGAAGGAAGACGACAGCTGGCCGGAAAATGTGAGATTTTTACAAGTTTCAACTGATGAAGTTTACGGATCACTCGGACCGGACGGTTTTTTTACTGAAGATACGCCGCTTGATCCTCACAGCCCCTACTCCGCTTCAAAAACGGGAGCGGATTTACTGGTAAAAGCATATTTTGACACCTATAAAATGCCGATAAACATTACGAGATGTTCAAACAACTACGGACCTTATCAGTTTCCCGAAAAATTGATACCGCTTGTGATTAATAACTGTCTTAACCACAGAGATCTTCCGATCTACGGTGACGGTTTACAGGTGAGAGATTGGTTATATGTCGACGACCACTGTAAAGCAATAGATATGATTTTAATGAGTGCTAAGGTGGGTGAGACATACAATATCGGCGGTCACAATGAAAGGACGAATCTGCAAATTGTGAATACCATTATTGACTACATTCAAAAGAATGAAGACGAAACAGTCGGATCTCACCTTATAAAACATGTTGAAGATAGAAAAGGTCATGATAGAAGGTATGGAATAGACCCGACAAAAATTAAAGACGATTTGGGATGGTATCCGGAAACATCTTTCGAAGAGGGCATAATAAAGACCATAAGATGGTATTTGGACAATAAAGAGTGGATGGAAGATATAGTGAGCGGAGATTATGTCAAGTATTATGAAGAACAATATAAAGGGAGATAATAATATTTGACAACCAGTTTCTAAACGACATCTTTTTATTGAAAACTGCGCACAATTGTGTTACAATCACCAACGTGCGTTCGTTGCGCCTGTAGCTCAGCTGGATAGAGCAACGGCCTTCTAAGCCGTGGGCCAGGGGTTCGAATCCCTTCAGGCGCGCCAAAGACCGAGTGCAGTATCATCATTGCACTCGGGTTTTTATGTTATATGTTGTTTCCTAATGTTTTCGGTGGGGTTCGATTCATTAAGAACATTTGGCAGTAAAGATTACTTAATGTTGTTGACTTTATAGAAATCGACTGTTATAATTTTTAAGCATTTGGATACCGATTTTGCGGGTGTAGTTCAATGGTAGAACACCAGCCTTCCAAGCTGGATACGTGGGTTCGATCCCCATCACCCGCTCCAAGAATAGTTTAATCTGTGATAAACCGGGAATCGTTTATCGCAGATTTTTTATTTTGGAAAAATATCATTTACTGCTTCAGTGTATTTGAAAAAAGAAATATTAAAATGAAAACAGATATAAAGTAGATCCAATATTGCAAACAAAAAAGCTATGTAAAGCAAATCGCTTTACACAAAATGAAGCGAATTATATGTTTGATTAAGGGAAAAATGTGATAAAAGGTGCAAAAACGAAGAAAACCGTCAAATTAATTGAAAAACATAATTGACAAATTCGATGACAAATACTATAATTTCATCTTGTAAAGTCCGTTTGCTTTACAAGAATTATGGAGAGATTAGTTTTGGCAAAAGATCTTAGAATATCATATCTCCTTGACATTTATGGTCCCGCGCTTACCGAAAAACAGAGAGATGTTGTCGAACTCTACTACAATGAGGATCTGTCATTAGCGGAGATTGCTGAACATTGTGGGATTACGAGACAGGGTGTACGTGATTCTATTAAAAGAGGCGAAGCTGTGATGTTTGAGCTTGAGGAAAAACTCGGGTTTGCCGAGAAGTCCAGAGAGCTGTCAATGATGGCTGAAATGATAAGAGAGGATGCGAAAGGCATTCTTGTGTATAATGAAAGGCTCGCCTACTCAGACCAGATAAAAAGACTTGCCGAATCTATAATTGATCGAACCGAAAATATTGACTATATCTAACCGGAGCTTAATTTGGCGTTTGAAGGACTGACAGACAGACTTAATAAAATATTCTCCAAGCTGAAAATGCGAGGTAAACTCAGCGAAGCTGATATCGATTCCGCGATGCGCGAAGTTCGTATAGCGTTATTGGAAGCCGATGTCAACTACAAAGTAGTGAAAGAGTTTATTGAATCGGTAAAGCAGAGGTCCATCGGGACTGAAGTTATGGAGAGCTTGACGCCCGCACAGCAGGTAATAAAAATTGTTCATGAAACACTGACAAGCACTATGGGCGGAGGAGCAAGGGAAATCAAGCTCAACTCCACGAAACCTACAGTCATAATGATGTTTGGCCTTCAGGGTAGCGGTAAAACAACCCATTGTGCCAAACTTGCAAAATACTACAAGTCAAAAGGATATAGACCGCTATTAGTTGCATGTGACGTTTATAGACCGGCAGCAATAGAACAGCTGTTAAAGGTTGGTGAACTTGCAGGCGTTCCGGTTTTTGAAATGGGACAGGGAAATCCTGTTGCTATTGCTTTAAAAGGCTACTCTCATGCGAGAGATTACGGTTATAATATTATAATCATTGATACTGCAGGTCGTCTTCATATTGATGAACAATTGATGGAAGAATTGAAAAATATTAAATCCGCTGTAGATATCGATGAGTCGTTATTGGTTGTGGATGCTATGACGGGCCAGGACGTTGTAAATGTAGCATCTCAATTTGAAAGAGAAATCGGAATTGACGGCATAATTGTCACAAAACTGGACGGAGACTCTCGAGGTGGTGCTGCTCTTTCGGCTTATGCGGTTACGAACAAACCGATAAAGTTTGCCGGTATAGGTGAAAGAATTGATGATTTGGAGGTCTTTCACCCTGAAAGGATGGCATCGAGAATACTCGGAATGGGAGATGTGCTTACCCTTATAGAAAAGGCAGAGAAAGTAGTCGATGAGAAGAAAGCTGCCGAAATGATTGGGAAAATAAAAAAAGGTTTTAATATGGAAGATCTTTTGGACCAGTTGGAGCAGCTAAGGAATATGGGAAATTTAAGGCAGCTAATACAAATGATGCCGGGTGGAGCTAAAATTCCCGAAGAAGCTTTAGATGAAAGTGCGTTTAAAAAAGTCGAGGCTATTATTTTCTCTATGACCCCGGCAGAAAGGTTAAAGCCCGGTGTGATAAATGCTTCACGGAAAAGACGTATTGCTGCGGGAAGCGGAACTAAAGTTGAAGATGTCAACAGACTTCTAAAACAGTTTGATCAGATGAATAAAATGATGAAACAGATGAGTAGAAAGGGAAGGCGCAGAGGCAGAAATTCGGGAATGGGTATGTTGCCGTTCTAACACATCATTTAAGGGCATTAAAAATTAAAATCATAAGTCTTAATTTTAATAATAAAAGATAAAAATCAGGAGGAATAATTTAATGGCGGTAAAAATCAGATTGCGTCGAATGGGAGCAAAGAAAAATCCTTTTTACAGGATTGTTGTTGCGGATAGCAGATTTCCTAGGGATGGCAGATTTATTGAGGAAATCGGAACTTACGATCCTACGAAAGATCCGGTTGAGTTTAAGATAGATGCTGAAAAGGTTAAACAGTGGATAAGTACCGGGGCCCAGCCGACAGATACGGTAAAGGCGCTTCTAAAAAAGAATGAGATAATTTAACCGATATATCTACACAAGAAAGGATGTTCCAAATGGAAGAACTATTGGTAACGATTGCAAAAGGCCTTGTTGAAGACAAAGATGCGGTAAGAGTAACCGTCGATGAACCCAACGAAGAGGGTGTTATTGTTTATCATCTTTCTGTTGGTGAAGATGACATGGGAAGAGTCATTGGGAAACAGGGACGCATAGCGAAAGCAATAAGAGTAATTATGCGTGCCGCAGCAGTTAGAGTAGGCACCAGAGTTTCAGTAGAGATCGACTAAATTATAATTATAAATATTATCATCTGCCATTGGGGTCTTGGATTTCTTCAGATCCCAATATGGCTTTTTAGTTTTGTCATCAAATAGAGGTAAAATGAATCAGTATCTGTTAACAGGCAAGATATTTTCCATGCATGGGCTTAAGGGTTATTTAAAAGTCTATCCCTTGTGCGACTCGCCGGATGATTTATTAGAGCTTGAAAAGGTGTTCCTTGACGAAAAAGGAAAAAAGAGGTTGGAGATAGAAAAGGGTCACATAAGGAAAAATATTGTGTATCTTAAATTTAAGGACATTGATGATGCAAATATAGCGCAAAAATACATAGGAAAGTCGATATATTTGGATAAGAATGATATTGTTTTGGAAGAGGGCTGTTATTTTGTTGAGGATCTTTTAGGAGCCTGCGTAATAGATGAAAAAAGCGGTGAAAATTACGGAAGAATCATAGAAATCAGTAATAACGGCTCCCACGATATCTATCATATCGAAAGGAACTCCGGAAAGGTGAATTTCTTTCCCGCAGTCGTTGAATTCATTATATCGACAGACATTGAAAATAAAGTGATAAAGATTAAGACCATACCCGGCATGTTCGAAAAATGAGGGAGTAATTGAAAATTGATATTATGACGCTGTTTCCCGAATTTACAAGAAGTTATACGGAAATGAGTGTTATCGGCAGAGCGGTCGCATCAAAAAAGATTGAAATAAATTCGCATAATATCAGAGATTTTACATTAAACAGGCAAAAGCAGGTTGATGATGCGCCTTATGGGGGCAGACAGGGCATGCTCATGACTGCTCAGCCCATATACGACTGTTATAAGAGCATTGCGTCTAAATCGGATAAAAAACCTCATACTATTTTTATGTCTCCGTCGGGAACCGTGTTGACTCAAGAAAGGGTCAAAGAGCTATCGGAAATGGATGAGATAATAATACTCTGTGGGCATTATGAGGGCGTTGATCAGAGGGTTATTGATGAAATTGTTGATGAGGAAATATCTATTGGGGATTATGTAGTAAGTGGCGGAGAGTTGCCGGCTTTAATACTGGTTGATTCAATTGCAAGATTGTGTGACGGGGTCCTGTCCGAAAGAGCCGGATTCGAGGATGAAAGCCATTACCACGGACTGCTTGAACATCCCCAGTATACAAGGCCTGAAGTTTGGATGGGCAGAAGGGTTCCTGAAGTATTGCTCTCCGGGCATCATGCGAATATTGCAAAATGGAAAGAAGAAAAGTCTATTGAAAGGACCAAAGAAAGAAGAAAAGATTTATATGAGCGGTATCTTCAAAGCGGGAAAAAGTAACAAATTAAGGAAATGTTTAATAAAAATGTGTAACATGAAGTAAAAAGCACAAGATTTATGGTAAATAATGCACAAAAATGACGGTAAATTTTTTGACAGTATATGAAAAATCGGCAAAATTTCTTGATTTCTGTTGACCAAAAGACATGAATACACTATCATACATCTGAAACATTTAGGTTTCTAGGCAAATTGGAAACAAATTGTTTTTTTGTTTAAGTACGATTTGTGATGATAATTAAAATAAAGGAGAGAGAATCTGTGGTTGTTAAAGATGTAATGGTTGAGAATCAGGTAGGTCTTCATGCACGTCCGGCAACTTTCTTTATCCAAAGAGCTAATGAATATAAGTCTTCGATTTGGGTCGAAAAAGAAGAACGCAGGGTTAACGCTAAAAGCCTATTGGGAGTGCTTTCACTTGGAATAGTCGGTGGAACACAGATAAGAATCATAGCTGACGGTTCAGACGAGCAACAGGCAGTTGAAGGTCTTACCAAACTCATAAATTCCGGATTTAAGGAATAAAATAATTCTGCCTAAAGTATGTAGGTGGATATCAATCATTAGCCGCAACAAATAATTGTTGTGGCTTTTTGATTGAATAATAAATTATTAAACTTAAATGTACTATAATATTATCTATGGAAAGAATAGAAAAATTATTAAGAAAAGCACAATCTCTGCCGCTTCTGCCGGGTGTTTATTTGATGCGTGATAAAAAGAGCAAGGTCATTTACATAGGCAAGGCGAAACGATTAAAAGACAGGGTGTCGAGCTACTTCAGAAATCAGGAGTCCCTGGAAGGAAAAGTAAAAAAAATGGTTTCTCTTGTTGAGGACTTTGATTTTATTGTTACCGATGGTGAATATGAGGCTTTGGTTTTAGAATGTTCACTTATTAAGCAAAACTATCCTAAATACAATATCCTCATGAAAGATGATAAAGGATTTTCGTATATTAGAATAAGTAATGACGAATTTCCGGAAATCAGTGCGGTTTACAGAAAAGAAGAAGACGGGGCGGAATACTTTGGTCCTTATTTGGGCGGTTACGGCGCCAAGAAGCTTGTTGAATCCGTATCTGCAATTTTCAGAATACCTACCTGCAAGAAGAAGTTTGCTTCCGACAAAAAGCAGATAGGCAGACCTTGCCTAAACTATCATCTTGAATTGTGTATGGGGTTTTGCAGCGGTAAAGTTGATGATAGCAGGTATCGTGAATCTATTGAAAATGCCCGTATGTACATAGGAAAGGGTACCTCAAAGGCATTATCGAATTTAAAATCCGAAATGAAAAAATCCGCCGAGATGCTGGAGTTTGAGAAAGCGGCAAGAATTAGAGATGCTATAAAAGCAATAGAAAGAATCGATTCCAAGCAAAAAGTAGTTAAAAAAGGAAAAAACAGAGACTTGGATGTATTTTCTTTTGCCGCGAATAACAATATAGCGGCTGCTACGGTATTGAAATTCAGAGATAATAAGCTGGCAGACAAGTATGAACATATTGCCGAAGATATAACCGACTTAAACGACTTCAGAGATGAGTTTATCAGACACAACTACATAATGGAAAACGAGATACCTCCCTTGATTCTTGTTGACAATGAATTTGAATCGCAGGAGGTCTTTGAAAAGATGTTATCCCATCAAAAAGGGAAAAAAGTTACGGTTAAGGTTCCGCAAAAAGGAGAAAACCTTGAACTTGTAAGAATGGGATACAGCAATGCAATAGAGACATTAAATCTAAAAATCGGAAGAAAGACCAGAGAGGAATCGGCTCTGGGTGAACTTTCGAATTTGTTGGGATTAGAAAAAACACCAAGACGTATTGAGGCCTATGATGTTTCGAACTACGGAGAGGAAGCGGTAGCAGGCATGGCTGTCTTTATTGACGGAGTTCCCAAAAAACAGTTTTATAGGCGTTTTATTATTAAAACTGTCAAAGGTGTAGATGATTACTCTTCTATGATAGAGGCATTGTCAAGACGGATAGAGAGATACAATATCGGGACAAAGGGATTTGATAAGGTTCCGGATTTGATTTTACTGGATGGCGGTGCCGGACATGTCAGCAGTGTAAAAAAGGCCGTAGAAAAAAGCAGTTTCAAGGATGTAAAAATATTTGGCATGGTTAAGGACGGCAGGCATCATACGAGGGATCTCGTGGGAACAGATGGTTTGATGTCGCTTTCAGCAAGAAGGACTGCATTTTCGCTTGTTTCTAAAATTCAAAATGAAGTACACAGATATGCGCTTGGATATCAGAGGGAAAGACATTCAAAATCAGCGCTCAAGTCTGTTCTTACCGAAATAGAGGGTATCGGGGCAAAGCGTTCCGCAAATTTGCTTAAACATTTCAAGACGATTGACAACATAAAAAATGCTGCAGTTGAAGAAATTGCAAAGGTTGAAGGAATAAGCCTAAAAACAGCAGAGCAGGTGTTTAAATACTTCAACTCTTGACATATATCGGTCTATTAATGATAATTATTTCCAAGTGAATCGTGGAGTTGTGTTAAATTAATTGAAATTGGTAGTGCGATGAGAATTATCACCGGAAAGGCGAGAAACAAAAAAATAATCACTCTTGAAGGCGAAGATGTTAGACCAACGACACAAAGAGCCAAGGAGGGAATATTTTCCGCAATACAGTTTAAAATACCCGGCGCTAAAGTGTTGGATTTGTTTTCCGGTTCGGGACAAATGGGGCTTGAATCTCTTAGCCGCGGAGCCAAGCAAGTTTGTTTTGTCGATATAAACAGTGACAGTATTGCTGTTATAAAAAAGAACATTTCAAATACCGGCCTCAATGTCGGTTCAAGAATAATTAAAGATGATGTATTTCGTTTTCTTGCAAGCAATAGCGTGATGTTCGATATTATATTTCTAGATCCGCCTTACTATAAAAACCTTGCTCTGAAAGCAATAAAAAAGGCGGCGAAATCGCTTGCAGAAGAAGGGATATTAGTGGTTGAAACCGGTAAAGGCGAAGAGTTGCCTGATGAGATTGGAAGTATGGCTCTAAAGAAGAAATATCAATACGGAAATGTCTTGTTCTGGACATATACACATGAGTGCAAATCAAATAAGGAGGAAGATAATGCGGACGACCATATACCCGGGGAGTTTTGATCCGATTACGAAAGGACATCTTGATATTATAAAGAGAGCTGCAAAACTATTTGATAAACTTATTGTTGTTGTTCTGACCAACCCGGATAAGGAAGCATGCTTTACAATTAGAGAAAGAGTAGAGTTTGTTGAAAAGGTGACAAAAGATTTAGAAAATGTTGAAGTTGATACTTTTGACGGTCTGCTGGCTGATTATGTAAAAATCAGAGGTGCGGGATCGATTGTAAAAGGATTGAGGGCGTTATCGGATTTTGAATATGAGTTTCAGATGGCTCTGACAAATAAACAGATAAATCCCGATATGGAGACGCTCTTTTTAAACACTTCAAGCGAATATATGTATCTAAGTTCAAGCATAGTAAAGCAAGTCGGGTTTTTCGGAGGGGATATATCCGATTTCGTTCCTGAAGAAATAATTGATGATATTACAAAAAAAATAAGAAAGGTTGGTGAACAAATTGACAATAGATAAATACCTTGACCGCATAGACGATGTGTTGGAAGAAGCATGGAATCTGCCGTTTACCGGCGGAAAAAGGATGGTGGACATCGAGAAAATAAGAGAACTTGTTGATGAGGTCAGGCTTAATATTCCTCAAGAAATTAAGGATGCAAAAGCGATTGTTAGAGATAGAGAGGATATAATAAAGGATGCAAATGCCGAAGCTGAGGAAATAATCAAAAAAGCGGAGGAAAGAGCGCGAAGAATGATTTCCCAAGAAGAGGTTATGATATCTGCAAGAGAAAAAGCAGGCGAGTTGTTGACGGAAACACATGTAAAAACAAGAGCGGCGGAAAAAGCTGTTCTGGATTATTCCGAATCGGCATTAAGAAAAGCGGAAGAAGTTTTATTAGCCGTATATAATGAAATAAAAAATACCAGAACGATGATGAGAAGCGGAAAGCTAAAAAATCCTAAGAATGAAGCAAAGTAATAAAAACAAAAATTAAGCAGGTATTAAACTTAATACCTGCTTAATTAATTGTTAAAACTCTTTTTCTAAAGTTCGCCGTTCTGAGAAAGAGGAAATAAAATATCTTTAATGATTTCCTCGCCTTTTTCAATAAAGTTCTTTTGGACCAATAAAGCAAGCTTCCTTGTGGGTGCATAGATTGTTATTGATAACAACTCTTTGCTGTTTTCGGATATCCAACAACGAACCGAAAAACCGTCATCAATTTCCAATATCTCGGTGTGATGTTGTTGTTGGTTTTTATAAAACCTGATAGCATTTTTTAGAGACAGTTCTGTCCTTTCCCTGACTGTAAGAGGAATTTCGTCTGTAAGTGTCAGCGCTATACTTCGCCCGGATTCGGTAAGAGAATACATGTTTTCCGAAATTGAAATATTATTAAGCTTTAACAAATCTGCCAATGCATCGGATAGAGCAAAGTAATTTATCAGTTCACCGGTGAGCGCTGAGATAATGACATTATGAGATACCGGTTCGGATACTTTAAGCAAAAGGTAGCAGATAAGGATTTTGATTTCCTTGTCGCTCGTTAAACCGCCCGGGACTACACCGGCAGTAAAGGCACGATCATCCATGAACAAGCCCTCCCTGTAATAATACAATTTTATTATATCACAATATTTAATAAGCCTGTTAAATATATGATTAACCGAACGGTCAATCTTTTGCCAATGACCAGTAAATAATATATAATACATAGTTGGAATAGTTGAGGTTGATATGGATGTAAGAATTGGAGACATTATAACCGTTAAGAAACAGCACCCGTGTGGAAACAAGGATTTTCTCGTTTTGAGGGTGGGCATGGACTTCAAGATAAAGTGTCAAAAATGCGGTAGGGAAATAATGATTCCCAGAAATAAAATTGAAAAACGTATTAGAAAAATTGTAAGGTCAGATTAGATATGTTAGAAAAGCTGGAAGAAGTATACGAAAGATACTTAAAGATATATGAAATGATTCAAGACCCTCAAGTGTTCAGCGACAACGATTTATACAGAGAACTTATGAAAGAACAAAAAACTCTGGAACCTATTGTGGAGAAATATGCTGAATATAAAAAAGCAAACGAAACATTGATTGAAGCTACTGAACTGTTAGCGGATAATGAATTGGAAGATGATTTTAAAGAGTTGCTTTACGAAGAGCTTGAGGAATCCAAAAAGACGATTGAAGAAACAACGGAAGAACTAAAGATACTGCTGCTTCCAAAAGATGAAGATGATGAAAAAAGTGTTATTGTTGAAATAAGAGGTGGTGCAGGTGGCGAAGAGGCGAACCTTTTCGCGGCATCACTTTTTAGAATGTACAGTATGTACGCCGACAGTAAAAAATGGAAGACGGAAGTTATGTACTCGAATGAGACTGAACTCGGAGGGTATAAAGAAATAAGTTTTTCGATTTCAGGCGTCGGCGCTTACAGTCGTTTTAAATTTGAGAGCGGTGTTCATAGAGTACAACGTGTACCTGAAACCGAGACGCAGGGACGCGTCCACACATCAACTGTTACGGTTGCTGTTTTACCTGAAGCTGAAGAAGTGGACATAGAAATTAATCCCAAAGACCTGCAGATAGATACATTCAGAGCGGGCGGGGCCGGTGGACAACACGTCAATAAAACCGAATCTGCAATAAGAATCACCCATCTCCCGACCGGAATAGTTGTAGAGTGTCAGGATGAAAGAAGCCAGCATAAGAATAGAGACAAGGCGATGAAGGTCCTTAGGTCAAGGCTGTTGGAAAAAAAGAGGGAGGAACAAGAAGCCGAAATAGCTTCCGAGAGAAAAAGTCAGGTAGGAACAGGAGACCGTTCCGAAAGAATCCGTACCTACAATTTTCCTCAAGGCAGACTTACGGATCACAGAATAGGACTGACTTTATACCGCCTGGAGTCAGTTATGAATGGAGACCTCGATGAAATAATAGACAGTCTAATAACTGCCGCACAGGCGGAAAAACTTAAGGAAAGTGCATTTAATGGAAACTGAGATAATTTTGGTTACCGAAGAAAATTTAGATGAGGTGGTTCAAAAAGCGACAAAACTGTTAAAAAACGGTGAACTTGTCGGAATGCCTACGGAAACGGTTTACGGGCTTGCCGCAAATGCATTTGATAAAGATGCGGTGAAAAAAATTTATAAAGCAAAGGGAAGGCCTGCAGACAACCCCGTGATAGTACATATTAGTGATTTTGTAATGCTTCGGGATATTGCAGAGGTCAATGAAATAGCATTGGAGCTGGCAAAGGAATTTTGGCCCGGTCCATTGACTTTGGTTTTAAACAAAAAACCGTCAATTTCAGATGAGATTACCTGTTCATTGCCGACAGTTGCGGTAAGAATGCCGTCAAATTATATATCACATGCTGTTATATCTGCGGCAGATGTTCCCCTTGCCGCCCCTTCTGCCAACCTGTCGGGAAAGCCGAGTTCTACAACGGCAAAACATGTCTTTGATGATTTTTTCGGGAAGATACCTTTAATTCTTGACGGAGGTCCGAGCGAACTCGGTATTGAATCTACTGTGGTTTCTGTCGTGGGGGAAAAGCCTGTTCTGCTGAGACCCGGAATGATAACATTAGAGATGCTTGCAACAATAGCACCTGATATACAGCTCTCAAATTCAATATTTGAAGAATTGGAATCGGGAAAACCTGTAGAATCGCCGGGTATAAAGTACAAACACTATTCTCCGAACGCCGAGGTTATTCTTGTAAAAGGGAGCCTTGAGGGGTTTATAAGACATTTAAAAACTCTCACGCACGGAAACATATGTGCAATGTGTTTCGATACGGAGCAGGAAAAGATACCTATACCGTCGATTTCATATGGTGATATTAATGACCATTTCTCTCAGGGGAGAAGGCTTTTTTCGGCACTCAGAATGGTAGATAAATTGGGCTCTTCGAAAGTATATGTGAGAGTTACGGAAGATGAAGGAGATTATTTAGCAATTTATAACAGATTATTGAGAGCAGCCTCTTTTAAGGTGATTGAAGTTGAATAATATTTACAAAGTTGCTGTAACCGGAAATTCGGGAAGCGGTAAAAGCCTGGCTTGCAGGTATTTGAAAAAGAAGGGAATTCCTGTAATTGACGCGGATTTAACTGCTCGAATAACTGTTGATGAAGATATCGCTTTAAGAGTTGCGTTGGCGAAAGCGTTCGGCAATGATGTTCTATTTGAGGACGGTTCTTTGAACCGTAAAGAACTGGCAAAAAGAGCATTTTCAACCAAAGATAACAAGAACAAAATGGATGGAATACTCCATCCTAAAATTATTGAAAATATAAATAAAGAAATACAAAAGTTAAGTAAAGCAGGCAGTCGAGTTTGTGTGGTTGAAGCTGCGGCACTTTATGAAAGCGGTTTTGTCGGAATATTCGATTTTTTGATTTTGATAACTGCAGAACATAATCATAAATTAAAAAGAATAATGCTCAGAGATGCAATATCGGAAGAGGACGCGGAAAATAGATTGAAAGCACAGACTCCGGATGCTGATATAAAGACAATTGCCGACTTGATTATTGAAAATAGCGGAGAACAAAATGAATTCATAAACAAACTCGAAAGGGCTATGTTAATAATAAATGAAAAAGCAGAAAGGTTTTTGAATGAAAGAGGAATTGAGTAAAGCGGAATTGCTTCAAAAAGAAATCATGAGCAAAAAAGATGCTTATTTGGAGAACCTTATTACAAGGTTGGAAGAGGGTAGAGACTATTGTAATGATTATATGGCTTTTTTAAATTTTGCCAAGACAGAGAGGGAGTTTGTAAAGAAAACTGTTAGTCTTTTGGAATCAAACGGTTTTAGCCGGTACGACAAAAGTGAAAAGATAGGGAAAGGTGTTTATTACAACAACAGGGGCAAAAGCCTTATTGCAGTAACGAAGGGCAGCAGACCGCTTTCAGACGGATTTAGGATGATAGCTGCCCATGTTGATTCTCCGAGACTCGACCTCAAACCGAATCCGATGTACGAATCGGACTCTTTGGGCTATTTTAAGACACACTACTATGGGGGAATAAAAAAATATCAGTGGGCGGCGATTCCGCTCGCTATGCATGGAACGGTAATTACGCATGACGGAAAGTCGATTGATATTGTAATAGGAGAAGATGATCAGGATGAGGTATTCTGTATTACGGATCTTCTTCCGCACTTATCGGGAAAAGCACAGGACAGCCGTACAACACGAGAAGTAATTAAAGGTGAAGAATTAAATATTCTCATAGGAAGCGTTCCGATTGATGATGAGAAAATTAAGGAACCTATTAAGTTAAACTTAATGTCAATCCTGAACAAAAAGTATGGGATGGTGGAAAAGGACTTCGTTTCGGCAGAAATTGAATTTGTACCTGCATTTAAATCAAGGTATATCGGCTTTGATAAAAGTCTGATTGGAGCATATGCGCAGGATGACAGAGTTTGTGCTTATGCTGCATTAAAAGCTTTTCTTAAATCGGAAACGCCGGAATACTGGACAATGCTTGTGTTAGCAGATAAGGAAGAAACCGGTAGCGATGGCAATACCGGCCTTGCTTCCAGCATGATTTTTGAATTCGTGACTTCAATTTCCGAAAAAGAAAATGCAGACAGAAGGATTGTCTTTATGAATTCTGATTGTATTTCATCCGACGTTGCGGCAGGATATGATCCGACATTCTCCAGTGTCAGCGATCCTCAAAACTCTTGTTACCTTGGCAGAGGCGTATCCGTTGAGAGGTACACGGGAGCTGCCGGAAAAGTGTATACAAGCGAAGCTTCTGCAGAATATGTCTGGAGAATAATTAAAATGCTTGATGATGCGGGTATCATTTGGCAAAGCGGCGAACTCGGCAAGGTTGACGAAGGCGGAGGAGGAACGGTTGCAAAGTTTATTGCACGCCTTGGGGCGGATGTAATCGATATGGGAGTCCCGGTTCTTTCGATGCATTCACCCTTTGAAGTTACCAGTTGTTTAGATGTATACGAGCTATATAAAGCTTTCAAGGCTTTCTACAAACAATCATGATGATAACTAAATTCACCGGAGTTTCGCTGTCAAGTCTCGTTGATTTGACAGCGTTATTTATTTTAGATTTGAAAAAATCCATATCCCTATAATTCGAAAAAACCGGAAATACCGAATATGTGGAGTTTATGCAGGTAGGAAAGTAGCTAGAAGATATTTTATGGTGTTTTTTAATAGTACGCAAAAAGTGACTTAAAATAATTAGTCTCAGAAAACTTTTATATTCATATTGCAAACAAAAACACGAAAATACATTATAGTCGAATTATTTCGATATTAAATTAAACTTTTTAAAATCGGAAAGAGTAATAAACCTACAGAATAAGAAAATGTGTTAAGCACAAAAGAGACAAGAAGGGACTTTTTGGCGTTAAACTCGCATAGCAGCTTTAAAATTCCCGCCTCGATTATTATTACAGCAATTTCAAGTGAAGTAAGTACAGGGTAATAGGCGCCCGGAAAAAAATAAGACACAACAAAAATTATTATGTTTATTGCGGGGTTGGTCAGCAGATTGCATAACAGTATATAGTAAATAAAACGCCGATTGCGAAACAACACCAACATCATAAGCCCCTCTAGCAAAACTGTTGCAAGAAGGGCTGTGAGGACGGAAAATAACAAAGAAATTAGCGCAGAATTATCCATTATTTTGAATATTTTGATTTTTGTTTTTCTTTTTACGTACTGCGAGTATTATAAGAATTATCGAAAGCGCGATAACTGCTGTAAATACCAAACCAACCACAAGAAACAGAAATAGAGTCGGATAGTTTGAAGAAAAAGGTCTTATGATGTCGTCCGGTGTGGTCGCAATATCCAAAAGCGCAAAATCGATCATATCATACCTCATTATTGTTTGTTTTCGAGTTAATAAAATGAATATTGTGTTAATCTTTCCTAATTAATTTGAGTGAGAGCCTGCAATGGTTGATTGATTAACGGTTGAAAAGATTAACCCGATAGCGGAAGAAATAGTAAGGAAAGAAACCAGATAAAGCGATACGGTCGATGACAACGAAAAAAAGAAAGTCAATGCACCGCCGCAGAGTAGAGCAAGCGTCGGGATACCGAACGAAAGTCCGGGATTATCGGGTAACAGGGAATAGACGGCACAAAGTGTAATAGACATATTCATGTTAAACAACAGAAGACCGACTGAAGTGAGAATCGGTGAGCCGATACCGAACAAAAGAAGCGGTACACTAAGCAATAATGTAGCAACTCCGGTGTTTTTTGCCCCAAAACGGTCAGCAAAGAAACCACCGAAAAATTTTCCGGAAAACGCTGCAATCGACGGCAAAAGCGAAAGAAATATGCCATTTTTCCATTTAATGGGGAGGATAGATCCGGCATAAGCACGGATAAAAACGGAGAAAAATAGAAGTAGCAGCATGAAAATAATCGGTTGTGTGGTACTTGCGATATATAATCTAACCGGTTTCGGATTATCAACAGACTTAAATACAAGCTGTCCGGGAAACACGGTAAGCAGGAGAAGTATGCAGACGCTGAGCATCATAATGGGAATGATTACCGGAAACGATGGGCTTATTCCTGCAAAAGTGCCGAGTGAGACACCAAGTGCGCCGGATGAGACGAACACACCGCTTCTTGCCATTTTTCCATTTGCATTTACAAGACTCTCAATACCGCCTCCTACATGAAAACAGGCATTTCCAAGTGCGGCAATTATCATCGGAACCCAGCCTTTCCGGAAAAATATAATTGCTAAAAACAGCAGCGTACAACCAATAAGGGATATGGGAAACTTTTTGTGGTTATCACAAAAACAACCAATGATAGGTTGCAGCCCGAAAGCGATAATGTTATAGCATAAAAAACCTATGGTTATTTCCGAAGCAGACCGCTCGGCATTTTTAAAACCGGCAAATAGCAGGAAAAAACAACAAAAGTCGACACAAAAGTGTCCAAGGGTATGAACGAGCAGAGAGTACTTTTTTTGCATATTCACCTCTTTTCTTGTCCGATTTTGCATAACGCTACGGTGAGTATGAATGAAGAACAATTAAACTATGAAAATCAACTGTTGACCTAAGGTTTATATTATAGAAGCATCTAAAAAAATGCAAGAAATGAGCAATTATACACATTTAAAAAGAATATCAAAACAAACATTGTAAATTAAGTTGTTTTGATATTCTTTTTGTTTTCCATTTAGCCTGCCTTTGTTCAAACAACGACTCAAAATAATCTTAAATTAATTCCGACTGAATATGTGATGTGGCGAATATGTGTTGGCAATATATTATGAATAGCTGTTTACTACTATCTTATCAATCTGAAAAGTCTATATTGACAGAACCGATTCCTCCTTCAAAATATACCTTCCTGTCGCCTTGTCCAAGTTTTGTATTGTCAATAAAATTATCATCACCCACATAAATATCTCCAAGTCCCTTTTCAATATCCAAACTATAATTATCTAAGGAACCCGATAAGTTAATCTGACTTGAGCCGACTCCCATTTTCAAAAAGTTTCGTCCCAATAGCGTACCTGTAAATTCCAAGTTGCCGACACCCATATCCAAATCTAAATTGCAAAAGGTACTATCCTTGATGATGAGTTTCCCCACACCGGCTTCTAAAAAAGCATTTTCGCTTACGGATACATTATTCAATATGGCCTTTCCTGCACCGAATTGCATATCAACACATTTTGCATGTAGAGTTTCAAGGTTTGTTTCGCCTGCACCCGTTTTAATTTCTACTTCCTCAAAAGTCGCATTTTCGGGAATATAAAGTTTAAGAACAACATTGCTGTTTCTGCTAAAATGAAAATCTTTTTTATCTTTAATGATAAGTTTGTTTTCTTTCTCCCTCACCTCTAAATACTTATAATTGCTTTCTACTCTGAAATTGGAATCATTAGATGTTTCTATTTCAAAATTAACGGCATGGATCTCTATGTCCAAAAATTTAATTTCATTTTCAATTTCATATATCTTATACTCACCGGCAACATTTGAATATAATATGGGTGTGAAAAAAGATAGAATATGCATAAATCCGCCCAAAATGCCGATTATCAAAATAATTGCCAAACCTATGGCGGCAAATTTTATATAATTGTGCCAAGCCTTCATATAACGTTCAAACCTCCGAACAAACAGTTTGCCTCGATATAAATTGTTCTTGATTTATCCGAGTGATTGTTTTGATAATCCGCATCTTTCCTCTTATCATTTACTCCGCCAAAAAGAACGTTCGAATCAATATTGACCTGTATATGTTCCGGAATCTTTATATCTATTCCTGCAAAAACGGCAGAGGCGGTTATAAAACAATCATTTTCAATAATTGCATTGCTAAGGTCGCAGGTTATACTTCCGAAGACTGCATCCAATATGGCACCTTCGAATATCTGTCCGTCAAAATCAATTTTATGCGCCGAGAAAGCCGCAGAATCATTTAGGTAGGATTTACCATTGTTTTTTAATTCCCTAATCTTTTCATTCGGTTTATGCTTAAAAGAAGGGGAAAATATCATTTTAAAACCGATTAAAATTAAAACGAAAGGAACAATCAACTGCAAAACCGAAGCAAAGTCAAGTATATTTTGAGCGGAAAGTAGCAAGGCGATCCCGACCACAAACACTGTTATATTGACAATCCTGCCGCGTTTTGAAAACAATCCTATAAATGACGGAATGATAAGAAATAAAGTCCACCACCCATCAAAGAATATATCTATTTCAGCAATGCCCAGTATATTTAGCGTGAAAACAATACCTGTAATCACCAGTGCCAAGCCCCAAACAATTCTGCTTATATTTTTATTTTTCATAACTCTCCCAATCTACAGACCGAAAAACGAGCAATTATACAAATACCGGATTAAAGTTATCAATTATTTATTATTACAAGTTTACGGAGAGTTTAATTATGTGTAAAAGTCGGCAATAGTTATGATACAAGGTATCGATTCTTAAAACGAAACAGAGATGAAAAAGCAAATAAGACCAAATCTTTCTTAATTCGCAACTAAAGTTGATTGATAAAACCTTACTCCATTACAGCTTTTTCGTAATAAAAAAAATCGTACAGGAATCCTGCTATCAATTTACAAAGCCTCAATTTTCTTAGCTGATAATCAGGATTCTTGCACGATTTTATAAACTTGTACTTTACAGTGAGTGATTATCATTCTTTCAACTGTAAATTTTAAAGTACTTCACGTTAACTTGATTGTTTTAGAGAATATAGCAGTTTTTTGCGCTCAATTTAGCAGATCCTTCATAAGACATGAAAGATATTCTGTGTCCGGAGAGATGGAGGTGTTCTTCGATATAAAATAAATCAGCGAATAATCAAGAACTTCGATGTGTTGACAAAAAAGGGGTACAATTATACAATACCATCGGAATAAAGGTTAATAAGATAGAGATAGCCTATGTATAAAAAACTTGAACAATATGCATATAATCTACTGTCCCACCATTCACTTAAAACAGATGGCGAAAAATACTTGCTTCTGATTTCTTATGTCGCCTGTATTTTTGCAGCAACTATGCACTTTTTCCTTTTGCTTCTTCATTTTTATCTTGGCATTATACCGTTGTTTATTATTGATTTATTTGGGTTTCTGCTTGATATATTTCTTCTTCGGCTCGTTGATAAGGGAAACTATTTGTTGTTCGGCATTCTACTCTCCGCTTCAGTAATGATGCACACTGTAATGTCCGCAATTCATATTGGACTGAACAACCTTGTAATAATGTACCTGCTTGTTACAGTCATTATGCAGATAATGATCCCCTACTCAAACGTGCGCATTCGTGCTTTAGTGTTTGTTTCTTTATTAGCCTGTATGTTTGCTCTCGTGTATATGCATTTTCGTATGACACCGGTGTGGGATATTGGAGATGCAAATATCATACTCTCTTTGTTTAATGTTAATTTGGCGGTTTTCGGTACCGTCATTCAGCTCACCGTAGGAAATGCCATCTGGAGCACAATTTTAAAATTCAACAGACTGGAATTGGAAAAAAGCAAAAGCGAGGCAAACACCGATCCGCTGACTGGCCTTTTTAACCGCAGGTTCTCAGAGTCATTTTTTAAAAGATTGAGTACCAGCGGGTCTAATCGTATATGGTGTGTCGCAATGCTTGACATTGACGATTTTAAACTGATTAACGATACCAATGGCCACCAAATCGGTGACGAGATACTGGTTTTAATCAGTAGCATTATTAGAAAGAATCTGCGTAAAACGGACATTGTTATTCGTTGGGGCGGGGAAGAATTTCTCCTTTTGCTGAAAGATGTTGATGTTACAACCGCCTTTCGCATCCTGGACAAGTTGCGTGGAAAGTTTGAATCTGAGAGTCTGGAAGTACACGGCAAGATTTTTAATGTCACTGTAACAATCGGTGTCTGTCCGTTAGATAATCAAAATGCGGAGCAGAGTGTTGATACCTGTGATCGCCTTATGTATAAGGGAAAGGCTTCCGGAAAGAATATAGTGATTATGTAAATGCTTTCGGGCGGGACTTTACGTTAAAAACATCTTTTTATGTATATGAGATGCCCCGAAAATCGAACTTGTGATTTGCAAGCCGTTAATGCTCATTTTTGCTTTTAGTTTGGTTAAACTGTATTGTAAAGGAGTATTGATGGTCTTTTTTATTTTCTGATTAAGAGGTAAACTTTGTCTATATGATTATGAGCAATTTTGAAAGAATATTAAATCAGTGTCGAAAAAACAGATTGGATTTTTAACCATTGTATTTTATTTGCAGATAGTGATCAAAACAACAAACTTGCTTTGAAGGTGACAGATATTTAGGGTAGAATTCAATAAACAAGGTTTTGTAGCTTTTATTCAGGAGTTATGGCAGTGAAACAGGATTTAATTGTATCAATATCGTTTTACATTTGCGGTAGCTATTATACTATTCTTGGTGCGTATGTAATTATTACCAATGTAAAAAGCAAGATCAACAGCCTGTTTATACTTATTTTAGCCACAATGGCAACTTGGTCATTTGCATATTCCATAGCATACTCTGCTCCTACGGCGGAAGAAAGCGCTTTCTGGAGATGTATCGCTGTATTTGGTTGGGGAGTTTTTTATAGTGTTTTACTCCACTTTATACTGATTCTTACAAAAACCGAAATCCGTATTGATAAGCGAATTGTGCTGATAGCGCTTTATCTACCCGCCTTGATAAATATAATACTGTTTGCGCCTTTCGGTTTTCTTGCAGAAACACAATTTGAAATGGTTAAGACCGAATTAGGCTGGGTAAATGTGCGTCCTGCGGATATTTGGGGAGTATTGTTTAATCTTTATTATATTGTGACTTCGATTCTTGCTATCGCATTAACTGTTCGATGGCATAGAAAATTAAAGCCGCATACCCTCCTGAAGCGACAGGTAACTATTTTTCTGATATCCTTGCTGGGCGGGTTTTTTGTGGGTTCGGCAATAGATGTTTTGCCCGGTATTATCGGGATAAACCCGTTTCCGAAAGTGGCGATTGAGTTTTTGGTAATTCCCGTGACAATGTTATTTTTGGCTGCGAGGAATTACGGGGTATTTCTTGAAAGAAGGGGAATAAGACATATCTCTCTGGAATCCGCAGAATCGCTGAACAACGATCGTAAACGCTTGTTTCGAACTGTATCTGCGGTATTTGTGATAGTTGCAACAATATCCTTTTTGATAAGGTATTTTGGTATGAAGGAGGCGTTTATAAGTGAATTTATACTCGCCGGAACTCTTTTAATCAGCGGATTGTTCATAAGCTTTATACCGTATATAACAAAAAGTCATACGATGCAGAATACAATCTTTTTGGTATTGAGCATTTTGGCCATGCTCTATTTTACGATAACAAACATTAAAACAGCGGCGACTTCGATATGGGCTGCATACATAGTGTTTCTTCTATTTACCGTTATCCTTGACAGTAAAGTACATGCCAATGCTTTTGTCATTTCAAGCATAGTGATTCAAATTGTATTTTGGTTAGCTTACTCGAAGGTTTCCGTAATTATCGATGGAAATGAATATGCTACAAGAATCTTTATTATCGCACTTTCCTTTTTTGCCGTACGGTATGTGACAACAGAATACGATTCAAAGATTAAGGGCTTTAAAAGGTTTTCAAAAGAACAGGAAACGCTTGAAAAAATTTCTTCCAGCTTTATTTCGGTTGATGGTGAAAACGTAAAGTTGAAAATCGATGAGTTGCTGGTGGAATCTTTTGAAATACTTGAGTTCGACAACGCTTATTTAGTCGATTTTGATTCAAATTATGAAACTGCCACGATTTCCAATATTTATGTAAAGGATATTGAGGACAAATCATTTCCTTTTTATCCCGGAGCCAAGTTTAAGACAGCGAACTATCCCTTGATCAAATTGTTGACTGAACGGAATACTCCAATAACAGTTGAAGATATTACAGACATACCCATCGACGAAAACGAACAGCAAAGAAGCTTTTTCCTATCGAGAGGAATAAGGTCTTTCTTCGCACTGCCGATAACAGCTGATGAAAATGTTACAGGAATGCTTGTTGTTGAATATAAGGAGCGAAATGATATAAGGTTTACTGAAAGCCGCTTACATTTTTTAATTATTCTTGCAAACATCATTGGAGATACAGGGAAGAAGCTCCAATACGAAAGAATGTTATACAATATCGCATATTTCGATGAATCCACAAAGCTCGCAAACAGGAATATGTTTAAAAGAAAGCTGGCGGAAATTATATCCGACAGCAAGGAAGATAAAAAAATAGCGGTTTTTGATATCGAACTTGAAAACCTGAGGATGATAAACGACACCTTCGGCCACGCCGTAGGCGAGCAGGTAATGATAGAATCGGCAAAGATTCTGAATAAACTGTTGGAAGAATGCTGTTATGTGTCGAGAACGGGCGAGGGAGAATTTGCGGTTGTTTTGCCCGACATTGAAGCCAACGAAGAGATAGAGGAATGCACGGAGAAACTGCTCTCTTCATTTTCACATCCGATATCGACGGAATCGGGGGTTGAAGCGTTATTTGTAATTGTCGGCATAGGAATCTCGGTTTATCCTGAACACGGAAGGGATGCGGATACACTCCTAAAGAACGCCGATTTGGCGGGTTATGAAGCGAGAAACACCGAAAGAGACTATGTTTTTTATAACGATAAAATGCAAAGCGATATCTCGGAGACCACCCTTCTCACGAATAAGCTGTTTAGATCGCTTGAGAACAAAGAATTTTCACTTGAGTATCAGCCTCAGATAAGTTGTGAAACCGGAAAAGCGGTGGGGTTTGAAGCGCTTCTCAGGTGGACTACCGACGACAACAGGAGAATTCCTCCCAACAGGTTTATACCGATGCTTGAGCAGACGGGACTGATTTATGATATCGGACTCTGGGTGCTTGAAGAGGCGCTTAAGGAGCACAGAAAACTCGTTGAAAAAGGTTTCTCTCCCCTGCGGGTTTCGGTAAACCTGTCGGTTGTACAGTTTGAGGGGGAAAATTTCATTTCCGATTTTACAAGGGTTATTAAAGGAAGCGGTGTAGATCCTGAATATATCGAGCTCGAGATAACGGAAAGCTTATTCTCCAAAGATCCCACGGAAGTGCTTGAAAAGCTGTTCAAATTAAAGGAACTCGGCATAAAGATTGCGATAGACGATTTCGGCAGCGGATACTCGTCCCTGAACCGTCTAAAGCTG